>NZ_CP109785.1:0-652537 GCF_025913575.1 Halocatena marina | reverse complement strand
ACCGACACATTTATCACGAGATAGCAAAGCGGTAAGGTATGGCACTCGACACCATCCTGCTCGCAGTCGGTACAGGAGACGAGAAGCGCATCGAGGAACTCGCCGAAACTGTCGCAGATATTGCTGGTCCAGCCGATTCGGATGTCGCCCTCGCGCACGTATTCACGTCAGATGAGTTCGAGACTGTTGTCGAGCAGCTTGATTATGATCCGGATGGGACGGTCGCTCCTGATGAGGTGGCGATGCGACACGCAACGATTCGGTCACTCGGTAACAACCTCTCAAAAGCAAGTATCGATCATTCGATTCGTGGATCGGTCGGTCCTCATGGAGAGGCCATCGTCTCGCTCGCTACGGACACCGACGCCGATCTCGTCGTCGTCGGTGGGCGAAAGCGCTCGCCAACAGGGAAGGCTGTCTTCGGAAGCACCGCACAGGAAGTGATGTTAAACGCTCCTTGTCCGGTGACGTTCGTCCGAAACCAAGACGGGTAGATAGACGCTGCGAAAGGCCAATAACAACTGCCGTGGAATTCGACACACATGAAGAACGTTGACGACTTGATCGAGAGCGCAGCGGAACTCGCCCAAGGCGGACTCTCCAAAGGGGAGATCGCCGACGAACTGAATGTCTCACGAGAGACCGCGAGTTGGCTTATCGAACGCAGCGGAGTCGATGAGGCAACACCAACAGCAACCAAACAGATCGGCGGTCCACACGATATTCACGTCGACTGGAGCGCCTTCGGCCGCGATAGCCTTCGATTATCGTACGCGGGCGCGGCGATGGCTGATCTCCTCTCGAAGGAGGGAAACGGCGTAGATCTCACCGTCGGTATCGAAAAAGCGGGCATACCGCTTGCGACGTCGATCGCACGCGAACTTGATACAGATCTCAGCACGTACACACCACGCAAACACCAGTGGGAAGAGGGTGACATTGAGGATCTTGAAGGAACGTTTTCGCGAAACTTCGCAACTATCCGCGATCGAGGGTGCTACATCGTCGACGACATCGTCACCAGTGGGACAACCATGACGGAGACGATCAACGCTGTCCGCGACCGTGGCGGTGAACCGATCGCCTGTGTCGTTCTCGTCGACAAACGTGGAGTTGAGGAACTCGAAGGTGTCCCTGTCCACTCATTATTGCAGGTTATCCGCGTCGGAAACGAGTAATGACAGAACTCGATACGGTGTAAAACGATCTGTACTCAGGTCAATACACCGTCGTTCTCCCACTGAAATATCCGCATGGGGCGAGGGCACTGCGAACGGTCGGCATGGAACAGCGAAAAGGAAGGGCTTTTATTACCCAACGGAATACAGGTAGATGCGTACGACACAACGTGCGTGGGTAGCCAAGCCAGGCCAACGGCGCAGCGTTGAGGGCGCTGTCCTGTAGAGGTCCGCCGGTTCAAATCCGGTCCCACGCACTACAGTTTCCTACTCCTACTTTCATTCGTGACAACTAGTGGGATCTATAGAATCCCACCAGTGAACGTGCTGTCTAGATGATTGAGCGGAATACAGCGAAATGCGTTTGTGGTGAGAACGTTCTCGATCGTCAGATCTCATGAGTCACGAGGATGGGAATATCCGAACGCAGCGCAAGATGGTGAAAAATATGATCTGCCCAGA
The DNA here is from genome assembly GCF_025913575.1 of Halocatena marina. Classification (NCBI taxonomy): domain Archaea; kingdom Methanobacteriati; phylum Methanobacteriota; class Halobacteria; order Halobacteriales; family Natronomonadaceae; genus Halocatena; species Halocatena marina. The sequence goes on along the minus strand of NZ_CP109785.1, from coordinate 650,897 downwards.
TGCGGCTATCGCGTCGGTCTGATCCCCTTATCTCGAATGACCGGGCGTGCGAACGACATCGTCATGAATCGACTGTGGACAACCGGACGGCGTCGTACCGAACCAACCTTTGTGTTGGTTCTCTGATGATAGAAATGTCAGAAGTATATATGATGCTACTACAATATATTTAACGTTTTTACAACCCATGTATAAAGTCAAATAGAGGGGCAAGTTTTTTGATAGACCATGATAAGTGATCCAACAATGACTACAATCGAGATATTGGAGGGTCCCGATGATCGCCTGTTCTTACATCTAAACTCCATGGGTAAGGCGACAGCCCTCGTTCCGATCGATACAGATGAGCATATGAGCCATCTGGAGCGAACAGTGGACTCACCGACGCCGTTTGAGGACAGAGGGAACATGCCGTTTGAAGTCTTGGTTGGAGGAGATGGGAGATACGTATTCGTCGATATCGATGATGTAATGTCAACCCTCGTTCCTGTTGAACAAGATGAAGATTTGCATTGGCTTAGACACACGATTCGGTCACCTCAATCTTTTAGTACAAAGGGGATAACTATCAACCAAGTATGACTAGATCTAACAAGTGTCCAAAGTGCGGAAGCGGAAGCGTCGTCAAAGCACAAGGTGTTTGGATGTGCGGAAACTGCGGAGAGGTATTCGACGGTTAGAGACATTGTTAGAGCAGGCAATACGGAATTCTCGGGAGAAGTTAGAATCAGTCGCATTTCAACGCGGCTCAATTCGAACCACTCCAATCATTTCAGAACGATACGCGCAAGGCAGTGGCACGTCTGCTTTCACGTATGCAGCTACAGATCAAGGACAACGTTCCTGCAGTAACGGGGCTGCTTACAGTAATCTCGCTCGCGCTCGTGTTTGGTGCCGCCCTCCGCGTTATCCCGCCGTCTGTCTTCCCTCACGTTGATGCACTTATTACAGTTATTCCACACCTCAACGCAGTGATCAGTCTCACTGCTATCGTGACAATTTGTGCGGGCTGGTACTACATCAAAGCGGGATCTATCGAGAAACATCGTCGCGCGATGATAGTGAGTTTTGTCCTGTTCGTCATCTTCCTCGTGCTGTATCTCTACCGTGTGATTCTCGAAGGGCCGACGCCATTTCCCGGTCCTGCACTCCTCAAGACGTACTTCTACCTGCCGCTGCTCGCAATTCACATTCTTCTCGCAATTGTTTGTGTCCCGCTTTTGTACTATGTTCTCTTGCTCGCGGCTACTCGACCTATTGACGAGATTTACTCGACTAATCACCGGCGTATCGCTCGTATCGCGGCCCCACTCTGGCTTATTTCGTTCACTCTCGGTGTCGTCGTGTACGCGCTGTTGTACATCGTATACTGAGCAGACCATCGAACTGAATCGTTCGATGCACACAATAAAACGAAACATCTGATAAGCTCATTCGTGAGTCCTGAACCGATACATTCCAACGGACCGGAGTTCATCCTCACCTGTCACTAGATTTATCCAACTATCCCACGTCAATAATTGCATGGCCGATCCGTTAGACATTGATTACGACGGTCAAGTAGTGATACTAACAGGCGCGAGCGGGGCACTTGGGAGCGCAATTGTCGAACAATTCGCGGAGATGGGAGCAACCGTTTGTGCGACCGACATCGTCGAACCGGACGACGAAAGTGCGCTTCTCGATCCGAACCACGAAGCAGTCCACTTCTACAAGGGAGATTTCACGGACGAACAAAGCGTTGAGCGCGTCACCCGCGAGGTCGTCAGCGATCACGACCGTATCGATGCACTCTGTAACATTGCGGGCACGTGGCGCGGAGGCGATCCAATCGAAGACACCAGTGTAGACACGTTCGAGACTCTCTTCGACGTGAACCTCAAAACGATGTTTCTCGCTTCGAAACACGCTTTGCCACACCTTCAAGACTCCGGAGGAGCCATTGTATCAGTCTCGTCCCGATCGTCACTCGAAGGCGGTGAAGGTGACGGTCCCTATCGCGCATCGAAGGCAGGTGTTAGGCTCCTCACTGAAACCATTGCCGCCGAAAACAAAGGCGTCGTTCGCGCAAACGCAGTCATGCCCAGCGTTATCGACACACCGATGAACCGCGAGATGATGCCCGACAGTGATCACGAAGCGTGGGTCGATCCCGCTGATATCGCCACTGTTGTTGCGTTCCTCTGTAGCAACAGCGCGAGCGCCACAAGTGGGGCAGCGATTCCGGTGTACGGTGAAGCATAGAACGTCGAATCCGTTATCCGACCTCGCAGACCGATTGCCCTAAACCCTATCATCGAGATGCGTCTGTGCTAAATGATACCTTCCACCGTTCTAATTTACAGATGATATCTCAGAAAATGAGATCAGTGTGTACCAAAACGCTACACTCGGACGATGTCTACAACCTCAATAACTGATGTTTTGATGGTATTATCAATGGCAAGTATCGCCGCCTTTATAAGGGCTCGTTCATACGGGAGAGCATATCAATGGCAGAACGAGAGGCGTGGACGACAAGACTTGGATTCATACTAGCAGCTGTCGGCAGTGCAGTCGGTCTCGGGAACATTTGGCGGTTCCCATTCCTCGCTGCCGAGTCGGGTGGAGGAGCGTTTCTCATCGTATACCTCATTGCAGTAGTTGTTATCGGCATACCAGCACTTCTCGCGGAGTTCGTCATCGGACGGCGCGCACAGATGGACGCTATCGGAGCATTCCGTCAGATTAACAAACCACAATGGCGGTTCATCGGTGCGATCGGCGTTATTGCGAGCTTTTGGACACTATCGTACTACAGTGTCGTCGGTGGCTGGGTGCTACGGTACGTCCTCGGAAACATCACCGGTAACGCACTTGCAGATCCCCAGTCCTATTTCGGCGTTGTTTCGGCGGGCTCACAAGCAATCATAGCGCACGCGCTGTTCATGGTGCTCACCATCACCATCGTCGCGTTTGGCATTGAGCGTGGCATCGAGCTCGCAACGAAGTTCATGGTCCCGAGCATTGTCGTTCTCTTGCTCGGTCTTGCGGTGTACACGTTCACACTCCCAGAAGCCCAAGAAGGGTACGGATTCCTCCTCAATCCGGAGTTCGGAACGATCACCGCGAACGCTACGACAATTATTCCCGCAGCAACGGGACAGGCGCTGTTCTCGCTTTCGGTCGGGTTCAGCGTAATGATCACGTACGCCTCGTATCTCGGAAAAGACGATAGTCTCGGAGCAGACGGGCTTTCGATTGCAGTCACGAACACGTTTATCGGCGTCCTCGCTGGACTCGTCGTGATTCCGTTGCTATTCGCCGGTGGTCTCACGCTTGGTCAGGGCGTCGTTCCAGAAGGTGGCGGCGCAGGGGCTGTTTTCGTAGCGATCCCAACAGCACTCTCTGACTTCCCGATGCTCATCGGTCAGCTCCTTGGTGTGGTCTTTTTCTTCATCGTTCTCATCGCAGCGCTCTCATCGGCGATCAGCCTTCTCGAAGCGCCGGTTGCCTACCTCGTGGACGAGTTCGAGATTCCTCGCATGCACGCGACCCTCGGTCTTGGAGTCGTGGTCTTCCTCCTCGGCCTCCCATCGGCAATAGACACCGAGTGGCTCGGTTGGTTCGACGGAATCGGAGTTACGCTGTTCCTCCCAACCACGCTGTTGCTCGTCGTCGTTTTCGTCGGCTGGATCATGGGTCACGACGCTATCGATGAGCTCAAAAAAGGAATGAACGGAGGAGACTCGTTTGCGCCAATTTGGCTGTGGTCGCTCCGCACGTTCGTTCTCATCGCGGTCATCTTGGTGTTCGGGCTGAACATTTGGGACCTGTTCTTTACCCCAGATACGGGCTACTTCATCATCCCACCCGGACTCCGCTGAACGGACTGTAAAACAGTTTTGCAGTAGATATCCTCTGTTAAAACCCACAACTCCTGAACGGAATCGTGTATCAAATAGGAGCGATGTGTATAGCAAATGGCTCTCGTGTCCTCTGGTCACTCTTCGATGAATCCACCGTGAGTAGTCTCCTCGAGTAACAGCCTTTATGATGGCACAATAAGGTCAGATTGTATGCCGAGTGGTCGCGTTTTAGCCGGAACCACTGTCGTGGTCGGTGTCGTTGCGCTTGCTCACGCCGTATTGACGTGGCGAGTAGACCCGATACTTGTGTTGTTTGGTGGGGGTGCGCTCGCGGCTTTCATCGCCGAGGCATTCGTCATCAATCTCGGGTGGCTGAAACACCATATTGGCCCGAAGGTTGCCGGAGTCCCACTTTATGTACTGTTCGGCTGGACAGGAACGATATATATCGTATTCCGAATTGCGCTCCTCGTAACCGATGGTTGGACGTCAGTCGCCGTGACTGGTGCACTCGCCACCATTTACGATATCTTCACAGATCACCACGGAGTAAATGACGGGCACTGGACGTACACTGATGACCTTCCGGGGCCCCGCTTGCGTGGAGTTCCGTGGTGGAACTTCGTCGGATGGTTCGCTATCAGTTGTCTCACCGCGGCGGCGACCCGTCCGTTCTTATGATCGCTCAACCGGAGACATCCAATCTTAATTGCAATCAGTCATGTGCAAAGGCAGTCTCTGTCATGAGCAGTCACCACTGTTCTCTGAATGCTATCAAAGTGTACTGATTAGGCGCCCTGGGGCACGACTGCTAAAGGCCAAATAGAGGTAAACTACCGAACGTGATACGGTTCGTCGTTCGGAAGGAATCGTCCGAGATCTACTTCCTGGTAATAATCGGTCGCCTGGAGGTCGAAAAGCGCCTGCACAAGCTGTTCTTCCGCTCCGTTGTGGCTGTCATTCGCTCTGTCCTCAGACTGCCATTCACTCGGGTCGAGAATAGGATACACAAGGAAGCCACTACCGCGAATTTCCGTCGCGTGTCGTTCGTCCATATCCGTAGGAGTATCCACGTCCACTGGAAGAGCAGTGTACGTCTCGATTACGTGTTGCGTCGCTTTCATACCGACCGGCAGTAGAACATGGGCCGCGATAGCTCGGAGTTCTGCATCGAAAAACCGTTCCATGTCGAGGTATGCGCGTTCTGTCGGAGGACCAACTCCTTCGGGAACGCACATGTGTATATACGAAAAGAAAGTCTCGTGCATCGCAGGGGTGTTTTCGTCTGGCTGGTCGATCAAGCCTGCTGTGGCGAGCGCGCGCTGGAGACGCATACCGGCATCGTTAGTGAAGGGGACGCCAGTCTCACTCCCTCCATGGATTTTCGGATGATCGCCGATGACGTGAAAATTGGCGTTGGCGTCACCATAGCCGGGGACGAACCGTTCACAGGGGGGGGACATCCCGAACGGGTTACTCGTACGGTCGGTTACGTTCTCCACACACTTCGTATCTACTGCCGTCGTTAAATCTCACCCGATTCGATAGAATTTACCATGGTTAACAATGAACTTTACATCCATTTGGATCGTGTGTAGCTTCTTGGTTCGGTATCCTTTTGCTTGGCGTGGTAAAATCCACGTCAAGCAATGACCATGGACGAAAAGATCGAGGCGTTGCGCGAGCGGAAAGCGCGCGCTCGACTTGGCGGCGGAGAGGAGCGCATCGAGTCCCAACACGAGAAAGGAAAGATGACCGCCCGCGAGCGCCTCGAATACTTCCTCGATGAAGGGACGTTCGAGGAGTTCGATCAGCTCCGCACCCACGAGTGCCACAACTTCGATATGGAGGAGACGAAAATACCGGGCGACGGCGTTGTCACCGGCTACGGGGAGGTCAATGGCAGCACGGTGTTCGTGTTCGCTCACGATTTTACGGTGTTCGGCGGTTCACTCGGCGAGGTGTTCGCCGAGAAGGTCTGTAAGGTGATGGACCGGGCGATGGAGGTCGGAGCGCCGATCATTGGCCTCAACGACTCGGCGGGTGCACGCATTCAAGAAGGCGTCAACTCTCTTGCGGGATACGCGGACATTTTCCACCGAAACCAGCTCGCGAGCGGCGTCGTCCCACAGATCTCAGCCATTATGGGTCCGTGTGCTGGCGGTGCGGTTTACTCGCCAGCCATCACGGATTTCATATTTATGGTGCAAGATACGAGTCACATGTTCATCACCGGCCCGCAAGTCATTAAGACAGTCACCGGTGAAGAAGTCGGATTCGAAGAGCTTGGTGGCGCACAGACGCACGCAAGCGAAAGCGGCGTTGCTCACTTCTCCGAAAGCGCAGAAAAAGAAGCACTGGATGACATCCGGCGGTTGCTCTCGTATCTTCCACAGAACAACGTCGAGGATCCCCCACGCGTCGAACCGTGGGACGATCCCGAACGCGCTGATGCGGAGCTAACGGATATCGTTCCCGATAAACCACAGAAACCCTACGACATGACGAACGTCATCGATCGTATCGTTGACTCCGATTCGTTTTTCGAGGTCGCTGAGAGTTTTGCCCGGAATATCGTGGTTGGGTTCGCGCGCCTCGACGGACACAGTATCGGAATCGTTGGAAATCAACCGCGGGCGAACGCGGGCACGCTCGATATCGACGCGAGTCTGAAGGGATCGCGGTTCGTCCGCTTTTGCGATGCCTTCAACATCCCGATCCTGACGCTTGTGGACGTACCGGGGTTCATGCCTGGCACAGATCAGGAGCACGGTGGGATCATCAAACACGGCGCGAAGCTCCTGTATGCGTACTCTGAAGCAACCGTGCCACTACTCACGGTCATCACTCGGAAGGCCTACGGAGGTGCTTACGACGTGATGGCGTCAAAGCACATCGGAGCGGACGTAAATTACGCGTGGCCGACCGCCGAGATTGCCGTAATGGGTCCACAAGGAGCAGTGAACATCCTATACGACAACGAGCTCAAAACAGCAGACGACGTAGAGGAACGCAGACAGGAACTGATCGACGAGTACCGCGATGCGTTCGCCAACCCGTACACCGCCGCGGATCAGGGCTTTCTCGACGATGTGCTCGAACCACCAGAAACCCGGCGTCGGCTGATCAAGGACCTCCAGATGTTGCGGAGTAAGCGAACGGATCATCCTTCCAGAAAACACGGCAACATTCCGCTGTGACGAGCTACGATACCATCATTCCGGAGACTGCTAGTGGCGAAGAGGCAGCTGTCATTGCCGCTGCCATCTCGATTCATCTCCGAGCCGAAGAACGGGCAGCGCTCATCAATACAAATGATGAATCGAAGTCGTGGACTGGCAAGCGGTGGGCGTTTGCGAATCGGCTCGAACAACAGCGCCTGACAGGAGGGCGAATACCACTCTCTGCGCCCACCGATGCGTGGGCATCGGTAGGACGACGAGATCGGTACTGACTCCGCTGCGATCGGTTCGTAGGATTCCTTCGTTTGTCGAATTCCCAATGAAGACAGCTGTGTCCGAGATGAGAATCATAACCCAGAAACATTTAGGTTGTTCACCCCAGCGTCGCTACGCTTTCCATATTCGAAACGAACTTTCTGTTCGTGCAAATCGTTCCTCAATATCGAACCCGGACGAATCGTAGTCCTGGCTGTCGTCTGCTGCCTTTCGCCGTCCTGTACGTTATTGAGAAATTGACCGTTGTTGCGTGTTGTCGACCTATCCGTGACTAATTCCCGGCTAAACACCCGTACCACACATGCATCGTCGGATCGAAACCGTCGCGTAAGGTGGTATAGCATCATGGATGTATCGTTGTAGGACTTTGAATCGAACTGGAGGTCTCAGTCCGTCGAAAAGAGCGTTCCTGTACCTTTATAGGCGAACTCCTGATAGAGACAGCCATGTTCGAGAAGGTATTGGTTGCGAACCGAGGAGAGATCGCCGTGCGAGTGATGCGCGCGTGCGAGGAACTCGGAATCGGGACTGTCGCTATCTACAGTGAAGCAGACAAAGACGCAGGCCACGTCCGATACGCGGACGAGGCGTACAACGTCGGGCCAGCCCGCGCAGCCGAATCGTATCTGGATCAAGAGGCAATCATCGAAGCCGCCATCCGCGCTGATGCGGACGCCATTCACCCAGGATATGGATTTCTCGCCGAGAACGCCGAGTTTGCTGCGCGCGTCGAAGCGACAGAAGACATCACGTGGGTCGGCCCGTCCAGCGAGTCGATGGAGCAGTTGGGTGAGAAGACGAAAGCGCGCTCGGTTATGGAGGCTGCAGACGTACCGATTGTTCCGGGAACGACCGAACCAGTCACCGACCCTGAAGAGATACACGAGTTCGGCGAAGAACACGGCTACCCAGTCGCTATCAAGGCCGAGGGGGGTGGTGGCGGTCGCGGAATCAAGATTGTCAACGAGCCCGACGAGGCAGAAGAGCAGCTCGAATCTGCCAAACGCGAAGGAGAAGCCTACTTTTCGAATGACTCGGTCTATCTGGAACGGTTTCTCGACAACGCACGCCACATCGAGATCCAAATCCTCGCCGATAAGCACAGCAACGTCCGCCATCTCGGCGAGCGGGACTGTTCGCTCCAGCGACGCCGGCAGAAACTCATCGAGGAGGGGCCGTCGCCTGCGCTGACCGATGACCTCCGCGAGCAGATCAGCGAGGCCGCCCGCCGGGGCGCTGCTACCGCCGACTACTACAACGCAGGCACCTTCGAGTTCATCGTCGAGGATACAAACCGCAACGATGACGGACTACTCGGCGAGGACACAGACTACTACTTCCTCGAAGTGAACACGCGTATTCAGGTCGAACACACCGTCACCGAACAGCTCACAGACATCGACATCGTAAAGTGGCAGATACGGATCGCCGCCGGCGAGGAGCTGACCGTCGCGCAGGACGACATCCAACTTGAAGGCCACGCGATGGAGTTCCGGATCAATGCCGAGAACGCCGCCAACGACTTTGCACCCGCAACAGGCGGCACGCTCGATGTCTATGATCCTCCAGGTGGTATTGGCGTCCGCGTCGACGACGCCCAGCGTCAGGACGACGCCCTCGTCACTGACTACGACTCGATGATCGCGAAGCTCATCACCTTCGGTGAGGACCGCACGGAGTGCATCGCGCGCGGGAAACGCGCACTCGCCGACTACGATATTCAAGGATTCCCGACGATCATCCCGTTCCATCGCTTGATGCTCACCGACGAGACGTTCCTTGAGGGCCGTCACAACACCAAGTACCTTGATGAAGGCTTAGATCCTGAGCGTATTGATGCTGCTCAGGAGCGGTGGGGTCCGGAAATAGTGAACACGGAAAACGGAGACGACGAAGACGTCGTCGAACGCGAGTTTACGGTCGAAGTTAACGGTAAACGCTTCGAAGTGAACCTCGAAGAGCGTGGTGCACCACCACTTCCGACGAACGGCTCCAATCAGCACAACCCACGACCGTCGTCATCCTCTTCGGGTGGTACGAAACGTGGAGGGTCGAGCGGAAATAGCAGTGGGAGTGTCACCACGGAAGGTGAGCAGATCACCGCCGAAATGCAAGGGACGATCCTCTCGGTGAACGTCGATGAAGGAGACGAAGTCGACGCTGGGGACGTGCTCTGTGTGCTTGAAGCGATGAAAATGGAAAACGATATTGTTGCGAGTCACAGCGGCACCGTCGTCGAAATTCCAATTCAAGAAAGCCAAAGTGTCGACATGGGCGATCCGCTCATTGTTATTGATTGATTGACACACGAGCTCAGATCCGTGATGCGCTGAGCGTTTTAGAGTATACACAACCGACCACATATAAATTATTCATCATTGGATAGCGAACCGACGCCTTTTATCTGGATCACATTGGAAAACTACCACGTACGATGGGTGCTATAACTGATTCGAGTAGTTCTCGATTGATGCCGCAGTCCACGTTCGTGTCTCGGCATCCGATTGTGGCCATTATTGCGATGGCTGTTGGTTTTGCCGGCGGAGCCGGCGTCGTTGCGTTCGGATACATCACTGTACTAAGCAGTCAGGGTCTCGCTCCTCGCAGCGATGCACTCGCCATTATGGCAGTCATAACAGGTCTCTTACTGACTAGTGGTGTGGTTGTCGTCTACGTCCGCCAGAGCACGGCGCTCGAAAACGGACTTGCCACACTCAAAGAGCAGAGCACACTGCGGTCTGGGGAACTCGAAGCATTACAGAAACAAACAGCGTCCCTCGAAAGCGGAGTCAACGTGCTCGTAGAGCAACAGCGTGCCCTGCGTGCGCTCTATACCCCTGCCCCCGAGATCGACCGTCTCCGAACCACTGATCGGGATAGTGGGGCAGACGTGATCCGATTCGACGTTACGAATCCGTCATTTGGAGCGGCGATAAACTGCACAGTACGTTCAGAGATAGAACTGATTGGCGCACCCGATGGATACTCCGTCAGTGGCGGCCGCGCGATCTGTCCACTCACACGGGCAGATCGGTGGCAACGATCGCCGCGTGTACCAGCCCACGCTGATGAACTCAGTTTCGAAACGAACGTGCTGGTAGATGTATCCGAAAGTATACTAGAGAACAATCAAAAACACACCGTCACGTGTCGATTGTCGGATGCGATGCGCGTGTTCTACGAGGATGGTGTCGAAGCCGTCGAACTCTCGTTCGAATTCGTATACGAGGACGTATTCGGCGACGAGTATACCGAGCAACTGCAGCTGTCGAGGATTGATCTCACAGACGAAACAACACTCGATGACGTTTTCAGACCTGATTCGCAGTCGGACTCTGGTGGATCGGTCGGGTCGTGGTTTCAGGACCCGAAAACCACACCGTTAGCGAATAAGTGAGAGAGCGCTAGCATCTCTGTTCCGCTGTGAGAAGACAGACCAGAATGTCCACGGCGGCTTCTTCTGAACGCTGAAGAGGGCACACACGCTATGGGAACCATGAAGCAAACCCGACAACGTGTCCTTGGGGCGCTTGCGGATGGTCCCGTCTCGGGACCGAGGCTCGCAGACGAGTTCGCTATCTCGCGGGCGGCGGTTTGGAAACACGTCGAGGCGCTCCGCGAAGAAGGATTCGTAATCGAGAGCGACGACAGCGGATATCGATTGATTGAAATTCCAGAGATGAGCGGGGCGGCATTAGAGCTCGGTCTCGATGCTCCCTTCGAGATTGAGTATCACAAAGTGATTGACAGCACGAACGCTCGCGCACGGACACTCGCTGCGAATGGTGCGACAGACAGCGTCGTCGTCGCCAGTGCTCAAACAGCTGGCCGGGGACGACGCAACCGAGAGTGGGAATCACCGCCTGGAGGTGTCTACTTGAGTATCGTCTGTCAACCCGATCTTTCGCCAGCGGAGTCACCGCTGTACACCCTCGCTGCCGCAGTTGCGACGACACGAGCAGCCCGAGAAACCGGTATCGACGCCCGAATCAAGTGGCCCAACGATGTACTGGTAGTGAACGAAAACGACGAGCGCAAGCTAGCAGGCATCTTGACAGAGATGCAAGGAGAGGCCGGGCAGGTCGCGTGGCTCGTCGTTGGTATCGGTGTGAACGTCGACGATCCGAACATCGATGGAGCAGTTGGACTGCGAAACGATCAGGCAGACAAAACAGAAGCGACCGAACGAAACGCTATCGAGACCCGAATATTCGTCCAACGGCTCCTTGAAGAGTTTGATGCTCTCCGAAACAACACGGACGCTATACTTCCCGCGTGGCGCGATAACGCGATTACGCTCGGTCGACGCGTCCGAGCACAAACGCCACGCGGAGATGTCATCGGCCAAGCCACCGATATCGAATCTCCTGGTGCATTGGTAATCGAAACCAACGACGGAAACGTACGCATCCACGCAGGAGACTGCGAACATCTCCACCAAACGTGAGGATTCACGCAGAGGACGATTCGGAGATGGTATTCAGGGAGAGCGGATTGAGTGAATAATACGTTCTCGAATCGGGGTCGACAGCCACCACGCCTCCACGACTCCCCATGAGAGAGCCATTATCAATCCGAAGACCGCCACCCCAAATTCGAGAAAGCCCATCCACTGTGGGAGAATATACTGTGTGGCAGAGAACATCGGACCAGCGAGCGCATCCTTGATCCCGAGCCATACCTGTTCGATCGGACCGTTCGCATTCGAATTGATTCCAGCCGCACTCGTGCTTGTCCCACCAGCACTTTCATCGCCTGGAAGTCGTTCAGCTTCATAGGGGAAGGCAATGTCGACAGCCCAAACGATCTCCCCCCATCGATTGATCTCAAGCACACGATCACCGTTGGAATCTGTGATGAGAGTGTTGCCGTTCGGAAGTCGGTCAGCGTCGCGGGGCCACTGAATGTGAGCGTCTTTCCATTCCCACGTTCGTGTCCACGTTCCATTGCTGCGCTGGTATTCGATAACACGGTTGTTCTCCGAATCACCAATTGTCACTGCCGGTCCACCGTTTGAGCGGGGGATGTAATCCGGATTGTGCTGTTCGTAGAGAATCGAGTGATTGTCCGTCTGACCGATCGTCCAGTCCTCATCCAGTGCCTGATCTGATGGCTTGGTTGGATCGAGAAAGACGATCGAATTGTGATTTCTCAGATCGGCCATAATCCGTCCGTCGGGGAGCACCTCGACATCATTGATGTGCGTCCAATCGATTGGATACTCACGACCAGTCGTAGCCGGGTCATAGTCAGATTGAGCGTTCCACTGCCACGTGATATTGCTCGTTTCAGTGTTGACAATGTACGTCCGATCGAGGAAGATATCCGCGACTGCGTAGTGAGTAGCGTTGATTCGGTCACCGTCGTGCCATCGAGTTGAGTGTTTCCCCGGCGTTATCTCACTGTAAATATTTTTCGTCTCACCCGTTTTTAGATTTGTCTGAACGATTCCGTTGCGAGTACAAGCACCGTCCCCGCTGTGTGAACGAGTGTATTCCTGCCACTGCGCATAGGGGACGCTGTTGGCATACTCGTTCGATTGCCAGTAATCCTTGCTAAGAAAATCCGGACACTGCGAGGCATTCATGTGATCAGAGTACAAGTACTCGACCGTCTCACCAGAGCCAGAACGAGAGGCAGAGTTGGACTTTTCGATGGGATCGACATCCCAGTAGCGTGTATGGCTACTGTTGTAATAAAGAACACTTCCGTTGGGGGCGAATGCGACGAGTTCGGCTTTTGACCGCGGGCCCTTCGATGCGCTTCCGAGCCACGAGTTCGAATCCGTCGAAATGACGGTGATGTTTCCTCGTTGGTCAACCTGCTGTCCACTTACGTTCGCGTACGTAGCCTCCGTTCCCGAAGCAGATGTCACGTAAGAATATCCCAAGCTAAGCATTGAAACCACAATAAGAGTGGCAAATACGCCACGAATAGTGGTCCTAGAGATCGGTTTCATGCAATTGATACCAAGACGGACACTCAAATACTTATAACTAATCGATTCATCTTCTTGTGTATTACCACAAGTAATTCTCATAAGGTGGCAAGCAAGTACTTACGTTGTGGCCGGAAAGCGTTATTCATGTTGGACGAGGCAGTGACGATTCGGTTCGATCCACATGTACATTCTCGGGCCTCATACGATGGTTGTGAAACGGTCAACCGTATTCTAAAACACGCAAGTGAGATCGGACTAGACGCCATTTCGATTACGGATCACGATACGATTGAGGCGTCGCTTCGGGCAGCGGCACTCGCACCGTCCTATGGTATGATCGGAATCCCCGGCGTCGAAATATCCACACAAGAGGGACATCTCCTCGGATTAGGTATCGAGACAATGCCCGAACCGGGACGACCGTTCGAGGACACTGTTCAGGCAATCCGCGATCGAGGTGGGGTGGCTGTCGTGCCTCACCCATTCCAACGGATGCGTCACGGAGTGAAACGGCGACACCTCACCGACTGTGATGCAATCGAGGTGTATAACGCGTGGTTGGTCACTGGTTTTCGAAACCGTCGAGCCCGTACCTTTGCAGCGCGTCGTGACTATCCGGGCGTTGCCGGAAGCGATGCACACTCTGTGTTAACACTCGGACGCGCGTACACAGAGATGCGATTCAACAAAGACAAAGAAGTCGACGGCGAGGCAATAATCGCTGCCATCCGAAACGATTCACTCAACGTATTCGGCCGTCGCGCGCCAATGCACCGAAGCATGGGACACTATCTGAAAGGAGCCGGTCGCAAGACAGTTTCACTCACTCGAGCCATACCAACACGAATCTTCGACATAATTTGACAATTCAATATCAATATCATATAGTAATTGTATATTTCTAACTGTATCTCGGCTAGTATATCCCCGACCATTCGGACAACCGTCACAAATGATGGAATTTCCGGATTTTTCCAGTGTGTGATGCAGAAGCTTCGCGCAACATTGATTTTTCATCAGACGCATATGATCGAGGTAATGGTTGACACAACTGAAAATCTCGCATCCGGATGGCTCGAAGCAGAGCAACAGTACGGAGATAATAACGACGATGTCATCGGGATGTCGACGCTTGGCCGATTGTTCGAGGGGAGCACCAGCCGCAATCGTGATCTCAACGCCCAACTCTACAAAGGCGGTGTGTACGAGCGCTCGCTTGTGTCGGCCGGCGTGATCGACGCCTCACCGCCGGGACGATACTCACCGCTCAAATATTCCGATATGCAACACATCGTCCACAATCTCGCAGCGGGATTCCGTGATTGTGGAATCGAGTCGGGAGACCGTGTTGGAATCTTTGCATCAACGCGCATGGAATGGGCACAGGTCGATCTCGCGTTGCAGGTCGCAGGTGCTGTTGTAACGACGGTCTACGCCGAATCCTCACCCCAGCAGGTGAAGTATCTGCTCGATAATCCCGGAGCGACAGCCGTCATCGTCGAAAACGAAACGCTCTTAGAGCGCGTTCTCGCTGTCGAATCCGAACTTGATCTCTCGTTTATTGTCTCAATGGACGACCTGTTCCGGTATAATGACCGAGATGACATTATGTCGCTCGGCGATATCCATAAGAGAGGCGAAGGGATAGCGTGGCCGTTGAAGCTCGAAAGCTGGCTCAACGAGCGTGATGTCGATGATCTTGCGAGTATCGTCTACACCTCTGGGACAACCGGTGAGCCAAAGGGTGTCAAGCTCACTCACAAACAGATCAGATCGAACATCAACCAAATCAGAAAGCGACTCGGACCGCGACCGGATAAGCCCCCCGACCTGCCAACCGTCGAGCAAGGGATGACGTTTCTTTCGTTTCTGCCATTAGCACACGTGTTCGAACGTACGGCCGGTCACTTTCTCATGTTTGCCTCGGGGGTGACCGTTGCGTACGCCGAATCGCCCGACACAGTGGCAGACGACATTGGGATCGTGAAACCGAATGCAGCGACAAGCGTCCCTCGGGTGTACGAACGAATCTACGACAGCATGCAAGAGCAGGCGAGCGAATCGTCGATCAAAAAGCGAATCTTCAATTGGGCAGTTGGTATTGCTCGCCAGCACAACCAGATGGAGAACCACGGCAGTATTCACAAGATGAAATACTCGATTGCGAATCGGCTGGTATACAGCAACGTAAAAGACCAGCTGGGAGAGAATCTCGAGATTTTCATCAGTGGAGGTGGGAGCCTCTCGAAAGATCTCGCCGAGCTGTTCGGTGGCATGGGCATCCCGATCGCCGAAGGATACGGACTCACCGAAACTGCACCTGTTGTCTGTGTTAACCCGTTGGAAGATATTCAGGCTGGAACGCTCGGGCCGCCATTGCCGGGCGTGGAAGTCGCTTTCGACGATTCGCTGCTCGAAGAAGAACAGAAGCGTGGCGCATCAGGCGAAATCGGGGAGTTGCTGGTCCGTGGACCGAACGTGACCGATGGCTACTGGGAAAAACCAGAAGCCACAGAGGATGCATTCACCGATGAGTGGGTTCACACCGGCGACATTGTCGAACAGCTCGATAACGATTATCTCGTCTTTCACGAGCGACTCAAGCAGATTCTTGTCCTTTCGACTGGCAAGAACATCTCACCCGGCCCGATCGAAAGTGCCTTTTCCACCAGCGACCGCGTCGAACAGGTGATGGTCATTGGGGACGATGAGAAGTTCGTCAGTGCACTCATCGTCCCGAACTTCGAAACCGTCGAGCGATGGGCGGACAGAAATCATATCTACCTTCCCGAAACCAGAAGAGAAATTTGTCAGAACGAGCGTGTCAGCCAGTGGATCCTCGAGGACGTCGATACTGTCAACGAGCAGTTCGAGCCCGAAGAACAGATCAAGATGTTCGAACTCGTCCCCGAGGAGTGGACACCCGAAAACGATCTCCTCACCCCATCGATGAAGAAAAAGCGTCGCAACATCCTCAAGCGCTATGCCGGACAAGTCGATCGGATATACAGCGAACACGAAGAGCGCGCTCCAACTCCCAATTGAGTGGCGAGTCACAGAGAGAAAGCGTTGTCCACCCACAGAAGAGAGACAGAAATGAAGACGTAATCTGGCTCTCCGGGCCAGCGGATTACTTTACGAGTGTTGAGAGAACACGCGACTCCGCCTTTCGGAGGTGTTCATCAATTGTGGATGGAGCACAGCCGAGTTCGTCAGAGATGTCTTCGTGGGTCGTTCGGCGCGGGATTTCGTAGTACCCTTTCTCGACTGCTGTCCGAAAGACTTCGGCCTGTCGGTCGGTGAGGATAGAGAGAAGATGCGGTCGTTCGGGCGAGTATTGACCCGCCTGTTCGACAGAGATCTGGATATCGTCGGGAAGATCTTCGAGTGCTCGCCGTAGCATATCGTGTGTTCCGACAACGGTCAGTCGGAGTCCACCACCGTCGGTGAACGCAAGTGGTGTGTCGATAATAAGCGCGTACTTTTGAGCAAGTGCCATCAATCGCCCTGCTGGCTCACCGGGACGAACGTGGAGATAGAGGTGGAATACGTCTCCTTGAACGTCGAGAATATCGTGTCTAATCACATCACTGTCACTGAGTTCCTCAGAGACAGCAGCGGAATCTCCGCGGAGCCGATAAAGCATAACACCAGTTCCATCACCAAGGGCGTTGATGTGCAACAGCGCCTCACGCGTTACATCGGGATGCTCCGCGAGGATCAGATCTATCGGATGAATGGAGCCATTGTCGGGCGTTATCGTGAAATCGAAGTACCTCATCAGTTTCGTCGTCCGTGACGCTATCGAGAATCTATCCCATAATAGATTATCTTTTTGGTATCTTTGCTGATCGACAGTACATCAGATCGAACGGCGAATCAGAAGATCGATTTCGTCGGTGATCAGAATGGAAATATATTACAAAGAAGTGTTTGCTCCCCGATCACTCGACGATGAGTCAAAATTCAGCGTGGGCGTCGATTGGAGCTTGGAGAGTATCACCACGAGCGCTATCGGGCGTGTAAGCTCCTTCGCAGTGTATTATGTTTCCGCCTCTTGTTTGAGGAACTTATCGACGTCGATGGTTTCTTCGAGGAGTAGATCCTTCGAATTACTCACATCAATTTGTTCTCGCGCGAGGCGTTTGAGTTTGGTCTGTGGAGCAAGATTACCGATGAGCACGCCGCCAGTAACTTTTCCGTCTTTGATGGAAACACGTCGCCATTCGGTGTCGGAGTACGTACGTTCGGCCGATTCGTCGCCAAGCGTCGGATGGCCAAAGGAGAGGAACGGGAAGTCGAAGTGGGTAATCGAGTACGATGAGACCCAACTGAACGTTGCTTCGTCCTCTTCACCGCCCGTATCACGAACCATGTTCGTTCCGGCGATCGAACCTTGTTCTTTCGCGCTTCCCCATGCACCGTTTTGGGCCTGATCACCGAGGATATTATCGTAGAAATAGGTGACATCGCCCGCCGCGTAAACGTTCTCGACGTTCGTTCGCATGTGTTCGTCGGTCACGATGCTGCCATTGTCCGTGAGTTCAATATCGCTGGAGTAGAGGAACTCTGTATTGAAGTTGAGACCGATTGCAATACCAACGAAGTCAGCCTCGTAGTGCTCGCCGTTAGGATCAACGACGCCAGTCACGTGACCCGTGTCATCGACTTCGAAGTGATCGACACCGCTGTCGAAGACGGGCGTGACGTCACGCTCACGCATCGCCTCGTGCATGATCTCTGCGCCCTCCTCACTCAATGCGTATCGCCACCACGCATTGCCACGCATCAAATACTGCGCGGAGACATCCTGGGCCCCACAAATAGCCGCGAGATCGATGCCGAGCAGTCCTGCACCGACGATGACACCAGTGTCGGCGCGCGATGCGTGCTCTTCAATTGCACGAGCATCCTCAAACGTCCAGAAGTGATGGATCCCCTCTGCATCACTGTTCTCTACTGGTAATTGCGCTGGCGTTCCTCCGGTCGCAAGGAGAAGTGCATCGTACCCGATGGTGTCACCGTCGTGAGTGTGGATCTCCTGAGCGGTGGCGTCGATCCGTGTTACCATCGTATTAAGCCGGAGTTCGATATCACGTTCGTCATACCACTCCGGTTGGTGGATCGAGATGGGACCCTCGGGCATCTTTCCCTTTGCGAATTCCTTGATGAGAATTCTATTGTAAAGTGCCTCACCCTCATCGGTGAGTACGGTGATGTCGGCAGCGGGGTCAGCCTCGCGGATCGTCTCCGCGGCCGAACTTCCCGCGATGCCGTCGCCAATAATTACGTGCGACGTGCCCATGAGTGGACGATATGAATCCGCGCTTAATGTGGATTGCTATCTCGCTCATCTCCCATGTATTGTCATCCGTCGTCCCTCGTCGTGTTTCAGTTTCCGGGCAGTGCGAGATCAATATTGATGTGCGTTCATCACGTAGCACGCCCAATGAAGATCAAGCAGAACGTCCGTCACTGGGCTGCAAAGAAAGCGCTCACAACACCCGGGCTTGATTCACTCGTTCACACTGGTCTGGTTCGGCTTCACACCAATATTTTCGTTGGGAAAGCCGACGAGAACCACCGTGAAGAACGACGCGAGCACCTCGATGGATTCTTCGATGGGACAATTGATGCATACACGGCAGCACTCGAAGAAGGATATTCCGAAGCTGAAGCGCGCGAAATCACGCACATTCAGGGGAATTTCGACTTCTACAACCATGGCTGGGTCGAAATGATGGAAATTCCGACTGACGAGCTCGACGAGCACTACGATCGATACGAGTCGTTCTTCGAACGACACGGTATCACAATCGATGAACCGCTTGGGGAGTTCGAACCCGAAGACCTCCCCGATGCACCAGCGACTATCGATCGACTCGACGATTCCGAAGCCGACCTGGCGCAGCCGAACGCTGTCAGCGGATACGCAGACGATGTCTACGTCGAGGACGCAGACGGCGAAATCACCACGGGTGGAGCAGATGAACCCGACGACGTCGATGTCAGCGATGCAGTGGGAATGTCTGATTCTACAGAGAGCGAATGAGGCTCACGCCGTCCCCGTATCGATACGGGGACGGTCGGAGTCATCCTCCACGTCGCTTTCCGAAAGCGTTTCGATGATTCGGTCGGCGCACTCGTATCCAGCCACGCATCCACCGTTCAGGCTTCGTTCCGGGTACTGTGCTTGGCTCGCCATACCGGCGTAGTAGACACCATCCATGATCTCATCGCTCAGATCGTAGGGGACAACCATATCGAGATAACCGCGTTCGTAGATTGGCGCGGTTCTTGGATTGCGCCCGATGCGAACCGAGTTCACAGCGTCGCGGTCGAACTGTGGGAACAGATCCTCAATCCCCGACAGCCAGTGTTCCTCGACCTCCTCATCACTCATCTGCCACAGCTCCTCCTGTTGATTTTGCACGTAGCTTGCCACGTAGAGCAGGTGTTCGCCGCCGTATCGCTCGCGCGGTATGAAGTTCGTGTGTTCGATGAGTGCCCCAAACGGTGCATCGTCGGCGATGTTGAGCCAGTACGTGTCCATGAGTGACTCTTCCATGCCGATTACGGCGCACACCGCTCCTTGGAAGTCAATAGCACAGGGATAGCCAGTCAGGGATTCCAGCACGTTTGGCATCGTTGCGACGATCGCGCTGTCTACGTCGTGGGTCGTCGTTCCGGCATCAGTTTCGACGACAAGAGATTCAATTTCCTCATCGCCGATGAGATCAGTGACCGGCGCGTTGGTAGTGATATTCTCTCTGCCGACGGCATCGACGAGTGCATCGAGCAGAACACCGAATCCGCCATCGATATAGCCGAGGACCTCACCACGGAGAAGGTCGCGCTCACCACGAAACTTGATTCGACCGAGCAGCCATGCTGCGCTCACGTCCTCCTTTCGGCTTCCAAACTTCGCGTCGAGAAGCGGTTCGAAGAACGTCTCGTAGACGTTTTGTGTGGTGTGATCGATAGCGAATTCCTTGACAGGAACGTGCTCGAAATCTTCGAGTCGCTCGTAGCTGTCGAACGATGGGATGCCGCCGCGCATATCGATATCGAGCGTGAGCATCCCCAAACGGAACTTGTCGTAGACACTCCAATGGGGGAATCCGAGAATCTGCCACGGCGTATCCATCTGATGGACGTTCCCGTCGACGTAGTAAGCATTCTCTCCGATGAGCCACTCAACGTGCTCACCGACTCCGATCTTCTCAGCGAGATCGACGATAGTCTGCTCTGATTTCGAAAGGTGGTGATAGAATTTCTCGATCCGATCACCCTGTGTTTCATACGTTGCAGCTAATCCCCCGAGGTCGTCGCTCGCTTCGAACACCTGTACATCATGTCCTGCTCGCTTGAGCCGGTAGGCAGCCGCCAGTCCGGCGATACCGCCACCGACGATACCGATCATACGATACGGTCAGATAGCTCTCCGTAAGTCGTTTCCCATCCACGACGACGGCCCACTCATAACAGTTCTCATTTCACCGTACAGCTATGTCTACAGCTGTCTGATTCGCCAATCGAGACACAAACGAGCGCCCACAACATGGCTACGGAAGGTCGAGAAAACAGAGGTTATCAAATACGTTTATCAAACAATGTGACGTGATTCATCAGCCCCGTAGTATCGTCTGAATCACATCATATGCGGCCGTCGATTTTGAAACACATCGAACAGGATCGTATTCGGGTAGATTTATCCGCACGCTCGGATAAGGCGGTGACATGGTGACCGTCCGGGCTCCGGCGACGAGTGCGAACCTCGGGAGTGGCTTCGATGTGTTCGGCGTTGCCCTCGATCGCCCGGCGGATGTCGTGCGCGTCGAGAAAGCCAACAAAACAACGATAGATGTGACGGGGGCTGGTAGCCAATACATCCCTGAAGACCCGGAAAAAAACACCGTTGGTGCTGTTGCTCAAGCGCTCGATGCACCAGCACGAATCGAGATCGACAAAGGTGTCCGTCCGGCTTCAGGGCTTGGTTCCTCGGCTGCAAGCGCAGCAGCGGCTGCTGTCGCGCTCAACGTACTGTACGACTGTGGACTCACCCGCAAAGAACTCGTACCGATCGCCGCGAAAGGTGAGGCCGTTGTCTCGGGAGATGCTCACGCTGATAACGTCGCCCCGGCCATTCTCGGCGGCTTTACGATTGCGACGGACGACGGAATCACCCAAATTGACGCTGATATCTCATTCGTTACGTGCCTCCCGGATATCGTCGTCTCGACCCGCAGTGCCCGGCAAGTAGTCCCCAAACGAACATCCATCTCGAAAGTCGTCGATACGGTCGGAAAAGCGGCGACAATCACCGCTGGAATGACTCGAAATGATCCCGAACTCGTGGGCCGAGGGATGCACGACACGATCGTTACTCCCGCACGCGCAGAACTCATTGAAGGCTACGATACTGTCCGCAAGGCAGCGCTTCAGGCCGGAGCAACCGGTGTTACGATCAGTGGTGCCGGACCAGCGATCATCGCAGTCTGTTACGATCATGCACAACGCGCGATTGCGAACGCTATGCTCGATTCGTTCGCTGAATTTGGTGTTGAATCGCGCGCCTACCAGACGCACATCGGTGACGGCGCACAGATTTTCTGATGGTCCCAACGATTCTGTTGACCGAAGAAAGAATGTGAACGTCAATAGATCGATAACCGAAGGTGATAGTTGCTCAGTCACGGTGCTAGCACGTCTGATCTCACCTCGCTGATATCATTTCTGCGTCTGTCATCTCGTTCGGTTCGACGAACGGACTCGGGCCGATGATTTGTGGAGAAGTGGTGTCGATTGCTTCGTTGGCGTACGCAAGGAAGTGATCGAGCGACGATTCCGCAATCGGGAATTTCCAGTGGACTGTTTCGACATTGGAGTCTCGGTTTGTGGCTCGATCCTGTATCCGTTTGACCCATTCGTGACTCAAAACGAGGACGACGGCTACTTCTGGCTCGTCCTCTGTAACCGGGACGGAGGCGACCAGTATTCCGGTATCGTCTTCAGCGACAGCGTCTATAACCGCGAGCATTCGCTCGTTCAACTGCCGATTCAGCTCGAACTCGGGCTTGAATCGTCCCCAGTCATACATCCGACGGCGGTGCGTTCGAACGCGTGAGATCTGCTCTTTGAGTTGTTCCCGAGATAGCTCCATTCGGATGACGCCTGCGATTTCATCGGACGAACTGGCGAGGTGGATCTCCGGAATCGGTGGGGAATACTCGCCGCCAATCAAGGGATGAATGGCTGTTTGGGTGGCAATTGCACGCGTCGCAACTGGAGTCGCTTCGAGCGCTGCTGCTTCGTCTGCGCCAACCGCATCGAGGTCGAACTGGAGAAATGAACCATTTCGGAGGCAGGTCTTCGCGCGCGAACGAGCTTGTGAGCTCGTTTCAGCGACGACACAGACCGCATACTCTAGAATATGCTCGTAGTAGCCGTCTTCTTCGACCGTTTTTTCACTTTGTTTGAGCAAGTCGATGAGGATGCCTGCGTCTCTCGGGGTCCACCCACTCCACTCAGGAGTGAATCGACGGATACGGGACTGTGCGCGAATAGCCCACGGATTCACCGACGTCGGAATCCCATACAGCCGCCGATATGGTTCGCGGCAAGCAATAATTCGCGCACGAAACCAAAATCTGTCATCCTGATCTGAGCCAATAACTTCAGTCTTCATGTGATTTGCTTACAGAGTAGGTAAAGTTAATCTTCGTTGTCATGCAATGACGTGACATGTAAGTATTATTCAACAATCACCCACTCACCCGGTCGATGAGCAGGTACGCCTGTTTTATATACATCCCAATTTCTGTTGATGTTACCATCTATGTTATCCAACTAATTCACCAGTAATATAAATTGCCCTACAGTAAATGACACACACTGACAACGAGCTTGAGGAGATCGAACGTATGCTACTCCATCAGATCAGGCCGAATTTTAGACAC
This sequence comes from Halocatena marina, assembly GCF_025913575.1. Classification (NCBI taxonomy): domain Archaea; kingdom Methanobacteriati; phylum Methanobacteriota; class Halobacteria; order Halobacteriales; family Natronomonadaceae; genus Halocatena; species Halocatena marina. Next base: position 627,691 of record NZ_CP109785.1, on the reverse strand, counting down.
CACGATTTTGTAACTTCTCTTCGTCTTTCATCCCGACGTTCGATTGGCCTTTCATGCCGCGACCGATTCCGGCAGCAATCTCGGCGAGGGCATCTGGATCGTCCCAGTTGTTGACGGCTTCGACGATTGACTGTCCCATCGAATCAGGGTCTTCAGCCCCGAAGATGCCCGATCCAACAAAGATGCCGTCACATCCGTGATGCATCATCAACGCTGCATCCGCCGGCGTGGCGATACCACCCGCAGCGAAATTCACGACAGGAAGACGGCCCCGTTCTGCGGTTTCGTGAACGAGGTCAGCAGGCGCTTCGTGCTCTCGTGCCCACTTTTCTCGCTCCTCTTTGGACTGGCCTTCGAGTTCTCGAATTGCACTTTTGATCGCACGCTGATGCGTGACCGCTTGGTTTACGTCGCCGGTACCCGCTTCGCCTTTCGTTCGGATCATTGCCGCGCCTTCGTCAATACGCCGCAGTGCTTCGGGGAGTGTGCGCGCGCCACAGACGAACGGCGCGGTGAACGACTGTTTCTCGATGTGATACTCGTTGTCGGCGGGTGTGAGCACCTCGCTTTCGTCGAGCATATCGGCTCCCGTTGCTTCGAGGATCTGTGCCTCTTTCGTGTGTCCAATTCTGCATTTCCCCATCACAGGGATGGAGACCTCATCGATGATTTCTCTCAGTGCGCTTGGGTCGGCCATGCGGGCGACACCGCCGCGTTTTCTGATATCCGCGGGGACGGCTTCGAGTGACATGACTGCCACTGCACCGCTGTCTTCGGCAACGCGTGCTTGCTCTCGCGTCACGACGTCCATGATGACGCCGCCTTTTTGCATCTTCGCAAACCCGCGCTTGATGAGATCTGTTCCGCGCTTTAGCTCCTCGATGTTCGTCTCGTTGCTCATGGTTGGATCACTGACCCGAACCTACTTAACCAGTCTGTATACACGTTCGCTCCACAGACTGGTGTGGCTTCGTTTGGAGACGAAGTGGGGAGAGCACGGGATACGAATACGAACACGGATACTGATCGAACGAGAGGGATTGAAACAGAGGCATGGATATAGCATCCGACGACGCACAGTGGAGTTGGTACAATCGACTCCTCGCGTATCTCGATGACGACTCGCTCCCACCACGCGATTCACTCCCACGGTATGTTGCCCCGCTTCCGAGAACGATCGAGAATCTCGGTCTTCGGCTCGCGTGGCTCGTTGTTGCGATCAATCTCGTCGGAACTGCCTTCGGATTCTGGTACTACCGATCTCAGTTCGCTACGACACCAGTCGTTATGTGGCCGTTCGTTCCAGACAGTCCCCTTGCGACGCTCTTCATCGCTTGTAGCATCGCGCTCTGGAAGCTCGACCGCAACAATGAAGTCATCAACATGTTCGCATTTTTTGGTTGCATCAAACTCGGTCTGTGGACTCCCTACGTTCTGCTCGCATTCTTTCCTGCGTGGGCACAGCTGGGACTCCACCCAGCGATGTACAACTTTCTCTTCTGGAGTCATCTTGCGATGGTCGTCGAGGCGTTCGTCATCCATCGCTATTCTGCGTTTCCCGGCTGGGCGATCGGCGTTGCGCTCACGTGGTACACTGTCGATCTCGTCGTCGATTACTTCTATCCGATCGTTGGCCAACCACACCACACCGCGCTTCCAGTCGCCGATAGCGTGCCGTGGCTCTCCGTAACGACACAGGTCACTCTCTCTGCATTGGAGGTCGCGGCTGCTGGCGCAGTGCTCATTACGGTCCTTGCGGTCTTTCTCGCGTACACAACGCGTGCGAAGAAGTTGGAGTAGAGCGTCTTTTCTTTGGTTGATGATTACATCTCAGAATAGTTCTCGTCCACCGGCGAGGTCGTGCGACGAACAGTCACCGTAGACGAGAGATTGAACGTTTGTCCGCCATACGTCTCGCAGATGGGAAAGAAAGAGAAGATCCGTCGAGGATACGACGAACTTGCGGAGACATACGCCGCAAAACGCCCTGGGAGTCGTCGTGAAATGGTGATACTCGATCATTTCCTCGATTCACTTTCGGAGCCGACACGCATCCTCGACGCTGGGTGTGGACAAGGAACACCAATTCTTCGTCGATTGTGCGAGAGAACGACTGCGGTTGGCCTCGATTTCTCCCGTGAACAACTTCGGCTCGCCGCTGAAACAGTCTCGCCTGCACTGCTTGTACAGGGTGATATGACGATGCTTCCGTTTCGAGATGATGTTTTCGAAGCCGTGACGGCGTATCGCTCCGTGATTCACATTCCACTCACGGATCATCAAACAGTTCTTGATGAGTTCGCACGTGTTCTTTCTCCCGGCGGACGCGTCCTCCTCTCGGAATCTCCGACGGAGTTCGAACGCACGAACACCGATTGGCTCGATACTGACGTCAAGATGACATGGAGTATGGCTGGAGCAGAGACCACCAGGAAACAGCTACAGAACGCGGGGTTTCGGATTACGGGTGAATGGGATGCCCCGGAGATGGGAGGCGAGGACGATCCCAAACCGCCGTTTTTCGCAGCCCGGCTCGATGCGTGAACACAGTGATCTGGTGATGCGAACGTCGAACGAGGCGTCCGCCTGTTCACCCTGTCTCGTCGGCGGATAGTCCTCCAATGACGAGTGGGAAAATAGATAGAAAAGCGGGTATTTTTATAATCTTCCCGTCTATATTCGGGTATAGATGTCGAAATCGACGGATGATCGGGGACGAATCTATCTCCCGAAAGATGTCCGAGAGCGGTTTGGCGATCGGTATCGCATCGTCGAACTCCCGAGCCACGTCGCACTGTTCCCCGTCGATGAGGACCCGCTTGCGGGGCTTCGAGCCGCTGTCGGAGACGCATTCGGTGAGAAGACCACGGACGAACTGAAAGAAGACGCACGAAAGGCCATTCACCGGGAGGTCCAAAGCGAAGCCGAGCACCGATCGCAGAACCGTGGGGACTGACAGGTGTACGTGGAAACAGATTTCTTGACGGCACTCGTGAAAGACGAGGATTGGCTCCGTAAGCCAGCTATCCGTGCTCTCGAAGAGCACGACGACATTCACACGTCAATACTAGCCTATGCCGAGGTTTTAGTGCTATTCTACAATCATGAAACAGCGGCGTACGAAATAGATACACCGCGAGCGATTTCTAATTTGCTGGAGCTCGTCCCGATCGTCCCAAAAGAACACGAAGATGTCGTTCTTGCCGCAGCGACCTTCCTCAATGAGTATCATTTGACTCCGTTTGATGCGCTTCACGCTGGCGTCATTGCCTGTAGTGATGAGCGTGTGCTTACCAGCGAACAGGACTACGATACGGTCGGACTCAATCGGATTCCACTGGAACCGGATTCGGACCCAGAGTCAGAGACCAACTAGTTTTGAGTTCCGAAAGACAGCCACCCGGAATCGACGACAACCGCGCTACTCACATCTCGTTCTCGTCGGCGTGTGACCGGACCCACAAATGTCCGATGTGGGACAAGCGGGTTCGGTAGGACTTCCCCTGTTCTTCCTGTTCGATATACCCCTTTCCGCCAGGACCGAGCCGATCGACGTTGTAGATGACTTTCGACCGGAAACTGTCGGTGTACTCTTCGTTCAGATCGCGCGCGAGCGTTTGTGCTAGTTCCGAGACGCTGGCGAACTCGCCGTGTTCTCCGAGCGTGAACAGGATGAGCTCCTCGAACGGTTTGACGTTCGAGAAGGAAGCAACAGGGAGTTCGACGATGTGGCTCTCCCCGATGCATTTTGCGCCGATCGTCGTCCCGCGTTCGTCGAATTCATCGATCATTGTCCGAGCATCCGTCACCCACTCATCGATGCGTTCATCGGAGACACCCGAAGACTGAAGATCCGAGAGAAGATCGATCCCCTTTCGGAGTTCCTCAGCGAGTTCGGTCTCTAAGTACTTCTCAGGAACAGTGTAGTAGGTTCGAATGCGCTCGCGCTCGCTCTGGCGCTCGACCATGATGGAGTGTGCAGCCGTCGCAAACGCGAAGCTCACTGTCCGTGGCATCGACGAAATGTTAACCCAGACAGCACCGTTATCACACTGCCTGCCATCCTTTGGGGGTCGATCCTCTCGCTCTAACTCGTCCGAATCGGTTCCCGAGGGTGGTTCGCCATCGAGTTCGGCGTTGATCAGGTCGTAGGCCTGCTCGAAAGCGGTGTCGTAATCGTATACATCTTCGACAACAAATCGCTGGGTCTCTGCTCCGAGTAGGTTTCTGAAGTCTTTCTCAAGTTTTTCAGCGAGGTGCTGGGAGTACTCGACGTTGGCCTCGCTTCCAACCGCGCCTTCGAGAAGTATGACACGGTCGACGTCGAGTTGATCCCGGACGAGTGGTGCGATGAGTCGGTCGTAGTCGAATCCGACCGGGACGATGTGCGTCTGCATACAGATCGTTCTTTCGAGTGAGTGTTAAACGTTCAGTTGTCCGGAGATGCGACCGACTGGCTCAAAAAAGATGGAAATATCGATACAACAACAGAGAGCAAATACTCGTTCGATTGCTGGTAATTCACGTAATGATAAACATCTCCCCTCTGTTTCTAATCTTCTTCGGTCGCCTCGTCAACAGTGTCCGGAAGATCATCCAAGAGAATGACGGCTTCGCCCTCGATAACGCGTTCGTCGTTCTCATCGTAGACATCAGTTGAGAGTCGATATTTATTATTGCCTAGTGCTTCGGCGGCTTCACAGACCGCGGTGATCCGATCACCAATGGCCACTGGAGCGAGATAGCTAATGTCTTGTGCGAGATAGATCGTCAACCCCGGAATTCGGGCGAGTGCGGCGCTGATCAGACCAGAGACGAGCGTTCCGTGAACGATGCGATGATCGAATCGCGTCTGTGCAGCGAACTCTGAATCGAGATGCAGACGGTTTGTGTCGCCACTTATCTCAGCAAACGAGCGCACATCAGCATCCGTAACGACCTTCGAAAACTCTACGACGTCACCAACACCGAACGTCCCAGACGTTGTGTCACGGTACTCGAACTGCCACCCCTCATCGTCGTAGGCCATCTCAGGATTCGGACGGGGAACTCGGCCCTCGGTACGTTCCCGTGAAGTCCGCTGGACGGAAAACTGAGGGAGATACGATGCGAGATCAGTTGTGGTGACGATTCCGTCCAACTCACCATCAGAAAGCACCGGGAGCTTCTTGATGTTGTGCTCTCGGAGCAACGTCGCCGCTTCAATGATCGATGACGACGCATCGATGGTAATCAGCGGTGATGACATACATTCTGCTGCAGTGACGGTTTCGACGTCGCCACCGGTTACGAGGAACTCAACGAGATCGGTCTCAGTGACAATTCCAACAGGGGGACCGTCGTCTACGATGACAACGGAGCCAATCTCTCGTTTCCGGAGCCGTCTTCCGACTTCGATGAGTATGGCATCAGATTCGATGGTTTCGACATCCGTACGCATGGCTTCAGCAAGCGACATCTGTTTGAGCATGATAACGTCAGTCCGTCTCCCTACTACAAAAACACGACCCACACAGCTCAGGCGAAGGAAAATCCCAGTGTTCGTTCCTCACAGCTCACGCGGTGTACGTTCCGACACTTATCAGAGCGTACTCTCACGATTCAGTCTGGTACGAAAGAAGAAAGACACCAGATGAGGAATCGGGGCGTCGGACGCAGAGGCAGAGAGGTCACACGTCCGGGAGAGGTCGAACGCGAGACCTCGTGAATGTCAGTCTTGGCAGAGAGCGTATCACGACGCCCGATTCATATAGAACAGAGTGGGTTGTTGGTAAGTATCTTGTGGGGAATATAGAAGGAATCAAGCAGATTTCGCGGCTAGTCGGGGCCGTGTGACTTTCCTTCTCGCGCCTGCGCATCCATTCGCCGGAGTGTCGCTCGTGCGTTGCTCGCGTCGTAGCCAAAGAAGACATCCTTCGCGTAGGCCTGTGCAACCTCACTCGCCGTAATGAGATTGTCAATCTCGACGTTCACAGCGTACAGTTCGATGCTGAATGGTGTTGTGAGTTTGTCGACAAAACCGTTGGCGAGAACTTCGAGCCAGTAAGTAGTCGAGTACGCCATGTCGTAGATTGGAACGACGAACTCATCGACGCTATCGAGCGCTGATACATCGATTCCGGTTCGTTCGTAGAGATGGCCCGGATACGGATCTGGGTAGAGCGTGAGGTACAGCCGCCCAGGAACCCGTTCGCGGGCTTGGGCAACGAACGATTCGATGACCGACGCTCGCCACGCAAAGCGATCGTCGTACTCGCTTTCTGAAAAGGCACGTTCACACCGCTCGCAGTGACAGTATTCCGACCGCGGAAATCCCACATCATCGAGACGGACATCGCCGTTGACGGCTGCACACTCTTCGATCATCTCAAGGAGACCGTCGCGGTAGCGCTCGTGGGTCGGGCAGACGTACGCCCAATCGAAATACGGCTGCTCGCGGGTAGCGCGCTCGCCTGATTCGCTCACGGGTACGAGATCTGGATTGTCACGCGCAGCGGCGTTATCGGCGAAACAAGAGACCATGTTCACTGCATTCGGCTGCGGAGAAGCAGCTCGACCGGCGACGGATTTTGCCTCGTAGAAGGCATACTCGAACTCCGGCCACGTCAGCTCCTCTTCGTTACGGGTGACGACGCCGTACATACCCGCGATTCGCGAGACCGCGGGGTAAGTCATTCGTTCGTGGGATCAGTGAAGTGAACAGTTCACACAAGGTACCACCGGTATTTGACACCTCGTGAATTACGAAGCCGCGGTGACCGCGGCTAAGAACTGCGATTATCGTTTTACAACGATCGCGGCGGCGGTAACTGCGACCAATACAAACACAACAAGTGCTTTCTTGGACATCAACTGCAGTAACGAGGGCATATAACAAGTCTTTTTCTACTCAGTCGTCCGCTCTGTGTTCTGCAATCGGCCACGATGGCAGGCGACGTGTCTCGTGGGTTCCAACTGGCGGGCGGTTCACCTCAGCAGCGGACGAGGCGTCGAGATCCGTTGTATCAGCGTCGAGCGCAGCGAGATCACTGCCATCACGCGCGTCCTGATCGATGCGCATCGAGCAAAACTCCGCACCGCACATCGCACAAAATCGTGCCGTTTTGTAGTTCTCTTCTGGGAGCGTCTGATCGTGGGATGACTTCGCTCGCTCGGGATCAAGCGCGAGATCGAACTGTCGCCGCCAATCAAAGGCATAGCGCGCTTCAGAGAGCGCGTCGTCCCAATCACGTGCACCGGGATGTCCGGTAGCAACGTCGGCAGCGTGAGCAGCGATCCGATAGGCAGCAAGCCCATCGCGCACGTCGTCCTCGTCGGGGAGTCCGAGATGTTCTTTCGGAGTCACATAACAGAGCATCGCTGCACCCGTACGGGCGGCCTCAGTAGCACCAATAGCGCTCGTTATGTGGTCGTATCCGGGTGCGACGTCGGTCACGAGTGGGCCGAGCACGTAGAACGGAGCGCCATCACAGACGTCCTGCTGGCGTTCGACGTTTGCTTCGATCTGATCCATTGGAACGTGGCCAGGTCCCTCGACCATCACTTGTACCCCGTGATCCCACGCTGTCCGGGTGAGTTCGCCGAGCGTCTCTAGCTCTGCGAACTGAGCCGCGTCGTTCGCATCCGCAAGGCTGCCCGGACGGAGACCGTCTCCGAGGCTGAACGTCACATCGTGTTCTGCGAAAATTTCACAGATCGATTCGAACTCGGTGTACAGCGGGTTCTGCTGGGCGTGTTCTTCCATCCACTGCGCGAGGATCGATCCGCCGCGCGAGACGATTCCAGTCGTTCGTCCCTCGGTCAGCGGGAGATGCTCCATCAGAACTCCAGCGTGGATGGTCTGGTAGTCGACGCCCTGTTTGGCCTGTTTTTCGATGACATCGAGAAGCAACTCGGGAGTGATCTCCTTGATGTTGTCTGCGCGTTTGAGCGCCTCGTAGATCGGTACTGTTCCGATGGGTACTGGTGAATGCTCAATATTCGTCTCACGAATGGCGTCGAGATCGCTCCCTGTGCTCAGATCCATCACCGTGTCCGCACCGTAGTGCACAGCCGTATGGAGCTTTCGTAGCTCTTCGTCCCGACTGCTCGTTGTCTCGCTGTTGCCAATATTCGCGTTTACCTTCGTTGCGAATTCTCGACCGATGATCATCGGGTCCAACGCCGTATGGTGCTGGTTCGACGGAATGACTGCTTGTCCTGTTGCGATTTGTTCGCGGACAAACTCGGTACTCCTCTTCTCACGCGCTGCGACCCGTTCCATCGCCTGTGTCACTGCTCCAGCGCGCGCTCGCTGTAATTGCGTCATCGAAAAACCTAGTGGTATTACTTAGTAATAAGCGTTCGTGGTGGTTCGGGAGCGACCGGAAGCTACGTATCGAGGCGTGCAGCGAAAAACGTCCACGGCAAGTCGTCATTTCCGTCCGAATCAGACTCGGATCCCAGCGGCTCTGGGACACCCCAGCTGTCACTGATGGTAAAACCGGCGTTGTGCAATTGGGCTCGTGTTGCGCTTGCTCCAGCAATGTTCCACTGCATCGCAACGCCGCTCTCGAGCCAATCCGGATTGTCACCGATCCACTCGTCAGTTCCTTCGCAGACGAGCAGCCGTCCGTGGGGACGAAGAACACGAGCAAACTCGTCGATGACCGCTTGATGGTCATCCATCGGGATGTGAATCAACGACCAACACGCAATGACGGCATCGAAGACTCCGTCGTCGAACGGGAGGTCTGTCATATCGCTCTGGAGGAGGAGCGCATCGGGAGCGTTCTCCTCGGCCAGCCGCAGCTGTTCGCGTGAGACGTCGACGCCGATCGCCGTTGTCACAGCGCTAATTCGAGGCAGAACTGGGATTCCCGGCCCGCAGCCGGCGTCGAGAATACGGGTCGGTTCAGAGAGCGTATCGAGAAACTGTGCGAGCAGCTCCGTATCAGGACTGTTTTCAGACCGCTGTGTGGCATACGTGTCCGCGATCTCGTCGTACGAGTGACGGACAGCGTTTTTCTCGATCATCTATGGGAATATCGAGATGGAGCCGTTCAATCGTTACGCTACACTAACTGATCGAGCGATTCACACGCTTCTTTTAAATACGAGATGGATTCAATCGGTAGCGATGTGGTCGGTCAGATCTTCGCGCACGATGGTATCACAGTAGACACACCGCACGCCATCCTCAAGCACGTCGAACTCCGAATCGACAGGTTCGTTTCGCGTCGTGATGCAGTTTCGGTTCGGACACGCGATGACTTCGGTCACAAGGTCCGGTCGGATGACGCGGCTCTTCTCGACGACATCGAAGTCGCGGATGATATTGATCGAGGCTTCGGGTGCAATAAGAGAGATCACGTCCACTTCGTTCTGGCTCAGTTCGTGACTCTCGACTTTCACGATATCCTTTCGTCCGAGTTTCTCGCTTGGGACGTTCATTCCGATACTGACAGCTTCGCCGCCAGAGCCGTCGATACCGAGGATTGCAAGTACCTTGAGTGCTTGTCCACCGGGAACGTGGTCGATGACAGTACCGTTCCGAATCTTGCTGACGCGGAGTTCGCGGTCGTTTTCACTCATTGTGTCTCACCGCCGAGCATCAGATCGAGAAGTGCCATCCGCACCGGGATGCCGTTGTGCGCTTGTTGGAAGTATTGTGCGTGTTCCGTTTCGTCGACATCGGGGGCGATTTCGTCGACGCGCGGAAGCGGATGCATCACGATGAGATCATCGTTTGCGTCCGCGAGAAGCTCAGCAGTAATGCGATACTGACCGGCGACCTGCCGGTACTCGTTCTCGTCAGGAAAGCGCTCGCGCTGAATGCGTGTCACATAGAGCACATCGAGCGTGGAGAGAACGTCATCGAGACCCGTGTGTTCACGCACGTTCGCCCCGATTTCGTGAAGATCGTACCGAACCGAGCGCGGCAGACGGAGGCTCTCTGGGCTGATGAAATGCTGTCTGGCATCCACGTTCGTTAGTGCGTGTGACAGCGAGTGGACGGTCCGTCCGTATTTCAGATCGCCCATGATACCGATCGAGAGATCATCGAAGCCGACGTTCTCGCGGATGGTGTACAGATCGAGTAGCGTCTGCGTCGGGTGTTGTCCGGCACCGTCGCCAGCGTTGATGATGGGTACGTCGACAAACTCACTCGCCATCTTCGCTGCACCCTCACTCGGGTGGCGAAGAACGAGCGCGTCAGCGTATCCCTCGATGACACGAACGGTGTCCGCGAGACTCTCGCCTTTCTTGACGCTCGATGATTCGACGGTTCCCATGTCAACCGTCGTTCCGCCGAGACGCTTCATCGCGCTATCGAAGCTCATTTTCGTCCGCGTACTCGGTTCGAAGAAAAGGAGACCGAGAATGGTGTCGGCGTACTGATTGACGTCAGGAGGACTACGGGCGATGTCGGCGGCACGGTCGAGCACCGTGTCAATGTCGGCCCGCGACAACTGTTTTGCGCTGATGAGGTGATCGTGCCGCATCATTCATCAACGGGAGATGAACCGTCTTGAATCTCTCGGCCACCGAGTACAGTGCTATTTGCTGTCATATCTGTCAGAGATGAAAGCAGATATGGTGATTCGTGCAGATGAGAGAGATTCGTTCGCGCCGTGCCGTCGGAGCGAAGCCGTTTTCTCGTTCGGTGTGAGCATCATTGCTATGGAACGCGTGGACGTGGCCGTCGTGGGTGGTGGACCGGCGGGCACCTCGGCGGGAAGAGCGGCAGCAGAGGAAGACGCTGACACCGTAATCATCGAGAAAGGAGTCCCTCGCGCTGACCGCGACGGCCCGGGACCGGACTCGACAGACGCAGCAGGGATGCTCGATTACTGGGTTGATCTCATGGATATGCGTCCGGATGAAGTTCCGGAGTCGGTAAAGTGTCGTGAGCTGAATGGAACGACCTTCTACGGGCCAAACGAAACCGTAACGCTCCGATCGACGCGAATGACGAGTTCGTATCCGAACTTCGGATTTACGTTCAATCGGGCGCGCTTTGACGACTGGTTACGCGAGCGTGCTGAGACCGCCGGAGCCGACTATCGCGTCGGCAACGGCGTTCAGAGCATCGATGTCGATGCAAAAAGCGGGCACACTCTAACGCTTCGAGACGGAGCGACCCTCAAAGCAGAATACCTGATTCTCGCGGACGGGCCCCAACGCACCGTCACAAATCGGGTGCTCGATTCACTCCTTCCAGACGGGACGATCGAAAAGCTCGCCTCACCACGGGCGAACCACATTGCCTATCAGGAGTACCGGGAGTTTCCGGACGAAGTGTTCGAGGAGGACATGCTCAAGTTCTGGTGGGGCGCGATGCCCGGACACACGGCGTACCCGTGGGTGTTCCCGAACGATGGCACTGTCGCCCGCGTTGGGCTGACGATGCCGATCGGTCTCGATCTCTCGACCATCGAAGACCCCACATCCTACGCCCTACTTCAAAGCACTGACGAGACTGTCCCCGCCGGTTCGGAGTACATTCGACGTCTGCTCGAACGTGAGTACGGTGACGAGTACGACATCGAAGAAGCGTTTCCGCTCGTCGAAGACCGGGGGAAACGGGGCGGGACAGAAACCTATCCAATCTCCTCGACGCGACCCATCGATTCACCAACGAAAGCGAACATTGCTGTGGTTGGCGGAGCGATGGGCGCGACATCGGCGTTTCACGAAGGCGGCGATCACGTCGCAGTCCGTACCGGGAAAATCGCAGGCCGTCTCGCTGCCCTCGGTGCGCTGCGTGCATACAATTCGGAATGGAAGCACACCATTGGGGACGAGATTCTGCGAAACGTCGCGCTTGCCGACGTGGTCCGCGACTACGAACCGGCCGACTGGGACCGTACATTCAGGAACGTTAACAAAATGATGAGGAACGGCGGATACCACACCTTCGATGCCCTGACATCCGGCATTTCTGGACTCGGTCTCCTCGGCAGGTACGAATGGACGAAATTCGGGTACCGGAGCGGGCGATACGTGCAGATCCAAGCGGATCAGTACAAACAGTGACACTAATTGATACGTCTGAAATATCAAGAGTAATGGTGAACGAAGATTTGAGAAGTGTACGACGCTCAATGCGATCCAAACGACCCACCCCAGTAAAACGTCCGCAAGATATGTCGCGAAAGGGCATCATCGTAACCTACTAATTTATGATCGTTATGTCCTCGTGTGGTAGTATCGGCCGTCGTGATGGTCGCCAGATTGTTCGCGATACCGTATGCGGACGATCAGGAGACGACTGTCTTCAGGCCGTCGAACCAATACCGTCAATGTACGGTAACAATAATAGAGACGCACATGGTACGGAGACGGACGGGACGGAATGGAGACATCTGTGAACACCTATGACAGGGACACCAACCATTGGAATCGATCTTGGCACGACCAATAGTGCGATCGCGCACGCTGAAGGAGGCAATATTGACATTCTGCCGAACGTGACCGGTGATCGTACCACTCCGTCCGTTGTCGCGTTCGACAGTCGCGCCGAAAAGGCTCTTGTCGGTAAGCAGGCGACGAATCAGGCAGTCAACCATCCAAAACGGACTGTCTTCTCAGTCAAACGCTACATGGGGAGTGATCAGACAATACTCATCGGAGGGAGAAATTACGAATTCACACCCGAGGAACTGTCGGGGATCATCCTCAAAAAGCTGAAACAGGACGCTGAAGCGTATCTTGGGCAGACGATCGAAAGCGCGGTCATCACTGTGCCAGCGTACTTCAACGACCGCCAACGGCAGGCAACCAAACATGCGGGTGCACTCGCCGGATTCGATGCCGACCGAATCATAAACGAGCCGACAGCGGCGTGCCTTGCGTACGGGCTGCAGACAGCCAGGGACAAAACCGTTCTCGTCTACGACCTTGGCGGTGGGACGTTCGATAGTTCGCTGATCGAGATCGACAGCGGTATTTTCGAAGTCGTGGCGACCAACGGCGATACGCAACTGGGCGGCGACGACTGGGATATGGCCATCGTCGAATGGCTCGAAGAGCGAATTGAACGCGAGCATGGTATCTCGATTGAGGGCACTCTGGCTGCCGAAGAGCGGATATTCGACGCTGCCCAGCAGGCCAAACACGACCTCTCGACACGACAAACAGCAACGATTACGATCCCGTTTTTAGAATTCGAAGGAGATACGTACGATATTGAGGCGACGCTTCGACGCGATACGTTCGAGCGTATGACCCGCGATCTCCTCGATAAGACGATCAATCTTTGTGAGGCGTTGTTCGAAGAAGCTGGCTACAGCGAACGATCGATCGATGAGATTCTTCTCGTTGGCGGAGCAACACGGATGCCACAGATTAAAAAGCGCATCACGGAGTATTTTGATCGAGAGCCCTCAAAGCGGATCAACCCTGACGAAGCCGTTGCTATTGGCGCAGCCGCACAGGCAGCGATCATCAACCACGAGATTCTTCCGGCCTCTACCCCAGGAGGCACAACAGCACCGACTGCGAACACCGAACGGACGCCTGCGACTCAGACAGTCAACAATACGGTGTTACTCGACGTTGCCCCACAGTCGCTGGGCGTCGGATTAATCGATTTAGAAAACAATGAACCGTACTATCACGTCATTATCGAACGCAATACCCCGATCCCGGTTCGGAATTCCTATATGACAACAACAGCACAGGACAGTCAGACCGAAATCGAAATCCCGGTCTATCAGGGAGACAGCGACCGGCTCGAAGAGAACGAGCTTCTCGATGAGTTTGAGCTTGGTCCACTCCCGAAGCGACCGGAAGGAGTAGCGAACATCGAGGTCAAATTCATGCTCGATGAAAACGGAATCTTGAACGTAAGCGCGAGGGACGTCGATCACGAAATCGGCGATGAGATCGAGATCCAGTCGGTTTTCGGCTTTACCGACAAGGAGCTTTCGATCATGCAGCAAAACCTCCCAGAGATACAGTAGCCGAACATCCATCACCACCAGTGACACATCCATCGTCCGATCAGAATGACCGAATCGTACTATGAGCTTCTCGGGGTCGGTCCGGAGGCCACCGAGACGGAAATAAAGCAAGCCTACCGCGAGCAGGTCAAACAACACCATCCGGACGTGAGTGACGAGCCGGACGCCCGAGAAAAGATCATGGAGATCCGCGAGGCTAAGGAGGTGTTGATGGACCCAGTACAGCGCGCCCAGTACGACCAACACGGGCAAGTGCAGAAGAACGGGCACAGCGAATCGACGCAGGGGGCAGGAGCAGGAGCGGGCTTCGGTGAACAGTGGAAACAGCAGCGCCAGTCCGACAAAGCCGACGCTTGGCAGCGACGAGCACGTGCGGGACGAAGGGCACGAACCCGAACGCGTGAACGTGAGCGCACATCGAGCGCTGAGCGCGTCGACCCCACAATCCGAGAACAGCTTGAGTGGGCAGCCGACCAGCTCAGAGATACGTTCGAGCTCTTCGTTCGACTGCTCACACAGTCTCCTGCAGACTCGATTTCGATCACGCGAGAGCGGTTTGCCGGGATAGCGACATCGCCGACGAGTATTCGTCTCGGTGCCGCGATCATACTCATTCTCGCGTTCACACAGGCCGCTCCAGCGCTTGGGGTCGCGTACGCGCCACAACAAAACCCAGGGACAGGGCTTGGGTTCGTTCTTACAGCGCTCATAATAAGCTACACGAGCTACGAACTCGTCTCGCCGCTACCGTTCGAGTCACCCCGATCGAGAGAACGGTACAAGCCAGCTGGCAGGGATCGAGTCTGGCCAATCGCCGGTGCAAACATCTTTAGCCTTGTGCTCATCTTCATGGGAACAGCCATGGGAGCAAGAGATGGCGGAATTGCGTTTTCTTTCGCCTCTGTCTTCGTATTTGCGGGCTTCTTCCTCATGCTCCCGTCCGTGTTTGGAAACGGAGCTCGGGTATTGATATCTACTGACGAAGATTCAGTTCCAAGTCGCCCAACGTGGATGGGCGTCGGATTTGGGATGCTCATCGGCGTCGTGGTACTGTTTACCGAGTGGGGCGGAAAGGGGTCATTCCAAGAGCTAGTTATTGCGGGTGGTAGTGCCACCCCGACCCCGTGGGTTGGTCAGTTCACGCTTGGTCCACTCCATCTCGGAATGATCGTGAACTTCCTGCTCGGACTCGCGCTGATAAGTGGACTACTGTGGAGCGTGATGGCAATGTGTCGAGACCTCACATCCGCTCCGTGGAGTGACCGCTACGAACACGGATATCGCGTGCGACCCGGCCTCTGGAACGCCGTGCTCGCCACGCCGTTCGTCGTATTGACGTGGATGATCGCTGTCGACATTCAGCGCATCCCTGTCGACGTGCTCGGGAGCACGATAATGGTCTCGCGCGTGAGCCTCTTTACACTCATCTTCCTGCTTCCAACGATGCTGACTGGCGCGTACATTCTCCGGCGGCGTGCTGAGCCATTCCTCCGAGAAAAGCTGTTCTACCCACCACCACCACAAGGGGAGTGAACCGCTGTTGTATCGACGCTCCTTAATTTCCTGCTCTCCAATTTCACTTCACTTTCACTTCTATTTCCACTGCTTCCCTGTTCCCACAAGCGCTTTGTTTGCGTCGCTGCTAGCGTGACTGCGTGCCGTTAGTCCCCGCCCGAGTATACCCCGCGATTGTGCGGGTGCGATGACAGTGCGGCGAACCCAGGCACGCGACACACGCCCGACACGAGGGTTTCCCGGCCGACGCGGCACGCAGCCACGGGATGACGCTGGACGTTAGTGTTTCGGGCAACAGTTCCTTCATACAGGGATGCGATACCAGACGTTCGGTAAATTGTCCGTTTTTGCATTTGCATTGATACTTGTGAGTTTCATTATTCTTGGGCTCTCACGGATCGTCCTCGCGTACCGAACCGCGCGTATACTCGCCGCTCCGACGATGTTTCTTGCGCTGTTGCTTGTCCTATATCTGTTCACCCGAGCAGTACTCTCGTGGATCGGCGTGAGTCGAATCGAGTAGCACGGCCTATCAGGACAGGAGACAGGGCGTTGTGAGCACACGAACCAAAGTCACGTAGTTTTTAACACAGCAGCCAGTACTGTGTTGTAACCGAGAGAACGGTCGCCCCGGGGTGCGAGCGGGCGACCGGCGAGCGGCAACTGCCGAAACGAAATCACACGGTTCTCGCCGGTGGGCTGCGGTGTAGCACGAAAGTCGTGCCTCCTGGCGGCTTACTCGGAGTTACGACAATGGAAATCGAAATTGCAACGATAGGAGGATACGAAGAGGTCGGCCGACAGATGACGGCCGTCCGTACCGGAGATGACGTCGTCATCTTCGATATGGGTCTCAACCTCTCGCAGGTACTGATTCACGACAACGTCGAAACTGAGCGGATGCACAGTCTCGACCTCATCGACATGGGTGCGATCCCCGACGACCGCGTCATGTCTGACCTTGAGGGCGACGTGCAAGCGATCGTGCCAACGCACGGTCACCTCGATCACATTGGAGCGATCTCGAAGCTCGCTCACCGGTACGACGCGCCCGTCGTGGCAACTCCCTTCACCATCGAGCTCGTCAAACAGCAGATTCAGTCCGAAGAGAAATTCGGGGTCAAAAACGATCTCGTGAAGATGAACGCCGGGGAGACGATGCCGATCGGCGATTCAGGAAACGTCGACATGGAGTTTGTGAACGTCACGCACTCTATCATCGACGCGATCAATCCCGTCATCCACACTCCCGAGGGAGCCATCGTCTACGGGCTGGACAAGCGCATGGATCACACGCCAGTCATCGGCGATCCGATCGACATGAAGCGCTTCCGTGAAATCGGACGCGAAGGGCCGGGTGTCCTCGCGTACATCGAGGACTGTACCAATGCAGGACGGAAGGGTCGCACGCCGAGTGAATCCGTCGCTCGTAGACATCTCAAAGATGTGTTGTACAGCATGGAGGATTACGACGGCGGAATCGTCGCTACCACCTTCTCCAGCCACATCGCTCGTGTGACGAGCCTCGTCGAATTCGCAAAGGACATCGGCCGCCAGCCAGTCCTGCTCGGTCGATCGATGGAGAAGTACTCTGGAACGGCAGAGCGACTCGATTTCGTCGACTTTCCGGAGGAGCTCGGGATGTTCGGCCACCGAAAGTCCGTCGATCGGACGTTCAAGCGCATCATGAACGAAGGGAAAGAAGACTATCTCCCGATCGTCACGGGCCATCAAGGAGAGCCTCGTGCAATGCTCACGCGAATGGGTCGCGGCGAGACCCCCTACGAGCTCACTGATGGGGATAAGGTCGTCTTCTCGGCACGGATCATTCCCGAGCCGACAAATGAAGGACAGCGCTATCAGTCCGAAAAGCTCCTGAAGATGCAGGGAGCACGCATCTACGACGACGTCCACGTCTCTGGTCACCTGCGTGAAGAAGGTCACTACAGAATGCTACAAGCCCTCCAGCCCCAGCACGTTATTCCGGCCCACCAGTCGATGGCTGGCTTCGCGCCGTATGCTGATCTGTGTGCTGCTCAGGGCTACACTCTCGGACGAGACCTGCATGTTTCGTGCAACGGGAACATGATCCAACTCGTCGACTAAACACAACAACCATGAAATCCACAGGCCGTAACCGAGTGGCCGAGGCCGTTCATCAGCGTCGCGGACTTGTCAACGATGCCATCTGCGAACGATTACCGATAGAGCATCCCGAGCGTCTCTATGAAGCCTCCCGATACCTGCTCGATGCAGGTGGCAAGCGGCTCCGACCGACAGTCTTCCTGCTCACAGCAGAGGCGCTTACTGGCGTGGAACCGACGAGCGACGATTACCGCAAGTTCGGTCCGGAAGAAATCGACATCATGAGTGGCGCTGTGAGCGTCGAAGTCATCCAGTCGTTCACCCTCATCCACGATGACATTATGGACGACGATGACCTCCGTCGCGGTGTCCCGGCTGTTCATCGTGAATACGATCTCGATACTGCAATTCTCGCTGGAGATACGCTCTATTCGAAAGCGTTCGAATGTATGCTCGACACCGGTGCGCCCGCGAGTCGAAGTGTTCAGGCACTCGATGAGCTGGCGACGACCTGCACAGAGATCTGTGAAGGACAGTCACTCGATGTCGAGTTCGAGCAGCGGGGTGATGTCTCGACCTCGGAGTATCTCGAGATGGTCGAGCTCAAAACGGCGGTCCTCTACGCCGCGTCGGCCTCTATCCCTGCGATTCTCCTCGGAGCCGAGACAGAAACCATTGAAGCGCTACACGACTACGGTCTTGACGTGGGTACGGCCTTTCAGATACAGGACGATCTACTCGATCTCACGATTCCAAGTGAAAAACTCGGAAAACAGCGCGGGAGCGACCTCGTCGAAGGCAAGCGGACGCTAATCAGCCTCCATGCCCGAGAACAAGGTGTCGACGTCGATTCACTCGTCTCCACGGAGAGCGTCGAAGCGGTCTCTGAGTCGGAGATTGACGAGGCCGTCGAGCGTCTCGAAGCGGTTGGAAGTATCGAGTACGCGCGGAACGTTGCTCGTGATTTGATCTCCGAGGGGAAAGACCGTCTCAGTGTCCTACCAGAATCCGAAGCTCGTCTCGTCCTCGAAGATATCGCAGACTTTCTCATCGAACGAGAATACTGACAACGAACTGTCCGTGTTGATGTGATCACGGAAATTATATCTCTCGTCTCGAATTGAATCGAGGTAAAATAGAGTCGCAGAACACTCCTGCTTTTACGTCGTATTCCTCATGATACTGATGAACTCATCATCACCCATCGATTCGGTTTGTTGTTCGAGTCGGTCGCTGAGTTCGTCGATCCGTGCTTCGAGTTCAACATATTCCTCATCGGACTGTCGTGACTCCGCATCAGAGTCGGCCTTCAGTGCCGAACGTTTTTCGAGGAGGTCGAAATATTTCTGTTCGAGATCTATGTATTCGCCTCGATCGAGCATCTGAGAGACGGCTGTTAGGAGTTCGTTTTTGGTGATTGGTTTGGTACAATACGCGTCGGCTCCAGCCTCAATGAGATTTTGCCCCGACTCGACGGCAGTTGCCATCACAATCATGCAGTCGAGATCACGATCCCGAACGACTTCGATCACTTCATCGCCGGTCACTTTGGGCATGATACGGTCCAACACAATAACGTCCACAGTATCATCAATCTGTTCGAGTGCCTCCTCACCATCCTGCGCTGTTCGCACGGAATAGTCCTCTCGCAGCCAATGGGCATAAATTTCCACGAGCGATGGTTCGTCCTCGACGACCAACACGGTTGGATCCGCTTTGCTCATTGGTGCGACATCATCTGGCCAATATGATTAAAATTTCGATTGGTTAAATATACTTTTCAAAGAATTTTTTCCACCATACATACTACTCCCAAAGATAGACCGAGGTTCAGTTCGGGAAAACGGAGACGGGTGATTACGGGACAGTTAGCGGAGGCGCTCGACGAGTTCGGTTACAGCCTTCTGTTCGTCTTCGTTGATTCCGTGACCCATTCTCTCGTAGATGCGTTCGGTCACATCTCCTTCGAGAGCTTCGAAAATGGTCGTCGTTTCGTGAACTCGTTCGAGGGGAATATGTGGGTCGTTGTCACTGCATCCGATGAAGATGGGGGTTCCTTCGAACGATCCGTCGTAGTCACGAAGCGACGTCTCAGGACCGATCACGCCACCCGAGAGGATAGCTACGCCTCCGTAGCGTCGAGGCTTCCGAGCGACGAACTCAGCGGTAAGACATGCTCCTTGTGAGAATCCGAGGAGAAGCGTCCGTTCGAGCGGAATTCCAGCCGTTTCAACCTCCACGAGTGCACTATCGATGGCTTGTAATCCCGAGGAAAGCCCCGGTTCATTGCTCTCTGTTTCTGCAAGAAACGAGTTTGGATACCAGCTCTGTCCCATGGCTTGGGGCGCGAGCGCCACTTGTTCTGATTGACGGAACGTTTCGACGAACTGGAGAATGCTACGTGCCGTCGCTCCCCGCCCGTGGAGGGCAATCACAGCTGATCCGGCCGCGTCCGGTGATGCACCCATCGTCATGAGCGGTTGGTTCTGGTGAGGTTCAGACGCGTTGTGATGAGAGTCAGAGTCGGGATCAGATTCCGGAGTCATGGAGTTTCAGCTAATTTCTATCGTCTGTCGAAATCACTCATTGAGCTGTCCCGTCCCACTCGATGCGTCGGGGAGGTCGTACGGTTCGATCGGCAGTTCGAGTTCATCAAGCGCTGCCTCCACGTGTTCTGTATCGACGTAGCTTTCTCCGTCCTCTTCACGTATCCGCTGGGCGGTTGCCAGTACCTCAGCACGCCGTTTATCGGGTATGTCGTATTTCTCAGTCGAAAGCTCGATGACGAGTCCGTTGTGGTCGTGGGTGTACAGAGAGTGAAATGCGCCGCGGTCGAACTCGTTGAACCGCCGACCGTTCTCTGCAAGCGCGTTTCGTACGTCAACGAAGCGCTCGGGAGCGATGCGAAACGCGAGATGGTGAACCGCACCAATTCCCGGCCGCTGTGGTCCGTTGTGTGACTGACGATCGTCGCTCACGAAAAACGTGAGCATGCGCCCATCACCAGTGTCGAAAAACAGGTGCGTTACGTCAGGAGCGTCGAGATTCGGCTGTCTGAGAACGAGGGGCATACCGAGCAGATCGCGGTAGAACGCAATTGTATCCTCCTCGTTGCTCCCAATGAGCGTGATGTGATCTGTCCCGGTGGTGTGAATCAGGCTATCCGGAATATCTGCGGTCACGTCTGCGTCAGTTTGAGTTGCGTCGGTCATTGTTGTTTAATCGTTGGTCCGCAAAGGTGTTAGTCATTTTCACAGTTCAGCATTCATCACGTACGTCCACCGTGGATGGTCGATTTACCCTCACAGTACCGCCACCGGTGGCATAACGTTACTACGTTCGCACTCGAACCAATATATGTCTTACCTGATACTAGTGTAACTAGGTGACACGCGGGTCACCACGAAGAAAAGCAGTTTCATTTTGTAACCGAATTCGGATCCGAACCAATATGTGGTGCGATGACGACCATCCGGAATGAAGACCGATGACTGCTAGTGACGATCGCAAGCAACTCGTGGATCAGTACAGCGAAGACGCGTGTTTCGTGATCGATTCTCTTGAGCAGATCGGCTCACGGTGGCGCCTGATCGTACTGCACGATCTACAGGACGGTGAAAAGCGATTCAACGAACTCAAACGCTCAACTGATGCGAGTTCACGAACTCTCTCTCGTGTGCTTGATGATCTACAGGAGATGGATTTCGTTACGCGACGTCTCGAGGAAGACGCGCCCGTTGCGACGTACTACAGCCTCACTGAGAAAGGTATGTCGCTGTGTCCTGTCTTCGAGGAAGTCGAACGATGGGGCCAAAAGTGGATCGGGGATTCGGACGCTCCGGACGAAGCGCCGGACTGAGAACGATCGAGTCAGTTCGATGCTCTCTACAGCCACTCTCATTCACTCGTCGCTTCTGGTGATAAGCACACGTCGTCGCAGAAGTGGCTTGTTTTCGTTGTATTGTCTTCGATCCACGTGATGACGCGGTGAGTCGGCTTGTTTACGATTGGCTCGCTGCAGGTATCACACTGTGGTGCGTCCTCCTCGCAGACGTCCGCTCCGAGGCTGGATGTCGGATCGACTGTCATTGCTTTCTCTCTGTGTACTGTCCCACCAGATCACTCACATGATATGACGCATTCGTCTCCACGCTTTGCATTACTTCTTCGTAGGTGCCATCATATTTAGGCGCATATTTTCTGGCAGGTATACAACAGGCCGTAACCGTTTAACTAGTACGCAGTACGTTCACTACCGAACACGAACGTGCTCACTGCGTTCGAATCACGCTGCTATTCGGGCGCTTGACCAGCTGTTGTCTATCGCTATCGGTCGCGTTGTACACGTTCGCCGGGTTCGGTGGTCGCGCCTGGTGAGAGGACAACGCCCGGTGCGAGTGAGGTGTTGATTCCCGTTTTGGCCCCATCGCCTGCAACAACGCCGTACTTTCGCCGCCCGGTCGAAGTACGGTCTCCTTTCACTGTTTGCTTAATATCGCCACCGTCGTGGCGAAGGTTTGCAACCTGTGTTCCAGCACCGAGGTTCACGTCTGGCCCAAGAAGGCTGTCCCCAACGTACGAGAGGTGAGGAACGTTCGTATCGTGCATCACGATCGTGTTTTTGAGTTCGACACTGCTTCCAATGTGGCAGTGCTCTCCAACGAGGGTCCCACCACGAATGTACGCATTAGGACCAATGCTGGCATCTGATCGGATTAGTGCTGGTCCTTCGATAAGGACACCCGGTTCGATCGTCGCACCACGCTCGATGACAACGGAGCCTCTGATTTCGGCGTCATCGTGGACCTCGCCGTCGATACGGCGATCGAGCGATGCGAGTTTCCACTCGTTGGCTTCGAGGAGTTCCCACGGTCGACCGACACCGAGCCACCGTTCGAGCACGACAGTACGCACGTCCTGCGCTTCGATGACGCGTGCGAGCACGTCGGTGAGTTCGTGTTCGCCACGTTCGCTCTGTGGGACTGAAAGCCACTCGCGGGCTTCGCTCGGAAAGACGTACGCTCCGGCGTTCACGAGATCGCTCGGTGGGTCTGCTGGCTTTTCGACAATTCCCGTTACGTTCCCGTCCTCAACCGAGAGGACGCCGTAATCCGAAGGATTGTCGACGCGGAACGAAGCCACCGCCGGACCCCCTTCGAACAGTGCGGCGATACTCGCCTGATCGTACAGATCATCACCGTTGAGGACCACGAACGGACCGTCGATGTGCTCTTTCGCTGCATGCACTGCGTGTGCTGTTCCGAGCTGTTCTTCCTGAGTAGCGTAGTTGACGGGCACACCCTCATACTCGTCGCCGAAGTACGACCGAACAGATTCTGCCTCATAGCCCACGACGAACACCAACTCATTCGCACCAGCCGCGATGGCTGCGTCGGCAGTGTGTGCCACGAGCGGTCGATCGGCGACTGGTAGCATTGGTTTGGGTGTCGAGTGCGTCAACGGACGCATCCGCGTTCCCTCTCCTGCAGCAAGGATGATTACCTGCATACCGAAAGGCGCGTACTCAGCCGGGATATGCCTACTGCTATGGTGTGGGCGAAAATCGATACGGCTATCCTTATTGTGGTAGATATGGTCTGTTCGATCGTTAACTCGCCGTCTTCCCAGTACTAACGGAGCTTGTTACCATCATCGATGTCGGCACATGCGCGGATCGGGGCCGGGATCGGTGCTTGATTGCCCGAAATCGCCCCTTCACCGATCGTGGCTGTCGATCCGTTCGTCGGGTCACTCATACCTGAAAATACGGTTATATCCCTCATAAACCCACACTACGCCACACACTAACGAGACCGTAAAGAGGACTGCGAAACGACACCGGAATTCGACCGTATCGTAGAGGCGGGTCAGTAGCTCCGAATTTTCGGTTCGTACACTTTATCCTCACCTTCGAGGATAACGTCAGTGTAGTACAGCTCCGGACTGCCGTCGTTCCACGCGACCATCGTGTGCTTGAGCCAGTGTTCGTCGTCTCGCTCTTGGAAGTTCTGGCGCCAGTGTGCACCACGGAATTCCGTCCGGGCAAGTGCACCAAGCGTGAGAACCTCTGCGAGATCGATGAGGTTGCGCGTCTCGATGGTGTGGATTAGGTCCGTGTTGAACGTCCGTGATGGGTCGCTCACGCCGACATCTCGATACCGTTCCCGACAGGCGTGGATGTCTCGAAGCGCCTGTTTCAAGCCGTCCTCATTCCGGAAGACGTTCACGTTTGCCGTCATCGTCTGCTGGAGATCAGACCGGACTTCAGCGTGATTCACGCCATCACGCTCCATCAGTGTCTCTACGCGCTGTTGCTCCTGTTCGAGCGTGTGCGTGACAACGTCTTCTGCGGTTGCATCGAGTAGCGCGCCACCGTCTGCGACGATATCCGCTCTGCTCTCCTCATCGAGACCCAGCGCAACGGGTGACTCGACGTCGCTGTCCTCGATTTTCGCGGACGGTCCGGTTTTGATCTGCGGCACTACTGACTCGCTTCTGGCCGCGTGGCGACCCGCGCGTGCGCCGAAGACGATGAGTTCTGGAAGCGCGTTTCCACCGAGGCGATTCGCGCCGTGAACGCTCACACAGGCACACTCACCAGCAGCGTACAGCCCTTCGATACAGGTTGCGCCGTTCTCGTCTGTCTCGATGCCACCCATTTCGTAGTGTTGGCCCGGCTTGACTGGCATCGGTTCTTCGAGCGGATTGACGCCCTCGAAGTCAGTTGCGAGGTGGATGATATTCTCCAATCGGTCCGTGATGCGCTCGTCACCCAAGTGACGCATATCGAGGTGAACAGCGTCGTCCTCGAAGCCTCGTCCAGCCTCGACTTCGGTCACTTCGGCGCGGGCAACGACGTCACGGCTTGCGAGTTCTCCGTCGTTTTTCGCGTATCCGTGCTCGAACATGAAGCGCTCGCCCTCGCTGTTGTAGAGAATACCACCTTCGCCACGAACACCTTCGCTGATGAGCACCCCTGTCGAGGGGAGTGTCGTCGGATGGAACTGCACGAACTCCATGTCCTGAAGCGGAACGCCCGCCCGGTACGCCATTGCCTGCCCGTCGCCCGTTTGAGCGACCGCATTCGTCGTGTGGGCGTACAGCTGACCGGGGCCGCCGGTCGCAATCACGACACCGTCAGCGACGAAGCCGTTGAGCTCGCCGGTCTTGATGTCGTATGCGATACAGCCGTGACAGCTGCGCTCTTCAGGATCAGCGTGGTCGGTGACCGCCAGCTCCATTACATACTGCTCGTCATACACCTGAATACCACGCTTTACCACCTGCTCGTACATGGTGTGCAGGAGGTGATGGCCCGTCTCAGCACCCGCGTACGTCGTCCTCGGGAACGACAGTCCACCAAACGGACGTTGTGAGACTCGTCCGTCTTCCTCGCGCGAGAATGCCATTCCCCAATGTTCGAGCTGAATAGTCTCTTCGGGGCTGTCCTGACAGAGGGTCTCGACAGCGGGTGCATCACCGATGTAATCAGACCCCTTCATCGTATCATAAGCGTGGTCTTCCCACGAATCGCCCGCTCGAAGCGCAGCGTTGATTCCGCCTTCGGCCGCACCCGTATGGCTCCGTACCGGATGAAGCTTCGAGACGAGCGCAACATCTGCTCCCTCCTCGTGTGCTGCAATTGCTGCCCTGAGACCAGCACCACCAGCACCGACCACGATCACGTCGTGTTTATAGATAGACATAATGTGTTGTTGTTCGTTTTGGGTTCGTATTCGTCCGATTCACCAGAATTTGAGGTTGCTTTTCACTGCCTCTCGTTTCAATTCCTGTATGTGCTCTGTGAGAGGGATATCCTTTGGACAAACGTTCGTGCAGGAGAACTGTGTCTGGCACCGCCACACGCCATTTTCCTGCTCGATGGTTTCAAAGCGCTCTTGTTGTAATGCATCGCTTTCGCGGTCGTCCATCGCAAACCGGTAGGCTTTGTTGATCGCCGCCGGCCCGAGATAGTTTCCGCCAGCCGCGATGTTACACGAGGATGTGCACGCGCCACACCAGATACAGCGCGTACTCATCTTGATTTTCTCTCTGTTTTCACGCGTCTGGTTCTGTTCTTCGAGTCCCGACGGAACGTCTTCGTCGCGGAAATACGGATCGACCGCGTCCATCTGCTCGTAGAAGTGTTCCATATCGACGACGAGATCCTTCACGACTTCCTGATGCGGTAGCGGTTCAATGCGCACTGGATCGTCGAGATCAGAAACCTGCGTTTGACAACCGAGGCGCTGGGCACCATTGATGAACAGTGCGTCGGACCCACAGATCGCCTGTCGGCAGGAATGGCGGAACGTAAGCGATGAGTCGTAGTGATCGCGCGAGTAGATGAGCGCGTCGAGAACTGTCATA
The DNA here is from genome assembly GCF_025913575.1 of Halocatena marina. Classification (NCBI taxonomy): domain Archaea; kingdom Methanobacteriati; phylum Methanobacteriota; class Halobacteria; order Halobacteriales; family Natronomonadaceae; genus Halocatena; species Halocatena marina. The sequence goes on along the minus strand of NZ_CP109785.1, from coordinate 601,775 downwards.
CCCTTCTTGAACGGGATATGAAAGTCATCAAATCGTGGTCTGCTTTTGCTTTCGACTTCTGGATCGTAGCGAAAGACTTTGAGATGAACCGTCTGCTCGTCTGTCTCGGATTCCGACTCGGCTCGTTGTTCGCGCTGATCGCTCCGCTCTTGCTTTTTCGCGAGTCGTCGCTGCTGAGCAGCTGGTATCTGTTCTTCTGTTTGTTCCGGTGCTCCCGTTTCGGATTCGGACTCGGATTCTGGAACGTGTGTACTCATGATCAACTGATAGTGACACCGGCCATCACGGTTGCGACACGGATTCCCTGGATAACGAGGAGGAGCCCCGTGATGATGAGACCGTACTTGATGACTGCTCGTGGTGTTCCCTCAAGTCCCTGATTCACGAGGGCGTTGTAGACGCCGTTGACGCCATGGAACGTTGCGGCAATGAGGAACGAGACCATTGTTACGAAATATCCCGGTTGACTCATACGGGCCTGTGTCCCCGCAAACTCAATCTCGGCAGCGTGATGCACGAAGTGCAACAACATGAAGTGGAATGCGAGCACACCGATGAGAAATACCGCTGTCACTCGTTGGAGTAGCCAGCGTGTGTCGTCCCGAGAGAACGATGTGTAGTATTCTGCCATTGTTATAACCCCGCGAGGAATGTTGGCACGCTTGCGACGGTAATCGCTCCTGTGAGTACTAGCGACGCATAGAAGCTTTTGTCTTGCGCATCCAGCCCGACACCCAGATCGACGAACAGTAAACGGATACCATTGAGGATGTGGAAGACGGCGACTGCGAGCAGTCCAACCTCCATAAACCGGACGATGGCAAGTGCCTCAAGTCCTTGAAGCGTGTTGGTGTAAAGGGCTGGACCTTCGATAGCGGTGCTAAGAACAGCGATGTGGGTGAACAGATAGCCGATGAGAACCCAGCCGGTGAACTTGTGGAACACCCACGCCCACATTCCGGCAGAGAACTCCGCCCAACGGCCGAAGTCCTCAACGAGTCCCCGATCGTACGACTGACTCATGTGTACCTTCGGATTTGAACCCGCCAATATAGTAGTTTGTGAACTGTAGACGCCGACTCGAACGGTTTGCTGGTCACAAGAAAAATGCAAGTAGAATCAATGATAAAATCTCGTCCACAACCAATGATTTATCTGAATCATGTACGTTCCCCATCCGTGGAACGATCTCAGCCACGGACTCAATAGATGAGTGGGTGAATGCTCCGATGAGCAATTCCAAGCACGTTCAAACAGCACTCTCGAACGAAGAGCATCGTTATTTCAGAACGCTTGCAAAAGAACGTGATCTACGATCGAATGACGCGTACCGATTAGATCGAGAATGAAGCAACCGAACGCATCTCAGCGAAGACGAGGTTAGGATCGTCCGTTTTTGGCTTGTTCGAGTTCGATTGCTCGTCGAGTACGATCATTGAGTTTCACGAGGTGGCAGATAGGATTCCCCGGATAGACGAGCGGATTTTCGAGCACGCCGACGAGGAGACCAGTAAACGGCGCAGTGACTTCCTCGGTCTCGACGTGGAACGGATCTGCAATCGTACAGATGGTGTCGTTTTCGTAGACGAGCGAGCCGCGATCGTAGTGCATATCGACCAACCCACCAGCGTCGGCACGAAGCCACGTCTTATCGTTACTTGTTTCGATGACCGTCCGCCAGCCGGGCCAGCGAACTTTCTCCATCGTGCGAATGCTGAACTCCGCGAGGACGCTCTTTACGCCCTCAAGCGCTCGATCGATGAGGGACCGCTGAAAGCGGTGTGCTTCACCCATCTCAATGGTGATTGTCGGCGTTCCCGCTTCCGTGGCCTCGCGCCGGAGGGTGCCTTCCGGACCCTCGCTCGAGATGATAACGTTCGTCGAGAAGGCGTTTGCGAGCCGCGAGACGGACTCACGCTCTGTGTTCGCCCGGACGTGAACCATGTTCGTCCGACCTCTCGTCGAGGTGTGAAAGTCGAGACCGTAATCACACGGCTCGATGAAGTTGTGGAAGATGCGGTAGGCCATGCGCTTTGAACCAGTGCTCGTTTCACTGCCCGGAAACGATCGATTCAGATCGCGGTCGTAGATCGGAAGATACCGCTGTTGGGCAATGAACGCAGGAACGTTCAACACGGGGAGGCAGACGAGCGTCCCCGCGAGATCAGCGTGATCTCCCATCCCCGTATACGCGACCTCGCGCACGACTTCGATCCCGTTCAGCTCATCACCGTGCGCAGCCGCGCTCAAGAACACGACCGGTCCCGGCCGCTCGCCGTTGATGATCGTGACTGGAATCCGAACCGGGTCGCCGAGATACGTCTCACTGACCGTATACCGGAAGTTCTGGGTCTCTCCCGGCCTGACAGCCCCACCCTGAAAGGTGAACGCATCGTCATCGTCTCCCTCGGCCATGACGACACACGACGGCGACCGGTAATAAAACATCTTAACTGAGTCGACATCACCAATCGACACGATAGTGAATCAATTCGTGAACAACTGTCCCATTCTACCCACAATCATACATGTCACATAGTAACTTAATTAGAAATATCCTCTTTGCTGAGCTATCTATCTGCCCATGAGTAGTTTCTGAATCGGCAACTCTTTGAACGGTCCCACACACAGGTTTGCGTACATGTCTGTTTCGGAGGATTCGAAACAAGTTCGGGTTGGTGTGCTCGCGCTCCACAACAGCAAGGAGACGAAGGTAATTTTAAATGCGGTCGAGGATCTCGGTCATCAGCCAGTTTGGTTACGACGCGAAAATACGTCAGTTTCCATCGAGGATGGTGAGGTCACCCTCGATCCCGAGGTAGACATCATCGCTAATCGGCTGTTGCTTTCGAACAGCGAGGAGCCAGCCGAAGGAATGGGGTTGGCTGCGACGTTTGATCACATTCGACCGATGCTCAATCGGCCAAAGTCCGTCCAAACGTCGATACACAAGTTTGCTACTGCGGTGACGCTCGCTGACTGGAACATTCCAGTTCCCGACGCGCTCCTTGCACTCTCGAACGAACGGCTCAACGAGGGGCGCGAGCGTTTTGGCGATATTGGCGTCTACAAGACAGCTATCGGTACCCACGGTGGTGGTACATGGAAGGTCAAGCTCACCGAACCAGTCAATCCACGCGTCGGGAATCGACAAGCGTTCCTTCAGGATCTCATCGAGCGCGACGGCGAACGGCACCGGGATCTACGCGTTTACATTGTCGGTGAAGAGATCATCGGTGCGATGCGACGGTACGCGCCGGATGGTGACTGGCGAACGAACGTCGCACTCGGTGGCGAGGTACAGGACGCGACTGAAGAATTACCCGAAGAAGCCGCCGAGACAGCGCTCTATACATCAGAGGTCATGGGTCTCGATTACGCTGGAATCGACCTCGTAGAGGGCTACGATGGCTGGTACGTGCTCGAAGTTAATCCGACTGCTGGATTCAAAGGACTGTATCGTGCGACTGGTCGAAACCCCGGGCCGTACATTGCACAGAAAGCCATCGAGCACGTCGGCGGTACTGTCGAGGAAGAGCGCGTGCACGAACTGGCAACGACGCTCGATGATTCGACGCCATCGTGTATGCCATCCACTGCACGAACGACTCCCGAAGAAGTACCACTCATCGGCTACATCGAGGAAGTCGTCGTTAGCGGTACGAGTGGATCAACCTCTTCGCTCGCAAAATCTGATACAGGCGCTACCAGATCGAGCATCGATACGTCGCTCGCTGCCGAGATCGGTGCAGGCCCCATCAAAAGCATGACGCGTGTCAAGTCGGGAAGCGTGAAAGGAGGAAAAGCCCGGCCAGTTGTCGACCTCGTCATCGGGATCGGTGGCCGACAGCACACGGTCACCGCGAGCGTCGAAGATCGGAGTCACATGGATTACCCGCTCCTTCTCGGCCGTGATATCCTCCAACATTATCAGGTCAACGTCCGACGACGCGCTGATATCGATCAGGTCAACGCCTCACACGGCGACGAGACCGAAGAGTAAGCCCATCTAGTTCGCTTGCTCAAGACCGTCGATTGGTAACCGAATCCCTCCACTGTACGATACGATACACGATCTGATTTGTGAAGATACCCTTCGATTCGTGAGGATTGAGGCAGCGCACTGTCCGAAAATACGAAAAGTCAGACGTATAACTCAAACTCGATACCCCCACTGCGGAATCCGCCGTCGATACGGTACTGCTGTCGTGTGTGTACTGCGTTCTAAAGCAGCCGAACGAACGACGTTACGTTACGCTTCGATGCCGATTTCGACGTACTGCGCCTCCCATTCGTTGCGAGCGTCGATTTCGCGCTGCCCGCGACGAGTGAGGGTATAGTAGTTCGTTCGCCGGTCGCGTTGACCTTTCTCGACTAATCCTTTCTCTACGAGCGTATCGAGATTGGGGTAGAGACGGCCGTGATGAATCTCTTTTTCATAATAATCTTCGAGTTCGTCCTTGATTGCAAGGCCGTGTGGTTCTTCACTACCAGCAATAACGTACAGTAAGTCTCTCTGGAAACCGGTCAAATCGTGCATGACTGTTTACTTCTGGATATTACCGATTCGGTAGCATAAGAGTGTCGGTCGATCCGTTGCCCAAGTCGACCGTCTTTCCCACACAGTCGGTCACTCACCGCATGACAATCAACTAAGGGTTATAATTCAGTCGTTATTGGAGATATCGTTTGTTTTGTGTGTACCAATCTTCCGACTAATTTATACACTGATGTGACGAAGGAAGGACACGGAGAAAACCTAGTTTGTCACCAAATACCAATCGGTGAAAAATTGGGTCAGATGATCCCCATTTGGCTGTGTTTCGCCGACTGACAGAGAGTAACCTCCTCACCCATCCAACTGACGAGCAATGAGTAGCCATCGCTGAGAGAGTTCGTAGGACATTTGATTCGTTGACGATGCACTTGGAGAGGCATCACCACGTTTCGATCGTGAGATGGAAACCAACAGATTGCGATCAGATTCAGCTAGTAAAACAGACAGTATTGCGACTCTGTGTTCAATTGCTGTAGAAAGGAAAGCAGCCCAGCCGGGGTGAAAACACCCGGCCAGGCATGCCGCCCTGAATTGGTCCCCGCTGACGCTTCGGCCCTCCAAGCGAAGCGTCACTTCCACCAAATGGCTTCACCAGTATAAAGTTACCGGGTCGTAGAAGGTTTGTTATTGATTACTAGATGTGTTCCTCTTCGAGGACCCATCCGAGTGCACGACGATAGTACGTGAACATCTGTCGAACACCTTCGTGACGCATCTCCTCGTCTTCGAGTTCTTCCTTGAGAAACTCGTATTGTTCTCGGATCTCATCCTCGCTTCGCATAGCCGAATAAACTGCCGCCCGAGGCAAAAACCTGTGGACTCCCGTCAAGAATGGAGTTCTCGCCCATCCTCGATTCGTCCAACGGATTACAGGCGTTCTCGGTCCGACATCCCGTTCCAGATGGCGTCGATGAGTCGAGCTTCGCCTTCGACTGCTGGTTCCGTCTGGTCGCTCTCCGACCAACCGCGTGCGAGGGCGTCTTCGAGGAGCGCGAGATCGTGATTTTCGAAATTGTTCATCCCCTGAAACTGTTTGAGAGCGGCTCGGGCGTCGTCGCCGAACGCTCCGCTTGGCTCGCCGTCGTAGAGACCAATATCGGCAAGCGTCGTGAGCACCGCTTTGGCAACTGCGCCACACAGCTCCTGTGTCTCGTCTGGTTCAACGCGTTCGAGCAGCGTGATGTCGTACAGTTTGAAGATCCGTTCGAGTTCGTCGATCGGATGGTCGTGATCGTCGACACGAACGTCGATCCAGCGGTCGTTTTTCCCGTCATAGCCCCCCTCGGATTTGACGACGTACAGCGCTGCGCTCTGCTCACCGCGCTTGTCGCCGCCCGCTTCGTTACCCGCGTGGAGTGCCCCAATGAGGCGTTCGGGCAGACCACCATCGATCGTCTCGTACGCCTTAGCCATCGCCGTGAGTGTTTCCCGATTTTCGAGAATATTTCCCTGAACAGTGTACGTCTCTCCAGACAGATCCCCCGCATAGTCGAAACACTCCTCACCGGTGAACGTCCCGACGGAACCGTCCTGTCCGACGATGCCTACCTGTCGGCTCTCTGCTTCCTCGTCCGCTTCGATGAGCGTTTCAACGACCTGATCTGCAGGGATTCCTTCTCGGAGCGCTGTGAGTCCGTCCGGACCATAGGAAACGTTAGCGAAGCTCTGTGTAGCAATTGCACCCGCATCAGCAGCAGCGAAGGGGACAACACCTCCGACACTGACGAACTTCGATTGCACGGCAACACCGACAGCGTCGCTGTCCGGGTCGCGTGCGACGATTGAAAACGTCGACGGCGCTGGCCGCGACGTTCGATGTGTCTGTGATTTGGATGGTGACATATCCACTCCATTGCCGCTGTCGATAAAAACATTCAGGGAGAAGCACTGATCATCGAACAGTACAACATGTCACGGATACACATTATCGGAACTGGCGGAACAATTGCGAGCACGGGTGGATCGGATGGAGCAACTCCTTCACTCTCTACCGAATCGATAGTCGAACTGGTACCAGATCTTACTGAGAACACGGAGGTAAGCACCGATCAGATCAGTCAGCGTCCGGGGTTCGACATGGATCTTGCGACGCTTGCTGCGGTTGCCGAGCAGCTTCCGGCTGCTGATTCGGTCGACGGCATCATCATCACGCACGGAACAGATACAATGGCCGAGTCCGCGTACGCGCTCGACCTCACACTCGCGCACGATGCACCACCAGTCGTGTTTACTGGTGCACAGCGTCGCCCTGAGGAGGTGAGTTCAGACGCCCCAGCGAATCTCCGGGACGCTGTTCGGGCGGTTACACAGCTTTCTCGTGGCGTATTTCTCGCATTCAACGGCGAGTTACACGCCGCACGCGATGTTGTGAAAGCCCACACGAGCGCGCTCGAAACGTTCACGTCGCCTGAAGTTGGCCCGGTCGCATCAATTACTCGTAGCGGCGTGCGATGGAATCACGAACCGGGTACGGCAGACACACCACTCGGTACAGAGACCCTCGATACTGACGCCACTGTACCAATCATCACATCCGGTCTGGGTGTCGATGGGACGCAGATAGAGCAGGTACTCGAACACGCCGACGGCATCGTCATCGCGGGGACCGGACTCGGAAACGTGACTGCACAGCTCGGAGAGGCTATTTCTGACGCACTTGAGCAAATTCCGGTAGTCGTTGCATCGCGCTGTCACACCGGAGCGACCGAACCGGTGTACGGCACAGCTGGTGGCGGAGCAACGCTTGCGAATCGTGGTGTCGTCTTTGCGGACGCTCTGCCACCGTGGAAAGCACGAATTGCGCTGTTGCTCGCGCTCGAAGCGGGAGTTAACCCTGAGTCGGTGATTGCCTGATTAGGAATCACCTTTCCGTGCCGTGAGCGGTTGGCGACACACCAACGCACAGTCGAAGCCGGGATGTTCGGTGAGATGACGGACGAGCATATGTCGTCGGCCGCCTGTCAGCCCTGTCCGGCCGACATCCTCAGCAGTGAACTCACACGGAAGCCGATCGTACAACTCTCGAAGCACCATGAAGGAATCGAACACCTTCCGATGCCCCGATGAGTCTGCTCGACGACGGGCGACGACGTACGAGCCGTCCGATCGGTGTTCACAGACCGTGTGGGTGAACACCTCGGTGTGAGCGAGTGCGTCATCGAGCGCAGTACGCAACTCACGGGCCTCCTCAGTCGTTAGGACATGTGTCTCTCCGGAGAGAGCAACATGGACCTCGTGGCCATCACTTTCGACTGAGCAATCGCTCACCTGTTCGTCACTCGATACAGGCAACGGTGTCGTTTCAGTACCGGCGAATTTCCCGACCAGCCGCATCGCTGCGGCTTACTCTATCCTCTGGCGTCGTTGTTGCCGGAGTATCAGACGGCATTGCAACTTCTAGTAAACGCATCATCCATCATAAATATCGGTGGTCGAACTTCGATCCCGGAACCAGTTGCGAGCACTGAACCAGTAACGAGCCGATCAGTTTTTTGACCTCGCCCGGTAAACAGGATGTATGAAAATCCGTGGCCAGCGCGAGTGTCGAGAGTGTGGAACGCGGTGGTCGTACTACGAGACCGGTACGATAGTCTGTCCGGACTGTGACAGTCTACGGAGCCGAGGCGTCGACGATCGGACTGAACACACCAGCGCCCCCGTTACCCTCGATCTCGCGCCCGCCCGGTCAATGGTCGAATCCGATGGGCTTTCTGCGGCTCTCGATGATGCTGTCGACAGGTGCCGGGAGTTCATCAGACGAACGGGATTCATCCATGCGGGCGAGCTCGAACCGCTATCGGAGACGTTTCTCGCGGCGAATGAGCTCTCGTACGCCGCTCGTGAGGCGAATCGAGCGATGCGGATCGACGACGATGAAGAACTGTACCTCCTCACTCTCCTTCGAGGCGCAGACGACGATCGACGCCCCGATTCGACAGCGGTTCCGCGATCGATGCGAGCAGCCCGTGGACTAGCCTACGCCGCCGCTATCGATGCATACCAGCGCGATCTCAGAACGTTTCTCGAGACACACCCCGATCAGACTGCACAGTCCGTCTTCTCGACGATCGAAGAACATGTGCGTCGGATCGAAGCACTCGACGGCGAGGTTGACCCCAAAACCGCAGAGCGGCTTGTCGTGGCCACCCAAGAAACGAGCGAATACATCAAAACGGGGGCTGAAACACAGCTTGTGACCGCTCAAGACCGTTTGGACGAGATCGTGTAGGGGTTCGAACATCGCAGTACTCGGGAATCTCTACAAGTCACCCAACGATTAGGGTACTGGCTCTCTCTTATAATAGCATGACAGAGGCTGACAGTGGACCGCTTTCCGGTCTTCGGGTGATCGACTGTTCCGGGATGATCAGCGGTGGATTCGCAACGATGCAGCTCGCTGATTTCGGTGCAGACGTGGTGATGATCGAACACCCGACCCACCACGATCCGATTCGGGATTGGACACCGTTCGAGGATGGTATTTCGCTCTGGTGGAAATCACTCGCCCGCAACAAGCGGTGTATCACGCTCGATTTGAGTACTGACGAAGGACGTACGATCTTGTGTGATCTCGCACGCGACGGCGACGTGCTCATCGAGAACTTCCGTCCAGGAACGATGGAACGGTGGGGACTCGGCTACGAGACACTGAAGGACGAAAATCCTGCGCTCATCATGACTCGTATCTCCGGCTACGGACAGACGGGTCCTCGTTCGAAGATGCCTGGGTTCGGAACCGTCGCCGAGGCGATATCGGGATTCGCTCACGTCAACGGCTTTCCCGATCGTGAGCCGCTGTTACCACCTATCAGTCTCGCCGACATGGCTGCAGCACAATTCGCTGTGCAGGCAACGATGTTCGCACTCTACGAACGGGCACAGAGTGGAGAAGGACAGGTCATCGACGTGAGCCTGTACGAATCTCTCTTTCGAATGTTTCCCGGTGCCGTCGAGAAGTACGATCGGCTCGGCGAAACGTCAGAACGCATTGGGAACCATCACGCGAACGCCGCGCCTCGAAACGTCTACGCCACAGCAGATGGATATATCGCGCTGTCGGCATCGTCTCAGTCCATCTTCGAGAATCTTGCACGGGCGATCGGACATCCGGAACTCATTGAGGACGAACGATTCGCAACGAACGGCGCGCGTGTCGAACACGCAACCGAACTCGATACGTACATCGCACCGTGGATCGCAGCGCGGACAACCGAAACGGTACTGCAAGAACTCGGTGAGGGAGACGCCGTCGTCGCGCCGATATACGACATGGAAGACATCTTCGCAGACGAACAGTACGCGGCACGCGATGACATCATCGCTGTTGAGGACGACGATCTCGGCCGGGTACGGACGATGAATACGGTCCCGAAGTTCTCTCGCACTCCTGGGGAGATCAAACACCTCGGTCCACGACACGGACAGCACAACGACGAAATTTTCCTCGAAGAGCTCGGACTTGACAGAGAGATGTACGACGAACTCCAACACAAGGGTATCGTATGAGTCTCTGTGATGTCACGCTTCGTGAGGCAGGCCAGATGCCGGGACGAGCGTACACGATCGAGCAGAAGATCGCAGCGGGAACTGCTCTCGATCGGCTCGGCCTTCCACTCATCCAGACTGGCTTTCCAATCACGGGCGAGCACGATACCGTGGTTACGCGACGGCTGGCCGACACACTCGAGGCCGAGGTCGTCGCAATCGCGCGTGCGCGAGAAGACGACATAGCAGCTGCGCTCGAATCGGGTGCAGACATCATCGAGGTGTTCATTCCAATTTCTGACCGACAGCTCGAAGCCGTCATCGACGATTCGAGAGAATCAGCGTTCGATGCTGCCCATGAAGCCATCGACAGCGTTCGAGACGGTGGTGCGAAAGCACACCTCACGCTGATGGACGCCTTCAGAACCGATGCAGCAAGCGTGGCACCCGCGTTCGAGCAGTTCGACGCGCCGATCACACTTGCCGACACGGTTGGAGCACGGACACCCCCGTTCGTTGCGGGCTATCTTCGAACACTCGCCGAACTGGGTGTCTCGATCAACCGCGTCGGCGTCCACTTCCACGACGATCTCGGACTCGCAACAGCAAACGCGCTTGTCTCATCGCAGCTCGGCGTCGACCGCGTGGATGTGAGCGTTGCATCGCTCGGCGAACGAGCGGGTAATCCTGCGCTTGAAGAATGTGTCGTCGCCATCGAACAGGACGGTGATAGCGGCGTCGTACTCGATGAGCTCGTGCCGGTCTGTCGAGCGGTGCTCGACTCGCTCGACGAAACAGTCGATCCCCGAAAAGCCATCATTGGCGAGGCAGTTACGGCACACGAATCAGGGTTGCACACAGCTGCGATGCTTGAGGACCCAGCAACGTTCGAACCGTACGATCCCGAAATGTTCGGTGGAACACGCCAGCTCCTGTTCGGGGCACGGACGGGACAAAGCGCAGCACGAGAACTCCTCGAACGAGCAGAGCGAGAACCGACCGATGAACGGATCGAAAATCTACTCGAACGGCTTGTGGACGATGGGCCACTCGAACTCGATGCAGCCCTCGAAATGGCCGAGCGCGTCCAGTAGGACAACGGTCGGGTGAAGTACGAAATGAGGTACGTACGCACTTCCGTTACTCTAGTTCTGCTTCGATGACCGAAACGAGTTCGTGGCGGTGACAGCGTTTGTTCTCGTTCTCGAAGCAGACGAGCACAATGTCATCACCCGTGCGAATTCGAAACACAAGATCGTCGATTGCTGCGATCGCGTCTGCAGTGGTTTGGAGATGCTCTCTGTATCGCTCTTCGAAAGCGAGCTCCTCCCATGCGGCATTATGTGCTCCCTCATCACACATTCCTCGAGATCGTAGGTCCTCGTGGCGTTCGCGGAACGCATCAAGTAGGTCCGCTGGCGGGCCGAGTTCCCGGTGATTCTCGTCGACGGACCGTCGAAACCAGTTTGTCGGTCGACGGACGACACCGACGAGACGGGGATCGCCGGACAGGGAGACGAGATCGTGCTGGAGCGCAGCGTGGTATGTCTCATCGAGCGATCCTCTCGTTCCACCGTTGGTCATAGTGTGTCAACTCCGGATGTGTGTAAAAACCTGTCGCGGAATCGATTGTCTCGTTCGCCACGCCTTTGGTTTCTGCTCGGGAAGGTTGTACATGGACGATTCCATCCTCGACACTATCGGATCGCCGCTCGTACAGGTGTACTCTCCACCAGGATCGACGGTCGCCGCCAAGCTCGAATCGAAGAATCCGGGTGGAAGCGCCAAAGATCGCCCAGCGCTTTCGATGATTGAGACCGCAGAAAGCGAGGGGGTGCTCACGCCGGGGGACCGAATCGTCGAACCGACCAGTGGCAACACCGGTATCGGTCTCGCGGTGGTTGCCGCCGCAAAGGGCTATGACCTCACTATCGTCATGCCCGCCTCAAAGTCACCCGAACGCAGGCAGATCATGCGAGCCTACGGGGCCGATATCGACCTCATCGAAGGCGATATTAGTGACGCGAAAGCGCGTGCGGACCGCTACGAACAAGAAGACGGGATGGTGCAGTTGCGTCAGTTTGAGAACCCGGCGAATCCTGAGTCACATTACAACACGACGGGTCCCGAAATCATCGAACAGATCGGTGACCGGACGGTTGATGCACTCGTCGCAGGGGTCGGAACTGGTGGAACGCTCTCAGGGATCGGTCGACGATTGCGCGAGGAGTTTCCAGAGATGGAAATCGTCGCGGTCGAACCCGAGGAAAATGCGGTGCTTTCGACCGGTGAATCCGGAAACGACGAATTTCAGGGGATGGGTCCGGGATTCGTGAGCGAGAATCTCGACCGCGACCTCGTCGATGCCATCGAAACAGTCTCGATCGACACCGCAGAGGAGGAGTGTCGACGACTCGCACGCGAAGAGGGCATCCTCGTCGGACAGTCGAGTGGCGCATCGAACGTTGCGGCCCGCCGGGTCGCAACACGACTTGCGACCCCCGAACTGAACTGCCCACCAACACCGACGCCGGGATCGACACAAACGGAGCCAGCATCTCAGCACGACTCCGCCCATCCAGATGGCGGTGAGCGGACGGAACAGACGCGATCCTCGTCAGTGCCTCGTTCTGAGAGCGAGTACGACGACTGTCCGCTTGTAGTGACGGTGTTCTGGGACAGTGGTGAGCGGTACATGTCCACCGGAATGTTCGATAACGACGATCGATAGGCTCCTCTTCGAACAGCGCGGTTACGAACAGCGTTCTGTGATTGTCGGTCATTGCTACGACTGAGCATCGGTGATTCTACTGCGACACGGAGCTCTTGAAGCAGCCGCTTCCTTCGAGATGCGTGAGTAACTTCGTGATGTGTGAGTTACTCATAAACTTCAAACTTGATAGCATATTACTCATCAAACTGTAGTATAGGACAGACGTCTATGACAACTACGACAGAGACAGAATCGATGGAGTCAGTCGCTGCGACGCGTCTCGCAGCGTATGGAATGTTTGCAGCGATCGTCGCCGGGGCGATGAACGCGATTGTCCGGGTCGGTGCGATTGCACTGTTCGATGTGCCGCGGTTCGGACCACTCGGATGGGGTCCGATTGTCAATACGACAGTCGTCGGAGTCGCCGGGGCGACGGCTGTGTACGGGTTGCTCGTGCGCACTTCATCACAACCGACGCGACGGTTCACGATTATCGCCGCAGCCGTGCTGGTTATCTCATTCGTCCCGCTCCTCGTGCCACCAGCGTTTTTGGCCGAAGCACCGGGATCTGTCCTCCTAACGCTGGCAGTAATGCATGTCACGACAGCGACAGCCGTCGTTTGGCTCCTTCCACGATCGAGGACAATCAACCGAAGCGCTACTCAAACACGTCAAGACAGCCCTGCATAACATAATAATGTCAGTTTTGAGTGGGACATCTGATGGAGTGTACCGATCGTCGAGTGTTGCATTCGACGACGTGGAATTGGTGCTCAATTCCGGTGTCACTCGTCGTGTTCGCACGTTCGGCCGTCACGCGTTTGCAGCATCATCGACTGGGCTGTACCGCTCGGTCGACGGTGGTCTCACGTGGGATAACCTCGGAGTTCCCCGGACAGAAGTGTATTCAGTCGTCCGCAGCCCCGATAAGACTCGGCTCTACGCTGGTACCCATCCCGCACATCTCTACGTCTCGACAGATGATGGAGAGACGTGGACCGAACTGAACGGGTTCCAAACGCTCCCCTCTCGCAACCAGTGGCACACCCCACGCCACCGGAACGCGGCCCACGTCCGAAGTCTCGGTGTACATCCAGCTGCACCCGAGCGCGTGATTGCTGGCGTCGAGGTTGGTGGCGTACATATCAGCAACGACAGCGGAGAGACGTGGTCCGAACGACGAGAGATTCGCCAGCGCCCTGATGACCTTCAGTACGACGTGCACCACGTTCTCGTACTGGGTGCCGACGAGTACGTCATCTCGTGTGGGGGTGGGCTCTATTGCACGCACGACACCGGACGATCGTGGAAGCGCCTCGATGCTGATTTCGACCGTCCCTACTTCCAAGAGGCAATTGCAGACCGGAATCGATTGTACGCCGCGGGGCAAACGCTCCCTCCGACACTACCGACAGGGAACACCTCCGAGCGGGAGACAGAGGCAGCGCTGTTCGTATCCACCGACGGTGAGACAGTCGAAATGGTGTCCGATCCCGGTGCACCCATCGAGTTCATTTCTGCGTGGACACTCGCCGACGGACACGTCCTCGCCGGAACAACTGGCGGACGAGTGCTCAGCCGCGAAGATGGATCCTGGACAACGTGTGGACGTACTCCGTCGTGGATTCGATCGCTTGCTGTCGTCTGAATTCTGTAGATAGAATGAACCGATTGTTCCACAGCGTCGGTTTCAGCAGATCTATCCTCCAACAGGAACTGTGTTCTACTGATGCCAGATCTGATGGACACCTACGTGGAGAACCGGTGGATGGTCCAGCCGAATCACGCGAACACCCTCCAAACCGCACACGGTGGCCGCGTTCTGAAGTGGATGGACGAGGTCGGTGCGATGTCTGGAATGCGGTTTTCGGGTGAATCGTGCGTGACCGCTCACATCAACCACGTGGATTTCAATCGGCCGATCCTCGTGGGCGATCTCGCTCTCATCGAAGCGTACGTTTACTCAGCTGGACGAACCAGCGTGCGTGTGCGATTACGGGCATACAGAGAAGATCCACGAACCGGAGACCGTGAATTGACCACCGAATCGTACTTTGTGTACGTTGCGATCGACGAGGACCACCAACCGACGCCTGTCCCCGAACTCACGATCTCGTCAGAACGAGCCGAACAGTTGCGCGAGGAGGCAATCAACGGGGAAAACGGTACCAGTGAACACTGAGTCCGTGAGGCTCAAGCAGCCACGCACGTACACACCACACATGCACATCACGGCCGAGGTCGTCGGGGAGCAGACACACGAGCTCGACCTCACCCGGGAGGCAACCTACGCAGATCTCCTTCACGAAGTGGGGTTGAATCCCCACGAGGCGACCGTGCTCGTCGACGGACGCCCGGTTCCTGATGACGGACCAGTCACGGTAGAACACGTACGAGTGTTGCGACTGATCAAAGGCGGCTAATACTACCACAGACAGTATCAGTTACGTGAATAAGAATCATCGTTCGGTGGCTGTCCGTGTCGCTGCAAGCGAGGAACTTTCGTCCATCATGACGGTCATTGACAGCGCGTTACTTGCGACCGACGCTACAACTGTTCGAGCACAAATTCATACACAGGACGTGCTCGTCGCTGTCGCCGCTGGCTCGATACTCGGCGTGGTCGTTCTCGATGAAAACCATATCGACGCGATTGCGGTTCGGCGCAGACAGCGTGGAAATGGAATTGGAACCACGTTGATCGAGGCAGCTAGCGAGCACTGCGGACCGCTGACAGCCAATTTCCGACCGAGTGTGAGTCCATTCTACGAGTCTCTCGGCTTCGAAATCGAACAGACGAGTGAGACGCGCTGGGAGGGGTTCAGACCAGCGGTTCGATGAGATCACGGCCCGCCACGAGAAGTTCTTCGACACGTTCGTCTGAGTTCGCTTCCGCGTAGACACGCAGTTTTGGCTCTGTCCCGCTCGGCCGGACGAGCAGCCACGAACCGTCTTCAAGACGAATTTTGAACCCGTCTTTCGTTCCAATCTCCTCAACAGGGACGTTTGCGACGTTTTCTGGAAGCACTCCTTCGAGCGCCGCGAGCACCTCCTCTTTTCGCTCATCAGAGCAGGCAACACTCACTCGATCCTGATGAATGTCACCGTACTCTTCGACAATGGCGTCGGCCCGTTCATCTAATGGTTGTTCGGCGTGCGCGGCGGCGGTGAGGAGCGCGAGGAGAACACCATCCTTGTTCCGAAGATGCGCGGTGAGACCAAACCCACCACTTTCTTCGCCACCGATAATCGCGTCGTGTTCGTCCATCGCCTGCGCAACCCATTTGAACCCGACAGGCGTCTCGATCACGCGCTCTCCGTAAGCGGCCGCGATGCGGTCGATGAGAAATGTGGTTGAGACCGTTCGAATAGCCGGTCCGGATTCAGCCGTCGATTCGAGGAGGTACTCGTACAGAACGGCAAAATAGAGATTCGGGTCGAGATAGCCCCGACCGGGGGTAACGACAGCGATCCGGTCAGCATCGCCGTCGTTAGCGATGCCGAACGCTGCGTTCCCTTCCTGGACACGCTCTGTGAGCGTTTCGAGGCGGTCGGCGCTCGGTTCTGGCGGGACCCCACCGAACGCCGCATCCTGCTCACAGCGCAGACAGTCGACGTCCGCGCCAGCCTCTTCGAGAAGTGCATCAGTGACGCCTCGTCCGCTACCGTGCATTGCATCGTAGGCAATCTGTTGGCCGTCGAGGTCCAACGCTGGATCGACGAATTCGAGCGCGTGCTGGCCATAAGCAGTGGTAAACGTGTCTTCGTGGATCTCGCCTTGGTCGGATTCTGGAAGCGCAGTTGGCTCGGCCAGTCGTTCCGTCAGTTCGTCGGTGACCACAGGAAGCGCAGGAGCACCGTCCGGGGGAAGAAACTTCACACCGTTGTAGTCCGGAGGATTGTGGCTCGCTGTAATCATGATACCTCCATCGAGTGAACGCTCGCCGAGTGTCCACGCAAGAACGGGCGTCGGACAGTCACGTTCGCTGATGAGCACGTCGATCCCATTGTCGGCCAACACCTCGGAGACTGCGTCCGCGAATCCACGCGAACTTTCTCGGGCGTCGTACCCGACCGCAACCGTCCCTGTCCCGATGTAGTCGGCAATTGCTTGCCCGACAATCCGGACACGAGGCTCTGTGAACGTATCGAGTGTGGCACGCCACCCATCGGTACCGAACGAAATGTGTTCGATGTGTTCCATACTCCGCTCCACCAACGCAGGGGGTAAAAACCCTCCTCAACATACCGCGTCACGCGTCAGTACTGACGAGGCGAATCGAGATTCGATTGAACAGAAATCAAGAATGATTGGAATCGATCGGGCCGAGGCCATTGGCTGTCCTCGTATCTACTCGATGAGTTGTTCTTTCGTCTCGCGTGCGAGCTGTTTGATCTCGTATTCGCGTGACATCGCCGCCGACCGCGTCTGGTACTTCTCGACGTGCACAAGTTCGAACGGTCCTCGACCACGGGTGTATTTCGCACCGGTCCCGGATCGGTGCTCTTCGACCCGCCGCTCGATATCCGTTGTGTAGCCGGTATAGAGCGTCTCATCACCACAGCGAAGGATATACACGTAATGCATACACATCATCCGGAGTACAATCGGAAATGATGTGGGCTTCGCGTGGTGCTTATATGACGGTTCGGTAGAGTAGTGTCATCGGATTTCACCGGCG
Organism: Halocatena marina; assembly: GCF_025913575.1. Lineage (NCBI taxonomy): Archaea > Methanobacteriati > Methanobacteriota > Halobacteria > Halobacteriales > Natronomonadaceae > Halocatena > Halocatena marina. Next base: position 584,338 of record NZ_CP109785.1, on the reverse strand, counting down.
CGGTCACGGGACACTTCTGCAATACCCGCATTCGCTGAACAATTAGGGCAAGCGAGGATAACCCCACTTTCGTCAGCGAAGACGCGGGCAAAACGCCCCGAAACATGCGCGCCGCAGTGGTCGCACTTGGCCATTGTTGCGCCGACACGAAGTGTGCCAGCAATACACCTTTGATATTCAATGCCTATATATCCTCGTTATTTAGATAGTTCATTCAAAAGAATATAATGATCTCGCTAGTTACTCAGCACGAGCGGCATCGAGGGCACGTGCGATGAGTCCGGCCTGCGCGCCAGCCGTAACGCCTGCATCGATATTCACGACTGTAATAGGTGTACACGATTGGAGCATTCCAGCGAGGGCAGCTTCCCCATCACCGCCGTACCCGTAACCATTCGAAACAGGCAGCCCGATGAGTGGAACGTCGACTAATCCTGCGGCGACTGTTGGAAGCGCGCCTTCCCGTCCAGCGGCGATTATGAGAACATCCTGTGCTCGACAGTCATCAAGACGGTCGATCAACCGTGCAAGTCCTGCTACCCCAACATCATCGATCCGAGTAACGCGTGCGCCCATCTCACGAGCGATAGTTGCTGCTTCTCCCGCAGGAACGGCATCTGACGTTCCAGCGGTGACGATTCCTATATCAGCGTCGAGTGATGGAGGTTCGAATGCTGGACTGTAGACCACAATAGTCTCAGTACGCTCTGCGTGTTCGATCACAGCGTCGGGATGTTCCTCGATAACACACTCTTCGACCTCATTTGCGGTCGGTGCATCTGTTCGGGTGATGATCGCCCGTTCGGTGGTTTCTACCGCGAGGACAGCCAGCGCAGCAGTCTCTTCTGGCGTCTTCCCTTCCGCGAGAATCATCTCCGGTATGCCTGTACGTCCTGTCCGCGCTGCATCGAACCGTCCAGCGTCTCCGGTCACGTACCCGTTCAGTTCTGCTTCGGCCTCTGATACCGAGATTTCACCCGCTGCGAGGGAGTTCAATAGTTCGCGCATGACTTCGTTCTGAGCTCCATGAACTCCTACTCATCGACTATCGAATCAATTCTGTTATTATCTCTTCGAAACTGACTTTGATTCTGAAAATATCGGATTCGAAAATGCCGTCATCACCCTCGAGAGGCTCCTTATTTGAGAAGGTTTATAAAGTAAGTACGAGAATGGGATTCTGTATGGCAGATCTAATCGTCAAAGCCGCCGTAAAGGACGCGCTTAATGACATGAATGTTGCATCGGACTTCTACGACGCGCTCGATGAGGAGGTCCAGGACCTTCTCGACGACGCTGCACGGCGCGCAGGAGAGAACGACCGCAAGACAGTACAGCCGCGAGACCTGTAAGGTCCCTCAGTTACTCGTTTTCTATTCGATCGGGTAGTTACTACACCGATCGGATATCGACTCGATCGGAGAAGCCGACGTGAATCTCATCAGCCATAGCTGCGAAGATGCCGTGTTCGACGATACCAGGAATCGCAGAGAGCGATGCTGCAAGCACGTCTGGATCTTCGATCGTCCCGAAATCACAATCGAGTACCGGATTACCGTTATCTGTTATCACGGGACCGTCCTTTCGTTCGGCAGCGCGGAGTGTCGGCTCACCGCCACGCTCGCGGAGTGAGTCCTCAACAGCCGAAACAGCAGACGGGAGCACTTCGAGTGGGATTGGGTGATTGAGCACGTCTGCGAGCTTCGTTTCGTCGACAACACAAATAAAGCGCGCTGCATGCGCGTCTACAACTTTCTCACGGGCGTGAGCACCACCACCTCCTTTCACGAGCGCTCCGTCTGCGACCTGGTCGGCTCCATCAATCGCAATATCTGGCAACGCATCGTCGAGTGTCACGAGTGGAATTCCTACTTCACGGGCGAGCGCGCGCGATTGGAACGATGTTGGAATCCCGTAAACGTCCATTCCTTCGGAAACAGCCCGTCCGATCGCCTGAATTGCGTGCGCTGCGGTGCTTCCTGTCCCAAGTCCGACGACCATCCCGTCTTCGATCAGTTCGGCCGCCGATTCGCCAGCGCGCCGTTTTGCATCGTCTCTGCCGTTCTCTGATTTCATGGAGAACAGTTCAATAGCCGGAAACAAAAGCGCATCCGAATTGCTGACGATAGACAGCGATTTTAAGGAAGTTCTTTCGTGTATAATCATACTCTATAAAAGATGTCTATATACACGAAAAGTTCCATCCCAACTACAATAAACCACTTTCTAGACATAATACGTAGATAGAACTGACACAGTGAACTATTCGGTAGACAGTTACTTCATCGTTATCGCATCAGCAGCCACGAAAACCCTGCATTATGCTGTTAGTAACTATTGCGGGCTATCGGGATATACAAGCGAGATAAACAAGCCAGAGAGCTCCGAGACATGAATATGTCATCCAGCACCTCTCTTCGCGTCTGCTTCCTAACAGGTCGCGATGAAATCGCGGACTGGATGGTCGCCTCACTACGACGGATCGTTAAGGACGCGAACGTTGAGATTCCGCTCGTCGTACACGCCAGCGAGCCAGACGAGAACACACTCGGCGACTCCGGTATCGGAAGTCACCTGAAGGAACACTGCAGTACGGGAGTGCAGTACGTTAAGAATATCGTCAGACGAGATCCACAAACACACACGCCGCTGTCGAATATTGAATGGCTGGGGTCAGCGAAGTACCTCCCGTGTAAAGCGGAGCCGTCAGAGCCATTCGGTGTTACCATTCCGTCCGACGTAGTCGAGGCAGTTGCGGAGACGTGCGACGCTGTCGTCCACTTTCAGGTAGGTATACTTCAGGGTGAAATCCTTACGCAACCAACCCATGGCGTATTGAGTTTCCACCATGGCGACATCCGGCAGTACCGCGGAACGCCAGCCGGAATCTGGGAGTTTCTCCACGATGAGCCAGTTGGAGGGGTCACACTGCAGCGGTTAACACCGAAGCTCGATGCTGGCTACATCGTCGCGTTTGCGTCAGTTAATCTGTCAGATGCGCACTCGTGGGCAGAGGTACGACGACGGCTGTTCTACGCCTCACCCAACGTACTATCGAACGGTTTACAAAACATTCAGGACCCGTCTTTCGAGCCGGTGTTGGTCCCTGATGAAGAGCTCGGGACGTTGTATTACCTTTCTGATCTCACCCCTCGCATACAGGCGGCGTATTTCCTGAAAGAGGTCAAAGGACTGTTTCATACGTGAAATGAATGTGATAGTCTAATTTCTATTCAGAGTTCCATCACTAGTGATGAACTGATGCGTTTTCATCATCTCATTCTACTACATTCATCAACGGAATCGTGACACGGGTCGTTCTGTTGTACGACAGCACAGAAGTCAACGGGACCCGGTTCAGTCTGTCGATCGTGTTTACAATGATCGATTATCTACGATCGAACCGGAACCCGCAGTAGTTTTCATTGTGACCATCGAGGAGACCACCATGTTCGGAACGAGCGGTATCCGTGGACCAGTTGGAGAGGAGATCACGGCAGACCTCGCGCTCGACGTCGGTCGAGCGGTCGGTGTCGATGCAGATCGTATCGTGATGGGACGGGATCCACGTTCGAGCGGCACGATTCTGGCTGATGCGTTCGCAGCCGGCGCCCGTGAAGTTGGTGCAGACGTCGTCGATCTCGCGCTCGCTGCAACACCTACCGTCGCCCGCGCCGTCAACTGGTACGACGCTGACGCAGGATGTTCGATTACCGCCTCGCACAACCCCTCGGAGGACAACGGCTTGAAGCTCTGGCAGCCAAGCGGACAGGCGTTCGACGAAGGACTGCGCACGACCATCGAAACACGCATCAAGGAGGGTGTTTCGCTCGAACCGTGGGATGGACAGGGCACGCGGACCGAAGCAGACGCCACAACCAAGCACGTCGAGGCACTCGTCGAGGCAGTCGAGTTCGAGAGCGATGAACGTCCCAGTGTCGTCGTCGATCTCGGAAACGGGGCCGGAGGCGTTACCGTCGAGGCATTGATCGAGCTCGGCTGTCACGTCGAGACGCTCAATGCCCAACCCGATGGTCGCTTCCCTGGGCGTCCGAGTGAACCGAACAGCGAAACACTGACTTCTCTCTGTTCGCTCGTCGGAGAGAGTGATGCTGATCTCGGTATCGCTCACGATGGAGACGCTGACCGAATGATGGCTGTAGATGGAAGCGGACAGTTCGTCCCAAAAGACGCGCTACTAGCGCTGTTCGCCGCGTACTCGACTGAAGAGGGGGATCGAGTTGCCGTTCCGATCGACACGAGCCTCGCTGTCGAGGATTATCTCGAAACGCACGGTGTCGGTGTCGAGCATACGCCTGTCGGAGATGTATACATCGCTGAAGCGGTTGGTGAAGGGATACCCTTTGGCGGGGAGCCGAGCGGAGCGTGGATCTGGCCCTCACAGACGCGATGTCCAGACGGACCACTCGCGGCTTGCCGGCTCGTCGAACTCGCAGCCGAACACTCGATCGAAGAACTCATTGCATCGATCCCAAGCTATCCGATCCGACGGGCGAGCATCGACACTGAAGAGAAAGAAGCAACGATGGCTGCTATTCGTGAGCAAGTAACCGAAACTTACGACGCGGATTCCGTGTCGACACTTGATGGTGTCCGGGTCGATCTCGATGACGCATGGTTCCTCCTGCGGGCCAGTGGGACACAGCCGCTTATTCGTGTGACGGCGGAAGCACGGGACGAAACACGAACAGAAGCGGTCTTTGAGAGCGCAAGTAGCTTCGTCTCCTAAGTTCGACGCGTCGAACGGGCTTCGCGGACGCTCGCTCCATCACGGATCTTGTCCTCGCAATTCGGACAGACCCGTGGGTTCTCGATACCGATCGGGGTGAACACTCGTGCGTACGCTCTGGTCACGAACGCGCCACAATTCTGGCATTCCGGCATACGAAAGTGAGTATGAACGCATTTCACATAACGATGGTGTGTTAGGTATGAACACGCTACTCGGTGAAGACGACGATATATCCATTCAATACTGCTCAGAGTGACGTAGATGTCGTTTGTACGAGAGCATTACGCGTGTAAGGATTCACATTTGCTACGGATATTTCATCACGTATGACACACTGTTTAGAAAATTGATTGGAATACAGTAGTATATCTTTGTCTCCCGTGACAATCGTGATTCACGACTTCTGATTCGCATACCTTATTCTGAAAGGAAGAGATAAAGCAGGAAACAAACGCGACAGCGAGGCGATTAGAACGGGGCCTGTGGTCCCTCGTCAGAGTCGTCGTCGGTCATCTCACCGGGGAAGGATGGCGAGGTTTGACCACCGCCCCCACCGCCCATACCGCCCATACCAGTTTCGGCGTTGACTCTGTTTATTTCTGGAATTTCCTTCACCATTCGGCTTTTAATTGCCTGAATCGTCATCGGAGAGATTCCACAGCCGCTGCAAGCACCACCGAGAGCGACGGTCACTTCACCAGCCTCCACATCGAGGTGTTGGATCGCCGCGCTTCCGCCGTGCATTTGGATCTGGGGGAAATTACGCCGCAAGAAGTTCGTTACCTCCTCTCGGAGCTCGTCTTCTGATTTTTGTGCTTCCGTGCTCATACCGACCGGTAGCGGTTGCGCACGCTTATGGCTTTCCACCAATGGTTCCTCGTATACAGAAACCGATGAATTGTCTCCATTTCGGCTAGTTGTGTCGATTACAGCCGTGGTAAAACCACCCAATGACCGAGTATAAAATAGTAATGATATAATGATGTTGAACCACTGCGATACTCCGTTATTCATCATTTAATCGATGAGGAAGAAGCATAAATTTGTTACTAATATGATAACAAAACACGTGTTATAGAATATAGGATTGATTCAGATTGTATTTTATGTGTCGACGATGGTTACGGAGAGATCATCCTCGACCACGAGTTCGAGACGGTCGCCATCGAGTTCCACAACCGATTGAACACACCACGGTTCCCGAGAGAGCACTGTCGTCTCTTCATCGCGCAGCCACGGGATTTCCCAGATCGGCGTTTCGGTAACGTCGATTCCGTGGTCGTGGTGAAACGCGACAACGATGGGCTGATAGAGAAGATAGGCACCAACTGAGTTCACGGTGCGATTCGTACACCGCTCACAGACGTGCTTAGTCCCGATTTCTTTATCGTCGAGATATTCGGAAACATCGGTTATCGAGCCGTGCATTCGGCCAGCACAATTGAGACAGAATCCGCCGAACGATGCTAAGAGTAACAACTGAAGCCACGTATCGAACGCGCGTGCGAGTTCCTCGTGAGTGCGGTTCTCGAACGCGCCCGGTGGGAAGCCAAACGACGATTTCTGGTCGTCGCACGCTGGACAACGAATGGTTACCCGCTCTTGCTCGTAATCAGCCTCCAACGACGATCCACATTTGGTACACGAGGAGGTGAGCTTGAACGCACGGGAAGCACCTCGCTGGTTGAACGTTCCGGAGTAGATTGCTCCGACGACCTGACTTCCAGCATACGTGAGTTCGTAGGACCCGTCATCGGTTCGTCGAACAAAACTCCCGAGAAGCTCCTTGAGGTGGTAGTTGAACTGACCGCTGTCAGCGATGTTAACACGGCTTCGGAGCGCAGAAAACGACAGAGACTCATCAGAGATCTCACCCAGTTCCCTGATGATATCGATTCGAGTTTTGTTGCCGAGCAGTGCGAACGCTGCCTCTGGGGACACATCCGCGAAATCATCGTAGTCGGCTGATTCAGTCATGTCGTGCTTCCTGAGCAGGCGACAGTTGTTTTCTGTGTTGCATATGTACTGTTTGCTGTGTCTCTTTCTCAATCAGTGTAGTTACGCTCGAACATATTACTTGTTTACTAAGAACGACAGAGCAGCGCGGAACGAGTCTCTAAACAGATCACTCGAGGTCGAATACGACTCGAAGTTCTTGACACAGCTCGTCTGTGTATCGGTCGAGAATGTGTTCGAACTTCTCTTCTCCTACGACGACATCCGCGCGTGCCATTGGGCTTTCAGGGAGGTCGATTCGAAACGCACCATCGTCGTAGAACGGCTCTGACTCGTTGAGTACCTGCTGATCGATCGTATGAATCAATTGCGAGTCGTATTCTTCGTTCATGGTGTCAAACGCGCGCTTGTATGCCTCCTGCAGCTCTGTGAAGTAGTGAACGTACTTGTCCTCAAACATCTCTGGATCGAATTCGGTCATGGTCAATGGTTGCTTGAAACGGGTAAAAAACAGGCGATTGTCCGTCATAAACCATATGTCGATGTATGAAAGTCGTTGGAGACGGATGTTCAGAAGAGGGTACAATCTTGGTACGAACTACGGTGGCTCAGGTCCACCATCTCCACAGTTGGTTGAGATAATCCAAGTACGGAGCCGCGTCCGTTATCGACTCTACTAAGTTCTCCTCAATAGCCATCACTAACGTCAATCGATACGGAAGAGGGCGTTCACCCAAGTAACGTGTGCTTTACCATTCACCGATCACTGCACGTCGACCTGCACGCCACGCTGGTCGAGTGCTGTGAGCAACTGTGGTACGTCACACGCACCAATTACATCGAACACAGTGAGTTGCGGGTGAAAGGGGACATTCGACCCGGTCGTCATCTCATAGAAACTGGGTGGGAGATCGTGAAGGTCGATTCGGTCTACACTGTGGGTGGCAGCTCCCGCATACAGTGCATAGAACGCACCGATGCCCTCCCCAACGAACGAGATACGTTCGGCGTCGGCTTCGTTGCGGAGGAATGCCACAGATCGAAGCACGTCGAATACGCGCATCCCGAGCAGAGAGGACTTCAGTTGTAACGCGTCGTACGCCAATTTGAACTCAGTCCCGTAGATGTCGTCGTACGCATCTACCCACCACGGAATCGGAATGGCACGGTTTTTCACCGCACCAACACCGCGTGGATCGAAGACAAAGACTGTCCCATACTCGTCAGCGAGGGACACGACCTCCTCGCGTCGTTCCGGTAACTCTTCCGTACCACGCTCGTACAGGACTATAGCAGGGGACTGAGTCGGTTCTGGCACCGATACCAGCACACCTGTCACGACGATATCTGGATTTCGTTCGGTTTTGAACCAGACTCGTTCGACTTTCAACTCATCAGATGTAGTCTGGTCGATGAATCGAGGAGACAGTTCACACACATTCCGGTCGAGGTCGAACGTCTCGACGAGCGTCTGTCGCAGTTCGTCAGCGCATGCGCTGTCGACAGTCGGTTGTATTCCTGCGTTGGGATGTGTCTCTGCAACGTCTTCTCGGATCAGATCATCAATCGTTCGCTCATCAGTGTACGCCTTCTGGACGCTCCCGCGAGGCGTACACTGCAGCGCGGCTGTTTCGAGGGTTCGTCGTTCGTCGTGGGATACGTACTCGGAATCCGCAAGATTCTCACACAGCCACGGGAAGACGCCGTCCCTGAGTTCGTACACGGAGCAGTGTGTCCTGTCGGCCGTAACGAGACGAACCCGTTCTTTTGCATCGTAGAGGTCGTAGATACGCTGCGTGCGATCGATTGCGTCTCGAACGCCCTCGATCGGGAAATACTCATCAGAAGTGGCCGCACCGATACAAATCGGTCGTGGTGCCATCGCCGTGATCAGATCATCGTAGTTGATGCCATCCGCTATTGCACCGTAGATCGCCTGTTCGGCGTCAATTCGCTTTCCACTTTTCAACCACTCGCGTCGTTCAGTAACGCTACAACACGGAGCGGCAGCATCGATTCGGTCGTCGACGAGTGAGAGATACAGGGTCTGTGTGCCACCACCGGAAGTGCCGGTAACACCGATCCGATCGTTGTCGACATCGTCTCGTTGATGGAGGTAATCAAGCGCACATTGAGCGTCGTTGATCATGTACCGCGCGAGGTTCATCCCGGCGTAAAAGCACTTTTGTCCCGCATAGCAGTGGGTGAAGACACCACCACTACCGTCGAAGACTGGGTCGCCAGTCTCGGAATCATAATACTGTGTTCGTTCTCCCTGACCGATTGGATCAACGATGAGGACAACGAAGCCGTTCAACGCGAGTTCGATACACGCTTTCTGATTGAGCGGATCCGATTTCGGATCGTCGAGATGTCCACAGAGAAAGAGAATCCCCGGATGTGGTCCATTTCCGTCGGGCACATAGCAGTTCGAAGTCACGTGGAAGTTCGAATTGCTCTCGAACGACACCATCTCGATCGAATACTCATCCCGTTCGTGCCGATCCACCGTCTCTATCGATAAGTCTTTAGAACGCTCTGGAAGCCCTCCAATCCTTGAGAGAAACATGTCTCGCACACGCTCACGACGTGCCTCGAAATCGCTGCGTGATTCGATCGATCGCTTTTCATCCTGTTCGGCAGAAAAATGGCCGTCTGCCTGACGAAGAAAGTACCGTGATAGCTGATCTTCGACATCGAAATAGCCATTCACAGCATCACTGAACCCATCCATGAGTATCGGATTTTTAATTATCATCTTCCCATGAATAGTCTGTTGGTCACTTCGGGACGTGCGTTCGATCACCAACTCGGCAGCGAATTATCTCGGCGGTCGAAATACCGTCGCGCATGCAGCCATCCGAAATTGGGAGATTATGTGTCTGATATTCCATGACATCAGGAGCCACTCCTTGTTTCCAATCTAAGATTATAAGTAAACACTCGATAGAAAGAAAGACTGTAATCGAACGAATTAATATATTTCTTTTATTACTCAGACATATTTACATTCGGGCAAACGCATAACTACCTGCAGTACCGAGGTTGTACGAGTGTCCGAGTGTCCACTTGAGCCGCCACAATTAGTTGCGCTGTACACTAACGGCTATTCGTAGTCTGTCGCACATTGAGCGTTTCTGTCATCAATTCTCGAAAGACTCTTCGAAAAACTATGTTCATCATCGCTCGGAGAATTCGAGTAAATACTTCTAATTCAAAAACAGTGTATAACGCTAGGTAATCAGAAACTGAACTTCGTTCGCTGTGCTCTCAGTCGGACGACCGTTCTGTAACCGTATCAGCCACACAAAGCATAACCAATCCCGGCTCCTCTTGGATATCGATCGTCGATTGTTCGATTCTCAATCAATAATAAGGACAGCTACCGACGTGCTGGCGGTCACTTCGTTCCGAGTTCGACAGCCATCGTATCGATACTGTCACTCAAAACCACTGGTTTCGTTTGTTGTCTGTGACGTAGCGATGTGCGAGTTGTATCTCTGCCTGTCGGAGTCGGTAGGAGAACGTCGAGCGGGGGATATCGAGGGTTGCTGCGAGATCGTCGAGCGTTGTTTTGCGTGGCGTTTCGTAATATCCACCCTCCACGGCTGCGCTGAGTGCAGTTCGTTGCTCGGCAGGTAATGTAAGCGACGCAAGAGAGTCGCGCTGCCAACCGTCAGCGTCGCGGAGGTGGCCCATCCGGAACGAAAGTCCATCACGCAGTCGTGCGGTGATCTCGTCGTAGAGTACACCAACGTGCGTGTCTGACCGCATCAGCACACGCCACGAATGCTGACTCGCTTGACGATGCGTCTCAAAGACAAGTCCCGGTGGAAGGTGTTTTCCTGCAAGCGTGTGAATAGACTCACAGTCCTGAATGTCTTCGAGATACGTATAGAGGACAAGTTCTCCATTGCGACGTTCGAGAACGTCGTGATAGCGGGTCGCATCGCAGTCACGTTGCGTGACCGACTCACCACAGGTCCCATCATCGAATCGGACCCGTTTGATCTGATCGAGTACATCTACTGACCCAGAGATTCGTTCGATCCGCCAGAACTGATCCTTGGTCACGAATCCGTCAAGCGAACGCGCCACCGAATTCGGATTGTCGATGAAAACGTTCATGACAGGGTCGACTCCGTACTCGTATTCGATCGTAAACGTGAATTCCCGCATCCCTTACCCCGTTATTGAACGTGTGGTTAAAGAAAATGCCGTTCGAGTCGTTTCTCCAATCAACGTCGTCCAGTTCACGACAAGGATGTTGGATCGAAAATAGTCATGAGAACGAATAGACAGAGCGAGCTTACTCCGATAAGACTTATAAGCACGACGAGTACCGGTTTGAGACCAGTCGAACGAAGCTCATCGAATCGAATTTCAAGACCAAGGCCGGAAAACGCAAACAGGAACAGCCAATCGGAAGCATGTTTCAACGAGGAGCGATGCTCAGGGGAGAGTATACCAGCGTTGGCGACCAACATGACCGCGAGGAATCCCAAAACGAACTTCGGAAAGGAATTCCATAGCCGACTCCAGCCACCGTACGCGGCTTGTTTCGTTGCGTTCTTTGATTCGTGAAAATAATACAGTGCATAGCCAATCGCTGCAACGCCAATCAGCGCGTTTCGCGTGAGTTTGACGAGTAGTGCCCACTTTCCAGCGGTATTTGAAAACGCGAAACCAGCAGCAGCTACCGGTCCGGTACTAAACATTGTCAACCCTGCCCAGATACCGAAGATAGTGTCTGAGAGCCCGAGAATGTGACCGATGGCCGGATAGATGATCAGCGTCAATGCATCGAACAGTAGCACAGTCGCAGCAGCATAGGCGATCTGTTTCTCATCCGCCTCGATGCTCCCCGCCGTCGCGACAACAGCTGAAACGCCGCAGATGCCTGATCCAGCAGCGAGCAACGAACCGACCTTGTTGCGGATCCCTGTCCCCCGTGCGAGTACTTCAACCGAGACGATGGTTGTCACGACTGTCGCAGTGACGAGTATAAGAATTTTCGGCCCAGCAGCGATAACACGGCCGAGAGCAACGTTTGCACCCATGATAACGATACCTGCTTCGAGCAAGAGTTTGTTCGTTCCGACTCCAGCCAGTGCCCACCGTGGAACACCGTAAATATTCCCAATGATCACCCCAATGAATATTGCAACAATCAAATGACTCACCGGAACAACAGCTGTGACCGTCCGTGCGGCCAATCCGATCACAGCGAGGACTCCGAGTCCAGGAAGCACAAACTGTTCTGGTTCAGATCGGTTCACCATGGGATCGAAATGCCGGCAAGCACAAGTATCATCACAAACAGCCCGAGTACTACCGCTTTCCAATCGCGTTCTAACTGTCTCCACGTCTGGCCAGCGAGGGTAAGCATCGATTTTACACTCATCAGATAGTATTTCATGTATCGTATCGATCCAGCACCAGTTTTCATTCGACCGAACGTTACCACGTGTTGGATTCGTTGAATGATGGCAGTATAGAACTTCGGTTAGCGCACGACAACTGTTCTGAATGTGGCGAACAAAACGTGCAAGTGGAGTCAGCAGATTCAGTGAAAGCGTGGATGCATTTAATAACCACGCTCTAGTGTACTACTATATGGAATTAGACGCATTGTTCACAGATAGCTGTGCACGCGACTGGGTAACGACCGATCCAGACTCAACAGCACCAGTCCGATTTGCGGTTGTCGGTCTCGGATGGTTCACGAAAGGACGCAGTTTGCCTGCGCTAGAAGCGAGCGACCGCTGTGAACCGACGGTGCTGGTTAGCAGCACGGCTGAAAAAGCCGAACAGGTAGCAGCAGCCACAGACGGGGCGATTGGCATCAGCTATGATGCGTTCCATGACGGTGTTGCGCGCGACAGATACGATGCTGTCTACATCTGTACCCCCAACGCACTGCATCTTGATTACGCGAGCACTGCAGCGGCCTTCGAGAAAGCTGTCCTCTGTGAGAAGCCGATGGAACGGGACAGTGACCGGGCACGGACCCTCGTCGAGACGTGCGATGCGGCCAGCGTTGATCTCATGATCGCCTACCGGATGCACACCGAACCAGCAGTTAGACGTGCGCGTGAACTCATCGAATCTGGATACATCGGTGATCCGATGGAAGTACGCGCAGACATGTCACAGCGGTTGCTTGATCGCGTTAATTCAGATCCGGATCAGTGGCGACTCGACGAGGAGCTCGCTGGAGGCGGTGCGCTCTTTGACATCGGCATCTACCCATTGAACACGGCCCGTTTCCTCTTGGACGCAGATCCGATTGCCGCAACAGGACAGACCGCGAGTACGCATGCCGCCTTCGCTGACGTGGATGAAACAGTTTCGTTCATGCTAGAGTTCCCTGATTCTGTGTTTGCGTCCTGCTATGCGAGTCACAACGCCCGCCAATCCAGTGGTATCACCGTAACCGGGACAGAAGGACAAGTTCGTGTCGAACCCGCGTTCTTTCAGGAGCAATCACGGAAACTCCACCTCTCTCGGGGAGACAGCCAATCATCTATCACGCTTGCGATGGTCGACCAAATGCGCGAGGAGTTCGATTATTTCGCTGATCGCGTACGCGGAGATGCACACCTGTCCCCGAACGGCGAACACGGACTCGTCGACATGGTAACGATGGAGGCTATTTATAAAGCAGCGGCCGAGAAGACTTGGATCGAAATTCAGTAAACGGGTAGAGAAGTCTGCTGTTCGACCTCACTTCCTCTGATCGTCTCGAATCCGAACATTCATTCTCCTAAGGTGCAATTCAACGAGTGCTGAATGACAAACAAGCGATTGGTACAACAATCGGCAGACAGATAGCATAGCGATAGTGCGAGCTGGAGACCTGAAAAATCAAGCGATATTCCGTGCTATCGCACGGTGGATTCAGTGACAGTCCCCTACGGAGATAACGGCTGAGTACTCTGCATTAGGCGATGAATCCTCGGTGGAATCCAACGAGCTTCTCACGAGAAAAGTGATCGACAGCGTACTTGATACCCTCCTTGCCAACGCCAGAATCCTTGAATCCGCCGTAGGGCATGTGGTCCGCTCGAAATCCGGAGACCGTATTGATGTTCACACCGCCGGCGTCAATCTCGTCGGCAGCGCGTTTCGCGCGATCGATATCCTGCGTGAACAGTCCGGCTTCGAGCCCGTAGTTTGTGGTATTGGCTTCTTCGATTGCTTCGTCGAAGTCGCTCACAGAAATAACCGGCACGAGCGGACCAAATACCTCTTCTTTGGCTGCGGGCATCTCCGACGTGACGCCCGACAGGACTGTCGGTTCGAATACGCGAGTTCCGAGATTGTCTCCGTAGCCGCCACCGCATTCTACGGTAGCGCCCTCGTCGATGGTCATCTTGAGCAGATCGACCACGGTCTGGAATTGATCATCATCAATCATTGCTGCGACGTCGGTCGCTTCGTTCATGGGATCACCGATAGTTAGCGATTTAGCGGCCTCAACCAGCGCATCGATGAGTTCGGCTTCGATGTCTTCGTGGACAAGAATACGCTCGACACTGTTACAAACCTGCCCAGCGTTCGAACAGGCTCCACTAATAAGCTGCTCAGCAGCCTGCTCAATGTCGGTGTCATCCCAGACAATTGTTGGATCATTTCCACCGAGTTCTAAAGTAAGTTCTTTCATACCACTATTATTTGCAAGATACGTACCGACATCCGTCGAACCCGTAAACGAAATGGCTTCGACTGCCTCGTGGTCGAGGAAAGCGTCACCGACTGTTGATCCACTTCCAGTGACGATGTTCACGAGACCATCAGGCGCACCGATATCCTCACTGGCCGCTTCGAGACACTCGAACAACACGATAGAACTCAGTGGTGTGTTGGATGCGGGTTTACCGACGACCGCGTTACCCGCAGCAAGGGCAGGTCCAACCTTGTGTACCATGAGGTTTAGTGGAAAGTTGAACGGCGTGATGGCGGCGACGACGCCAAGCGGTTCGTGCTGGGTGAAACAGTGATCCTTCGCAAATCCTTTCTGGCCGTCCATCGGGATGTATTCGCCGAACATTCGCTTTGCCTCCTCACCGGAGAGCTGCAGCGTCTGCACGGCTCTGTCGACCTCCGTTCGCGCTTCGGAAATCGGTTTTCCCTGTTCGCTCGTGATGATCGTCGCCACGTCGTCTGCGCGTGCTTCGAGTTCGGCGGCGGCAGCAGCGAGCAACTCGTAGCGTTCGTAGGCCGAGAGCGTCGATGCACGGTGGGCATGGTCGGCTGCCTCGATAGCTTCATTCACCAGTGACGTGCTCGCCAACGGGACGGACCCGACAGCTGTTCCGTCATATGGATTGGTGACTGCAATCCTATCATCAGCATCGGTCCATTCGCCATCGATGAGCATTCTCTTGTCTAACCGGTTGGCTGCATCCAAACTCATATCCACACGGTCGGCTATCGTCACAATAAGTGTTACCCCACTGACTATGAACGAACCGAGGTATCCAGACGCTGTCTCTGTTGATCAGGAACTAATCAATCGATTGTGACACCATCCCAAATTATAAATTGATACTGGCCGAGTGGTAGGTATGGACCTATCGGGAGTAGTCGTTCCCATGGCTACGCCTACCGACAGGCGTACCGAGGAGATCGATGTATCTACACTCGAGCGATTCACCGATTCGCTCGTCGAGGCTGGCGTTCACGGTCTGTTTCCGGGCGGCTCGATTGGCGAATTCTCAAGTCTGACA
Source organism: Halocatena marina (assembly GCF_025913575.1). Taxonomy (NCBI): domain Archaea; kingdom Methanobacteriati; phylum Methanobacteriota; class Halobacteria; order Halobacteriales; family Natronomonadaceae; genus Halocatena; species Halocatena marina. The sequence continues at coordinate 568,897 of NZ_CP109785.1, read as the reverse complement.
CCCGACCAGAACCACACTGTTATCGAGACCGTCGCTTCGGTCGTCGGCGACCGCACTTGCGTCTTCGCCGGCTGTGGTGACACGAGTGTCGATGCTGTCGTCGAGAATACTCGGACTGCTGCTGAGACGAACGCAGACGTCGCAGTCATCGTCACTCCGTACTATCTGAGTACGACCCAGATGGGACTCGAAGAATTCTTCACCAACGTCGCGGAATGTTCGCCGTTACCGATCGTCTTGTACAATATCCCGCCATTGACCGGCAACGCCATCGAAATCGAGACCGTGATATCGCTCGCAGATCACCCGAACATCGTTGGTCTAAAGGATACATCCGGGGACCTCACATATCACCACCAAGTCAACGAACAGACGAACGCCGCGTTCTCTGTTTTTCAAGGAGCAACTGAACTCGCCGCTGCGTCGCTCGAACTTGGAGCTGATGGCATCATCGCGGGGCCTGCAAATATATTCCCAAATCTCCTTGCCCGTCTGTACAACGCTCACGCGGCCGGTGATAATGATGCTGTATCTTGTATTATGAACACTGTCGTCGTGCCCATGGTCAGTGCGACATCTGACCTTCCGACCGCAGCGGCAATCAAGCATCTCGTTGCCGTACACGGGATGGACATCGGAACGCCACTCCCGCCGCTTCCACCGCTGACGAAAACCGAGCGTGCGCAGCTGGAACGGACGTATCGTCATGTAGTTGAGGCTATCGAGAACAATATCATCACACAGTAACCGAATTCGCGTTACGGATTAACGTCGTTCGAACTGTTCTACATTCTCGATGCATTTCTACGCCAACAGCGGCTGTACCGGACGAAAAACAGCATCAACGGATGAAAATGACATCAGTTGTTGATTTGGTTGTCGATCTGGTTCTGCGCATCGTCGAGCGCCTTCTTCGGCGATTTGCTTTCGACGAGAGCTTTGTTACACTCTGTGTACACGATCTTCGAAAAAGCCGAGTACTTTGGGGTCGATGGACGGGCGCTCGTCTGTTCGACGATCTCCTTGAATAGTTTCAGGTGCTCCGCTTCGTTGAAGTACTCATCTGTGTAGAGATCCGTCCGGACTGGCAGTCGACTATGTTCGAGCGCCATATTTTTCTGGGCTTGTTTCGAGGCCATGAAGTTAGCAAACTGCTGGGCTGTTTCTGTGTGCTTCGAATTATTATTGATGAAAATATTCCACCCTCCGAGACAGGAGTTCTTAGCATTGGGTGAGCCTTTGGCTTTCGGCAGCGGTGCGACATCAAATTTCCCTTTGACTTGCGATCCGTCCTCGTTCATCAGCGCGTAGGCATACGGCCAGTTTCGCATGAATATCGTGTTTCCCTGCTGGAACGTTTTCCGGTTTTCGTCGGTGCTGGATGACGGAACGGACTGGGGTGTTACACCGTGCTTGTGGATGAGATCGACAGCGTGCGAGAGTGCGTCAATTCCTTTCTTGGTGTTGACTGTGAGCGTCCCGTTCTGTCGGACACTGCCGCCCATACCCCACAGCCAGTTGAGCCACATGATGGTTAGGCCCTCGTTGGAGCCGCCCTGCCAGATGTAGCCGTTGAGATCCTTCTCGCTGGTCTTTTTGATCTTCTTTGCCATCTTTACGAGTTCCATGTACGTCTTGGGCGGCTCGTTGAATCCGGCTTCCTTCAATAGATCGGTACGGTAGTACAACGCGTTGGCGTCCGTGTGAATCGGCATTCCGTAGAGAGACCCATCGATAGTGACGGATTCGACAGGCGTTTTCAACATCGTATCAGTGAGGCCCTTCGGGTCTTTCACTGTAGCGGCCCAGCCGTTTGTCGCGAATTCCGAAGGCCAGACGACATCCATATTCCCAACATCGAACGATGAAGCCTGAGAAATGAATTGGTTGACGTAGTACTTACGCGTTGATGAGGATTCGGCGGGCGTTTTCTGGGCGCTGATTGTGACTTTCTTGGCCTGCTCGTCAAACATCGCCAGCAAATCCTTCGCATCAGAACTGAAATAACCGGGATAGACGTACTTTATTTCTGTTTGACCATCGCTGCCACCGGTGTTATCACCACTACTACCGAGACAGCCTGCGAATAGAGTCGTACTACCGACAGCGATACCTTTCAGTAACTGACGTCTCTTTCGACGATAGTCCTGGTGGGACATATGTTGTCACACATGGATTGGTCATATGATAACTGTTCTTGTTTATCCGTATTTATCATAACAGAATAAAAAGTTACAGGGCACGCGCTGTTCTCGTCGGATTCGGGTTCAGTTCGGTTCCGCAAGCGCGCAGACGTCCTGCCAGCAGTCGTCTTCGATCTCGACGGTCTCGCGATCACGATCGCGTCGGACCGATCGTTCGCCGGGGAGACGGATTTCGTCGGTGGTAGATCCCGAATGACGTTTCATGTCCCGTAAGAACGCGCTTGCCTCCGATGCGAAGTTCGGGTTCCCAAACGCTTCGGGGTCGATCGTGAGAAAGAGATCGCCCTTGGTGCAGGGATCCTTGGTGTGATAGGTTCCGGTGACCGCGGTTCCCATCGCTGCGCCAACGAGACCACCAGCCAGCACTTCGATCGCGATTGCGATCCCCGACCCTTTCACGCCACCGAAGGGGAGAATCATACCCTGAAGGGCCGCATCGGGATCGGTCGTCGGTTCACCGGTGGCATCGAGTGCACGATCTTCGGGGATTGGCTCGTCTGCTGCCTTTTTGTGCAGAACTGTACCACGTGCGATGGCGGAGGTCGACATGTCGAGATTGAACACCGGATCTGTTGGGAGACCAATAGCGATGGGATTCGTCCCCAGTATCGGTTCGGTACCTCCGTGTGGTGGCATCGCGGGTTCTGTGTTCGTGATAGCAACGCCGACGTATCCGTCCGATCGTATTAGGTCAGTGTAGTATCCGAGCATCCCGAGATGATTCGTGTCGTGGACGCCGATGGCTCCGATACCGAATTCGTCGGCACGCTCCATCGCCAGTACTGCGGCTTCACTTGCGACGACGGGACCGAGTCGTGATCCACCAGAAAGAGTGACGCTGCTGCCGCGTTCGGTAGTTATCTCGATGTCTCCGTCGGGATCGACGTTTCCGTGTTCAATCCCACGAATGAATCGCGGCAAGCGTAAGAGCCCGTGTGAGTGTTTTCCGCGAGCATTTGCGCTCACGAGCACTTCAGCGGTGAGTTCGGCGTCCGACGCTGAAATGCCGTGGCTTTCGAAGGCGGCTGTTGCGACATCGACAGCGCGCTGACGGTCGACCTCCATCTTACGTCGATGGACCAATGCGATGGATTGCGAACTGACTCTCGCCGAGCGCCTCGCTCATCGTGAGCTTCCCGTCGATGATCGCGCTGATCTCATCCCAGAGCTGGTTGGTCGCCCAGTCGATGGACTGATCGCCAACGAGTGCCTCGCTCACATCGACATCAGTTTCTTCCGGAACACGCTTTGCACTGCCGGGATTCCCCGTGATCTTGATCGTCGGCATGACAGCGTTCGAGAGCGTGTGTCCCTGTCCGGTCGAAATGATCATGAAATGCGCACCACTCGCGCCGATGCCGGTGACAGATTCAGCGCCGTGCCCGGGCGAGTCCATAATGTACATCCCCGACTCATTGGGAATCTGTTCTGCGTAGTCGACCATGCCCTGAATGGGGCCACTGCCGGATTTGACGAGTGCGCCGAGTGATTTCTCTTCAATGGTCGTTAGGCCACCATCCATATTGTCTGGCGTGGGCTGGGCACCGCGAACGTCGTAGCCTGTCGCCTGCAGTCGCTCATCCCACCACTCGACACGATCTAAGATCTTCTCTTTGACCTCGTCGTTGATCGCTCGTTCTGCAAGCTCCTGTTCGCCACCGAAGAATTCTGGCGTCTCGGCGAACACCCCGCGACCGTCGTGTTCATCGATGAGTCGCCAGACGGCACCAGCAGTTGCCTTGTGTTGGCAGAGTCCCGAGGTCGTGTCCGAGGTCGCACAGTTGATACCGAACGTGAGATTCGACATGTTTGACGGAACTCGACGTTGCTCGCTCGCGTCTCGGACCATTTTCTGCGCGGCGTCCACAGTGGCCTTCAGGCCGTTCATTACGCCCTTCTCCTCGTGGATGTTGACTGATTCGCTGGGCCGGCCCGTTTCGGCAGTGTCGGCCGCAAGTTCGTCACCATCGACGATCTCGCCGGCGTGTGCAACCACGACCGCGCCGTAGGTGTTCGGATGAGTCGCATAACCCAGAAGCGTCCGGTACGTCTGGAAGACGTCTGGTTTGGTCTGGCACCGCCCGAGTGGATGTGTGATCGGAACAGTGTTCTCAACGATGTCCGCAGCGCGCGTTACTGTATCGTTCGCGTACGGGGCTGTCGAGACGATGACCACGTTGTTTCGAATGCCAATACTACCATCGCTGCGTTCGTATCCGAGGAATTCACTCATGATTCTCACTCCTGAACCGCTTGTGACTGGTTCTGATCGGCGAGATCGCCGCGACCATAGTTCGATTCGACGTTGTGGACGTGAACCCACTCGCCCGCATCGATAGCCGTCGATGCGTCACCGATACTCGTGCCGTACTTGGTAACTGTCTCACCGGCGGACAGCGGTTCGAGCGCGAGCTTGTGACCAAACTCGACATCGTCGTGCATCTCGATAGTGCGCTCTGCTTCATCGACGAGGACAGTGACCGTCTCACCGGCTTCGATATCCCGAAGTGCCGTCGCGACGTTGTCTGCAGATTCTACGACCTCGATAAGCTGATCGGCCATACAACCGACGGAACAAAGCCCTTCATCTTAACAGTTACTGTCAGCAGCACCATAGATCGTCTTCAATTCCGAACGGCAGTAGCTGTGATAGTGAACAGACGCTGAATCGTATCGAGACCATCTTAGATACGTCACTTAGCCATGAACGCGAGCGAGGGTGTGTCCGTAGATTTATTGTTGCGGATTTCGTCTGGCTGGTGAACACGTATGCCAGACACAGCCGACCATGTGAGTAGCTCACGTCATGATGGGGAATCAACGCCCGCCGTATCGCGGTGGCAGCGGTACCGGGAATTTCGGCTGACGGAAGAAGAACTGGCGACGGCGCTGCTGGCGCCCGTCGTGCTGTTTCTTCTCGCCGTTTCCTTCTACCCTATTATCGAGACGGTTCGGAGTAGCTTCTACACAGGGTATGTCATCGAAGCACGGCCACAGACGTTCGTCGGGTTGCAGAATTACGAACAGCTTTTGAGTAACGGCGGATTCTGGAACTCGTTCACAGTGAGTATGATCTACACCTTCGTGTCGGTGCCCATCGAACTCTGCATCGGGCTTGGGATGGCCCTACTTCTCCAGCGATCGTTTCGGGGAAAGTACATCACGCAGGCCGCGATTCTGTTTCCGTGGGCGCTGCCGACGGTTATTAACGCAAAGATCTGGGCGTGGATGTTCCACGGACAGTACGGTGTTATCAACGACATGCTCATTCGTATCGGAATTTTCGAGACGACATTCCCGTTCTTGGCGAAGCCGAACGTTGCACTTGCATCGATGACGTTCATCACCATCTGGAAGACCAGCTCATTCATGGCACTCATTCTGCTCGCAGGATTATCTGGTATTCCGGACCACCTCTACGAGGCGGCGCGCATGGATGGAGCATCGAGATGGCGGCTATTCCGCGACATCACGCTCCCATTGTTGAAACCAACTATCCTTGTCGCACTCATCTTTCGAACGTTACCAGCGTTTCAGGCCTTCGGACTCCCCTACGGCCTGACCGGTGGTGGTCCGGGGGAAGCGACAACGACGCTTGTTTTGTTCGACCATCAGCTCACGTTCACCCAGCTGGCGTTTGGCCGTGGGTCGGCAGCGGCGACGATAATCACGCTCATAGCACTGGTAATTTCACTCGTTTACGTCGGAACGCTGTACGAACCGGAGGTACGATAACATGAGCACGAAAATATTCGGGGCGTTCGACGTTGATTCGCTGCAGCGGGTCGGAGAGAAACTGGGTTTCTACGGCTCGATCGGCGTACTCGTTGCCATCTCGATGTTCCCTGTCTTCTGGATATTTATCACGTCGATTAAACAGCCGTCCAACGTCGTTCAGTTCCCGGTCTACTACCTTCCACAGCAGCCGACGCTCGAGAATTACCGGGTTGCTCTCGAACAGGCTCCATTCATGCGATATCTTCTGAATAGCATAATAGTGGCTGGTGGAACAGCAATCGTCGATGTGGTTTTGGGTGCGCTCGCAGGCTATTCGCTCTCACGACTCCGGTTTCGGTTCAAACTTCCAGTCCTCTTGCTCATTCTAGGTACTGCGATGCTGCCCTTCATCTCTCGACTCATTCCGCTGTTCTCGTTGGCACGGTCGTGGGGACTGCTCAATAGTTACCTTGGTCTCATCATCCCCTACGCCGCCTTCCAGCTCCCGTTCGCGGTCTGGATATTTCAGGCATACTTCAAAGAACTCCCCGATTCACTGGAAGAGGCTGGCCTGATGGATGGACTCTCACGCATCGGCGTCCTCTTTCGCATCATCCTCCCTGTCTCCGCACCCGCGATGGCCACGACGGCCATTATCGTCTTCATTTATGCATGGAATGAGTTCCTCTTCGCGTTGACGTTTATGACGGAGGATAGTATGCGCACGATCACGGTTGGGATCGCACTCTATCAGGGAGAATATCAGTACCCTTGGGGAACGATCTCGGCCGCAGTGTTCCTCTCTATCGTCCCGCTGATGCTGTTCATGCTGTTCTTCCAGCGGAGGGTCGTTGAGGGACTCACGGCTGGCACCGGCAAGGCTTGAACATTCACGTTCCGTTTCACACAGGATGAGAAACCGACTTCGATTGTACTGCACGCCGTACACCTCTGTTGTCCAAGAGATCGGTGCTACACGCCATTGACGACATTCCACGGTTCGCCGCCCGAGAGGACGGTTTCGACGATTTTAGCCGTCGTTCGGCGTCGTTCCTCGTTCGATTCTTCGGAATACCACGCGACGTGGGGAGTAGTGATGACACGGTTGTGGTCGCATAGAGGATCGTCCATCGGCGGCGGCTCGTCAGGAAACACGTCGAGACCAGCAGCGGCGATGGCTCCAGTGTTCAGCGCATTCAACAACGCATCGCTGTCAATGATCGGGCCACGTGCGACGTTGATGAGTGACGCCGAATCCTTCATCCGGCAGAACGCCTCAGCATCAAACAGACCGCGGGTGTCGTCCGTCAGCGGCGAGTGGATAGTCACGAAATCTGACCGTTCGAGCAGTTCCTCGAACGCGACGAGATCAGCAGGATCGTCCGCAAGATCGGCCTTAGAGAGGAATGGATCGCTTGCGACGACGTCTGCTCCGAGCGCGGCAGCGCGATCACCGATCTCCCGCCCGATGGTTCCGTACCCGACGACGCCGACGGTCCGCGTCGAGAACCGGTGAACCGGCGTCCCAACGGCACGACTCCACTCGCCTCGGCCAACCGACCGATCGTAGCTGGGAATGCTTCGGGCGAGCGCGAGCAACATCGTGAGCGCGTGCGTTGCTACTTCTTCGTGACAGTACTCGGGCACGTTCGTTACTGGGATATTGCAGTCTGCTGCGGCTGCAACGTCGATATTATCGACACCAATACCGTATCGGGCGATCACCCGAGCATTCTCCATCGTGGTGATGGCATTCGCGTCGATAACGGAGCGCAGGTTGATGATTGCGTCCGCCGTCCTGAACGCTTTCACAGCGTTCGCGTCGCGTTCGCCGATGTCATCTGTGAGTGCCACGATTTCGGCCACGTCGCCGAGGACAGCGCGCTCGATTGAGAGGTCTCCGAAATCGTGGTCAGTGACGACAACAGTGTACGTCATGCGTTCAAATGATGAGTTCGGAGCCGTCGGTCAGATACTGCTCGCACAGATCACGGTTCAGTTCCACGCCAAGCCCCGGTCCTTCCGGTACGTCGATATACCCATCTTCGAGAATCGGCCCGTTTCCTTCGGTTCTGGTTGCCATCTCGTTCCACCATGGAACGTCCCGTGCGTGCCACTCCATACAGAGGAAGTTGGGAATTGCCGCAGAGACGTGCGCGCCAGCGATGGTACCGAGAGGGCTGGAGATGTTGTGCGACGCGATGGGAATGCCGTAGAGATCACAGACGGTAGCGATATCGACGAACTCGCCGAGACCACCACATTTGTTCACGTCGGGCGCAGCGATATCCATCATGCCCTGACGGGCGGCCGTGTTGAACTGATCGACTGTGACGAGATTCTCTCCAGTGAGCACGGGAAGATCGAGTTTCTCTGCGACGCGCTGTTGGGCCTTCGATTTCTCGGGTGGAACCGGGTCTTCGAGCCACGCCAAGTCGAAACGCTCGAGCTTTTTCCCCAAGCGAACAGCCGTCTCCACGGTGAAGTTCCAGTGGAGATCCATCCCAAGGTCGATATCGTAGCCAATTTCGTCCCGAACTGCCTCAACCAGCGAAACCTTGTGTTCCAGTGCTTCATTGTCCATCCGGCGGTTAGACTCGTCGTACGTCTCGTGAGTCGGCACGTCGAGATCGAACTTCAGCGCCTCGAACCCCTCATCAACGACTTCACGGGCCGCACGAGCGTACGATTCCGGCGTGTAGACGTCCTTCGGATCGTGTGACTCAGCCTCACCGAGAGATGCTCCGCCGTGCGTGTCACAGTATATTTTGATACGGTCTCGATACTTCCCACCCAGCAGCTCGTACACCGGAACATCGAATATTTTCCCCTTGATGTCGTAGCACGCTGTTTCGATGGCAGTGAACGCTGCCTGACCGATGCGGCCAGTGCCAGTGTAGCGTTGTTCGAGAAGCTCTCGCATCCGGTGTGTGTCGAGTGGATTCTCGCCCACGAGATCGGTGGTCATCCGCCCTGCCATATCGAGGGCTGCTTCGGCACGAAACGTTTCACCGAGACCGTAGACACCAGCATCCGTTTCAACCTTGACAATACCCCACGTAAAGTTACCTGCGATTGCCATCGTCTTCACGTCGGTGATTTCGATATCTCGCTCTGGCGGCCGATGGGTCTCCTCCCGTCCCATGTCGCGCCACGGGACGCCACCACCCTGTGCGATACGGTACCCTGGCTTTTCGTTTGTCATCATCTATGCTCTGTTGTAACGAGTGAATAAAGATTGTGATAGCGACAGTAATAGACTGGACAGCGACAGCACGACTGACAGTACGGTGGGCGGGATAGTTTTAATAGCGCGAGTCTCGCTCAATCGAGTGTCAATGACGAGCGAACGCATTACTGTCGTAGCTGTCGACGACTATTCTATCGACGGAACCACCGTTAGGCTTGAGTGTGCGACTGACTCGCCGGAGACGGCGACCTCGCGCACACTCCCAGTGACGCTCGAATTCTACGGACCAAAAACCGTCAGATTCGAACTCCACGCGAATCCAGAAGTTCGCATCGAACGAGAGTATCCCGACATCAAACGAGACGCGCTCACCGATAGTGTCGCGCTTGCTGTGAGCGAGATAGACGGGACACTCGTCCTCGATACGGGGGCATTGGAGGTCGTCATCGGTCTCGACGAGTGGAGCTTCCGTATCAAGGATGGTGAGGAGATCCTTCGAGAGCAACGTCACGATACAGATGTGTTCGCGCGTTCACGCGTGGATCCATTGGGATTCACACAGGAAGAGATCAACCACAACCCTCGACGCATCACAGAGACAGGAACAGCGTTCAGTCTCGATCCGAGCGAAAAGCTCTACGGCGCAGGCGAACAGTTCGTCGAGTTCGACCGTCGCGGTCGGGAACTCGATCTCTGGCACGAGGAACCGCTCGGGACGGAAACACCGCGTGCATACAAAAACATCCCATTTCACCTCTCATCGAAAGGATACGGAATGTTGGTAGAGACAACAGCGCGCGTCCACTATGATTTCGGGAAGACATCGACGGCCAGCGCGTCCGTCTCCGTCGCCGATGACAGCTTCGCATTCATCTTTTTCTACGGTCCCGACTTCACGGACATCCTGCGGTCGTACACGGCGATGACTGGTCGGCCGGACCGACCACCGAAGTGGAGTTTCGGCACGTGGATGTCACGGCTCGGCTACGAGTCGCGCGACCAACTCGAAGCCATCGTTGACCGACTCCGCGAAGCGGAGATTCCGAGCGATGTCGTCCATCTGGATCCGTTCTGGATGCGCGATCACTGCTCGACGGACTTGGCGTGGGACACCGAACAGTTCCCCGACCCAGAGGGGATGATATCTGGGCTACACGAGAACGATTTCCGTCTGTCGTTGTGGGAACATCCACACGTTCCCGTCGGCACGGAGGCGTTCGAAGCGGGCGCACGTGAGGGGTACTTCGTCAGCGATGGGACTGGAAAACCGTACGTGATGGACCACACGTGTCAGGGTGACTATCGAGGTGCACTCGTTGATTTCACGAATCCTGATGCTGTCGAGTGGTGGAAGGACAAACACCGTCGTCTGCTTGAGATGGGCGTCGACGTATTCAAGACCGACTATGGTGAGTACGTCCCGGAGGATGCCGTCTTTGCGAATGGCAAGAGCGGGGCATCGATGCACAATCTCTACCCGTATTTGTACAACAAAGCGGTCTACGAGGTGGTCGGCGAGGTCAATGGCACCGATGAGGCCATCGTCTGGGGACGATCAGCGTGGACAGGGAGCCAACGATTCCCAATGCACTGGGGTGGCGACCCGCAGACGACCTGGAACGGGATGAGTGCAGCACTCCGGGGAGGTCTCTCTGCCTCATTGTCAGGTATCGCGTACTGGAGTCACGACATCGGTGGGTTCCGTGGTACTCCTACTAATGCACTCTACACTCGGTGGGCACAGTTCGGTCTCTTATCGAGCAACGCGCGCTGTCACGGCACCACGCCCCGAGAACCGTGGGAGTTCGGTGAGCGAGCGCTCGATATCTTCCGTGAGTACTCCCGAATCCGATACTCACTGCTACCGTATGTTTATACGTACGCGGAGATCGCCGCGCGGACTGGTCTTCCCGTGATTCGTCCGCTCGTTCTCGAATATCAGGACGATCCAAACACACATCGTCTCGATACAGAGTATCTCGTCGGAACAGATCTGCTCGTCGCACCAGTTTTCGAGGCATCGGGGATGCGGGAGGTCTACCTCCCAGAGGGTGAATGGATCAGTATTTGGACAGACGAGCACCACAACGGAAACGCAACCATCAGCGTCGACACCCCGCTGGAGATCATGCCGATATTCCTGCGGGCCGGCAGCATGATACCTTGGCGTGAGCCAACTGAGACGGTCCATTCGGGGACCCCCGAGTCACTAACGCTCCGTACGACACTCGACGCCGACGGGACTGCTACTGGCCGGTTCTACGACGAAGACGCTGACGAACTGATCGATATGGCGATTGTAACCGAAGAGAATGCGCTTTTCGTTTCATTCGGCAATATCACTGCCGATTCGATCACCATCGTCATCGATGGACCAACGCCAGACGCAGTACTCGTCAACAGCACAGAGCTCACTCGCGTTACTGAGGTGACGGTGAGTGGCGAATGGACCGTCGATGATGATCACGTGGTAGTCAAGACGTAGCTCAGGGGTCAAGAGATGGTTTTATAAGATGGGCTGCTAAATGATGGCACAGTAGATAATAGGTGAACAATGGGACAATTAGAACTCAACGGCCTAAAAAAAGTATTCAACGTAGAAGACAACGAGATCGTTGCTGTCGACGACCTCGACGTGACGGTCGATAATGGTGATTTTCTCGTCCTCGTCGGACCGTCTGGCTGTGGAAAGTCGACGACACTCCGGTGTATCGCGGGACTAGAAACTGTGACATCGGGGCAGATACTACTCAACGACCGCGATATAACCCGCCTCAAGCCGAAGGACCGGAACATGGCGATGGTATTCCAGAACTACGCGCTCTATCCGCACATGTCTGTCCGAAAGAACATCGGCTACGGGTTGAAGATTACCACCGATCTCGGTAGAGATGAAATCAACGAACGAGTCGAAGAGACGGCAGAGCTGCTCGAAATCGAGGAGCTACTCGGGAAAAAGCCTTCAGAGCTCTCTGGTGGCCAACAACAGCGCGTTGCCCTTGGCCGTGCCATCATCCGAGAACCCGAAGTGTTCCTGATGGACGAGCCGCTCAGTAACCTCGATGCAAAGCTGCGGACGACGATGCGCACCGAAATCCAGCAGCTCCAACAAGATATGGGCGTGACCACTATATACGTGACCCACGACCAGACAGAGGCAATGACGATGGGCGATTACATCGCTGTCCTCAACGATGGAGAACTGCAACAGCTCGGTACGCCTCTTACGTGTTACCACCAGCCCAGAAACCGTTTCGTCGCAGGATTCATCGGATCACCATCGATGAACTTCCTTTCGGTGGCGCGAAACGGTGATGTGCTAGAACACGACGAGTTTACCTACACGATTTCATCCGAGATCATCGACAATATCGGCCAAACATCCAAGCGATTGGAACTCGGTATCCGTCCCGAACACATCACTATCGTCGAAGAGAGTGTGACAAACGCTATTCAGACTGAAGTCGAAGTAGTCGAACCGATGGGTGAACTGAGCTATATTTACATTTCCATCGGTGAAGAGACGCACACTGCGAGCGTCGATGGAGATATACGTCTTTCGTCGGGCGATAGCATCGATATCGAGTTTCCTGAAGATAAGATCCATCTTTTCGATGCCGAGACCGGCGAAGCCGTCAAGAACAGTGCCCAGACCAAGGCTGCCGAACCAGTTTCTCGAACCTGACCGTCTCCGACTGTTGTTCTGACTCTAACTCCGTCAGAATTCTCTGTTTCGCTCCACGCGAATACATCGTTGTGTCGTGTTCGTTCATCACAAACGATATGATCTTGCGATAAGTACGATCATGCATGAGCAACCACGGCGGTCAGAACAACGGAGGACGGCGGGTGAAGGCCGTCCAAACGACGGCAGGGATACTCGAAGCACTCCGAGACCTCGACGGAGCTGGTGTCACCGAACTCGCCGATCATCTCGGTCTCGCCAAAGCGACCGTTCACAGCCACCTGGCGACGCTCATCGATAGCGAGTTCGTTGTCAAGCGAGGGGACGAATACCGCATAAGCCTCCGGTTCGTCGACTTTGGAGAGTATGCCAAGACAAACGTTGATATTTACGAGATAACAACGAAAGAGGTTGACCGCCTTGCACAAGAGACCGGTGAAGTCGCTCAGTTTATGGTCGAAGAGCACGGAACCGGTGTCTACTTACACAAGGTAAGTGGAGAGAATGCCATCCAGACAGCATCCTATACGGGTAATCGGAAGGACCTCCACTGTACAGCACTTGGAAAGGCGATCCTGTCACAACTTCCAAAAGAACGTGTTGAGGGAATTATCGATCAAACGGGCTTACCCCAACGGACAGTCAACACAGTCTCGACTCGTGAGGAACTATTCACAGAGCTGAACCAAATCCGCGAGGAAAACGTCTCGTTCGACGATGAAGAGATTTTACAGGGTCTGCGATGTGTTGCCGCGCCAATTGAACATTCGAAAGGCGATATTCAAGGTGCGATCAGCATCTCGGGACCAACGAGCCGATTGAAGGGAGATCGATTCCGAAAGGAACTCCCTGAATTCGTCCGCGGTGCTGCTAACGTCATAGAAGTAAACGCTACTCACGTGTAGTCTTTTCAGGTTCCACCACAGTTACCGATATCGGCAATAAAATCCAGCATTTGGACACCAAACCTTATGATCGCTACCGATTGTATTAAAAATCATTGACCCACTGTTCGCTTCTCACAAACCGACTGTGTTCGCAGATGACTGCTGTATATTTGGAACGAGACGTTTGGTAAAGCGTCGATACTGATGAGTGACACTGTCGTTCGATGAGCCCGCTATGCGTGCCAATTTGGTCTATCACCGATTGAACAACGGAGTCCGTTTCCGTTTCTGTAGTACTCGATTCAATTCGCTAACTGCAAACACGGTAGCGTCCATTTCGTAGAATTCACGTATTAACTACGAGCGTTCTGTGTAGCCACAGAGAGACGCTGAGCGTTCGTTCGGTATGCCCGCCAATTCGAGTCCTTTGTCATTGTGGATCGGGACAATAACTCTCGTTACCCCTGATTGGCAATTCGAGACCGACTGGACAATCTTCAAAACAGATATACGAAGGTATCCACTCACACACGTACATCTGTAATGCCCTCATTCGTATCGACAACTATTGCGTTTGTAATTACCGAATTTCAGTCGATAATAGTGCTTCTGGAGCACGAAGCACTCAGTTCAAAAGGCTGACCACGTATCGTTCATATTCGTGGATGGATTACAGCCGTACCTTTGTAATGAGAGTGCTGTCAGATAGACAGTAATGATGAAGACTTCAACGTCCGTTGACCGCTACACCCACTATCAATACGTTTCGCATCGATTAGAGTAAATAATAGAAGCTTGCCCTCATAGCCCCATCAGTAAATTTCGATAATAATTGTACTTTTGATCACCATACTAAACAACTCATCCCGGACTGTTATCGTTGTATATATTGTTTGATAGGACCATATACATAAAATTGTATAATATCATTCAAAGGATGGTTATACCAACAACAGCAGTACACCACTACGGACAAATACAAAGTATAGTTTCGAGAAGTATTCGTGGAAAGGTAGCATCTTTTATAGATTGTCTCCGTGGTTAATAATTAGGAATTGGATAATTTTGACAGTTATAATAATTGAAACGAGTATATAATCATTTTTGTCTAGTGAAGATGCGAAGGGCAACAGAACATCACAAATAGATACGTTACTACATTTTCCACCAGTTGGTGGGCTCTCGTAGATTGGTCAAAAGGATCAATCAGTTCGGACGCTTACGTTCCAGTAACAGAAAAGAAGAAGATCGGCAAAGAGCTTGTTTTAGCGACAGTTACACATCATCGATCATTCATTAACCGTTAAACCTCTTGCCAGCGACGAGATGAGCACGTTCTGTACTCGCTTGTAGTAATCTTCTTCGTATATTTCAGGACCATCGTACTCGTCGAATTCGTCTTTGTGTAGAGCGAGAAGACCGATCGAGCCACCCATGAGACCAAGAAGTGTCGCCGTTTCGGTATTTTCGAGCATTCCGCTACCTTCTGTCCGAAGCGGTTCAATAATTGGTAGAAGTTCAGCCATCTCCTCGCTTTGCATCTGTTCAATTCGATCTGGTGAGACATTTCGCATCAGTTTTCGATAGTCGTTCTGGATAACCATCCGACGAACGAGTGGATTTTCCTCGGCAAATTCAGCGTAGCACCAGAATAGTCGTTCGAGCCCCCTACGTGGCTCATCCACATCAGACAGTTCCGAACGCACGTGCTCGACAAACTCCTCTATTTCGCGCTGCAGTAGTACGAGATAGAGATCTGCTTTACTGTCAAAAAATCTGTAAAAGCTTCCTTTGCCGATACCAACCGGTTCAGTGATATCCGTGATGGTAATCTTCTCTGGCCGATAGGTGAACAGCAGTTCGCGCGCTGTTTCGATGAGATGCTCTCGGATTCGATGGTGCTCTTCAGCACTAAATCCCCGCCTGTCTCTCGGTTCATCGCTGTAATTGCCCATATCACCAGATTCGGTATATGACTATATAAATAATCTGGTCATCAGTCAGACTCTATGACCAGAATAAATATATAGTCATAGAGTCAACGAACGGGTATGGTACTGACCGAACTGATTGCCCACATCAACAAGCGCGAAACCGCTGGCGAGATCGACTCACACTCAGATACTATCCAGCGTCAACAGCAAAGTAGCTTCCAGGGATCGAACGAATCGAGCACGAGAGACGCTATCCAAGCACGATTCGACTTCCGGCCATCGACATCGGAGATTGCAGCAGTTTCCGATACAAATGGCACGGACGACCATGATCGGAAGCAGCAGACAGAAGCCATCGTCAACGTGTCTGGACTCACCTACACGTATCCGGGGGCCACTTCACCAGCAGTACAAGATATCTCATTCAGCGTTCACGAAGGGGAAATTTTCGGCTTTCTCGGACCGAGTGGAGCTGGAAAGAGCACGACACAAAAAATCCTCATTGGACTCCTCGACGAGTACAAGGGGGGAGCGGCCGTGTTCGGGAACGAAGTGTCAGACCACAGTGGTTCGTACTACGAACGGATTGGCATCTCTGCAGAGGCACCGAACCACTACCTCAAATTGACGGGGCGAAAAAATCTCGAACTGTTCGGTTCACTCTACGAGGGCGAGACCCGTGATCCACGAGCGGTCCTCGATCTTGTCGGGCTTGCTGACGCCGCCAATGAAAACGTCAGCGGCTACTCGAAGGGAATGAAGGGCCGTCTCAACGTTGCCCGTGCATTGCTTCACGACCCCGACCTCCTGTTCTTAGACGAACCAACCGGCGGACTCGATCCGATGAACGCGCGCAGGATCAAAGACATCGTGCTCGACTTGCAAACCGCGGGTAAGACCGTATTCATTACGACACACGACATGACCGTCGCCGATCAGTTGTGCGATCGGGTCGCGTTCATGATCGATGGCGAGATTCCAGTAATCGAGACGCCAAAAACACTCAAAAGATCTCACGGCAACCGACGTGTCCGCGTCGAAGTCCGACGCGACGGCCGACTCGAATCACAACGATTCAATCTCGATACGCTCGATAGTGATGAATCGTTCAATACACTAGTCGATTCCGGTGATATCGAAACCATCCACACCGAAGAGGCAACGCTCGAAGATGTCTTCCTTGAGGTTACTGGCGAGGAACTCCAATGAATCGCGCAGTTCCAACAGCGGACTCGGAGTGCTCACACCAGCAATCATCGGAACCGGGTGCTCTCGTGTCTATGCTTTGGTGGGATCTGAAGCTACAGATACGGTACGGATTCTACACCGTCTATGCAGTCATGGTGGCGCTGTACGTAATCGGTGTGCTGAGTCTTCCGGCTTCAGCCCGGGCTACTGCCGTCACACTCGTCATTCTCAGTGATCCGGTGTTTATCGGCTTTCTGTTCACTGGTGCTCTCGTTCTATTCGAGAAAAGGGACGGCGTTCTCGATGCCTTAGTCGTCTCACCGCTGAGTAGCCGGGCGTATCTCGCCTCAAAGACGCTCTCACTCACGCTGTTAGGCGTACTCACGAGTTTCGTTATCGCTGTGAGCGTCCATGGGCTTCAGTTCGATATCGGATTGTACCTGTTCGGTGTCGTTCTTTCGTGTATGCTGTTCGTGTTGATTGGTATTGTTGCCGTCGCGCGGTTCAACACGATCAACGCGTACATGATGGCAGCGGTGGTGTACCTGTTGCCGACCGCGCTCCCGTTACTCGAATTGATCGGTATTACCCATCCAGTGCTGTACCTCATTCCGACTGAAGCGACGCTATTGCTTCTCGGTAGTGCCTTCGGGGCCTTCGATCCACTCCCGATGTGGGAACTCGCTTACGCCGTCGGCTACCTCCTTCTCTGGATTGGAGGTACCGCTGTGCTCGCAGATCGTGCCTTCGAACGACACATCGTGCAAGGCGTCACTACTGGTGAAAACAGCGGAAGTACCGTTTCTGTTCCAGATATCACGCAGATATTCGAAGGGCGACGGTTCGGTGCCGTCGGGTCACTTGCTCTCTCGGATCTCCGCAACTGGCTCCGCGATCCGTTGCTCACGTATATTCTGATCCTTCCGTTTTTCTATGCACTGCTCGCGCGCTTTGTAATCCCGGTCATCACGGCCTGGCTTGCTCCTGGATTCGATCTTGTTCCATACTACCCGATGGTGTTCGGTCTGTTCTTCTCGATGCCATCGTTCACGGTTGGAATGGCTATTGGACTCCTCATTCTCGAAGAAAAAGAAGAGAATATCCTCGCGGGGCTGTGGACCACTCCACTGACTAGTCGTGGATACCTCGCTTACCGTGGAATCTCTGTTGTACTCATCAGCTTTATTTCAACGGTCCTAGTAGCCCCGCTGATCGGATTGGTGAATCTCTCAGCTCAGGTCGTGCTCCTGACGGCTGCCGTTGGCTCACTCTGGGCGATTTGTGTTGCCTTCATTATCTCGTCATTCGCCGCAAACACCGTTGAGGGAATTGCTGTCAGCAAGTTCGTCGCGTTCTCACTTATGATACCACTGTTCGCAATTGCGATCGTCCCCGAACCACTCCAGTTCCTCGCTGGAACCGTTCCGATTTACTGGCCGCTCAAAGTGATCGTCGATGGAGCGGTCGGTGCATCATCCGTAACAATGCTCGGATACATTGCGATCGGTATCGTGACTCACGCTCTCTACATCGGGATATTCGTCCGACACTTCGACCCGTCTGTCTAATGAGAGGATCCAATCTCCGTTGTCTACTACGTCGTACACCGACTGAACCAAGATGACGAATTCATCGACGCGACGTGCCGTCTCACAATCTCAGCTGCAGAATTGAGGATACATTACCCAACAACCAATCCCTATATCGCAGATGATATCTCATCATAGTACAACACGAACATCGATTCGAGATGACAGACCCTCAGTACTCGTAGCGAACGCTCGTATCGTGCTCAAGAAGCCAGCTACGCCCGCGTTTGACTGCTTTCGGTCCGAAGTGATTATCAGTCACTTGAAATTTTTCGGGAGCATCGGCGTGTGTCTGACGGATAATCGAGCGTCGACCCTTGAGTTCGAGGAGCGGAACCGCTGCACACCAGTTCTCTCGCACCCACGACGGACGGTCTGAGATTCCCCGGAGCACGACGGCAGCGGCGTCAGTAAGTTCGAACACGTTGTGATGCACCCGGAGGTATTTCCCCGCTAGTGGTCCTGAGTATCCCGAGAGATTCTCACTCAGTCCGTGCATATCAAACGCGTGACGCACGGCGTGGGGCCCAACCACGTTGAATCGTGCCTCGTATCCGTTCTGTCGATGGCCGAATCCGGCGACCGAGTGTCGATTCCGATCAAAGTAGTTCCATTCGATGAGATGAGTGCCGTTCCGTATATCGAGCCCGTATCCGAGCGTTTGCATCTGGTTGTGATGGATCGAATTGTGATGGATCCGGGATTCAGTTGGATCGTCTTGTCCACCGAGACTAACTGCAGCACTCGTCCAACCGAACAGTTCGCAGTGATCAATCTCGATTCCGTTCCCGATGAATTCGAATGCACGCGCGTAGAACGCTGATTCTGCTTTGGATTTCGTTCGTGGATCGAAGTACTCCATCTGGGGTCCCTTTATTCGAATACCTGTCACACGAATGTCTGACTTGCGCGACTGAAAGATGGTCGGATGATACGCTGTGCTCTCGATGAGCGCGCCTTGTCCACCATCAACTCCTCGATCGCTCGCAAGTGTGACGTTCGATGCGATCGGTACCGGTGTCGTAGTAGTGTCTTCGAAGCGTATTTTAACATCACTCGGAAGCCAGACCGTTGCTCCGCGCTCGGAGAGCGCCGACCGAAGCTCGTCTATCGTGCGCACGACGTGGGTTGCATCCTCAGCTGTAATGCGGTTCTTTCGAGAAACGAACACGAGCGGCTCTTTGACACGGTCGGCACCTGCTATGTACAGGCAGCCACTCAACGCAGTGTTCGAGGCGAGACCCACGGCGAGGAGACTACGAATCGCCCCGCGTCGAGACACCATACGAGAACCACCGGACGAAGACCTTGCCCGGGAAGTCCCGGAATGCACGTCTGCACTGTCCGATCCAGCATCCTCACCATCGCACATATCAGACGCCTCTCATCGCTCGGTATATATCGATGTGCTTTTCGAACCACAACGGAGGGCATCCGAACCTACACGTTGTATCGATTGTGCTCTCGCTATCAATTGGCTTTTTCCTGACATATATTGATAACTATATGCTTCGAATATCCAGCTATTTGTGTTGAAGTGTTTTAACGTCAGACGCTGCCACAAATACACCAGACAACAACGATTGACGCAGTTCAGATCTCGGTCACGCGCTGGTAGTCCTGATCAAGGGCGCTTGCATCCTCTGGCAGGAGTGCAACAACGAGATAGTCAGCATGGTCGGCGACGTACTCGATAAGCGCAGCGATGCGGTCGGAATCGATCGCTTCGAGCGAGTCCAGCAGCATGATTGGCACCGATTCGTGAACTTCGTGGACGAGATAGCCCGCGAGTGCGAACACGAGTCCAGTTACTTCGCGCTCACTCTCTGAGAGGTGGTCGACCGTATCCTCGTAGGCTGCTCCTGAGTCCGTACTGCGGATAACGTGAAGATCGAACGTGCGTTGCGAAACTGTTCGTCGACCTTGGCTGACTTGATGTTCGGTGCGTTCGATCCAGATGCGTTCGAGGTTGGCGTATTCGAGCAGATCGAGGACGGTCTCCATGTGCTCGTTGAACTGTTCGATCGCCTGTTCTTCGATCTGCTCAATCCGCGTTCGAAGATCTGCGAGTTCCGTATGCACTTCATCCCGTCGCTCTTTGAGGGATTCGCGCTGTTCGAGTCGGTCCTCGATACCGTCGATCTTCGAATCGACTGACTCTCGATCGCTCTGGATCCGACCGAGTTCGAATTCGAGCTGGTTGGCTTCTTTGTGCAGATCGAGAATGTCGCTGTAGTCCTCCTCCTGAAGATCATCGACATCCTCTTCGAGTCGCTCGATCTCCGATTCGAGGTCTTCTCGTGTTGAGATCAGCTCCTCAATCCGGTCTTCTCGGTCTTCAAGTTCGTTTTCGATCTGTTCGATTCGTCGATCGAGCCGGTCACGTTTTCGTTGATGATCTTCGAGCGTGTTTTTGTCACTCTGTAGATCGTCGATGCTGCTTCGGAGCTCGTTTCGCTCTTCGAACGTTTCCGAACGGAGCTTTTGCAATCGGTCGAGTGTTCCCTCAATCTCTGCTTTCGGAACCTCACTCCCACACGTCCAGCAGACGACATTTTCCGAGTCTTCAACGAGTTGGTCGGTGATCGCCTCGGATTCCGATTCGCTGTTTCCAACGTCATTTCGGAGGGAGTCGATGATCTCTCGACTTGTCCCTTCGAGCATCTCCTCGTTAAACTGAATAATCGTTTGGAGCTCATTAACCGTCGTATCGATCGTCCGTAGACGGTCACGTAGTCGCCCGATCTCGGTGTTGATCTCTTCAATATCCCCGACAGGCGTCTCTGGTAGCTCGTCGAGTTCGCCTTGCACCTCGGCTCGTTCTTCGCGGAGGGCTTCGAGACTCTCACGCTGTGTATCGAGCTCAAATCGGGTATCGTCGAGCGATGCTCGAGCGTCGTGTAGATCGTCGAGCGTCTCTTCGAGTTCGCGTTTGTCCGCTCGACTATCCTCGACATCAGCGTCGGCTTCTGCCAACTCCGTCTCTTTCTCTTCGAGCTCCGCTCGTTTCTTCTCAATCTGTTCGCTGAGAGTTGTACGGCGCTCCTCGAGTTCGGGCAGACGATCCGCGAGCGAATCGAGATCTTCGAGATTGGACTCGATCTCACGTTGCTCAGCTTCGAGTTGCTCGATCTCTGCCTGAATGGCGTCCGTATCGACTGGCCGCATGATCAGCTCTCGCAGATCATCGCTCCGAGCGACTGCTTGACGGGCTTCGTTTGACTCAAGCAGGAACGCAAACAAATCTGCGAGTTCCGTATCGTCGAGATACGGATTGCCGCCAGTCACGATCGTTCCGTTGCGCCGTTCTAGTGTTCGGGTGTAGGTCGTATCGCCGATCGTCATGTCGACCTGTCCCTGATCGGCATCACCTTTCAGCGAAACGTGATCGCTGCCGAATGCCGCCATAATCGCCTGCAACAACGAAGTGCGGTTCGTGGCGTTCCGACCGGCAAGAGCAGTTACTCCCGGCGTGAACTCGACGGTCGTACCATCGATACCCCCAATGTTTTCAACAGAGAGCTGCATCTTCTCCGCTTCTATCTGTGATGCACTCATAGACGGCATTCCGAGGGCCATCTATTTAACTCCTCAGACTCGCGTCCGGAGAAGAAGCAGTGTGAACTGATAGAGTTACAGGCGTAATTTCGTAACGGAACCGTTCAGTCAATCGATTCAACGGACTCCTCACCCGCCGTTTCACAGTCACAGTGGCCTCTCTCGAGGAGCTCGACAACATCGTATCGAGTCCCACAATTCTGACATGTGACTGTAACATCGACGAGAACATCGAAATCACCGATCAGGAGTCGGTCAGTGTTCTCAAGAGTAGAAAGGTTGTCTTCGGTGACGCGCAGGGTTCGGTGAGAGAGACGCTGGATCGCCTGTGTGACGCTCTCAACTCGGTCCCGGTCGGCAGCCGTTGGCTTGGAGTGACGCGCACCGCGGTATTTTGTGAGGTACGTGTGGATTGCTTGATGCGAGACGAAATCTCGTTCAAGATCATCAATCGCTACGCCGTCACGCTTGAGATCATTTCGTGCCTGCGTGCGGACACCACTACTCACATCGTCGCCTGTGAGGAGACGATAGACGTTATCTACTTCACCATCGAGTGGTTGACGACCTGCACGAACCATCGCTACTTCGAGGAGGTGCTTGTTCAACCAGTTTGCAAGCTCTCGGAGGCTGTATCGTTCGTCCTCGTCTCCCGTCCACCGCGCCTCCATCGTCTGCCCGAGGTCCTCAAGGTCGTACTCAACGAGTACACGGCCGACCTTACTGGCCGTATGTGACCTGTTGGATTCTGTTAAACTGGGTTCGGTCCCGTCCCGTTGTTCGCTCATGCTACTCAGAATAACGTCCTCGATACGAATAAGTGTTCATTTCTCCCCCTTGCCTACTCACCCATATAGTGACATAACAAATACCGAAGATCTCCAATGCGCCATGTCAATAGTAACTGTCTGTAGACTCCGCTCGAACGGCCAACGAGGGTAGAAAGAGACATTATTAGTTGTATAGGATTTCGAAGACATGATTGTTTTATTTCATTATTTAGCCAGCATCATCTGTGGAAAGATACGATACCTACACAAAATATCGAGCAACGGTGTTAGTCTGATCTCAGCCGCGTCGGTTCATCCTCAATCTGTCGTCGATACTATCGAGTACGACCCTCCACCGATTGTCACTCATCAGAGGCAGATTTCATCGACCCTTCACAACAGCAGTTTTGTCTGTCACGTTTCGTTCTCCAGATGGGTGGCGAGCGCGTCGAGTCGGTCTTCCCAGAAGAGACGATATCGGGTCAGCCAACCGAACGCTGCGCTAAGTGGAGCAGCATCAAGATGACAGCGACGAACACGGCCGTCTTCTTCAATCTCAAGCAAACCAGCGTCCTCCAAAACGTGCAGATGCTTCGACACTGCCGCTAAGGAAATGTCGTGTGGCTCTGCCAACTCACCAACGCTCGCGGGTCCACTGGCAAGTTGTTCGAGAAGCGCCCGACGGGTCGGATGAGCTAATGCTTGAAATATCGCATCAAGATCATGGTCGTCTACCGATTGTTCAACCATCTAGTTAAATATATACTACTACAATATTTAACCCTTATGTTGAATGAATTCGCCGGTATCGTCGAAACCACGGCAACATGTTCACGGTAAGCACTACTTCACATTAACGCTACTAGATTGCATAATCGGCACAAACGAGCGAGTACACGATCGACTGTAGGAGGATGTGTGGAACGGGAACAAGTCTGTGATTAATCGCATTCTTCATCGGGCAGAAAGCCAAATCATCACTGCGTATCGCTCACCGTCAAAGAACGACTACTGGTGATCAAAATTCTATTTTCATAGCCCTCAGAACGTCACGCCGAGCAGTACTGCCGACTGCAATCGTGAGCTGCGTGTTCGATCCGAATGCGGTGGGTTTCGCGCTCGAAGCCACTGGCATCTACTGCCGGTCGATCCAACCTAGGTTGCTGGTTCGATGTTCTGATTCACGTGGAAGACGTTGTTCGGGTCGTATTTGGTCTTGATTTCCCGGAGTCGTTCGTAGTTGGAACCGTAGGTTGCCCGGATCCGATCCATCCCTTCTTCCATCATGAAGTTGATGTACGCACCGTCCGCCGAATGCTCGTACAGCGCCTGCCAGTAATCACGGGTCCACTCTGTGATCGTTTCTTTGTTGTCTGGATCCGGATCGACGCCCGCGATGACCATCGACCAGTTTGCGTCGCGGTAGCTCCACGCCGTCTCATCCGTACCGACACGGTGCACAGCGCCATTAACCGGGTAGAGATGCATCGTTGATTGAGCGGTCGGCACGTTAGCGAACCGTCGGTGCTCGGCGATAGCTTCGTCGCTCAACTCGCGCACGAAGTTCCCTTTCCAGTACCACTGATCCCCAGGTGGATAGAGCGCATCGAACATGCTTTGTAGTGCCGGATAGGGCATCGCTCCGATATGCTCGAACAGTGGTTCTGCCACCTCCCGCGCTGGTTGAGTCACTGCTTTGACTCGCTCTTCCGGACCCAGATAGCACCACATGAGACCACAGACATTCTCGCCGTGAATTTCCTCTGGAAACGGGTCGCCTGGTACCTCTGCGACTAAATAAAAGGCGTACACGTCCTCTGGAGCCTGCGCGAGCCAGTCACGATACCAACGCATGGTGGTTTCAAGTTCGTCGAGCGGCCAGAACAGCGGTCCGGCAACGACCGTATCCACTGGATGAAGTCGGAACTCAAAGGAGGTGACGACACCGAAGTTCCCACCTCCACCGCGCAGCGCCCAGAACAGATCCGGATGCTCGTCCGCACTCGCGTGCACGAACCGTCCGTCGGCCAATACGACATCGGCGCTGAGGAGATTGTCAATAGTCAGCCCGTACATGCGAGTCAGATAGCCGTGTCCACCGCCAAGAGTCAGTCCACCAACCCCGGTTGTGGAGATAACCCCACTGACTGTAGCCAAGCCAAAGGCATGCGTGGCATGGTCGACGTCACCCCACGTACAACCGGCTTCGACGCGCACAGTTCTTGCCTCAGGATCGACGCGGAGACCGGTCATCTCGGAGAGGTCAATGACCAACCCATCATCCACTAAAGCGAGACCTGGGCCATTGTGGCCACCGCCGCGGACTGCGATATTGAGGTCGTGATCGCGGCCGAAGTTCACCGCTTCAATCACGTCCGCGACGTCCGTACACGTCGCAATCATCCCCGGACGCTTGTCGATCATCGCGTTATAGATCGTCCGCGCTTCATCAAACGCTGGATCGACGGGTCGGATCAGTTCGCCTCGAAATGTTTCTTCGAAGTCTCTGACGGCTGTTTCATCGACGTCTGTTACTGTTGTAGTCATGATGGACACCGTCTCTGACGCTCGTCTCGACACGCCATCGACCCCGGCCCGCGACACAGCGAGCGTTAGTTCCTCTACGGCATAGGATGTGTTAGGTGTTGTCACTGAACATAGTAGCTGTGTTATCCCGTGCTTGTCAGAAATTTCTCAAAGTAGTTCGCATCGCGATATCTCGACTCATATCGATTTGCAGATGTGACTGTAATCGATATACGTAGTGTTGTAATCAGAGCGTCAGCAGCATCGAAAACGAGTGGAATCGGATAACGCGCAGGCGTGATGAGCTACTCTGTATCTGTGGCCATCAGTCGGGTATCACCGTTTGTGAAAGACTCACTATCTCGTGGGAGATGCGATCAGCGTTTTGAATGAGCAGAGTGCCTACGATACTCATGATGAGCACGTAGCCAACAGCGAACGCTGGAATCACGGACTGAAGTGCGCCTGTTCCGACACTCGTTGCGAGGGCAGCAATTACCAGGGAGAATTCACCGCGTGGCACCAGTCCGAACCCGACGCGCACCGATCGCAGTCGATCGAGCTGATAGATCTGTCCGGATAGTGATCCACTAAGTATCTTTCCAACGGTTGTTATGAGGACCGCTGCGAGCAGCAACCAGACGAGTCCCGTGAGAAGAGTGACTTCAGTTGTCAAACCGATTGCGAAGAAAAAGACGGCTGCAAAGAAGTCACGTGCTGGTGCGACGACAGCCTCGATCCGTTCAATGTGGTCGGTTTCGCTGAATGCGGTACCGACAAAGAAGGCAGTCACCGCCTCGCTCAGCCCAAGGGTGAGCGCAAATCCTGCGATGAGCGTCGTCACCCCAAGAATACGCAGCAAAAATAGTTCGTCCGAATCGGCCCTGAAAATTTGCTCGATAGCATCCGATCCGTACCACGCAGTGAGTGTTAGCCCACCAAGAAACACGAACGCGATCCCGACAGAGACGGCAGCATCAACCAGTGTCCCTTCTCCCACGGCAACCGCCGAGAGAAGCGCCAGATAGATCGCAATTGCGATATCTTCGAACACCAACGTACCCAGAATGGGACCACTTTCAGGATTTGCAACCCACCCACTCTCGATGAGTGCTTTCGAGATAACGGCACTCGAAGAGATATAGACAATCCCAGCGAGAAATAGCGTTTCGAGAAGTGTGTAGCCGAACGCGACGCCAAGACCAATCCCGAGACTGAAATTGATGAGAAAGTCAACACTCCCAATTGTAGCGATTCGTCGACGATCGCTCAACAGCTGCGAGATGCTAAATTCGAGCCCGAGAAAGAACAGAAGGAACACAATTCCAAGTTCCGCAACGATATCGATAAACTCCCGATGTTCCACGAGCGTGAGCGAAATTCCTGCGATTGAAGAGGGCTCGTTCGGACCAATGAGGATTCCAATAATGATGTACGCTGGGATAACCGACAGACCAACGCGGTTGGCCACAGCGCCCGCAACGGCGATACCTGTCAGTGCAATGCCAATTTCAAAAAGCAACGTCTCCGCCATTTTTAGGTCTGTGATGTGTCCGTTTCGCCAGTCTCGACTAACTCGGTGAACGCTCGTTGTTCAGCACGCGTTCCAAGACTGACGAGGATATCGCCAGCCTCGATCGTGCTGTTCGGCTGCGGATTCGCGATCGTCTCCTCACCTCGTTGAATAGCGATAATGGAAACCCCGGTCTGCTCTCGAATATTAGCGTCTCGCAGCGAGTGACCGACCAACGATGCCGACGGACTAACGTCGACCCATTCGATGATCGCTTCGCCCAGTGGAACCTGAATATCGTCCATTTCGACGGGTTGGAAGTATGCTCCTTCGAGGATAGAGCCGAGTTGGCGTGCTCGCTTTCCCGTCAGACTAAATAGTCTTTCACTGTCTTGATTCTCACCAGGACGGAGATAGACTTCTCGCTTACCGTCGTGGTGGATAAGCACGATTAGTCGTTTGTCTCCCCCGAGTTCGAGTTCAAATTTGTGGCCGACGCCTGGGACATCAGCCTCATAGATCGTCATACTTCTTTCAGAACTCGGTCTCTGATAAACAATGCGTTCACTGACGCCTTGAGACCGATCACAGAAGCGTTCACTCCGTGTCTCCGCGTCAGATCTGTGATCGATACGATCAGATGATATCTACCCACGAAAGCAAGGAGATCGGCTGAATAAAACTCGGGTGTAGTAATGATTGCAGAGGTGTATTTTCCAATGTTTGATTATTAGCCGTAGAGAGTGATTCATTCATTCGGAAGACAGCCACGACAAAGAATCACACAGCAAAGACTGGTAGTATGTGAGACGGTCAGACCGTTGGTAGTGTCGTCTAACGCTTTCTTCGAGAGGAAGCTCACTAGCTCGATTTCAGTGACTGGACACGAACGGGACCACACCATACAGACCGGCCAATAGTTGGCGTCGGTCGAACAGGGTGACAGCGAGCACCAGAGCGCCAATCACCCCCCTTTGGTTCAGGGATTGATCTGATGGAGTGGTCCATCACGACGCTCGGCGTACACAGTGATAAGCAGTGGATCTAGGACGTGGTCTGAGAGCACCGTCATGGTTGTTAGATAGCTCGTTCTCGTCCGTCGGGATCGTGATAACGATCGGCATAGATGTACAGACCAATTCCAATGATGACGAACAGACCTATGATAAGACCGAATTCGCCCACAAGACCGCCTTTGCGGATTGGACCGGCAATAACGATACCCCGCCCGAGGGCAACGAGTGAGCCACCGCCCTCCTGTGACCCGTGCTGTAGTACATTTGTGAACCGCTTCGCGTAGGGAAGCGCCCCGCCAGTCGCTGTAAAGCCCCACAACCCAATGGCGAAACAGCTGACAAGAAGACCGCCAAGACCGGCATACTGCTTCCAGCGATCCATCAGAGCGTCACCCCCGCGGATACCTTGTGCTCAGTGCTATCAGCGATCCCAACGAGGTCGGGGCGGATCGAGGCGAGGAACTGGACAATCAATCCCGTCAGGAGTCCCTCAACGACTGCAACACCAAGATTAATGGCGACCATCCCGGCAACAGCGATCGTCAGATCCGAACGAGGAAGCGCACTGCCGTTCACTCCACTGATAACGACAATTGCGCCCATTAGGATGGCCCCAACCGAGAGACCAAGGATTGCGGCACTCGCGCTCGCCGGAAAGACGTCCCAGTCCAAACGGAGCAGCATTCGGAACGCGTAGTAGGCGACAATAGCCTCCGACGCATTGACGAGTGTGTTCGCGCCTAACAGGCCAATAGCACCGTGACCGAGGGCAGCCGAGAAAATGTTCACGACCAGCGCGATGAGCGACCCGAGCAGTGGTCCAGCAAGAATGCCAACCAGTCCAGTGAGGTTCATATGAACACCACCCCAGACGGGGATGTTTAGCTGGAAGATCGCAAAGCTTGCGGCTGCCCCAATCCCCGCAAGCGCTATTTGACGTGTTTTGACTCCATTCGTCCGCACGCGGTAGAGGACTGTCCCAATCAGTGCAACACTAATGGTCGTCCAGAGAGCCAGTGCCCACAGTGGGAACGAACCCTCTCCGAGATGAATGTGTGCCATAGTTAGTAACCTGCAGATAGAATATAATAACATTACCTATTTTTTGTTGCCATCATAATAATCATTGGGTAGGAAGAGATTATTATTGATAAGACAGTCATCGCTGTCGAATACGGCTCACTTGCGTAACGCTCTCTCGTTTCAGTGAGATTCGCGGTTGGCTCTCAATACCTCGCCACTTAGGCAGTGAACTCATCTCGTACAAACGTAACGCAGTCGACGAACTCGTGGGCATGACGATCGTGTGCGAGTTCGTGGAATCGAGGGGCACGTCCGATGATCGTTACGAATGGTTCCTGAATGATTGCTGTGTCAATATCACCCTTCGCGAGCGCCGTTACGACGCTCGGACCAGAGCTGAATCGTTCGACAGTGACGTCACCTGGAAGGTCGTCGTAGTATCCCTCTTGTTGCATCACCTCATGTTCTATATCCGATGAATAGAGGTGTAGGCGATGGTAATCGAAGCGGGCGCTCTACCGACGGGATGAGTGAGACGCCAAGTCATTCCTAAGCCGACAACCGAACTCACTCCAAGCCCGGAAATTATCATCGTTTGATATATTCATTGAATTTACTAATATAGATTATAGATGTGGTAATCTCTATGGAAGCAAAGTTAGCTATTATTACTCAAGAGTGTGTGGCGTATAGTCGTTACTCAGGGACGGAACCGTTCGAAAAACGGGTCTGGTGAATGAATCAGTTCATGTCGGCAAGTGATCCAAAGTCATCCATGGGAAGCACCGAGTAGTCGACGGTGAGCGTGTCCTTTGTGGCTCGAATCTTTCCGACGAACGTCGAAATTTCTTTGAGAGCGCCTTCGAGGACGAACAGTTCCATACAATGACGTCCACCGACATGGCTGTGGAAATTTGATGCGACGGTGTTCTCGTGTTCGTGGCGCAGTCGCATCATTTTTGCTTCGACGGTGGTCGTTTCGTAATCAAACACGACCGTCACGACTCCCATCAGCTCACGGTCTTCGAGCTTCTTATCGTCAAATTCACCGAGAAGATTACGACTTGCTTCTCGGATAACTTCGCTTCTCCCTGTGTACCCATGATCATCGGCGAACTGGTCGAGTCGTTCGAGCAACGCTTCTGGCATTGAGACACTGACGACGCTCATATAACAATATAAACTCTTTTGATTATTAAGAATTAGTATCTATAGTCTTATTGAATAGAATTTTATATCTACATCAAACGGTCGGTTATCGATACATGAGCCACGACAATGAGCAGACTTGTTGCGACTGGCGAACACGTGCAGTCGTTTCGCTGGCTCATCGTCTGAGAACGTATGCGAGGCTACCGAGTATGATCGCCATCGGGACAGCTTGTGTCAAGGCATCGATTACTGGCATCCCCGTGTAGCTCCTGATCGCCACCCAGCCAACCAGCCACGCGCTGGTGAACAGTACTGCCCACTGGGCGGGCGAAAGCTGATAGGCCGTCGCGTGTGAGTAATCTGGGAGAGAACGATCACTCATTATTGAATCACATTCGTACCAGCAGACACGTGGCAGCGCTCCACGATCTCGTCGAACAACGCAGTAACGCGAGCCTCGATCTCTTCACGTATTTCACGCACGCGGTCTCGTTTCTGGCCACGAGGGTCGTCCAGTGCCCAGTCGTGAACATCAAACACCGGAGCCATCTGCGAGCGGCCAGCGCTCCGGACACACAAGGCAAGGCGAATCGATGCTGCCGCATTGGTATCCGTCGTCATTGTCGTGTCTCGTGATCAGTCGTCATCAGTCATCGGATCGGAGGCTGAGGCAGTTACGCTTCCAGTCTCGGCATCGTTCCAGTCGGCATTCCGTCGGAAATAGAGCGCAGCGTTGACCAGCGCGAGTAACACCGGTACCTCGATCAGCGGGCCAATAACGGTCGCGAACGCGACGCCAGAGCCAACACCGAACACTGCGACTGCGACCGCAATCGCGAGTTCGAAGTTGTTCGAAGCTGCCGTGAACCCAATCGCGGTTGTCGTCGAGTAGTCGGCTCCGATGCCGCGTCCCATCCCGAAGCTCACGAAAAACATCACGACAAAGTAGATCGTGAGCGGAACAGCGATCAACAGGACATCTACCGGCGCAGCAACGATGTTCTCGCCCTGTGTAGCGAACATTACAATTACAGTGAACAATAACGCGACCAGCGTCAACGGATCGATCTTCGGAATCAATACCTCATCATACCACGTTTTACCTTTCACTCGAGTGCCAAGATAGCGAGTGAGAAACCCACCGACAAATGGTATACCAAGGAAAACGACGATTGCCTCGAACACTTGGATTGGTGTAATGCTAAAACTCGTAATCCCGGCAACGAGTGCATCCATTCCTAAGAGAGGTGGCAGGAATAGTCCGAAGAACCAGACGTACACGCCGTACGTAATGATTTGAAAGAGGCTGTTGAATGCGACCAGCCCAGTGACGTATTCGGTCGAACCATCTGCGAGTTCGTTCCAAACGAGTACCATTGCGATACACCGTGCCATCCCGATAAAGACGAGTCCAAGGAAGTACTCGGGTCGCGCGGGCAGACCAGGAACGAGCCCACTGAAGAACACAACCGCTAGCCCGAACATCAGGGTAGGGCCAATTAACCAGTTCTGTACGAGACTCAGCCCGAGCACCCGCCAGTTACTGAACACGGTTGAGAGCTGTGAGTAATCAGCCTTGGCCAGAGGAGGGTACATCATCAGCACAAGCCCGATTCCTACGAGATGGAGATCCTGAATCGGTTGTGTCACCGACGGTGCAAAATAGCCGATTCCCACGCCGATTGCCATCGCGCCAAAAATCCAGACTGTGAGATACTTATCGAGGACATCCATCGAGCGTGGATCTCCACAGCTCTCACAGTCACAGTCCGGGCCGTGCTCGTGAGCCTCGGCGTTACTCATTGCTCACGCTCCCTTTGAGGACAGTAACGAGCCCAGCGTCGACAAGCGCCGACAACGCGTGACTGAGTCCGCTCTCGGTCACGTCGACAACTGCGTGTAGCTTACAGACACAGAGCTCTTCCTGTGCCGCTACAAGAACTCGAACGAGTGCGTATTGCACCTCGTTGCCGAGTGCCGCGAACACATTGAGTTCAGCTGTTACCTGCTCTGTTCTAAGTGCTGATTCGAGCGCGCTGAGGTCATCAAGCCGACGTTCAACATCCTCGCTACGACACTCCTCAAGTTCATCATTAAGAGAGCGTCGAAGCCGCTCGGTCGTTTGTGCCATCAGCAATCAATTGAATATTTGCTCAAGTAATTGTTTCGGTTTCTACCTATAGAACACAGATTGTGCTTTGAGTCCTGATCTACCACCGTTTACAAAACAGTAAGTAAAGTCATTTGAATAGAGTCTAAATCAATGTGCGAGGTATGCTCGGACGACAAAGCCTCTTAACTTCGAGCGTTCGAACCACAGACTATTGCTGATTATAGCATCTCGACAGAGAGATCGAAATCTAACGATTTTATCGATATTTTTGTGATTCGATCATATTTCGAATAATCGTAAGACAGTGCGTGAGAGCTGAATCGTAATCATCTCGAATAGAGCGATCTGGGCGGCTCGAATCGTCCATGGAGCCTGTTTGGAGATGACATTCTGATACGTTCATAGTCTGTAGTGGTGTCTCCTCTAGTATGAAAATCACAAACACCAACACAGATTCACTGGTACTTCGATCTCACGCTCAGTGAGCGGTTCATTTGCGTCGCGGCAATCGTTTTGGGCGAGCAACACGTACGAAAACCATGTCCCTGTCATCCCGTCGCCCGCGTGGACTCGCTGTGCTGATTGGAGTGTGGTTGCTCGTGATTGCTGGCGTTGGCGTTCTCATTGCCTCCCAAGCGATCAGTGCGCTTCTCACCAGTAGCAGCCTTCCATCGGTGCTCCTCTTTGCGGGGTCGATGGCACTGGTCTTTGGCTACTTGAGCTACCGGACGAGCACCAAGCGCCTCCTCTCTCGCCTCCCGGTGACAGCCCTCTCGCAGTCCCGTGCCCCGAGCATTCACGCGAGTGTCGATCGTCTTACACAACGGATGCGGCTCGATCGACCAGAGATCTACACTGCGCGTCTTGGTCAACCCAACGCGTTTGCGCTCGGAAGTGGGACCCTCGTGATTGATCACTCGCTCGTCCGCTTGTTAACACCAACAGAGCTCGAGGGCGTTCTCGCTCATGAATTCGCTCATCTCGAAGGCTACGACAGTCTCCTGCGCATGCTGGTTATGAGCATTCTACGGATGGCGACATCCTTCGTGCTCGTGATGCTCGTGCCGTTCGTCGTCGTTGTCTTTCTGGGCTGTTGGGGACTATCGCTCGTCGTGGACCGTCCACTACGCGGCCCTAAAAGTGTGGGGAATGGCTTTCGACGTGGAGTGATCAGACTCGTAATCGGTTTGCTTATCGCTCCAACGCTGGCGCTGCAGGCCTACTCCCGCCGCCGGGAATACGCTGCCGACCAGCGAGCAGTGGCAATCCTCGACGATCCGTTGGCACTTGCTCGTGCGCTCAAGAAGATCCAGCGTGCAAGCGAGCCTGGCTGGGGACTGTTCTCGTGGCTGCTCCCGACACACGATCGTCAGACGGAACAAACACCGTTAGAACGAGCACTTGCAAGCCATCCACCGACTGATGAGCGCATTAGCCGCGTCCGCGAGGCTGCAAGTGCCACAGGAACGAGTTCTGAAACGAGCCACTGGCGACACATCGAGATCGACTAGTTCCCGGGAACCAGTCGCTAGGCGGCACTTGGTTGATGGCGAGACAATCTGAGAGATTAATGTCCATCGTCCTCTCAGTCAATGAGCCAGTTCGATTACCCCGAGATCACATCTGAAAATAGTGTCGTGATTATTTCCTGTTCGATGAAATTCCGTAACTATATTATCAATCTTCCTCAGATATAATATAACATTGTGACTAATGATTCATCTGCAGGATTCCAAGCGCTCATCACTGATCCAAATATGTTCTTCCGACATCGGACGGAAAGTCCCAACTTCCTCAGTCCAGTTGGGATCGTGTTGCTCGTAGCTGTACTGACGAGTATCGCAGCACTCCCACGGGCGGATGTCGCTAGTGAGCTCGCAACGAGCATGGTTCAATCGCAGGGCCAACAGGTGAACCAGAGTGTATCTGGCGTGATCTCTGCGGCCTCGAATATTCTCGCGGTTTTCGGTGCGGTGCTCGGTACCGTGATTACGTGGGGACTCTACGCGATCGTGTTTTACCTCATTGCTCGTGTTGCTTTCGACGGAAACGGATCGTTTACTGATACGCTAGCGCTCACTGGCTGGGGATTCGTCCCAGCGATCTTCGACAAACTCGTCAGTATCGCTGCCGCGTACTACGTTTTTGGCGGTGAGACACTTCCGGCAGGAAGCCACGCTGCTCAAAACGCCTTCGAGCAACTCCAGTCGGACCCAGTCCTCTTGATTGCAGGCGGGATTGGGATCGGTCTATTGCTCTGGAGTGGAGTTCTTTGGGTGTCTGCGATGGAACACCTCCACAACCTCTCGCGGATAGATGCGTTCATTACTGTCTGTATCCCTCTCGTCTTGGGGCTTCTACGACGACTCAACGGACTGCTTTGACCAATCACTCTTGAGAGTAATGAGTGAAATAGAAAATCGTAGAACAGCAAAACGTGTGCGTCAATCAGTGATGATATTAGGTATCCTGGAAACGATACTGGAAGCTTGGCAGTGGTGCTGCCATTCTCTACAGCGTGATGAAACCATCTGAATATCGATAACCTACATATGTGATTTGGGTGGGTAAAATCACCGGACGGGTCGATCGAGTCTTGTTTATAAGGTAGCTTCCAATTCCTCAAGATCATCCACACTCAATGATCAAGTCGATGATAATTTGAGCATTGTGGGTGATGAAATCATCAACGTTACGAATACGCCGGTCTGTCGTGGTACGAACTGCAGTGAGCAGATCAACACGCTGAGAGACCCTTGATATAGAATATCGAACACCCCGAGGGTCCCGATGCTCAATCGACGTACCAATACATCGACCAAGAGAAGGATCATCGGTTTATGGCCCTGCACACGAAGCAGCGAACGCAATCGTCTCACAGTCTAGAAAGCATGTTCACTAATATAATCAAAAGTGCTATCAATAACGACACCACAGTCGGAACCAGCAGAGAAAGAACGTGACGGAGTGAAAATATGGATGAGATAGAATAAATAAATTAGAGATGGGTTATAAAAAATGAAAATACAAAACAATATAATTGCAGCCATTTTTTGGATTTGTAGCTTTGCATTGGTCCACACATACGCACTGTATCCAGCAATTCTATCAATTATCAGTCGGATTGTCGAGTCAGACCACCAAGAACTTCCTGCAGATCTCCCGACGGTATCGTTGGTCATCGCCGCGTACAACGAAGAGGACGTGATTGCAGAGAAGATCGAGAACAGCATTGCGCTTGACTATCCAGCAGAGAAGTTAGAACTCATCGTGTTTTCGGACGCATCGTCTGATCGGACAGACGAGATCGTCGAGTCGTACGCCGATGAAGGCGTCGAACTGATCCGCGTTGAGGGCCGCGTGGGAAAAACCGAGTGTCAGAACGTGGTCGCAGAACAAGTTGGAAGCGAGATCATTGTCTTCTCTGATGCAAATAGCATGTACGATCCGGACGCGATCCGTGAGCTCATTCGAGGATTCGGGCCGTCTGTCGATTGCGTTGTGGGAGAGCTTCGATACAGCGACGATAGTGATGTGGATGGTGAATCCACGTACTGGCGGTACGAACGGCTCATCAAACGACTCGAATCGAAGCTCGGCTCCATCGTTACCGGCAATGGCTCGATCTATGCCGTTCGTACGTCATCGTACGTTCCGCTCCCACGGGATGCGATCAGTGACTTTGCAGAACCACTGGCGCTTATCGAAAACGGTTCACGCATCGCGTACGCGCCGACGGCTATCGCACGCGAGCGGACAGATCAGTCGGTCGAATCCGAACTCTCTCGTCGAGTTCGGATTGTCACTCGATCGTGGAACACGCTATCTGACCACACTGCTCTGTTGAATCCACGTCAGTATCCGGTGTTTTCGTTCAAATTGTTCTCCCACAAAGTGTTCAGATGGCTTTCACCGGTGTTTCTCGTCGGGGCCCTTGCGACGAGTGTTGTTCTGACACTGGTGACGAGGGGACTGTTCTACCCCGTCGTTCTGGGGTTCCAGATCGTGTTTTATCTCTGTGCGCTGGTCGGTGCGATCAGTGATCGAGTTGGGCGGCAGGTTTCGTCGATCTTCCATATCCCGTACTACTTCGTCGTTTCGAACTACGGCATGGGTCTTGCGCTTGTAAATTTCCTGAAGCAGCGCAACATCGTCACGTGGGAAACCGCAGAACGAGCAGCCGACGACTGATTTGAGTTCTGTCTCGACGATATCTACCAGACCATTCACGCCGTATCGTCCTGTGCGTACACACCTACAGTGGCCCCTGCCAACGCCCAGAACGGAAACATTGTTGTCAGCTTGATCGTTGGAATGGACCAAAACGCAAACGCTAGCCATCCGATAAATCCACAGAGCATTCCGACGAGCAGTGCCCCATCACTGGAGCGGGGGATGGCCTTCCAACCGTACCACAGAATACTCACGAGTATCACAACCATGAGTACAAATCCAGGAAAGCCGGCTTCGGCCAGCATTGCGAAGTACATGCTGTGTAGCGGTAGTGGTTCCGGAAAGCCGTATTCGGACGTGTAGTACACGAAGTTTGCACCACCGATACCGAACAGTGGGTTCTGTATGAAGAGATCAACGCCTGCCACGTACTGCTGTACACGAATACCAAGGTTGGCGATGTTAAAAAATGGAATTGAGAGGCTCTGGAGAGACGAGTTGATGGCTTCAAATCGAGAAGGACCACCGAGTCCACCACCGCCACCGCCACCACTGACTCCAACTCCACTACTAACCTCTGTGACTGCCGATTTGTTTCCAGCAGTTGACGAAGGGAAGAAGAGTGCGATGATGCTCAGAGGCACGGTAAACACGACCCATCCGAGCGATATCAGCCGACTACGTCCCGATATAGCGTGTGAGGAACGCGAGACAATCGAATCGAAGAGTGAGGTATGATACAGACAGACAAGTGCCAAACACACACAAATGAGGGTCACAATGAGCCCGCCTCGTCCTGCATCGGTGGTGGTTCCACGCAGGATGGCGATCATCAGTATCGTCAGTCCCAAAAGCACTCCCCGCTTTCGCCCGGTCTCGCGGACAGCGAGGACAATAGTCAACGGAACGGCGAGGACAATGAGACTCGCTAAATGGAACGACATTCCCGTGAATCCAGCGACGTGGGTCCCGAATGAGAACTGGCCGAAGGGGCCAAGCGTGATCCACGAAAGTGCGATCCCGTCACCCTCACCGAGTGTCGACAACCCAAAGACGTCCTGATTCAAGAACTGGCCGACCGCAAAAGCAGACTGGGCGAGCACTGTCCCAATGAACAACCATACAACCGATCGAAAGGAGAGAATCCGCTGTTGGACAGTGTACCGAAACAGACTGAATACGATCAGTCCTTGAAACATCAACAACGAAAAGAACAGTGCTGCATCAACACGAACCGTCGCACCGAACACCGCCGAAAGCACTGTCCAACCGACAAAGAGAGCAAACAATTCTTCGACACGAGTGCGTCCATCGAACAACGCCCGGTGTTTCGTGAACAGTACGAGGCCAACCGAAGCAATGAGCGGGAGCTGTGCGAGCCACAGTCGGGGACCGAGATGACCGCGAAAGAGCGAGGTGTAGGCTTCGCTGGCCAGAGGGACGTCTGCAGCGAACATTGCGGTGACGAGCAGTGCGATGAGCGAACCAATAAACGGTTCTCGAAACCAGACTGCAAGGACGCCATAGATCGAACCAATCAAAACAACAAAGAAGAGAACCGGAGCACCGGTGAGCATCGAAAGCGCCGGTGCAACGAACGTGAGTCCAAATATGAGCACTACCGACAAGATGACGAAAGAGTGGCCATTGGAAAGTGGAGCAGGGGCATCCAAGAACCGTTCGAATGGATTACTCAGATTCATTGAATTGGTCCTCGACAATATCACATATTATTCTTTGGAAACGGCGGCGACCAAAACGTTCTTTTACATTCTCAGTGGTTGACGTCAGCTCAGACTGGAGTTCGGGAGTCGAGAGCACGTGATCGATTTTTTCGACCGCGTCGTTTTTGGCCTCGTACAGCAGTTCTGCTCGTTCATTAACGATCTCGCGCTGGCCACCCCCGTCTGGAACGAACGGAATAGTGCCAGCCGCAGCCAGTTCAGCGACAGCCATCCCGAAGTGCTCGTGATTCTTTCCGTGGATTCCGTATTTGTGCGTACAGATCAGGTCAACGAGTTCCTTCCGGCTTAGGATCCCTTCGAGGTGAACGAACTCGTGTTGGTCGGCTGCCGCTTCGACGGATTCTATGTACTCTTCACCGTGAGGTGGGCCGACGATGTGAAGATGGACATCGTGGCCGCGATCGTGCAACGCTGCAACGATCTTGATGGTGCGAAGGACGTTCTTCTTTGGGCCGATTCTGCCGACCGAAACGAATCCATCTTCTCGCTCGTCCCACGGCGTATCCACGAAGCCATCTGTGTCGACTGGCGGATACACCACTTGCGGACGAACGCCGTAAGTTTGCTCGGTCACATCTGCAGTCCACTCCGAATTAGCAAGGAGATGGTTTGTGCTGATCTGCTCGGTATCGAATCCTTCAATCCCCTTGCACAGTTCGTCGTAGACGCTCAACAGCGTACTGTCTGCACCGCCGTTCGTCCATCGTCGGAACTGGGGCATGTGAATATACTGCAGCGACCGACCAGCGAGGCTGAGCTCATTGTACGTACAAAACACCATGTCAAACTGGTCGGCCCGGCTGGCCATCAGACGAGAAACGAACGCGTTCTTCAGCAAATGAAGACTCTTGGTCTGTTCGTACAGCGTTGGTGTCACCAACCCTATCTGCTGGACCTCGATTGCGTGTTCGTCGACCTCAGTGTTGTAGTAGCTGTTTAATTTGGTGAAATCGGGGTGTGTCAGCGTCAGTAGAGTGACGTCATACTGGTCTTGCAGCGCTTCAATCACGTTCATTCCCACACCCTCTGCCCCACCCATCTCCATTAGATTATGGTGGGCAATCGCTATTGTGTTTGTATCATTCATTGTGATCATTTGGAAGCCTTATCGATGCAAAGCTCTTCTTTTGATCGGCAATCGCCCGGTGCCTTCCCACAAAGCGAAGGCACCACACGACCGAGACCGGCAACGCGAAGCAGCAGTGCTCCACGGTCGCAAACCAACACTCTGTCCGAATCTGCGACATCTCTCGACAGATTCGCCAGTCATCGAGTGGCTCATTGGATACACCGTTTACGATAGTTGTCCAATAACCTTCCGACATCGCATTCTTATGTAGTGTGTACGTGTGTGTCGGTTAACGAATCTGAGGAGTGTCACTTCGGTAGTATTATATCCGCAAGAACGGTCGTACTGAGCATGGTTTCGCTCGCACTCGTGGTTCTCGATACACTCAGGAAGGATGCGTTCGATCGTCATTTCGAATGGCTCCCTGGCCGCCGATTCGAGCGTGCGTATTCTACAGCAAACTGGACTGTTCCGGCCCACGCATCTCTCTTTTGCGGCAAGTATCCGAGCGAACTCGGAACCCACGCCAAAAATATGACACTTGACTGTGATGACCCGACCATCGCAGAAGAACTCCGTGCAGCTGGCTACACGACGCGAGCGTTTAGCGCAAACACAAACGTCACCGGATATTTTGACTTCGACCGGGGGTTCGATGATTTCAGAGTACCAAAACAGATCGGCCATCTGAACGACGACAATATATTCGATTTCAGAGATTTTAATCAGCGAACCGATGCGGAAGGGTTAGAGCACCATAGCAAACTCCTTTACGAAATCGTAACCAGTGACGCAGCAACGGTACCCTCAATGGTTGCACTCGCACGGAAGGTTCGGGGCGAAAACAATGGTGTCAAATACGGTGGACTGATCGAAGCGCAATCGGAACTCTCTGATATCAGCTTCGGCGAAGAGGAGTTTCTGTTTTTGAATTTTATGGAAGCCCACGAACCCTACCGAGTTCCTCCTTCGTACAGAACCGTTGACGAGCCGTCGATGACGAACTCTGTTGGCGACATCTACTTCGGCTCTGGCACCTTCGATGCAGAACAGACAACACAGGCGTATGAGGACTGCGCGACGTATCTTTCTGATAAATATCAAGCGTTGTTCAAAGAGCTACGTGAGACGTTCGATTATGTCATCACGCTCGCTGATCACGGCGAACTACTCGGTGAACAGGACGCCTGGGGACACGAATACGGCGTGGCATCCCCCCTGACGCATGTTCCGCTCGTGATCACTGGCAACGGACTCGATGGAACATGCACAGATACAGTCAGTCTTCTGGATGTCCACCAAACAGTACTCGACATTGCGGACGTCGATGGTGGTGCTCGTGGACGATCGCTGCTTGAGGAAGGAGATGAAAACGAATATCTGACGGAGTATCTCGGACTTACATCATGGAGTGAGCGCAAGTTGCATCAGAACGGATTTGACGATCAGATCGAACAGTACAACGAGCAACTCCGTGGATACGTCACACAGAGCGGGTCGTACGGGTACCAGACTCAAGATGAATTCATTGCTACGGATGATGAAAGCGTGTCCGATCTGCAACACCGATTAGATCAGCTCGTCTCCGAGCTCGACATTCGAGCAGTAGAGACGGACAACGATGTCCCCGATGAAATTAAAGAACAACTCGAACACCTCGGATACGCGTGATCGAGGTGCTCGATAACAGCCATCCGAAGTATTAATGATTGCAGGTATATACTCGCCAGTATGGGCAATCCTTTGCGTCTCTCGGGCACTCTTCTGAAGGAACTCCAGGAACCTCACAAGCTCAGACATAGATTGGTCCGATTGGGAGTAAAGGTAAGTCGACGGGTCTCTACCGCACGGTATCCACCCGACGACGGAATTGACGTGTTTGATCGAGAGTGGGATAATCTGCTTATCCTCGATGCGTGTCGGTACGATCTTTTCGAAGAACATCACGAATTCCCCGGGACACTATCGAAGGTCCGGTCAGCAGGGAGTCACAGCCGTGAGTTCATCACCCGAAACTTTCTCGGAACGACACATCACGATACGGTCTACATCACATCGAACCCGTTTGCATCATTGCTCGATGGCGACACTTTCCACGCGGTTATCAATCTGTTCGACGACGAATGGGACGAGGACGTTCACACTGTGCGTCCTGAGTCGGTTGTCGCGGCTACCATCGAGGCCCACGAGGCGTATCCGGAAAAGCGCATTATCGCTCATTTCATGCAGCCCCACTACCCGTTTCTTGGTGAGCGTGGGTCACAGTTCGAATCGGGAGGAGTGAGTGGTGACGTGGTTGGCAATGGTAAAAATACCAACACTGCTCCGTCTATCTGGCACTTGCTCGACATCGGTCGGTCGCCTGTGGATAGTCAGACGGCTCGTGAGGGTTACATCGAGAATTTTGCGCTTGTACAGGAGCATGTTCAGGGACTGCTGGGCGAACTTGATGGCAAGTCCGTCATCACGTCTGACCACGGAAACCTGCTTGGCGAGCGGCTCTGGCCGACACCCATTAGAAAATTCGGCCACCCAGAAGGGGTCCGGAAACCAGGGCTGATCGAGGTGCCGTGGCACGAAATACCGTTCGACCAGCGCCGAACCACCACTGCCGACACGCCAGAAGAGTCAGAAGCAGTGTCAGATTCGGTTGTGGAACAGCGCCTCGAGCATCTTGGATACGTCTAAAGCATCATCCCCCTGATGCAGATTGGATGGAAAAAGACAAGTCGACAGTACAATGAAACACCTTCATAGATTCGCTATATGATAGATACTCCACTCATTGCTCTCATTTGCCTCTGGCGTGCGCATAGCACTGTGATTGCTATCGAAGGGCTACGACGGCCACCGACGCCTGCTTGTTCTTGACTCTTAAAAATGTACACAACGTTCAAGCACAATTATCGATATTCTAACGGACAAGGCTCGAATCGCAACCATGGGGACGTGAACCCACCACGAACGCAGCACTACGGACCATCGGGTGGGTCAACAGATGGGTAACGAGTCGAGTGGACGACTGGGGCGCTTCCTCAAAGGAAGCTCTATCATCTTCGTCGGATTCATCATCCAGTTGGGCCTCGGTTTCGTTGGAAAACTGCTCATTGGTCGGCTACTAGGCAACGTCAACTACGGGCTGGTCAACATCGGGGTGACAGTCATGTCGACGGCCGGAATTATCCTGCTGTTGGGACTCGATACAGGGATCAGCCGGTATCTCCCACGCCAGGAGCGATCGGCAGACCGACGGGGAGTGTTAGTGTCGGCGTTCAGTGTCGTAATGCCCGTCGCTCTCATCGCAGGAGTGCTCATGGCTGTTTTTGCCGGCGATATCGCCAGTATCATCTTCAAAGATCCCGCTGCTGAGCCCATCATCCAAATCTTCGCGATGACGCTCCCCGTGATGATACTGATACGGCTTACCGGTGGCACCATCCGCGGACAGCAAGAGGCATTACCACGAGTACTGCTCCAGAACATCGGACTGCCGGTGGTTCGGTTCGGATTGATCGTCGTCGTTGTCCTTGCGTTGGGACTCGGTGCGGCTGGTGTTTCGAAGGCGTATCTGGGGGCATACGCGCTCATCGGCTTGGGAGCGTTGTACTATCTATACCGGTACACGAATCTGTTCGATCGCACACCGGCGACCCCCATGCGACGAAAGCTTCTGGTGTTCTCAGCACCGCTCATCATCGCGTCGACGATGAACATGATTCATGCGAATATCGACGTGTTCATCCTGGGATTCTTCCAATCAACTGGTGAAATAGGCGTCTACACCGCAGTCTATCCGCTTTCAAAGCTGCTCAAAGTAGGTCTTACGACGTTCGGCTTCTTGTTCATGCCGCTCATTTCTGAGCTGCACTCTAACGGTGAGCGTGGAGAGATGCGCCGAACGTATCAAATTGTATCGAAATGGGTGTTGCTGATGACGCTTCCAGTGTTGTTGGTGTATCTCACGTACCCCGACATCGTGATCCGATACACGTTCGGTCCAGAGTACATCTCTGGTGGGCTTCCACTGGCGGTACTCTCGATCGGCTTTTTCGCCCACACCGTCTCCGGGCCGAGCGGTGACACCCTGACGGCGCAGGGCAAATCCAAACTGGTGATGATC
Source organism: Halocatena marina (assembly GCF_025913575.1). Taxonomy (NCBI): domain Archaea; kingdom Methanobacteriati; phylum Methanobacteriota; class Halobacteria; order Halobacteriales; family Natronomonadaceae; genus Halocatena; species Halocatena marina. The sequence continues at coordinate 525,725 of NZ_CP109785.1, read as the reverse complement.
GACAATATCGTGGTGGCAGTCGTGAATGTGGGGCTGAACCTGATTCTTGTCCCGCGATACTCGGTGCTCGGTGCGGCGATTGCGACGACGGTGGCGTTTCTCGCGATGAACAGCCTGTACGTAATTCAGCTGTACCGGTCCATCGGCGTGCATCCGTTCAGACGAGCCACACTCGGCCCAGCACTCGGTTCGATCGCTGTCTGGGTGGGACTCACACAACTCGTAGGCGCCGTCTGGACGGTCACTGGTCCGTTGTTTTTGCTGCTCACCACCGTGTTCGGTGTCGTCTATCTTGGGCTCATCCTGGTACTCGGGGGGATCGAAGCTGAGGAAGTCGATCTCATTGAGAAGGGAGAAGAGAGGACGGGGATCGATCTGGGAGGACTTCGTGCTGTTTTCGATCGATTCTCACAGTGATCGCCTTGGAGACACGCCATCAATCATTGTTGGATCCCAGCGTGCGACGGCTCACGAAGAAGCCGTTGTTTTGCTCGAAGATCGCCGGCTACTCCGTAATGCTGTGAACGAAACAGAGCGTCAGTCCTTGCTCGAGTGCGTAGCTCGTAGTGAATCCGGCACAACCAACGATGGATACGTTATCAGCGATGGCGTCGTGGAATTGTCTGAGCGTAGAAGTGAAAGCGTGAGGGATAGCGATTTCCTCGACAGTGTGGAGATCACGCAGGAACTGAGATGTCAATTGTCAAGAATTTGATGGCTCAGTATACGATCCGCTCAGCGCCTATCTACAGCCGAAAACAGCTCACCCAACTGTTCGGTAACGGCCTGTTGTGAGAAGTTTTGCACACAGTATTCTCGACAGTCCGTGCGTTCATCCAGCATTGTTTCTGGATCGCGTCCAAGGAACTGATTGAGCGTCGTCGCTACTGCCGTCGCCGACGCCGCATCGCACACGAGCCGCTGATCGAATGAGCCGAGAACCTCTGGATTCGCGCCGACTGGAGTCGCGACCACAGGTGTCCCACAGCTGAGTGATTCGATCGTCGAGAGACCGAACCCTTCCAGTTCTTTCGTGGGGACCACCGAACAATCGGCTGCAGCGTAGTACGTCGGCAGCTCATCTTCTGGAACAAATCCAAGAAAACGGACGTTCTCATCGAGACCGAGTCGTTGGACCTGTTGTTCGAGCGACTCTCTGAGATATCCTTTTCCCCCGATAAGCAACAGCGCATCTGGGTGACTCTCGACCACAGACTCCATTGCATCGATCAGCAGATCCACTCCGACACGGGGTTTGAGCCGTCGAAACGTGATCAGGATTGGGCGATCAGTAGGGAGGTCGAGCGTCTCTCGAGTTGATCGTGGATCTTGTTCGAAGGCGAACCGGTCAGTGTCGACCGCAAGTGGGAGAATTTCGGCATTAGAGACCGAGCCGTGAATCTGCTCCATCTCATCGCACATGAACTGGCTTCGAGCCAGCACTCGCTCTGCCGAGCTGACGACGTGTTGCTCGATCCGTTCGAACACGCGTGCAGCGCCCTTGGCCATCGGCGTTTTCCAGCCGTATTTGCCCTGTTCGGCCTCAATGGCGATTTCGCCCGCCATCGGCGCGTGGTACGTGTAGACTTCAGGGATCGAACAGTCTGCCCGCTGGAGTCCGATCGATTGGACCGGGTTGTGGACGTACGCTACCTCAAACTCGTACTGTTCGTGAAGACGGTCAATCAGCTTCGGAAGCCGTCCAACAGTGTAGAGCGGGTAGAGATGATATCTGCGCGACTCCTTTGGAGGTGCACGATAGCGATACAGTTCGTATCCATCACTCGATTCGTGAAGCGATATGTTTTCGTCGAGTGCTCGCGTTACGACGACGACATCATGGCCCGCAGCCACCAGTCCTTCGACCTCGTTCAGTAGCGATTTGGCTATACCTCCCATCCGCTCTGGCCAGAATCCATCGACGATTACTAGCAGTGTCTTCGTCTCAGTCATACATGCTCCTTACCAAACGGGGTTTACAACTCGTTCGGACACAGGTTGCGATTGTGTGAGACGTGGTGTGATCGTTTCGATTCTGTGTGCGTGGCCAATGGTGTGACGTCACGCCCGTGGACGTTTTTTGAGCAATCTACCAGGTGATTCCCTCGTAGATGATGTCATCCTTGCGCGTGATAACACGCCGACCGTCGACAACGACTGGATCTGCCATCTGATCGAATTCCTCGTCGAGCGCGCTGAACTCGTCCCAATCAGTGACAACAACCGCCCCATGTGCGCCGTTGAGTGCCGCCGCCGCTGATTCTGCGTAGTCGATGTCTGGAAACGTCTCTTGCATGTGTTTGGTTGCGACGGGGTCGTATGCGACGATGTCTGCGTTGTGCTCTTGGAGTCTCTCGATCGTTGGTTTTGCCCGTGAACCACGGATGTCGTCTGTTCCGGATTTGAAGGCCAGTCCGAGAACGGCGATCCGACGATCCGATACGTCAACGTGTTTTTTGAGCAAATCGAGCAGCCGCTTGGGCTGTTTTTCGTTCACTTCAACGGTGGCTTCGAGCAACGACGGTTCGTAGTTCACATCGCGAGCTGCAGCAATGAGCGCACGGGTGTCTTTTGGAAAACAGCTGCCACCCCAGCCCACACCGCTTCGCAGAAACTGTTCACCGATTCGGTCGTCGAGGCCGATGGCGGCTGCGACCTCGTAGGCATCGACACCGTACTCTTTACAGAGATTTCCAAGTTCGTTTATCAGGCTGATTTTCGTGGCGAGAAACGCGTTGTTCGCGTATTTGATCATCTCTGCCTCCCGAACACCGGTATCGACCAGCGCCGGTTCAGATTCTGCCAGCAGCGGTTCGAACACGGCGGTGAGCAGTTCAGTGGCGCTGTCGGTCCGTGTCCCGAACACCACTTTATCGGGGGTCTGAAAGTCCGTGACAGCTGTACCCTGGCTGAGGAATTCGGGGTTCATCGCCACGTCGATCCGTTGGTTGGTCTCTTCGCCGGCCGCATCATTCAAGAGTGGGTAGAGCACGTCTTCAGTTGTTCCAGGAATCACTGTGCTCTTGACGACGACCAGATGATCGCTGTCCTTGGTGGCGAGTGCTTCACCAAGCGTGCGTGCGCTCGCCTCAATTGCCGACGTGTCGATGCTTCCATCAGCATTCGATGGTGTCGGCAGCGCGAGAAACGTCACATCGGTGTCTCGAACAGCAGCGTAGTCAGTCGTCGCCTGAAGTCGGTTGCCGCCGTACGCGTCGATGAGCTCATTCAGTCCAGGCTCGTGGATCGGCGCAGTCCCGTGGTTGAGTTGGTCGACGACCTGCTCGTCGATATCGATGGTCGTCACCGTATGACCAAAATCAGCAAAACACGCGGCAATTGTCGTGCCGACGTAGCCGCTCCCAACGATACTGATATCCATTAGCGAAGTGTTCCTGCCGACGACCTTCAGTGTTTTCGATGCGCGCAAGTAGGAAGTCTTTATACACTATACGTTGTGTTTGCGAATAGTATGGACGCTGTCATCTTAGCTGCTGGAAAAGGAACTCGTCTCCGTCCTCTGACTGATGACAAACCCAAGGGGATGGTCGAAGTCGACGACAAGCCAATTCTTACGCACTGCTTCGAACAGCTGGCGGCGATTGGCGTCGATGCGTTTGTTGTCGTGGTTGGGTACCGCAAGCAAGACATCATCGACCATTACGGGGATGCATTCGACGGAATTCCGATCACCTACACCCATCAACGCGAACAGAACGGGCTTGCCCACGCGTTACTCACCGTCGAAAATCAAATTGATGATGATTTCGTATTGATGCTCGGCGATAATATTTTTCAAGCGAATCTACAGGACGTCGTCACCCAACAGCAGACAACCAATGCCGACGCCGTGTTTCTCACTGAGGAAGTCCCGTACGAGCAAGCGAATCGGTACGGTGTGTGTGTGACCAACGGCGACAACGAAATTACAAACGTGATCGAAAAGCCCGAAGAGCCTCCATCGAACACGGTGATGACCGGCTTCTATACCTTCTCTCCTGCGATCTTCCATGCCTGTCACCTTGTTCAGCCATCTAATCGTGGTGAGTATGAGATTAGCGAGGCCATCGATCTGCTGATTCACAGCGGTCGGACAATCGAGGCAGTAACGATGAATGGCTGGCGTGTTGACGTTGGGTATCCTGAAGACCGTGACAGGGCCGAACGCTTGCTCGAACCAGACACACAGTGCGAAGATAACATTTGAGCAAGACCGATAGTCCTTAGTCAGGATGCGAATGAATTGAAATATGGATGGAAAGCGCGTTCTTGTTACGGGCGGTGCTGGGTTCATCGGATCGAACCTCGCAAACCACCTTGCGGAGCTAAATGAGGTCATCGCGATCGATGACCTGTATCTCGGTACGCCAGAAAACCTCGATTATTCTGTCGAGTTCCACGACGCGAGCGTCCTTGACGACGAACTTCCCGGTACCAGCGATATTGACGTCCTGTTTCACCTTGCTGCACTCTCCTCCCGGAACATGCACGAGGAGCACCCACAACAGGGAGTCCGCGTTAACGTTGAGGGGTTCGTGAACACAGTCGAGCAGGTTCGCGAGCAGTGTGACACGGTTGTTTACGCTTCGACGTCCTCAATTTACGGCAGTCGAACCGAACCCTCCCCAGAGGACATGGAAGTCACGGCACGCACAGGGTATGAAGCCTCGAAACTTGCCCGTGAGAAGTACGCGGAATACTACTCGAACCATTACGGGATGACGATGGCAGGACTTCGATTTTTCTCCGTCTATCAGGGCTACGGCGGCGCAGAAGAACACAAAGGCGAGTACGCAAACACGATCGCCCAATTCGCAGATGAGATCGTCAACGATCGCTCACCCGAATTATTCGGAGACGGCTCACAGACACGTGATTTCACCCACATCGATGACATCGTTCGCGGGCTCGAAGCTGCTGCCGACCACCGCCTAGACGGTATCTACAACCTCGGTACCGGCGAACGCTACGATTTCAACACAGTAGTCGAGTTGCTCAACGAGGAGCTTGGGACCGATATCGAACCGGAGTACATCGAAACACCGTTCGACGACTACGTTCACGATACACTCGCTGACAGCACGAAAATGAAGGAAGCGACCGGCTGGGAACCGCAGATCGACTTCGAGGAAGGCATCGAACGAGTCTGTGCGCCATATAAGTAGATCATTGCAGAACGTTCAATTTTTTGTCGTAATGATATTTATATTCTCTAACTGGCCTTTGAGTTGTTACCTATGATATCGGAGAGCAGTTGCGCGTGGTCAGTTTAGGACAAATGAAATACGATTCCTCGTTCAGCGGCATTCTCATACAGAGCATTCAAAGAATTCACAATGACAGAATCTCTCATTCAGTATCGTGGTATGAGGTTTATAGCCGAAAGACGCAACCAGACAGCACATTCCGCGGATTTCGTATTCGGAGCAACCGTATGTCGTGTCGTATGACTACTGCTATCAACATCGATTAACCGAGACGACATACCATACTTTTTTCACGTGTGGATGATCATGCATCAATGAATGCATAATCGGAACGACAAAAGTGAGGATCAGGTAAACCGTCGAGCGTTTCTCAGGGACACAACATCACTCGCTACCGCTGGCGGACTCGCTTCCGTGCTCGCCGAGCGGAGTCTCGCCCAACCGGTTACGACACGCTCACCAGCAAAATCGAGCGTTTTCGACGCCGAGGACGAGTCATCCGGACCAGTCTTTCCACAATCGATCGCAAGCGGTGGCCCGACATCCGAGGGTGTGCTTCTCTGGACGCGAATCGCCCCAGAGAAACACCACAACGGTCGACCACTAGCACTTGAGGTCGCCTCAGATCGATCGTTCGAAAATCTCGTCCACCGTGGCGTTGTCGACGCGGCCAAGATCACGTCAGAAAACGACTACACAGTAACCGTTGATCTCGACGGACAGCTCTCACCAGATAGTCAGTACTGTTATCGATTCACGTACGGGGACGTCCGGAGTCGGATCGGACGGTGTCGGACGCTCCCGCGACCGGACGCAACGCCGGAGAGTCTCTCGTTTGCTGTGTTGACCTGTCAAGATTATCAAAATGGATACTACGGGGCGTACAGTCACGTCGCAAGCGAAGACGTGGATTTCGTCGTGCACTTGGGTGATTTCATATACGAATCGACTGCCGGCCAGTACAAGGCACCCGGAAGTCGTGAGTATCCAGACCGCGAACTCACCCTCCCGAGCGGTCACGATTTGGCACATACTGTCTCTGATTTCCGATATCTATACAACACGTATCGTTCGGACCCGCATCTCCAGCGGGCACTCGAACAGCACACGATGATCGCTGGGTGGGACGACCACGAAGTTGCGAACAATCGCTACTGGGACTACGAGACGGACAGTCCGAAGCTCCCGCCGCACTCGGACGGTGACGATCCTGAATTTGCGACACAGGTCACTGCTGCAGGGATTCAGGCGTGGGTCGAGCAGATGCCTGCACGAATTGAATACAATCCAGAAACGGAAGATCTCCACGAGCAGTTCGTTCTCCAGCGGAGTTTCCAGTTCGGCGATCTCACAACACTCGTGCTTACCGACGAACGACTGTACCGCGACCCACCACCAGAGATCGGTGGCGGCGATGATTCGGGCCGTACGATGCTCGGGAGCGATCAGCTCGACTGGTTCCTCGAACGGGTCGACAGCTCGGATGCAACATGGAACGTCTGGGCGAACGAAGTCCTCACAATGCCACTCAAGATCGGTATGGCTGACTTCGAGTTCTACCTCAACAAAGACGCGTGGAGTGGCTACCAGCGCGAACACGCACAGATCATGAACCACCTGAACGATGAGGGAGTCGAGAATTTCATCACGCTGACGGGAGATTTCCACACCGCCATGGCCGGATACCAACAGACCGGCTACGATCTCTTCAAGAACGACGAGGAGGTTGGTGTCGAGTTCATGACACCGGCAATCACGAGCGTGAATCTCGCAGAGGTCCTTCCCGGAATCGATGCGCTCGACTGGTTCGAGATCAGCGAACTGGCCGTGACAACTACGAACCCTCATGTCGAGTTCTTCGACAGCACCGAATGGGGGTACTCGGTGGTCGAGTTCACTCCAGAGGACTGCACCTACACAGCGTACAGCGTTGATAAGAACATGAACACGCAGGATGCCACGAAACAGCGTCTGAAGACGCTTCGTGTCCCCGAAGGACGCGTCGAAATCGAAACGGTCGATTCGTAACCGCTCTCTCCGGAGTCAACCTCGAATCAGACTCGATCGCCTACTCGATCTGTTCGCCGACGATGCGATCTGCGTGCTCAATAAACTCGCGCGCTCGGTTGACAGGAATCGTCGCCCCAGCAGCGATATCGTGACCACCGCCCGCACCATCGACAGCGCTGCTTGCTTCTCCCATCACCTGCGAGAGATCGAGACCCTGCTGGACGAGACCGTGCGTAGCGCGGGCTGACACCTTTGTTTCGTCGTCGTTCTTCGATGCAAACGCGATAATAGGACAAGCGTGATCGACGTCGTCTGCACCGAGGGCCATCCCCGCAACGATGCCAACGATCGTCTCGCGGATGTGGGTCCCGGCGTCGAACCACTGGACGTGCTCTTCACGCGTAACACCCTCGTTCGTGACCCACTGGAGTCCTTCAGAAAGGTTTCGACGGTGATTGCGCAGGAGGTGGCGTGCGCGATCGAGCGCCTCGTCTCGATCTCCAAGACAGACGGCAAGCCCGACATCCGCACGATCGTAGCGCGCCGTCGCGTTGAGCAACGTCGAAAACTCACTTGCGTCCCGGAGTTCGGTTCCAACCGATTCTGCCGGTAGTGTATACGTCGTTCCAACAAGATCGTCGATTTTGTCTGGAGAGACACCGCGTTCGAGTGCTCGCTGAACGAGTGCACTCGCGACGGTCTGTCGTTCCCCGTCGGTCAGATCGACCCACGTCCGCCACTCCCCATCGCGCTTCAGATCGAGATCGAGATCAGAGAGAAATCCGACGCTTCCGCGCTCACTGTTAGAAATTCCTGGAACGAACACGTCACTCGAATATTCGAGCAGCTTGGGTAGTGGCCGAGTCTGACGACCGTACAGCGCGAGATCGACGCGTTCTGTGAGGACACCAGCATCGACTCCCTCTTCGACGATTGCACGATTCGCGCCGATGAGTTCACCGCTGGTGGCCTGCATATCCCCGACAGCACCGACGACCGCGAGCGAAGCGAGATCACGATTGTCAGCCGTTTCTGTCGTGTTCCCGTTTTCGAGCGCCCGAGCGAGGACATAGCTCGCACCAGCACCAGAGAGCTCACTTGCTCCGTTGATACCGAACAGAAGCGGATTCAAGTGGAATTCAGTGCTCGCATCGGCGGGCTGGTGATGATCAGCGACGACAGGGGTGAATTCGCCCGCAGCGTAGTCGGTGATAATATCGAGCTGACCGCTCCCGAAGTCGGTGAACAGCACTGTTTCGTGATCGGTCGCGGCGACAGCGGCGATCTCGTCGGTGTCGAGTTGCTTCTTGAAAACGGTCTCGAACGGAATTTCGGCCCGTCTGAGAGCGGTTGCAGCGATTGCTGCGCTTGTGAGTCCGTCAGCATCGATATGCGAGACGAGTAGGACATCGCGGGCCGCATGCAAATGCTCAGCGCAAGCAGCCGCGCAATCTTCGAGTTCTGGAACAGGCGCGACACTCATTACCCATCACTACGACCTATTTACTGAAAAACTGCCGCAAAGAGAACGTCAGACGTGCGTCACACGCATCCTTTTGATCTATGACAGTACTAGACATAGTATGAAAAGTTTAGGAGAGACATACAAACAAGGATCGGAGACAAACCGAGCGTCCAGACACCGCAACTCCCAAAGTACATCACGATCGCCAGAACAGTCAATACGGCCAATGTCAGTGAGGGATACATTCTGTACCGGTGACGTCATTGCCACACTTATTGGTACGGCTGTGCTCGGTCTCGGTGTCTTGTTGTGGATATCGCCGGAGATGGGATTGTTCAGCAACGATATTGCTGGTATACGTCGGCTCGCAGAACTAACGATGAGTCTCGGTATCAACGCAACAGTTCTTCGGGGACTGTTAATCTATTCGTTGATAAAAGAAACACCGGAACGAGAAGATCATTCGCTCGCGGCCAATGGTTCCCCCCAGTCATCAGAGTCACTCTCAGATTTCAGATCGTTCCGGCTATGTGCTTTTGTCATTCCCTAGTGGCTGAAGCAGATAGCACGGCCCTCGTTCGATACGTGCTATCGCGGCGTCGCGTCGTATCGTGTTTGTCTCTTCTCTTGTGCTTCGATGTCGTCGACGACGGTTCGGGCAAGTGTTTCAAAGTCTGCTCGCTTGGGGATAGCGTCAACGGCGATGCCGGCTGCTTCGGCTGTTTTCTGCGTCGGCTCTCCAATCGCACCGACGATCGCATTGTTTAGTCCCTCAATCGCCGCCTCTCGAGAGTCTCGTTCTTGTGCTGCATCGAGAAAGTGTTCGACGGTGAGCGAGGATGTGAACAACGCGCCGTCGATTGCGTCGATCCGTTCGCTTGAGACACCTGCTTCTGGCGGTCTGACGAGACGGTAGAGGACCGTCTCGTGTACGTATGCGCCAGCGTTGGCTAATCCATCAGTGAGCAGTGATGAACCGTGATCGCTTCGGGCAACCTCAATGCGCGTACCGTCGACTCGATCGGCGAGTGATGCAACCAGCCCACGTGAAGAGAACTCGTCAGGAACGATATCCGCGGCGTACCCGTGGTCATCGAGACTGCTAGCGGTGCTATCACCGATTGCGCAGATCGTTCCGGAGCCGCTCCATCCTGATTCGGCAGCGAGTTCGACCCCAGTTTTGCTCGTTAGTATCGTGTAGTCAGCGTCCTCCCGAGGTACAGCTCCAGTTGGTTCGACTGCGAGCATCGGATCGGCGATCGGTTCAACGCCTAATTCCTCTAAGAGCGAGACTGCGTGGGTCATTCGATCGTCGTTGGGTCGAAAAACAGCGATTGCGGTCATTGGTGTACCTCTTGTGTGGAATTTCTCAGATAATCGAAGACGCGCTCACGCGTTGCAGCAACCGTGCCGATGATTGTGAGGGCAGGCGGTTCGATTTCTTCACGGTCGCGAACGTCGACAGCGGTTTCAAGCGTTCCGCAGGCGACGCGCTGGTCAGGCCACGTCGCACGTTCGACGAGGGCAACCGGCGTGTCAGCTGCCAGTCCGGCATCGAGCAGTGCTTGCGTGTAGGCGGGCAACTTTCCGACACCCATCAGGACAACGATCGTTCCTCCAGTTGCTGCAAGGGCCTCCCAGTCGACAGCCGATTCGTCTTTCGTCGGGTCCTCGTGACCGGTAACGAACGACACGCTCGATGTGTGTTCCCGATGTGTGAGTGGAATACCGGCGACACCCGGTCCTGCGACGGCTGAGGTGACGCCAGGAACGACTTCAAACGGGACGTCGTGGGCAGCGAGATACTCGGCCTCCTCACCGCCTCGCCCGAACACGAACGGGTCACCGCCTTTGAGTCGGACAACCGACTTTCCCTCACGCGCGAGTTCAACCATCCGACGATTCGTGTGCTCTTGGGAGGTTCGCTCTCCACCCGCTCGCTTTCCGACATCCTCGCGTGCGTCCGCAGGGAGCTGATCGAGTATCGCCGGGCCAGGGAGTTTATCATGCAAGATTACATCTGCTTCTTCGATGAGCCGTCTTGCCTTCACAGTCATGAGGTCGGGATCGCCAGGACCGCTCCCAACGAGATAGACAGTTCCAGTCATTCTTCTCTGGCTGGTATCCTGATATCGTCTCGTCTGGCCTGTTCGATGAGATCGGCAGCACCTCGCTCTCGGAGGGCTGCACCAAATTCACGCGCTGCTTTTGCGTGACGCTCGACCGGAAGATCGCGCGAATCAGCCACTTCTTCGGTACCATCTCGACTGAGTACTCGAACGGAGACATTGACGTACTCGCCCTGAAGTCGGGCGTAGACGCCGATTGGCGCAACACAACCGCCGCCGAGTTCAGCGAGGATACTGCGCTCGACTGTCGAAGTCACTCGTGAGGGAGAGTGGTCGACAGTGGAGTAGATCGCGTCTGCGGTTTTCCCTTTGAGTGCTGTGACCGCGAGCACCCCCTGACCCGGTGCCGGGATGAACTCCTGCAGTGGCAATCGGTGAAAGTCGATCTGATGTGAGAGTCCGGATCTGATGAGACCAGCTTCCGCGAGGACGATGGCGTCGTATTCGGTGTCTACCTCGCGTCCGAGCGCATTTCGTTCGATCTCCGTGAGCGAGTCGAACCACTCCTGTGGTGGCTGGTCGTGTGTTCCACTCCCCGCGTTCTCAGAATCACTCTCGCCGTCCTCGTTGTCCGTGTCCGTCTCTTCGAGACGGCGTTCGTGTTCGCGTTGAAGCGATGGGGCAAGTAGCTTTTTGACGCGGGTATCCACATTGCCGCGAAGCGGTTTTACCGTGAGATCAGGGCGTCTTGCGAGCAACTGCGCTGTTCGTCGGAGACTCGATGTCCCAACGACCGCTTCGTTCGGAAGATTATCGAGTGTCAGACCATTGGGAGTAAGAAGAACATCATTCGGACGTGTGCGCTCAGGGACCCCAGCGACGATGAGTTCATCGGGGATCTCCGTTGGCATGTCTTTCATCGAATGGACAGCACCATCGAGATCTCCCGACATCACTTGTTCGTCGAGACTGCGGACGAACGCACCCGTTTGCCCGAGCCGGTGAATGAGTTCATCACGGATCTGATCGCCTTTCGTCTCCACCTCGACGAGTTCGACAGATCGTCGACGAGTTTCGAGCGCGGTTTTCACCTCGTTCGCCTGACGGAGCGCGAGTGATGAGCCCCGCGTCGCCAGCCGGACAGTGCGCGTGGTCATGATATTCAATATCGGATTTCGGGCGTGAAAAGGAGTTCTATGGCGATCGAACCGTTATCCTTTATTCCCCATCCAAACACCATCTTATGAACTCTTTTGTGCGAACGTCTAACAAGAGGTGAAAGCACAACTACTATTTTCACCATCCGATGATTGCTTTACGCAAGCGATGGTCACAGATAATCAATCACTTCACTCCCGTCTCGGGTACCTAGGTCCGCTGCATCGCCGTCGGTCCCACCCCGTCCTGAAGATGTGCTGAGTGGGTTTTCTATCGCTATAGTCACTTTATGTATCGTGAGATCACCACCGTTGTATAACCGACAAGCAAACAAGTACTGAAATGGACCCATTTGAAATCACAATTCGCCTCATCGCTGGTATCTTGTTGATCCTGACAAACGGATTTTTCGTTGCGATCGAATTCGCGTTGACGCGTGCCCGTCAGTTCAGCAAAGAAGAATTCACTGAAGAGAGCCCCGCGCTACAGCGTGCGTGGGAGATGACACAAAACTTAGAGATATATTTAACCACCTGTCAAGTGGGGATTACAGCGTCGAGTATCGCAGTCGGAATCGTCGCCGAGCCGGCATTAGCCGCCATTTTCGAACCACTTTTCGAGAATACGGCATTAGCCGCGATCGGTTCAGGTGCAATTATCGGATTTCTGATCATCAATCTCCTTCATCTGACCCATGGTGAACAGACACCGACGTATCTCGGTGTTGAGCGCGCACAGATGGTCTGTCGATACGGAGCCACCCCGCTGTACTGGTTCAACTGGTTGATCTCTCCGCTGATCACACTCGGTGACTCGGTAGCAAAGTGGACACTCAAACTGTTCGGTATCGAGATGACAGGTGCGTGGCTCGAAACGGAGGAGGGAGTCATCGAATCACGAGCCGACCTCCGCAATCGACTCAGCTCAGTGCTCGAACAGGGTGAGCTATCAGCAGAACGCCGCGATGAAGTGATGAACGCGCTTCAGATCGGCGAACAAACGATTCGGGAGATAATGCTCCCTGCAGACGACATCATCGCGCTGTCGACCGAGGCGGACGCTTCTGAGAACGTCCGGCGGATGGAAGCGAGCACTCACACACGTTACCCACTCGTCGGTCCTGAACTCACGGACTTTCACGGGATTGTGTACTCTCCGATCTTCGTCAGATACCGAGAGGAGCTGGCGTCGGGAACCATCGATTTTGTCGAAATAGCCGCACCACCGATGACGCTCTCTCCCGATACAGACGTGAGTGATGCGATCGATCAGTTCCAAACCGAGAATCAGGAACTCGCACTCGTGATTGAGGACGGTGAGGCTATCGGACTAGTGACCGTGACCGACCTGTTAGAAGCTGTGATGGGCGATATCGAAGATCCGCTCGACAAAGGCCAGATCACTGATTAGTGATTACTCGAAAAACATCTTGTACGCTTCTAGTGTTTCTTCGATATCCGTTTCTGTGTGCGCATAGCTGACGAACTGGCTCTCGAACTGGTTGGCCGTGAGGAAGATTCCTTGTTCTTTCATCGCGGGCCAGAACAGCCGTTCCCAGCGGTCGGTTTCAGCACACTGCACGTCAGAACCGTTCTTGGGACAGTCCGAAAAGCGCGTACACGATCTGTCCTGCTGGCAACCGGTCTCACAGTCATCGCTCTGTATCTCCGAGTCGGCTCTCGTGAAGATTGTCTTGAACATGCTGTCGGTCCCAACGACGGTGTACTCGGGCGCGCGATCAGCGAGAATATCGCGCATCCCGCTTCGTATTTGGTCGCCAAGCGCGTTCACGTGGTCATAGACATCGTTTTCGGCTGCGAACTGCAGCGTCGCGAGCCCGGCAGCCATTGTCACCGGATGCCCCGAGAACGTCCCGGATTGGAAGACCTCACCCGCTGGAGTGAACTCCTCGACGATCTCCGTCCGTCCGCCGACGGCACCGACCGGGAATCCGCCGCCGATGATCTTTCCGAACGTCGTGAGATCGGGCATGATGCCGAATTTTCCCTGCGCACACTGGAGTCCGCCGACGCGGAAACCAGTGATGACCTCATCGAAGATGAGTAACGCTCCGATCTCATCGCACAGTTCCCGTACTGTTTGGTGGTAGTCATCGACAGGCGCGACGATTCCAGTGTTTCCGAGAATCGGTTCGACGAGAACAGCCGCAATGTCGTCTCGATGTTCTGCGAGCACTGCTCGGAGTGCCTCTTCGTCGTTGAACGGAACGGGGAGTGTGTGGCGGGCGAACGCTTGTGGAATCCCACTCGATGAGGGACGCTGTGCATCGTGTGAGCCCTCGACGAGCGTCGATTCCTGCGCACCGTGGTAGCCACCCTCCATGACGACAATCTTGTTTCGGCCCGTGTACCCCCGTGCGAGTCGAACCGCGGACACGGTCGCCTCGGTGCCACTGTTGACAAAGCGGATCATCTCGACGCTGGGAACGTGTCGAGTGACGAACTCCGCGAGATCAACCTCAACCTCGGTCGGTGCCCCGTACATCGGTCCGTCGCTGGCCGCAGACTGGACTGCCGCCCGAACCGGCTCGGGTAAATCGTGACCGAATAGCAATGGTCCATACCCCATCACGTAATCGAGATAGCGGTTTCCGTCCGCGTCGATGACGTGAGCTCCGTCGCCGCGTTCGATGAAGAACGGATACGGCCGAATGGCACGAACTGAAGAGTTTACCCCTCCCGGAATGACCGAGAGCGCGCGGTCGTACAGCGCACGGGAACGCTTGTGGTTCATGGAGAGTGTTCATTCGGCCGCCTGAAAGATGTTACTGGAATCACTTCTCTGCATCATCCAGTCACGCAATTTCGAGCGAAGAATCGATGCTCACGTATCACTATTTCTCGATCGTCACGAAGAAGATGCATTATCACTGGGTACGCAATTCAGCCGAGTGAAAAATCGAAGCGGATGAGGCGGATCCGAGAAGCAGATCTACCACTCAGTCGTCAGCAGGACGACTGCTTCCGTTCTTTTTGCCCGCGTTCTTTCCGTTCGACGCGTTTCCCCCATTCGATGCGTTTCCGTTCGACGCGTTTTCTATTCTACTGGGGTTGATCTTCAGTTGCTCTTTTTGCTCAGCTAGTGGGTGGCTTAGCATCATTTCAGGAGGTTCAGATGCACCACTTATTTCGAGATCCTGCGTGAGCTCAGTCCAGTGTTCATTAACCAACCCATTGAGCGATTGCTCGTTAACGCGGTTGTTCCATTCGGAGACAGCTTGTTCGGCATCAGCCATCTGAGCGTTGTTATTGGTGCCCGCGGTAACGACTTTGACCCAATTTCCTTTGCCACGGATGACTAAGATCGGGACACTGCTTCGATCGGCACGGTTTCGCTTCCCCTTATTGAAGTTGGATTCAATAAGAAGGAATCCAATCTCTGTGTTGTTCGCGGTATTCTTCGACACTATGTTCTTATCAGAGTCGATAAGAAGGAATCCGATCGAGGTGTAGTTTGCCGTGTTCTGCTTGAGAATGTTCTTGTGCGACGTGATAAGCAAGATGCCGATATCGTTGTCGTTCGCACGATTTCCGGACAGGTAGTTTCGATCAGATTCAATCAGAGTGATCCCAATTACATTTTCCGTTGTGCGATTCTCTTTGAGGTAATTCTTATCCGACCGGGTTAGGAGAATACCAAAGGTAGATTCTGTAACCGTATTTTTCTTAATCTTGTTTTTGTACGAGTCGGATACATCAATACCACTGATGATGGCGTCTGTCACGGTGTTCTTGACGAGCTTGTTTTTGTTGGATCCTGACGCATACTCATGTAAGAGGATGCCGGATAACACGTCTGTGACCGTGTTATATTTGAGGTAATTCTTGCTCGCGTCAAGCAAGAAGATGCCAACGGAACTCCACCGCACGGTGTTCTTGACGACCTTGTTTTTCTTCGATTTGAAGAGGAAGATACCCGCAAAGGTCGTGTTCATAACCGTTGTGTATTTGATCTTACTCTTTTTGACGCCAGAGAACTTAATACCGGTTGCGAAATTCCGTACGGTGAGATTCTTCACCGTCACGTCCTTCAATTTCTTCCAATCCTTTCTATCCATCCAGTCCTCCCAGTCCTTTTTGTCCGCATCCTTTTTCTTACTGCTATATTTCTTGTGTCCTTTCTTTCTTTTAATCTTACGCAGTCGCGGCGCCTGAACCAGTACTCCAACGCCACCCGAACCGAATATTGTATTCTGGGAGGGCTCAACCGTGCGTCCGCCATCGATCGTGTAGCCCTGACCATCGAGTTTAACACCACTCGTTGCGATCGTGATCGCAGGAGTTCGCGGGTCGGCGCGGCGGGGCCGGGTGAGATCACTTTTCAGGACGTAATGACCCGGCTCGGTGATCGTTGTTCCCCATTCCTCAATAACGTATGTCTCCTTGTCCTTGTCCTCGTCCTTCTTTCGGTCTTTTTTCTTTCCGTCGTGGTTCCCGTTTCCGTTCTGCTCGTCGTTCTTCTTACCGTTGTTCTTGTTGCCGTTGTCCTTCTTCTCGTCCTCACCGTCTTGGCTCGCGTATGCGACGCCTGCAAGTCCGAGTGTACTGGTTGCAGCAGCACCTTTGAGATACGTTCGGCGATTCAGATTCGCTTTATCGCTTTTGCTGTCTTGCATCGCATCTATGGGTGCACCGATTATGGACATTGGTATTAGCAAATTACTACTGAAAATAGACAGTAGACAGGGCTCTAATTTTACAAAGTTTGGAAATAGAAATAATTTTAGTGTAGGTCTATATCCATATAGTAATTAAAGATTATCCACAATATTTCTGGTTTTTAGATACATTATTCGGCAGTAACGACAGCAAACCCAACGACGTAATGCACTCTTTATTCAGTAAAATACATTTAACCCATACACACCAAATTTTCATATCTATATTGATCTATTACTGGTTCAATTTTGAGTTAAAATGATTTCTGAATAGCTATCGAGTAGTGGCATATGCATTGTCAAGCCAAAAAGTTCACCAACCAGTTTATAGTGTGATAAAATCGTCTGCGACCAGTATGAAGATCAATCAGACATACATCCAGAGAATGACAAGAGGTAGAGTAGAAGAGTAGATCATACGACAATTGCCGAGACATTGGATGTAAGAAGACACTTGTCGAAAGATCACACGATGCGACTCGACTGTTTGAGTTACTTTCTAATAAGATGCACTTTGAACCGCCTCACTCCGATAACGGCTAAACGATCAGCGAAGGATATTGCGAGACTAGTGATCGGAGACGATACGGAGTGGCACGTCTCGTGAGGAAATAGCCATCTTTGATTGGTTTTATATTAATCAGATATGATAGTGGTACATGGACTCTCAGAAAGCGATCCTTGCTGCCCTCCTCATAGTAGGGTTCATCGTTACTCCTCTCTCGGGATCCGCACGTGCACCACCACAGACGGCTTGTGGTGTCTGTACCTCGTCTCTTGACCATGCTGCTGATAAACACGGAGTCTCGATCAACCGTGCTCACTCGGAACTGTCCATTCAGGTCTATGAGAACGCATCGACAGAGTGGACAGCAACAGTACGGCTCACAGAGGGTGTCTCCGCCCTCCAAAACGACGCCCTGCGGAACGCAATCGTCACCGATGCACTTCATCACGCTCGACACGTTGCCGAACCAACCCACGTGAGCAGTCAGATCTCGGGAGACACACTCACCGTCTCGTACCGCGACTCCGATGCTGTTGAGACACACCTCGGCGTCCTCGTCTTTACCCGGTTTCATGCCTCTGATCCCGTACTCCCATTCGTTATCGGTGGAGAAGGAACGACGTCTCCTGGCGCGGACAAACTCGTGGTTCGTGCACCATCCGACTATCTGGTAACTGGTGACTACGCGTCGGCTGCAGAGTCTAAGAACACCGTCCGATGGAACACCAACAAGAACGAGAAGCAGATCAAACGCTCAACTCGTATCACGTTTGTCCGAAATCGTGGTCTATTCACAGGATTGCGAACGACGTTTGCCCGCTTGTTGTATCTCGTGTGAAACAGTTCTGATGCTCTGAATCACAAGTAGACAGCATCAACAGCAGAGAAGAACAATCGTTCCATTGACGCAAACTGATTATTGAGGAACTTATGCATTCATCACCCGGCGAAGCATTTCCGGTGCGGCATCCAAGGTCTCGTCGAGATCCTCTGTCCGTGGTCCTCCCCCGTGGGCGAAGTTCGGTGAACCACCACCGCTGCCACCAACACGAGCCGCGAGTTCGTTGACGACAGCACCCGCATCAACACCCACATCTTCGGGGACAGCAACAGTGAACTGTGCGCCGTCCGTATCGCCTGCGACAACAGCGATCTGTCCGCTTTCGGCAAGGGCACTCGCCGTCGCACGGCGTTCATTGACATCAGTGTTGAGACGTTGTACGACAGCAGTAACGCCTCCGATATCGATTTCGTTTCCTGTTACACCACTTATCGCACGTGCTTTCGCGAGTTGGGATTCGAGATCTGCTATGCGTTTTCCTCGCTCTTTCCACTCGGTGAAGAACCGTTCTGCGGTTTCGGGAACAGAGATGGGTGTGACATCGAAGACTTCGGCCGCTCTGTGAAGAGAATCCTCAGTTTGCTGGCTCGCCGCAATAGCTGCCTCGCCCGCTGCGAAGGAGAGCCGCTCGACCCCATCTTGGACGCGCTTCGTCGAGAGGAGTCGAATCGCACCGATATCGCCACTACGCGTGACGTGGGTGCCACCACAGGCCTGAATATCATCTGTGATGTGGATCAGCCGAATACGTTCTCCCGGTGGGATCCCGCCTTGGTAGATGTCGAATCCGTAGTATTTTTCGGCCACGTGGCGATCAGACCACTCGACAGTCACTGGAACGTTCGCCATCACGAGCTTGTTAGCGTGCTGCTCGATTTTGGCCGCCTGTTCGCGGGTAATCCGTTCGTAGTGGCACAGATCGATGCGCGAGCGCTCGACTCCCTTCTGTGCACCGGCCTGCCTGATGTGCTCACCGAGCACCTTTCGGGCGGCGTGAGCCACAATATGTGTCGCAGTGTGGTGATGCATCAGACGCGAGCGCCGGGTAGCGTTAATGCAACCGCGAACGCGTTCACCAGTGGTCAAGCCCGCACTGGTTCGATGGATGATGACGCCATTCTCGATTCGTACGTTGTCGACTTCGACGGTGACATCCTCGGTGCTGAGCATTCCTGTATCCGATGGCTGTCCACCACCTTCAGGGTAGAACAGCGTCCGGTCGAGAATCACGTCGTAGCCATCGTCCTGTTCGAACGAGTCGAGAACGATGCCCTCGAACTCAGTTCGATCTTGATCGTCGTAGTAGAGCCGCTCGGTTTCAGACAGATTGGCGATTCGATCGGTGCTTGCCTGCTGTGACCCCTCACGGGCTGCCTCATCCTGACGCGCTGCCACGAGGCTATAGAAATTCCCCGGGACAGACACTTCTGCACCCGCTTTGCGGGCAATTTCTTCGACTGTGTCCGGCTGGATACCGTGAGAATCGTACAATTCGACGAGTTCGTCGGTCGGTATCGGCTCGTCGTGATCGGCATACTCCTCGGAGAGCTTGCGGACGCGTCGGCTGCCACGGTCGAGCATTGCGTGGTACTGTTCGACCTCTGTCTGGACGACAGTCCGGATCGTCTCACGATTCTCATAGCCCAGCCGCTCGGCTTGCATGTTAACGAGTTCGTGAAGCGATGTGTCGATGTCCACCGAATCGACGAGGCGCTTGGTTCGTCGGAGCACCATTCGGACGAGATAGCCCGTGCTGACGTTCGAAGGGATGATTTCGTCACCAAGCATATACGCGAGCGTTCGACAGTGATCCGCGATGGCGTATATTGTTTCGAGCGGTTCGAGTAAGGTTCGGAGTTCTTCGATATCGACGCCAACCGCTGCGGCGATCTCTTTGCGTGCGCCCTCGATGTCGCTCACTTTATCCGAGTCCATGTTCCCAGCGAGCGTCGCTGCGTGGGTGATGATCTCTTGTTGGCTTTCATTGTGAGAAATGCCAGCATCATCTTTGAGGAAGGCAATCGTTTCGGGATAGACTGCCTCGTAGACAGTCGGCGTTCCCTGACTGACCCACGTCCAGCGTTCGAGACCGTAGCCAGTGTCGACAACGTACGTATCCATCGGCGTATACGTGTTGCCGTCCTTGAGTTCATACTCGCCGTCACTGCTCTGTTCCATCGTCATGAAAACCAGGGTGGCAAGCTCCACCCCACGGTAGATGACCTCGAGTGCCGGACCAGCGTTGCCGCCACCGACCCACGGATCCTCGATGTAGATGACTTCAGTGAGATCGACGCCCAATGAATCGAGGAGTTCATCACAGTGTGCGACTGCTTGCTCTTTCCAGTAAACTTCTCCTTCGTATGCGCATTCTTGAGCGTCCTCACGTGCGTTGAACGCGTGATGGGCCATCATCTCGAAGGCCATTGTGTGTCGACCAGTCCTCCCAACGTCGTCAATATCTTGCATCCGAATGCACGGTTGAGAGATCACCAGCGGATTCCCCGGCGGTGGTGTCGTTCCATTCGTCACCAACGGTTGGAAGTCCATGATCGAAGCCTGTGTGAGAAGCACATCGTCGCGCCAGCGATTCGCTGCCACGGGGTACGGTTCAATGCGCTCGTGATCGTGGGATTCGAAAAATGAGAGGAACACCTCACGCATCTCGGACAGACTGTATTCCTCGTCGAATCCCGGATTGTGGATGAAACTGTACGTCTCACAGGGAGGTTCACCACACGTTTCACGGCTCGGATCACGTGTCCAAAAGTGATCTCCGCACGTCTGGCAGTTCGTTCTGGAAAACCCCTCCTCTTCGAAATAATCCAGACGGTATTCTGATTCAAGCGCACTCATGATACGCTTCTGAAGCACTATCCCTATATAGATGGATGCTCGTTCCCCCGTTCTGTTGTGGCCATCTGGATGTTATAGTGTGAATCCGACACCAATTGAAGGGTAAAAAATCTGATCCAGCATCGACGAACGCAGCCTCAAGAACGGACCGTCGTTTCCCTCGTTTACACGTCCGAACATCCAAATGGCACAGAGAGCGCACTCAGCGAAATGCCTTGAGACAGAGGAACGTCGGTCGTCTCATCACTTTTTCATATCTGACTGGCCTTTTCTCTTTGAATTCAGCCGTTGGCTGAGGCTCAGTGATTGTCTTTAACTGAAATCCGGCCTCGAGTATCGGATTGATAACCTCCGAAAGCGGACGCCAGTAGAACGGCATTTCGACTGGCGTCCCGAAACTCGACCACGTGTCTGTCTGCCGTTCTACCTCGAAGTAGTTCTCGATTTCTAACCGTCGGTAGTCGTCAATCGGGTGCTGGAGCGAACAGAGCAAAACACCATCCGGCTTCACGATGCGGGCAAACTCTGCGAACAGCTCTCTCCAATCCTCCACATAGTGAAGAACGAGCGCACTCACGATCACGTCGAATTCGTTATCTTCCGCAAATCCGAGTGGCTCATCGAGGTCGGCTCGACGAACGTGTGCTCGATTACCGACTCTTTCTCTCGCGTGATGGACCATCTCTTCGCTCGCATCGACAGCGAGAACGTCCGCCCCTCGATCGAGCAACCACTCTGAATACCGGCCACTCCCGCAGCCCGCGTCCAACACACGCTTTCCGTCCACGTTTGGCACGAGCGATGTCATCGCTGGAAAATCCAAGTCGGCGTTGTACGGTTTTTCATCGACGCGCGCTGCGTATTCTTCGGCTAACTCGTCGTATGCGTCCTGTGCTGTTGGTTCATCAGCAGAATCCATAGCGGCTCGAATCGAGCCCGTTCTGGCTTAACGATTTTCATCGGCAGCGCTGTACAGTGATATGTCACGAAAACCAGCCCAAAGCTTACTCAGAGAGTGTGCTTGCGATCGCTTCTGCGAAGTACGTGAAAATCAGATCTGCGCCAGCTCGCTTGATTGAAAGCAGTGATTCGTGAGCGACATCATCGAGATCGAGCCATCCCTTCTCGGCAGCCGCGTGAAGCATCGCATACTCGCCGCTGACGTTGTACGCTGCAACGGGATGATCGAACTCCTCACGCACCGCGCTGATGACATCGAGATAGGCGAGTGCGGGCTTGACCATCAGTACGTCTGCACCTTGTTCGGCGTCGATAGCGGCTTCGTGCAGTGCTTCGCGTGTGTTCGCAGGGTCCATCTGGTAGTGTCGTCGATCGCCGAACGCGGGTGCGCCGTCCGCTGCATCCCTGAACGGTCCGTAGAAGGCGCTCTCGTATTTCACCGCGTAGCTCATGATCGGAACGTCCTCGTACGCGTGCTCATCGAGTGCATCACGAATTGCACTAACCATCCCGTCCGTCATGCTGCTCGGCGCAACCATGTCCGCGCCCGATTCAGCGTGTGAGACGGCAATACGCGCCAATCGATCGAGTGTCGCGTCGTTATCGACGGTCAGCGTTGGTGATTCGCGCGCATCGTCTTCGAGAATACCGCAGTGGCCGTGATCGGTGTACTCACACATGCAGACGTCGGTGATGACGGCGGCATCGGTTTCTCGGGTGATGTCACGCGTAGCGCGCTGAACGACGCCGTTCTCGGCCCACGCGCGCGATCCGTTCTCATCCTTCGACTCTGGAATCCCAAACAGGATGATGGTCTCGACGCCCGTTTCGAGCACTTCTTCGACACGATTGACCGCTTCTCTGACGGGGACACGCTCGTGACCCGGCATCGACGGAATCGGTGCGCGCTCGTCGGTCGTCGCATCCACGAAAACAGGGGCAATGAGGTCGTTCGGTGATAAGCTCGTTTCGCTGACGAGATCCCGGAAATCGTCTCGTCGGAGGCGGCGGGGGCGCTGTCGAAGATCCATATCTACTGATTGTGATTCGCGGACAAAACCACTATCGTATCGCTGCTATCGAAACAACGAGCGGGCATACCTACATTACTACGTAGTCCACTCTAGCTGATATGACCGCCCATACTGCGACACGAATCGAACTCGCTCGGTTGCCGTCGGATCTCTCCGTAGAGACGACTGTCCACACGTACGAGGGTGACGAACCGGGACCGACACTCTACGTCCAGGCTGCCCAACACGGCCGTGAAGTAAATGGGAGTGAAGTGCTGCGGCGGTTCCACGAAGATCTGCCTTCGAATCTCCGCGGGACGGTGATCGCCATTCCAGTTGCGAACCCGATCACGTTCGATCGCGTCTCCTATACGACGCCGGGAAGCCTCGATTCGATGAATTCGAACATGAACCGTGTCTGGCCGGGAGACACCGACGGATCGCTCCACGAACGTATGGCTGCCCGCCTCTGGGAATACGCGGGAGAAGCAGACGCGATCGTCGATATACACACTGGGAGTCCCGACACGCTTACGCACGTCGTCTTCACGGAAGATCATCCACCATCACGTGAGCTCGCAAAAGCGTTCGGGACAGCGCTGTTGCTCGGAGAGCCAGCCGGAGCGAACGCTGATACGGAGTGGCACGAACGCCGCTTCGATGGCAAACTTCGCGTCGCTGCCGCCACCGGGGACATCCCAACGATCACTCCCGAACTCGCACACAACAAACAGCTCGTCGAATCAGCAATCGAGCGGGGACTTCAGGGGCTGTTCAACGTACTCCGCGAGCTGGATATGCTTGCGGAGGAACCGAAGCCGAACGGCGACAGTGTGCTCGCGCGTAACCATCTCGGGCGAGTAGAGGCCACCGATTCGGGGCTGTTTCACTACGATGGAAGGGCTGAATTGGGCGAGTACGTGGGCGCCAACACGCCGCTCGGTACCCTGTACGATCCGACGACCTACGAAACGCTTCAGAAAGTCGAGACCGACCGTGATGGGATCCTCTACTGGATCGCAAGAGAGGCAACGGTTGTTGCCGGCGACTCACTCGCAGGCGTGGCGCTACTCCGAGAGTAAATAGTAGAACAAAGATGAAAGAAAACCGAAGAAGTAGCGAGACGATTAGTCGTCGGCCGGAGCCGAGGACTGACTGGATCCGACGCTTGCGCTCGCAACGTCCGTCGTAACCGCTTCTGCGAGTAGTTCTGAGAGACCGACGACTTCGATCTCGTCCTCGAAGTCGCCTGTTTTTCGGCCGTCTTCGTACATTGTCATGCACATCGGGCAGGCGACAACGAACTTCTCGATCCCAGTACCAGCGTCGGTGTCCTCAAGTGCCTCACGCAGACGCTCCTCGCTTGGCTTCGTCTCCTCTTCGAGGTCCATCCAGAGCCCACCGCCACCGCCACCACAGCAGAACGAGTTGGCTCTGTTTCGCGGCATCTCGTGGAGATCGCACCCAGTCTCTCGGACGAGTGAGCGGGGAGCCTCGTACTCGTCGTTGAACCGTCCGAGATGACACGGATCGTGGTAGGTGACTGTGTAATCGAGTTCGTTACCCGTCAGTTCGAGATCCGGAACGATCGTCTGAACGACTTGCGTATAATGGTACACATCGATCTCACCGTCTTCGTTCCATCCGAATTCTGGGTATTCGTTTTTGAACGTGTTGTAGCTGTGTGGGTCGGTGCAGACGATGTTCTCGAACTCACAGTCCTCGAACTGTGCGATATTGTCCTCGACGAGCATCTCGTACAGCCCTTCTTCGCCGACGCGTCGGATGTCGTTGCCGTCGTTTTGCTCGTCATCGTAAAGAATTCCGTAGCTCACACCAGCGCGGTGGAACAGAGTTGCGATCGACTTTGCGACCTTCTGATTACGGTCGTCGTAGCTCGGGTAATCACCGACGTACCAGAGATATTCGACCGATTGATCGCGTGCGTCGGGAACCTCGAACGCGAGATCCTCAACCCAGTCCGGTCGTTTGCGCTCTGGATCGCCGAACGTGTTGCCGTTCTGGAACACGTTCATCATCGCCTCTTGGACTGTTTCGGTCATCTGCCCGGATTCGGTCAGCCGACGGTTCATCTCCGTGAACTGGGTCACGTGTTCGATATCGACCGGACAGGCGTCCATACAGGCCATACAGGCCATGCACGACTCCATCGTCTCGCTTGCGATGACACTGTTGCCTCCATCAGCGATGATCGGGACTTCGTCTGTGTTCCCGGAGTCAAGATCCTCGCGGTACTGTTTGAGGTCGAGAATGACATCACGCGGATCGAGCGGTCGACCAGCGGCCTTCGCAGGACAGACTGACGAACAGCGGCCGCACTTCGTACACGCGTCGTGATCGAGGAGCTGTTTCCACGAGAAGTCATCAATCGTGCTCGCTCCGATCTCATCGGGAGATGCATCGGCTGGAACGCCCGGCAATCGAACACCCGCCTTCTCATCGCGGGTGACGACGTTCCCGAAGCTCGAAACCATGTGGAACGGTTTCGCAAGCGGGATCGATGCGATGAAAACCAGCGCGAGCAGCGCGTGTGACCACCACATGGCCGGGTAGATCGCACGAGCCATCCCCGCCGTTACGCCGGCGATCTGGAACATATCAGCGATGAACCAGCCGACGAAGCTCACTGTCTCGAAATCCGGAAATCCAGCCCCGAGGATACGAACACCCTCGACGAGGTAGCCACCGACACCGAGTAAGAAGAGCATCCAAACGAGATACGCATCCTCAAAGCTCGTGTGGCGACCCCACAGACGCTCGTTGCGCGTGACGTACCGACGGTAGAGTGCGACACTGAGACCGACGACGAACAGCAGCCCCATCGCATCCATCACGAGCGAGTATGAGAGGTAGAAATCACCCACAAAGAACGATTGTTCCGTACCGAACGCTGCGGTTAGCTTTCGGTAGATATCCATGTCGATCGCAAGGATCGTCGTCCCAATGAGTAGCGTCAAAAACCCCCAGAGGATGAAGGCGTGCATCATGCCACCAACAAAATCACGATTGAACTGCTGTTCGTTCGAGCCGACGATCTTTGCGGCCCGAATAATGCGCTGTGGAAGTTGATCGAGACGTTCGAATGGATCCTCAGAACCCTCTGCGTACCGCGAAAATCGGTAGTACGCACCGAAGGAGAACACAAGAACCGTCAGTAGGGCAAGATAGTAGAACACAACCTCACCAACAGGTCCGATGAGCCAAAATGTCTCACGAGTGACTGTTTCGGCTTGTAGCGGGCGTATCATGGATTATCAGCATAGAAGGAGAAGGTTAAGTCTTACCAACAGACTATGCAGGGATTGAAGTTGTTTTCAGTGGGTGAGAACCCAGTGTGCTTATGAGCATCACAGATACCTCAGTTTTTATTGCTGTTTGACTGTTCGGTTCGCTTTGCAACGATCGACGCTGTTTGTCTGCTTGTCTTGAGACGATCGGTCGAGACAGCAGTTATCGCGGTCTGACGGCCATCTTATTTCGACGCACTGGTGTACCTCGTCGTGTTGGAGACTACGGGCACTTTTTCCGTAGCGGTTTCTTGATCTTGATACGTGTGATTCGTGAGGTAGCTCCAGTGTTCAGCATGTATTGAGATCTCTTACGTCGATGAATATTAGACGGCATGAGCGTATGGAATCTATATGACTCATATTCGACCCATCGAGGCCGATGAACTCTCGACATTCATCAGGACTGCAACAGAGCCAGAAAATGTAGATGACGTTCGACAGTACGTCGAAGACCTCATTTCGAAGGGTGCGATGCGACGCGAGTGGTGTTATCTCGCCGAGCGTAACGGTCACCCAGTTGGCCGTGCAGCATTTTGGACACTTCCAAAGCGTGATCAGCCAGTTGCCATCATTCTTCTTGACCTTCCTTGGCAGCGAACATCCGCGTTCGAAACCGGGACTGTGCTGCTCGATACGATGTTCGACACCGCACGTTCGCTCGGTACAAAACAACTCGAATACGTGCTCGATACCCCTGTCCAACAGCCACAGTGGCAGGCACATCCAGAATCACGCAGATCCCTCGTAGAACAGTGTGGATTCAGCCAGATCCGCGAGACCGTCCGGTTCGAATTCAAAGCAGAGGAGATGGAATACCCACCGTCTACAGATCACGAATTGACCTATCGATCACTTGAGGAAATAGGAGAAAACCCATTCAAAGACGCAATTCGACGAGTCTCAGTCGGGTCTCTCGATCAGCGAATACAAGAACAGCGAGAGACGGTCGGCCCAGCAGAAGACGCAATAGCGCACTTCGAGAGTCTCACGTCTCTTGTGTACGACCCATCGTGGTGGGAATTAGCGTGGACACCAGACGAGGAACTCGTCGGAGTGATCATGCCTACCAGAATTCCAGCAGGCGCTTCGATCGGATACATCGGTGTCGTTCCAGAGCTGCGTGGACAACAGTACGTCGATGCGTTGCTCACACGCGGGACAAGGACCATCCTAAAGACGGGGGCAGATCGAATCATGGCAGATGCTGACACACACAACACACCAATGATAGCTGCATTTGAACGCGTCCAGTATGACCAGTTCGCAAATCGTCGAGAATACTGCATACAAATAGACGAGCAGATGAACAGAGCCGATCCCTCGATTGCTTGAGCGACCACGGTGACGCGGTTTCGAGTCGTTACGTACTCTTTCAGATCGGATGGAGGTAGTACATGCTTGAATCATTGAAATCGCCGGGGACAGATTCATATATTCGTATCCTGTGTTCATAGTCCTGATGAACGAAAAAACAGAAGAACTCCGGGATATCTTCTTGGAGGTAACGGAAGATGACACGATTACAGAGAAACAAGAAGAGTCGCGGGGCTCCCTCACAGAAGATGAGCGGGAGATCAAGGGGAAACTCCGTGCCATCATCGAACAGATGCGCGAGCAGCTGACGTTCGAGACAGATCTCTCTGTCGACGAGTACGAAACGATAGTGCGTGGATTCTACGAGGACGAAGAGGATACTGCTCTCTCTGATCGGCTCGACATTGATCAAAAAAGGGTCGTTCTGGCCCGTCATGATCTTCATCTCATCCGCGAGCGTGAAACAGACGTTTCGTTCGCTCCCGAGGCGTTCCGGCGACTGCTCGTCGAGGAGCGGACGGACAGCGAGATTGCGGATGCACTCGACGTCCCCGAGTCGTCGGTCCGGGAATACCACCGTATCGTCGAGACGCAGGACGAGATCCGCCGCGTCAACAGCCGGTACTCGGATGAGTTCGAGGAGTTGCTCACCGATGCCGACCTCGAAGAGCACACCGAAGACGTAACAGAAGACGGCCTCGACGAGGCGACAGAAGGGATGGAAACAGACGTTTCACTCTAAGTTATCGTTCACTCATTCTCCCTTCATTTTTACCATTGTTCTGATGTGTGAACGACCGAACATTCAAATGCCAGCACGCAGCCACGCGAACGCGTGTATGCGTTCACTGACATTGCGTTGGCAGCGTACTGCCCCCGTAAACTGTACTATCGGTGGCACGAAGATGAGTACGATCCGCCGAAGCGTGACGAACGGTTCGAACTTGCGTTTCGCTACCCGGAGCTGCTCGATCCGGATCGACGCTTACAGACCGAACCGATTGCCGTTACGCCAGTAACCTACCGATGCAATCTCGGTCGGGCGCGGGCGCGCATCGATGCGTTCGATTCGCTCTGCGAGCCGTCGTCGCGCGAAACGTTCCTCACCGGCCGGCAGGCGCGAGGGATCGCCCACAAAGTTCTCGAAGATCCACTCGCACCGTCGATCGTTTCCGTCGGTGAGCCACCCGAAACAGGTGTGTGGGGTCCGCAAAACGTGCGAGCGGTCGCAGCTGCGAAGGCACTTGCGTGGGAGCGTGAGACACCTGTCGATCGAGCGTTCATCGAGTACTCGACACACGGTGTGGTCCGCGAGATAGAACTCACCGCGCGGCGCGTGGGACAGTATCGTCGCGCGCTGCGGACAGCAGCAAGCGTCGATGGACCGCCATCACGGACGCGCAACACGAGCAAGTGTGAATCTTGTGAATACCGTCCACAGTGTGGAGTACGGACGCGTTCGCTGCGTTCACTCCTCGGTTAGCCACGCCTCGATTTCGTTTGCGAGGGCTCCTCGTCGATGGATGGTGTCCGTAGAAACATCGACAACTGTGCTCTCGCTTCCCGGTGTTTCCCCGTCGTCGAGAATAGCGTCGACAGCGTCTCGGAAATCGGGTGCGATCTCCTCAACGCGACGGGCGCTCCCAGCACCACTCCGGTTGGCACTCGTGGCCGTGAGCGGAGCGACGCGTTCGAGCAGATCGAGTGCAATCGGGTGATCTGGGATCCGGACACCAACGCGCTCACGCCCGCCCGTGAGAACGTCCGGTACGCCAGCCCCCGACCGCCGTTCGAGCACGACCGTGATCGGTCCCGGAAGAAACGCTCTCATGAAGGCGCGCTCGCGGTCGGTCGGTCGTGTGTACTCATCGACTGTTTCGATGTCAGGAACAGCGAACGAAATCGGGTTGTCTCGGGAGCGTCCCTTCAGCTCGAACACACGATTGATCGATTCTGGGTTCAATGCGTCGGCCGCGAGTCCATACACAGTCTCTGTGGGATAGATAACGCATCCACCATCTTCTTTGATCGCTGTCGCAGCTTGTTCTACGGTCACAGTTCTTCGATAGCTGCTTCGATTGCCTTGTAGTCAGGGAACTTGGGCCAAGCGCCAGCAACCCACGCGTGATTGATGCTGCCATCGCTGTCGATGAGAGAAACGGCTGGCCGTGGATCCGCAATACCAGCCATCCCATGATCAAGTTCGTTGTGGCGACGGACAACGCGCTCACAGAAATGACACGTCTGTAGTCGATGGAGTGTGATTGGTGGACTGATCATGCCGCCGATTTCGACCGAAAGCAGCCTAAGTTCTTCGCCTCCATGACAACGTTTAATCTGACTGAGTGAGAAGAATGGACGGGAATGGGCCATAGTTCTTCAGCTGTGCATGCATTATCCGTCGCGTTGGGGAATGCCACACCGACCGAAGTACAAATAGACCTCCTTGGACTGTTTACTCTCGATAAGGGCGCGACCGCTGGTCTCGGTCTTGTCGTCATCTTTATTCTACTCGGACTGTCTGGGTTTTTCTCCTCGTCGGAAATCGCCATGTTCTCGATTGCTTCCCATCGTGTCGAAGCACTTTCTCAGGAACGACGGTCCGGGGAGACGTTACAAAAGCTCAAATCAGACCCGCACCGATTGCTCGTGACAATCCTTGTCGGTAACAACCTCGTCAATATTGCGATGTCTTCGATCGCAACCGGGCTGCTCTCGCTCTATTTCTCGGGTGGAATGGCGGTCGCTGTCGCCACGTTCGGAATCACTGCCCTCGTTCTCCTGTTCGGTGAAAGCTCTCCGAAATCATACGCGATCGAGAATACAGAATCGTGGGCACTGCGCGTTTCAAGACCGCTGAAGCTCGCAGAGTACGTTTTGCTCCCGCTTGTCGTCATGTTCGACTTCCTCACCCGGCAGGTGAATCGCGTGACTGGTGGTCGATCGGCCATCGAAACGTCCTACGTCACTCGTCAGGAGATTCAGGATATGATCGAGACGGGCGAACGAGAGGGCGTTCTTGCCGAGGAAGAACGCAATATACTCCAACGCACACTCAGATTCAACGACACCATTGCAAAGGAGGTCATGACCCCGCGACTCGATATGACGGCACTCAGTAAAGAGTCCAGCATCGAGGAAGGAATAGAAAAATGCATTCAGAGTGGTCATGCGCGGTTACCCGTTTACGACGGTGAACTCGACAACGTCATCGGCGTCGTTCACATTCGTGATCTCGTTCGTGATCTCAACTACGGGGAGTCGGATGCTCTCGATCTAGACGATCTCATCCAGCCAGTTCTTCACGTTCCGGAGTCGAAAAACGTCGACGAACTCCTGCGCGAAATGCGCGAGAATCGGATGCATATGGTTGTCGTCATTGACGAGTTCGGCACGACAGAAGGACTCATCACGATGGAAGATGTGGTCGAGGAGATCGTCGGTGAGATCCTCGAAGGAGGCGAGGAAGAACCAGTCGAATTCATCGATGAGAACACCGTTCTCGTTCGAGGAGAAGTGAACATCGACGTCGTGAACGACGCTCTCGGCATTGATCTCCCTGAAGGCGAGGAGTTCGAGACGATTGCAGGATTCATTTTCAACCGTGCCGGTCGTCTCGTCGAGCCAGGAGAAGAGATCGAGTACGACGGAATCACGATTCAAGTCGAACAGGTAGACAACACCCGCATCATGAAGGCACGGATCATCCACGATCCCCCGTTGAACGACGAAAACCACGTCGTGGAGACCAACCACGAAGAGACTCATTCATAAGGACGGTCGTTGGTGGCTGCTGTTCGGTTCACCGATGCGAAACTGATGCTCACTCATTTCTGTGATAGAATGGGACAGTATGCACGGGATTAGTCGGTTCGTTGAGCGAAAAGTTTCGGCCTCGAAATCTTGATGCGTCAGGAGACGGTAGCGCCCCCAATGAGTGAGCGGGTTACGGAGCAGGGGTCAGTCCGTGTCGTTGGGACGGCCCACGTCTCCGAGAAGAGTGTTGAAGAAGTCGAGGCGGTCGTCGCTGAGGAGCGTCCAGACGTTGTTGCGGTTGAACTCGACGAAGGACGCTACCGTCAGATCAAGGGTGAACACCCTGACGATCTCGATGCAGGTGATCTCCTCCGCGGGAATACTGTCTACCAGTTCCTTGCGTACTGGATGCTCTCGTACATCCAGTCCCGGCTCGGAGATCAGTTCGATATCGAGCCCGGTGCGGACATGATGGCCGCCATCGATGCTGCAGAAGAGTCCGGAATCGACGTTGCGCTCGTCGACCGAGACATACAGGTTACCATCCAACGCTTTTGGACTCGTCTCTCGGTCATCGAGAAGCTTAGATTAGTTGGTGGTCTCGCGCTTGATCTCGTTGGTGCGTTGCTACTTGGTCTTTCAATCGGTCTATTCGTCGGTACGTTCATCACAGTCATCGCAGAGGGAATCGCTGGACCGTTCGTTCTCACTGATTCCGGAATGGGATTCATCGGCGTCGTCATCGATGTTGTCATCGTCTCGCTTGCCGGTGGGACAACGCTGGGACTCGGACTCGGGCTTCTATTCTCCCTGTTACACAATCCACAGGAGATCGATGAGACAGAGGTGTTTGACATAGACGAACTGACCGACGGAGATGTCGTAACCGCGATGATGGAAGAGTTCCGTCGATTCTCCCCGGGTGGTGCTGAGGCGCTCATCGACGAGCGAGACGCCTACATCGCGCACAAACTCGTCTCGCTCCGCGAGTCGGGAAAGCATGTTGTCGCGGTCGTTGGTGCAGGCCATCAAGCAGGAATTGAGCAGTATCTCACGGCACCGGAGACACTCCCACCGATGGAATCGATCGCTGGACGACAGACCGGCTCGCGGTTCTCATTGTATAAAATGGTCGGCTATCTCATCATGCTTGGCTTTCTCTCGTTTTTCGCCCTCATTGCGATGGCCGGCGTTCGGAACACGTTTCTCCTCAAGCTCTTCGGTGCGTGGTTCCTTTTCAACGGCATCTGCACGTTCACGCTCTCGCGGTTGAGTGGCGCACACTGGACGAGCGCTACTGTCGGTGGCGCAGTCGCGTGGTTAACATCGGTCAATCCGTTGCTCGCACCAGGCTGGTTTTCGGGCTACGTCGAACTGCGCTATACGACGGTAAACGTCACGGACATCGCAAAGCTCAACGAGATTCTAAGTGACGAAGAGAGTCCACTCGGTGACCTCTTCGCCCGAATGAAACAGGTGCCACTGTTCAAACTCATTCTCGTCGTTGCGATGACGAACCTCGGGAGTACGATCGGATCTGCGGCATTCGTCGCGACAGTCCCGTACGTCATTGGCGACGTGGAGGTCGTTAAGCTGATGCTCAAAGGAGCACGAAGAAGTATTGACATCATCATGGGGGGACTCCTGTGACGTATCAGCGACATTCGGATGGTATCGAGTTCAGCGAGCGTGAGATTCGGGATCTCGGTGCGGCGTGGCTCGCGCTTGGCATCGCGTTCACGTTCTTTTTCCGGCGCGATCTTGCGTCCGATCTGCTTGCTGGCATCTTCTCGGTCGAGACGGCCATCGTAACACTCGCATTGAGCATGGGGACCGTCGGAATCGGGTTCTTGCTGCACGAACTCGCACACAAGGTCGTCGCAATACAGTTCGGTCGGATCGCAGAATTTCGGGCCGATTACACGATGCTCGCGGTTGCGATCGGTGCAGGTCTCGTCGGATTCCTGTTCGCGGCGCCCGGCGCAGTCTATCACGCTGGACGAGAGATCACACCGCGCCAGAACGGCCTCATCGCTGTTGCTGGCCCACTGACAAACCTCGCACTCGCCGCCGTCTTCTTCCCGCTCGTCCTGTTTTCGCCCGATGGAATCCTCCAACAAGCCGGCCAACTCGGTGTCTCCGTCAATCTCTTGCTCGCGGGATTTAACATGATTCCCTTCGGCCCGCTCGACGGTCGGAAGGTGCTCAGCTGGAGCATTATCGTCTTCAGCGTCGTCTTTCTCGTCTCCGTCGGACTCGCTATCTGGGCAGCGCTGTTCGTCGGCTTCGGATACTGATATCGATTTGAAGGCGGCAGATCTTGGAACAGGCTATTCACCACGATTCGATACAGTGTTTATATCGTCGTATAATGACAATTAATTGTGGGAAATGGAATTGTATTTATTTCTATGTATTTAGATCGAAGTTATCTTTAAGTGATGAGTTGTATCCGGGATATGCGTGTTGTTGTTACCGGTGCTAGCGGGTTCATTGGCGGGCACGTCCTTCGATTGCTGACGTCGTCAGGACACGATGTTGTCGCGTTTGATATTGCAGCATTAGGACCAGTTGCTCTGAGCGTAAAGGACAGAGTGCGAATCATTCGAGGAGACGTCACCGATCCGGTGGCCGTGTACAATGCAATTGGTTCCACCAACCCGGATTGCATTATTCACTTGGCCTCGTTGTTGGTTCCTGATTCCCGATCGAATCCGCGAAAGGCGTTCGACGTGAACGTGGGTGGGACGATCAACGTTCTCGAAGCAGCACAGTCCCTCGATGTCGACCGAGTCGTTGCTGGCTCATCGGTCAACGTATATGGGAACGGTCCACCAGACGCCGAACGTATTACTGAAACGACCGTCCGGCGACCAAACAGCACCTATGCGATGACCAAATATGCCATCGAATGGCTCGGTACTACCTTCGACACCGAGTTTGCCGCCTTAGAATCTGTACACGGCTTCGGTCCGGACCGACTCCGAGGGAACTCCTACGATGTAGCAGTGGTGAAGGCAGCGGTTAGTGGGATCGCTCTGGAGGTGCCCCAGACGGGGATTCGGGACGAGTTTCTGTACGCAGAAGATAGTGCTCGAGCATTCGTGTCTGCCGTAACTAACGATGATCTTTCGTACGACCGTTACCTGGTCGGAACCGATCAACATGCAACGCTCGAAGAAATCGTCGATCTGGTCTCGAAAACCGTTCCCGATACAGACATTCAGCTTCAAGAAAAAAGCGCAGACACGACGTGGGCTGGCGATAGGAACAGTCATCCACCAACAGACTCGACACGGATTCGAACCGATTTGGGCTGGGAACCACGGTATTCCCTGCAGGAAATGGTCGAATCGTACGTCGAATGGTTAACGAACAATCCGAATGAATGGGCATTCTCGGAAGAAGACATACCTTGGAAATGACAAGGACGGAAATAGTATCTAGTCCCAGCCGTTATCCGAGAGGATTGTCGGCGCTCTTCAGACGAGTGCAGTGATCGACAACATCGAAATCGTCGTCGAAGCTGTAGAGATACTCGATCCCTTCGCGTTCCATATACGCGATGAGGGTTGCATCGCCGAAAGCAAGCCCTTCGTAGGTCTCGAACAGCTCTACAGCACGATGAAAGTCCTTTTGTGCGGCGTGAACGAGTTCGAATCCTGCTGACTCAGCGAGTCGGCGGCGGAGATCGACAGCGATATCGTGTCGTTGTCGTTCATTGAGCCAGTTCAACGTCTCTGACAGGATGTAGTTCGTTACCCGACCGATCGGGAGTGTTCCAGTGTCGATACTCCGAACGATCGCCTCTGCTCGGTCGTGACGCTCACCAGCGCCAGTATTCTTGTAGTCGATGAGAATGGTAGTATCAACGACTGCGACCGCCATTACCTGTCCTCCGGGAACTCAGGCTCGTAGCCAGCGAGATCGTAGGTGTCGCTATCACCACCGAGATCTGCTTTCAAGCTATCGTCTGCAAACGCCTCATAGCGCTGCCGGACGACCCTGACGGTCAACTCCCCCTCGTCGGTGACGTCCCACCGGAGTTTGTCTCCCCCATCAATATCGAGCCGTCGACGGATACCTGCTGGGATCGTTACCATCCCTTTGTCATTTACCTTCGTCTCCCCCGCATCGTTCGTCGACATATTCGAGAATAGATCGCCTTGCAGTATACATGTTACGCCACATGTACCAGTGTTTCACTCCGCTGACGAACGGTCTTCACGCTGCTCCCGGTGAGTAATGGTGAAATGCTCGAACAGTTCGAGTCCCATCGAGAGGGGCGCTCATCTGCTTTCACAGATCCACAATGGATTCAACGCAACCACGAATTAGCTGTCTCTCCGTTCCGAACAACCGCAGTGTTTTTGCGACCGCTGCCCTCTCACTCAGTTATATGACCGACGAGGAGCGGATGACGTACGCTGGGGCAGGCGTCGATATTTCGGACAGTGAGGCGGCAACGGCTGCGCTGGTCGGTGCAGTGGAGGACCTCAATACCGAGGGTGATTACGCTGGCGTCATCGATATCGGCGACCGGTATCTCGCGCTTGCGACCGACGGTGTCGGGACGAAGCTCCTCGTGGCAGAGGCGCTTGACGATTACTCCACGGTCGGTATCGACTGCATAGCGATGAACGCAAATGATCTCGCCGCAGTAGGTATCGACCCGGTCGCGTTCGTGGATTATCTCGCGATCGACGAGCCGGACGACGAGACCGCAGCACAGATTGGTCAGGGGCTTGCTGCAGGAGCAGCAGAGGCAGGCTGTGCGCTCGTCGGCGGTGAAACGGCGGTGATGCCCGAAGTCGTCAGTGGTCTCGATCTTGCTGGGACGTGTGCCGGTCTCGCGCCGAAAGATGGGGTCTTTCCAGGTGAAGCCGAGCCGGGCGACGCAATCGTCGGATTTCCATCGAACGGAATTCACTCGAATGGACTGACACTCGCCCGGAAGGCAGCACTGGAACGCCACGAGTACGAGGACCCGTTCCCACGTGATGAATCGACAGCAGAAGCGAAATCGGAACCACGGACGATCGGGTCGGTGTTACTCGAACCAACGCGGATCTACACCTACCTCCTCGATTCACTGTGCGAACTCGATACACACGCTGCAGCACACGTTACCGGTGGTGGCTGGACGAACCTCGTGCGCATGGGCGCGTTTCACTACGACATTACCGATCCATTCGATGCACAGCCAGTCTTCGAGTTCGTACAGGACGAGGGCAACGTCACGAGCGAGGAGATGCACCGAACGTTCAACATGGGAACGGGCTTTGTCGCCGCGCTTTCGCCTGAAGACGCCGAACAACTCTGTGATAACACTGATGGACGGATCATCGGCCACGTCGAATCAGATCAGGAAGAGACTGGCCGCGTAACAATACGAGGACTAACGTTGCAATAATCAGGAGATGTGTGTGGCCACGTCCGCTTCGGTGATGATTCCGACCATCTCGCCGCTATCGATAACAATGATAGCGTCGTGGTGATTTAGGTGGGTATCGACCTCACTGAGCGTGGCATCGGGCGTTACCGTCGTGATTGACTCGCGCATGACGTCGGCGATCGGGAGTTCAGCGGGTGAGGCGTCTTCATTCATGCGCCGGATATCACTGTTGCTAATGATGCCGACAGGATAGCCGTCCCGAATAACCGGGAGCTGTGAGTAGCCTTCCCGACTCATACGGTCGATCGAGTCACCGACATTGTCGTCCGGAGCGACCCCAATAACGGGACTGTGCATGATGTCTTCGGCACGACGGAGTGCTCCTCCTGCCTCGTTGAGCGCGGTGACAATGCGCCGGAGCGTCGATAGCCGTGGGTCGACATCACCACCCTCGATGCGTGCAATGAGTGGCTGAGAAACATCAGCCATGTCTGCCAGTTCGCTCTGTGTGAGTTCGAGTTCGTGCCGGTTCTCGCGAAGATCCTCCGGCGTCGGAAGTTCCATACGCGAGATAACCGGTGGTTATACAAAAATGTTATCGGTGCGTGGGTCGCCGTTACTCTGTTTCGGAATCAGATTCGGTTTTGACCGCGTGAACCACCTTGAGCGGGACGTTCCGGAGTGCACCACCAATCTCACTTTTTGCGACGCGCTGTGCGTGCTGTTTGCTATCAACATTGAAAACATCCATTTCGAGGATCAGACCGACGAGAGCGGTGTCAGCGGCGATGTACGCCGAGTCGAACGGTTCGCTACAGACCGGACATTCCGTGGCACCGATTTCGACTTCTACGTAGTCCATATCGGTCTGGTTCAGGCGCTTTCCAGCCTCACTCACTGCGACACCGATTGCGTCATCAATACTCTCGACATCCCGGACGAGCCACGCTGCCTCAACAGCGACGAGATAGTTGCTCATGACGTACCTTCGGATTCGATCATATCGGTCTTTGTGGTTCGTCGATCGGTCTGATTGGCTACATAGATCGGTCCGATTGAATGCGCACGTCACACCGATAGCGCCGATAAGTTATTTGGATTACTCCTCTCTCCCTCGTGGTTCATCCACTGTGAATACCGCCGATCGTCAGCAACGTCTGCTTCACAGATTGTTCGGCGGGCTATCGAGAAAATCGCACGACTGCAGCCGGATTGACCGAAAGTCCGTGGCGTAATAGTTATATATCCACTATGGATTCCCGGTCTGTACGGACATGCTCGCACGGTTACGATCAATAGTCCTGTTCGCACTGTACCAAGTAATCCTCGTCACCGGTCTCCTGTTGTTGCCGGTCGGCGTTCTTGCCCGGCAGGTGGGGCTTCCGTTCCCATTCCACCGGGCAATCCGGTGGTGTGACGACGCTCACAACCATGCCCGAAGCAGGTGTTGAGTGTTCGAAGGGGTGCTTTTATCAGCGCACGCCGGCTACCCGGTAGTAATGCGCGAAACACAGCTCTCGCAAGGACTGGGACACGGCTCAATACACGATAGGCGTGATTATGAACCTCCGATCTACGAGCCAGAGCTTGGCTCGCTTCCGGACGTTTCGGATGCAGATGTCGAGAAGGTGAACCAGACTGGAACGACTACCATCGGCATCACGGCAACCGACGGAATCGTTATCGCAACGGACATGCGCGCTAGTCTCGGCGGTCGGTTCGTCTCGAATAAGAACGTCCAGAAAGTCGAGCAGATCCACCCGAAGGCAGCGATGACGCTCGTCGGAAGCGTCGGTGGTGCTCAGTCGTTCATTCGGAACATCCGCGCCGAGGTCAACCTCTACGAAGTGCGCCGCGACGAAGAGATGTCGATGCGCGCGCTTTCGACCATTGCGGGCAACTACGCCCGTGGTGGACCGTTTTTCGCCATCAATCCGATCCTCGGTGGGCTCGACGACGAAGGATCACACGTCTACTCTATCGATCCCGCGGGTGGTGTTATGGAAGATGACTACACGGTCACCGGATCTGGGCTGACGGTCGCGTACGGAACCCTCGAACGAGAATACAGCGATGATCTCTCGATCGAAGAAGCAAAAAGCGTCGCCGCAAGTGGTGTCAAAGCCGCTGTCGAGCGTGATACAGGCTCGGGCAACGGTGTCTTCCTCGCTGAAGTTACCGAGGAAGGAGTGTCAATCCAAGGTCACAAAGACTTCGGGGACGTACTCTGAAGCCAGCACCGTCCGATTCGATTTTATCGTTACATTAACTCGCTTTTCTACTCTTTTCTGCATCCAGAGTTGGTGAGTGTCCTTCAGTAGTCTTCGGTGATCGGCATGATCGCGCGCACTGCTTTCTCCTGAATGGATACGTTCTCACCTTCGATGAGGGTAATGAGCTGATCAACAGCGGGCATCGCTGCTTCGGGCGAATGTTCGGCGATCGCCGCAATCGCGGTGACTGCACTCTTCTGAATAACTGGCGTCTCGTCTCCGAGGAGAGGAACGAGATGATCGACAGCGGGAATCACTGCACGTGGTGCGTCTTTCGTGATCTCCGTGATCGTTCGAACCGTCAGTTCTCGGATGTTTGGATCACTGGCATCGAGATGGGTAATCAGCGCATCGATAGCAGGTCGCGTGTACTCAGAGTCACCCTTTGCAATCGTTGCGATCGTGCGCGCTGCTTTCTCCCGAACGCGTTCGTCCTCGTCATCAAGGAGTAGTGCGAGAGATTTGACAGCAGTGTCGCCATCTTTTGGCGATGAGAGAGCAAGCGCTCCAATCGCCTCGGCAGCGTGCTTTCGGACATACGGAGTCTCGGCAGCGAGACAGGCAACAAGCGCATCGATGGCGGGAGCCGCTGCTTCCGGTGCGTGCTCGGCAACTCGTGCAATCACGTATGCTGCTGTCTTCTGTACTGCTACGTCACCCATAGTGAGAAACGGAATAAGAGGCTCGGCAGCTGATACCGCCGCCTTCGGCGATCCTTTCGCGATCCACCCGATTCCGATCACCGCACCGTGCTGAATGAACGCATTGTCATCATCGAGAAGAGAAATAAAGGCCTCCACGGCAGGAATCGCCGACGCTGGCGAGCCGTGCGCGATCAGTACGGTCGCCTGTACCGCCAGTTCCTTAATGTACGGATCATCGCTTTCGAAGAGCGGTACGAGTCCGTGAATAGCAGTTGCAGCAACAAACGGTTCGTCCTCGGCGATCACTGTAACTGCAGTTACTGCAAGCTTCGCACCGAGTGTCTCATCGTCGAGAAGCTCACAGAGCGAATCGACGGCAGGAATCATATCCTCAGGGGGTGCTTCAATCATCGCCGCGATTGCAGCCACTGCCCTCTTTTGATCAGCCAATTCATTGGCACTGAAACGAGGAAGGAACGAATCGACAGGAGGAGCCATGCCCGTTGGTGAATAGAGTGCGACTGACACAATCGTGCGAATCGCGGACTTCTGGACGGCTACGTCATCAGTATCGAGGAGCGGGAGTAGCGAACCGACAACGGGAATCACCGCCTCTGGGACAGCTCTGGCGACCTCCGAGGCCGCGTACAACGAGTTTTCCTGAACATAGGGCTTATCTGAATCGAAGAATTTTGCGAGAGAGTCGACAGCAGGAACAACCGTCTCCGGGGAGACAGAAGCAATCTCTGCAATCGAGCGTACCGCTTTCTCTTGGAGGTAGACATCATCGACAGAAAGACAACGCATCAGCGGATCGGTCGCAGACACCGCTGCGTCCGGAAAGTTCTTAGCGACATCGGTGATTGCACACGCCGCGTTCTTCCGGACAGCCGATTCGTTTGCATCGAGGCACAACGAGAGGGCATCGACGACAGGGACCACGTCTTCAGGTGAGTTCTTGGCAACTGCCGCGATCGCGCGCACCGCTTTCTTTCGGACGAGACCGTCATCACTGTCGAGAAGCGATCCGAGTGCAGTAACGGCTGGTGCTGCGTCCTTCGGGCGGGCAATGGCAACCTCCATGAGTGCACACACCGCTTTCTTTCGGACGAGACCGTCATCGCTGTCGAGAAGCGATCCGAGCGCAGTAACGGCTGGTGCCGCATCCTTCGGGGAAGTAGTAGCAATCGCAGCCATTGCACGCACTGCTCTCTCTCGAACGTGTTCATCCTCGTCATCGAGAAGCGGAACGAGGCCATCGGCAACAGAAACGACATCTTCGGGGGACTCTTCGGCAATTTCGGTGATTGCACGCACTGCTAGCTTCTTGATGTTCGGCTCGTCGGCGTCGAGAAAGGGCACGAGTGGATCGACAGCAGGGACTGCTGTCTTCGGAGAGGCAGCCGCAACCACGGCGATCGCAGCGATTACGTACTTTCGAACCAGTGGTCGATCAGAATCGAGGAAGAGGAGAAGCGGATCGATGGCAGGAACAGCCGCTTCCGGCACTTCCGTTGCGATCTCGACAATCGCACGCACCGCTAGCTTTCGGCCAATCGACTCGTCTGTGTTGAGAAGCGTCGTGACAGCATCGACAGCAGGCACCGCTGGTTTCGTCGAGTTCTGAGCAATTGCTGCGATCGTTTGTGCAGTCTGCTCTCGAACGAATGACTCATCGGGGTCAAGCGGAGAAAAGAGCGACTCGATAATGGGAATTACCGCTTCTGGAGTACTCTCTGCGATCGATATGATTGCGCGTACTGCGTTTTTCTGAACACTCGGATCATCGGCATCAAGAAGAAGCAGAAGCGAATCGAGAGCGGGTGCTACATCTTCGGGGGAGTGCTCAGCAATCTCCGCAAGCGCGTGTGCCGCTGCGTTTTGGACGATTGGTTCGGACGAAGTGAGCACTGACGCGAACGAACTCACGGCTGGTATCACGTCTTCAGGGGAATGCTCGACGATCTCAGCGAGTGCGCACGCTGATACCTTTCTACTATATTGATTATTAGACGTAAGAAGAGAGCCAAGTTCGTCGACGGCAGGCACCGCCGCACCCGGGGCGAACAGTGTGATCCGTGCGATGATTTCTAGTGCAGTCTTTCGGGCATATGTGTTCTCGGTTTCGAGCAACGGGATGAGGGCATCGACAGCGGGTACCGCTGCATCCGGAGCGGTTTCAGTTAATAATGTCAACGCGCGCTCTGCTCGCAATCGGATTGTTCTCACATCGTCACCAAGAAGCGTCGTAAGCGCTCGAATGGTAGGGACTGCGTCGCTCGGAGAAATTTCGATGATTGCTGTGATCGTGTTGACGACGGTCTGTCGGATGTCCGATTCTTCAGCCGAGAGAAGCGGGATGAGGGCATCGATAGCCGGGACGATAGCACCCGGCGAATTCATCGCAATCGTCTCGATTGCGTACACTGCCGCGCGCCTGACGGACAGTAATTCGTCGCCGAGGAGAGCGGTAAGTTCGGACGTATACTCGATGAATGAATCCGTGATTAACGAGTTGGTTTCATCAGCATCATCAAAGAGAACAATGACGGTCTGGGCGACGTGGCGACGAATGTCTGTATTCGGTGCAGTAAGCTGCACGAAGAGTGTGCCAACGTGTTCGATTAAGACATCACGTCGGTCTTTGGCGGCGAATTGACGCAAGCGATCAGCCACGATGAAATGTGCATCGTCGGAGTCGGTCCTGTCGTGATTAAAGACGGACTTCTCGGTCGCTCTGTCGAATTCAACAGCTCGTTCGTCAGCCTCTGCATCAAATACAGCGTCAATTTGGGGGATCTCAGTGTGGGTCGTATCATCCTGATCAGTATAGATCTGGTTGAGGAAAGCATCAAATTCACCGGAGGAGTTTCCCGGATCCATACTATCTACTATTAGAGATGTGTAATAATCGTTTGGGATATGATACGGCGATGAGTTGCTCGTATATTGTGGGACTGGGTAACGGTATCAACCTCAGATGAAGTTCCAGGCTGTTGATTAGTTAGAAATAAAACACTATCTCCCGTAACCAGAAAGCACTTACTGGGGTAGATCTCTTATATAGATGGGGTTGGGGTGTTTGGTCACACTCGCATACCACAGTTGACATCGCCGGGACGGTACAGTTGGGTGGTAGCCCGGTGATCGTGCATTAAGGCTTTACCTGCACTGCTTCGCCCCTCCCCCTCTCATTGTATCCCTTATCTATTCGAGAGGGTATCGAGAAGCATCATTGTGCGATCGTAGAGCTGTTGTCGATTTGGAGCGAGTAGTTTTACGATTGGTTCTTTGCCAAGATCACCACGATCGATGATAGCGGTGGGGGTTCCCTCGACTGATTCGAACGCACGCCGTGCTCCCCATCCCATTGTGGAGTTCTCCTCATCAGGTGCTGGCTCTTTGTCCCGGCTGTACTCTCCGATAGTCCACGGGAATGAAGCGAGCGCACGTTCGATATCGTCCGCAAACCGGCAGTTCACGGCAAAGCGAACGCTTGGATCGTGCTCACGCAGCGAGAGGAGAAAGCGGGCCATATGACTCGACGCACCGAAGCGGACACCACGATTCGGATGGATTCCGTCGATCGTTTTTGTGATACGTC
Organism: Halocatena marina; assembly: GCF_025913575.1. Lineage (NCBI taxonomy): Archaea > Methanobacteriati > Methanobacteriota > Halobacteria > Halobacteriales > Natronomonadaceae > Halocatena > Halocatena marina. Next base: position 482,663 of record NZ_CP109785.1, on the reverse strand, counting down.
CCTCGACGGCTGCGATCTCGTCTGCTGTTTCCGCATAGGAAGTCGCACCAACAACGTTCATCCCAACTTCGGGAACAAGTGGGCGGACGTTTTGTTCTACGAATGCACCGACAAGAGACTCGATTGACTCTTGGACCGGCTGCCGAGCCGCCTGCTCACGCAGCGCAGCGAGATGGTGGACTGCGCCCGGACCGTCCCCGACGTCGTGATGGTACCGAATCGTTCGTTGCATGAACGTCGTGGCGTACTCGACAGCCGCGAACAGATCATCTTCGTGTGTGGGTTCGTTTTCGTCAGTATTGCTGGCGAGTCGAGCGATGATCGCACTCGATAGCGTACAGCCAGAGCCGTGGGTTGCATCGGTCTCGATGCGTGAATGACGGTACGTTTCGACCGACTGATCAGTGAGGAGAATATCCAGCACCTCATCGGTCGGAAGATGTCCGCCTGTTATGAGTGCACCATCAACACCGATATCGAGCAAGCGTTCGCCCGCATCGCGTGCTTCGCTTTCGTTCGTCGGTTCGATACCGGTGAGCACCGCTGCTTCGTCGGTGTTGGGAGTAACGAGCGTCGCTTCCGAGATGAGGTCCTCGTATGCGTCCGCCGCTTCCTCGTCCAGTAAGCGATCACCGGAGGTGGCGACCATCACTGGATCGACGACAAGCGGACAGCCAAGCGCTTGTGCGTACTCACTGACCACTTCGATGACATCAGCTGTGGCGAGCATTCCTGTCTTGACGCCCGCGACGTCGAAATCGGCGAGCACTGCGTCTAGCTGTGCCTCGATTTCTTCTGTGGGAACGACGAAAGAGGAGTCGACGCCGAGGGTGTTCTGTGCGGTGAGTGCCGTGATGACGGACGTTCCGAACGCACCGCATGCTTCCATCGTCTTCAGATCGGCCTGAATACCTGCGCCGCCACCCGAATCGCTCCCCGCGATCGTTAGCGTAACCGGCTTCGTGACCGGTGCCGGAGATCTCATGTATTCTGTTCTAGTTTCGCAGCGTATTCTTCCATCGCTCCCCAGAACGGATCGACACCAGGGTGTTCGATCGGTTCGTCGTCGATGATGACACCCTCTCCCTCGATCACTTGTCCTACATCTGCGGCTGGAATACCTTCCGCATCGAGCGCGTCGACCACGTCATCGCATCTGTCCGGTTGCACCGCTGCAATGAGCGTCCCTTCGCTGATCGACGCCCACGGATCAATATCGAAGAAGTCACACGTTTCCTGTACTCCCGGCTGGACTGGGATCGCGCTCTGGTCGATGTCGAGACCGACGCCGGCAGCACGTGCAATCTCATAGAGTCCACCGTAGACGCCACATTCAGTTGCATCGTGCATCGCAGTCACCGGTCCAGCTGCGGCTGCTGTCAGCGCAGCCCGGACAGGACTCATATCGTAGAATCGTTCGTTCGCCTGTTCGATGACCTCTTCGGAGAGTTCCTCGCGCATGAGAGACGCGAACTGAATCGAGAGCAGCCCTGTCGCCTCGACAGCGGGACCGTTCGTGATCACGATGCGATCGCCAACTTGCGCGCCATCAGGCCGAACGAGATCAGCATGTTCGCCCACTGCAATCGCCGTTGCACCGCCAACCATTGGATAGTTACACCCTTCGTACCGAGCGGTGTGTCCGGTGACGACATTAACACCGAGATCACTCGCTTCCTCGTCTATCGTCGACCAGACCGTCTCGAACTCCGCATCCGTGATCTGCGGAGGAAGATTGAGGTCGATACTCAGATGCGTCGGAGTCAGTCCAGACACCGCCACATCGCTCATGAGGATGTGAAAGGCGAACCACGCTGCTCGCTCGAACCCAAGCGACGGCATGATAAACACCGGGTCAGTGGCCACGACAACCGCCGTTCCGTCAGCGTCAATCGTTCCGAAATCGACGCCGTGTTGCGGCGCAAGCACCACGTCATCCCGGTCAGCACCGAGATGCGGATAAATATATTCATCGAAGAATGTACGGTCAATCTTCCCGAGATCGGGATCGGGATCGGGATCGGGATCGGAATCCGGGTTGGACATACACGGTGGTATGACCGAGTGATTCTTATGTTGGGTGGTTCACAGCTACCGCGATAGCACGAGTCACAGCGATGACTCAGAGCACGCCATTCGGCTATTTGAGTTTCACAGCCGTGCCGTACGCGAGGAGCTCCGCTGCACCGTTTGCTACCCCGCTCGTTTCAAAACGCACGTTTACCACCGCGTCGGCACCGAGTTCTTCGGCCGCATCCTCCATGCGTTTGAGCGCCTCCTCACGAGAATCAGACAACAGTGTCGTGTAGGCTTTGAGTTCACCGCCTACAATATTTCGCAACCCTTGCGTGATATCACGACCGACATTCCGGGCACGGATCGTGTTGCCGCGGACCATTCCCAGCACCTCCACTGTTTCCCGGGCTTCAACCGTCTCCGTCGTCGTCAGGATCATAGATTCAATTACACCAACGATACGATGATCAGTCCGTTATTAAACATATTCGAATATATTTGTGGTTTGTCCGTGCCGATATGGACAAATGCCAGTTCGGAGACGGCAGAACAGACGACATACAACCGGGGTCAGCCTGATTCGCGTGAGTACCGAGCAGACTGCCTCGATATTCCTGCACTGTCTGGTTGCACGCTGGCTCTCCCTGCTACCGAATCGCTCGTAGAAACTATGAAAACAGAGACTCACCGACCAGCATCCACAGAGTCCAGAGGACAGTTCTTATGCTATCAACACGTTTCGCTCACGCCATCACTCGCTGGGCCAGTGTTTTGAGTGGACCGAGATCAACGCCGTATCGTTCTTCGAAGCTCAACACGAGCATGATCTCCTCGCGTTCGATGGCGAATCGGATGATGGCAAATGAGTATACGAGGACGAATACGCTAATAGTCGCGACAAACACGAACACAGTCATCTCGAACAACGACGTTGCGAGTCCGTAGAGCATCGCAATGATGACCGAACCGATGAGACCCGCCCGAGCGAGCGTGGATGTGAACGGATGGATACCGGTTTCGAGATACAGTTGGAGCGTGTAGAGGACGTTCAACAGAACGTACGAAGCGGCTGTTGCGAATGCGGCTCCGAAAAACGAGTACCGCGGGATCAACACGAGATTGAGCACGAAATTGACGATGGCCACGAGGGTATCATCGTACATGATAATCCTCGTGCGACCAATCGATGTGAGTGCATCTAGGTTTGGACCGGCGACTGCGTGCGTGAAGAATGCGACAGAGAGTACGACGAGCGCAAGGTCACCCCCGACGTATTCGGAGCCGAACGTCAGCTGAATTGTTTGTGTCGGAAAAAGCGCCACAACAGCGAATACCGGGAACGTCGCGATGAAGATCCACTTTGTAGCAATCTGATATATCCGACGCATGTTCTCGCTGTCGCCGTGCTCGTGCAACTCCGAGACGACGGGCATGAAGATGAATCCAAACGAACTCATCCCCACGATGAGCAACTGTGCAAGCGGATACACCGTGTTGTAGACACCCACATCCCCCGTAGAGGCGAAGTAGCCGAGCATGAACGTATCGATGTCTGAAAAGACGAACGTCATCGTCGTCGAAATAACGAGCGGAACAGAGAAAGAGAGCAGTTCTCGGTGCATCGGGACTGCGTCGATCTCACGCGAGAACAGTGGTGTTCTGCGGAACAGAATGTAGAGACCAACTGCAGCAGCACCAGCGTAGGCAGCGGCGTACGCCCACGCGATCCCGAGTGAGCCGAACCCGAGCGACAGCGCGACGAGCACCGCACCGAATCGTGTTAATGGCAGTACTAAATTCCTGATATACACTTTCGGGAGCGCACGCTGGAGTCCTTGTGCGCCACCGACAGCGAGTTTCACCACCGCCGCGAGTGGCACAATGAGTCCGAAGACGCGAAGAACGGGCGTAACTGAGGGATCACCGAAGCCGTCTGTAGCAATCGTCGGTGCAAACACGTACACACCGAGTCCGGCGAGGACGGCGAGCGGAAGTGCAATCTGAAAGGCCGAAACGAGGACGCCACGACGATACTCGGGCTCGTCGTCTCGTGGAAGATAACGGCCGATTCCCGTGTTCAATCCGAGTAACACGAGAGTCGAGACGATCAGCATCGTGGTGACACCGAGCGACACCACACCGTAGTTGACGGGACCGAGAACACGAGCGATGGCGAGCTTTGCGAGAAACGAAACACCAAGTTCGACGATCAATCCGAGAAATATGACACTCCCGCCCGTGAATACAGTCTTGAGTGCATCGTCCGAATCGGAAGCCACGCCTCACGATATGCGTCGGCTTGTGGTAGTCGTTGTGGATCGTGTTTCGATGAGATACTGCACGTCGTGTGAGTATAAGAAAGCCAACAGTTCCCGACGATACTGGTGTTCTCTGGAAGCCAGAAATGTGGCCGGGAGAACTACACCACCGACCACGTACAAAACCACATATGATAGATATGGTGCGAATGAGTCTAAAGATCTATTATACATCCCTCGAGGGACGTATCGTGATATCACTTATACGATCGTGCTTCGAACCAGCGACCATGACCGCGATCAACCAATACGACAACGGATGCACGACATCCGATGCGATCGTTGCTCGTGCACACCGTTCCGTATCCGACATCATATGATAGTATGCCTCGAATAGCACTGCTCCACGCACAGAGAGATTTTGCTGAGGCGCTCGCTGCCGCTGTCGAGCGGATCGATTCAGCATACGAGGTCGATGTCCTCTCGCAACCAGAGTCAGTCCACTCGCGTGTGCATCGAGTGCTCACCGAACGCTATGACCTGCTACAAGTGGATGAAATGGTTCGAAACGGACTGCTTGCTGTCCTCGAAAAACGACAACGAGGGACACCGCTCGTGAACTGTATCCGGGGATGGGCAGATTATACGAACGCCCACGGTCAACACGGGTGGCTGACACACCGTTCAATCAGATGTCGTGGGAAGCTCGTGTTTCAACACGCTGATCGTGCACTTTTTGTTAGCTCCGTCTGCCGAGAGACAATGCGCCGTCACTACTCCTTTGGAGCAAATCGTATCGTGAGGCGGCCGTTTGACACCACCCGATTTTCGAACGCACAGCCGACATGCGACGGGGATATGAAAATCCTGACGGTAACAAACCTCAGATATCAACAGAAGGCACAGGGAATTATGACGATTCTCGACGGGCTCCAACCACTCTTCGATCGTGACGAACGGCTCCAGTATACGATTGCTGGCGACGGTCGTGCGTTCGACGAGGTAGCAGCGTATCTCGAGTCGTATCCGCACCGCGACCGTGTCGATCTTCTCGGGTATCGAGACGATGTTCCACATCTCTTGGCGACATCCGATCTGTTCGTCTACGTCAGCTACCTCGACTCGCTCTCGATGGCTGTTCTGGAGGCGCAAGCAGCCGGCTTACCCGTCGTCTGTGGAGCCACTGCGGGCGTTCCTGAAGCGGTTGGAACCGCTGGGCGCATCTGTCCACCAACGCCAACAGGCATCGAGCACGCGGTCGACGAGGTACTATCAGATCCTGACCAATTTTCCGAGCTCGCAGCAGCGAGCCACGAAAAGATGAATCACTACAACGAACACGCCGCCCAACAGTACCTCGACGTTTGGACCGATCTTCTCGATTAAGTTTGAGGTGAATACCAGTGCGCTCATTGTTCCCGTTCTACCGAACAGTCATTCCGATTCGCCGTGCGCATCTACTGCCTGTGCAATGGCGTTTGCGTAGTCTGCGGCGATTTCTTCGAAGTCGAATTGCTGTACGAACGTTTGAAGTGACTCGGGTTCAGTCGATTGCGCTGCCGTTCGGACAGCGTGTGCAATAGCTGAGGGCGTCGGTTCGCAGAACGTCACTCGATCCTCAAACCGTGGTTCGGCTCGTCCGGCGAGTTGCACCACGGGCAGCCCGGCCGCGCCGTATTCGAGCACTTTCAGCGTGTGTGGATCATCGACCAGACAGACGCCGACAGTAGCAGCGTGGAGATATCCCGGTACCTCTTCGTGCGGAACTGTCCCGAGATATGAGACGTTCGAGTGCTTCTGAGCAGCCCGTTGTACTTCGGGTTCGAGCGATCCAGTCCCGAGCACCACGAGCGTCCAGTCATCGAGCTGTCGAATGGCAGCCAGAAGATCAGAGATATGATATATCGGTTCGAGACCACCTACATAGATGAGAATATTCTCAGAGTCGAACGCAGACAGTTTTGAGCGTGCGGTTGCGACGATTTCGTCGGGAGGATCGGCGAATCGTTCGTACGCCACACCAAGATCTGTCTTCGAAGCGGCAGATGCGAATCGTTCTACTCGCTCTTTCTCCTCGGAATACACGTAGAGAACGTGATCGGCAACGGTGAACGCGAACTGTTCGAGCCAGCGGACAGGACCGAACAGCCACCACGGATGCGTTGCCTCGAACTGACGGATCGGATCGACGTGATCAACGATGAGAGGACCATCAACGAGTGTTAGGGTTGTACCGGCGATGGCTCCGGCTCTGGTCGTGCCGATCACCAGATCGTACTGGCCGCGCTCTCGGAGGGCGGCGAACAGCGTGCGTAGTGTCGTTCCCCGAAGCGTTACGTCGTAGCCCTGCTGTCGGAGTTGCTCTGCGATTCGTCGCCGTCCGACACTGATGTGCTCGGGTTTATCCGGGGTGAGCCACAGCACATGCAATCGATCCGCGCTCATCGCCTCAGTCGTCGAGAGCAACGAAGGATAATCCACCGATCGGCACCAACAATCCACGTGTCGACATCGAAGATCGAATCAAGTGTATCGAATTCAATCTAGCTAACCCACAGTTCATATCTTTTGATCTCGAAGTTGTATGAAAATGCTATCAAAAAGCATTGAATAGGAATTAATACTATGGTGCCAGACGGCATAGTGATGACTTATGGCTACTCCAGGGGTACTTCGGCTGCTAGCTGAACTGGCAGACGGAACAATCGAGGAGTTCACGCCGTTGATCGACGAAGATGGCCGGGTTAGTTACCCAGACGCCCAGCAGCATCTCGATGCGCGTGATGGGGATCCCTTTGAGGTACTGGAAACGCTAGCCAGCAGGGGGATTCTGTACAGAGAGTTCCGAGATAAAGTGTACGTCTGTCCAGACTGTGGCGCGGACGGGATGCGGTTTATGACGATCTGTCCGGGGTGTGGCTCTCCGAACACGATTGAGCAAGAGCTACTCGAACATATCGAGTGCGGGGGAGTCGCGCCACGAGATGCGTTTCAGGCCAACGATGGCGAGTATATGTGTCCTGAGTGTGATCTCTCATTGCATCCTGAGCACATTGAGACACTAAGCCAGCACGTCTGTCAAACCTGCGGCGAACGAGCCGCTGATCCCGTGAATTCACTCCGATGTCGAGAGTGCGTGTCGATCTACGAACCCGAAGAGACGATCGAATGGGTTCTCTACAGCTACGGGTTCGAACGAGACGGGGAGAGCTGGCTCGAAACACAGCTGTCGGCTCGTCGGTCGATGGCAGGGATGCTCAGAGAGAGAGACTTCAATGTCGAAGTGGATACGACGATCACCAACGAAGCAGGAAACGAAGAGATCCCCGTCCACATCCGTGGGGAAGACGAGCTGCTTGGAGATCGCGTCATTGTGGCTGTCCACGAACGACCCATTAGCGATGATGTCGAGCGACTTCAAAATTCCGTAGAGGTGGCAGGCGCGCGTGGTGTGCTGATCACGACATCTGGAGCGGTTTCCGAACAGGCCGAAGAGCTTGCACGGAGACACGAAATCGGAGTACTGAGTCTCCAGCAGGACGGATCCCTCAAACGAGAATACGAAACAGCGACCGACGTTCCCCAATCATCAGTGTTCGAGCGACTCACATCGAGCGTTCGACAACAGTTCAGTCAGTGACTCGTGGAATGACTGCTTCATTATTCTCTCATAAAATATGGTGATAACCCTCTCTGACGACGACATCGCGTCGGTTCTCGAAATCGATGCTCTCCTCGAACGGATTGCGGATGCGTTCCGAAAGCAAGGATCGGGGGCCGTCGAACGACCCGAACGCCCCCATTTTCCTGTCGGTATCGGACTCGATTCCTCGACCGAACCGCTTGGAACGGGTCTCGTGATGCCTGCGTACATCCACGGATCGGAATACTACGCCACGAAGCTCGCAAGCGTACACGAGGGAAACGCCGAACGCGGACGACCGACGGTGAACGCCCAGATTGCGCTGACCGACGCCACGACCGGTCGTCCAGCTGCGTTCATGGCCGGGACGCGGATCACTAATGCTCGGACTGGCTGCATCGGTGGGCTCGCAGCACGGGAACTTTCGACCGGACCGGTGACGCTCGGACTGATCGGAGCGGGAACGCAGGCGCGGTGGCAGGCGCGGGCCATCGCGGCAGCGACCGATGTACAGGCGATTCGTGTCTATTCACCGAGCGACTCGCGGTTCGACTGTGCAAGCGATCTCGACGCGATTGCTCCCACCGTCGAAGCGGTCGATACGCCAGCCACGGCGGTGACTGAATCGACAGTCGTCGTCACCGCAACGACGAGTACACAGCCCGTGTTTTCCGGAGAGACACTTTCGTCCGGGACGCTTGTCATCGCCATCGGAGCGTACACCAGCGAGATGCGTGAGATAGACACGGCAACCGTTGAGCGATCGACACAGGTGTTCGCGGACGTCCCAGAAGAAGTAGCGACAATCGGCGACATCCGCGGCTTAGACCTCACACCAACGCCGGATCTCGTTCCGTTCGCGTCCGTACTCAGCGGAGATGCCGGACGCGAGAACACAGACGACATCCTCCTCGTCGAGAGCGTCGGATCGGCGGTACTTGACGCTGCGGCTGCGACGTATCTGTACGAAGCAGCGATCGAGAACGATGTCGGAACGACGGTTTTACTCAGCGCGTGAGTTCGGTACTGCTCACCGACTTGCAAGAATAGCTGTTACGCCGCCACCGACGATCGTCGGGAGCAGGTACACAGCACCTCGGTGAATGAGCACGGCAGCCGCGATGACAGGGTGGCTGATCGACACAACCAACGCACTGATAACGGCAGCAAGCACGAGTTCGATCATCGCAAGTCCCCCGGGAAGTGGGGTTACACCGGCGACTGCACCGATTGGAATAGCGATGAGTACAACAACCGGTGAAACGACGTGACCGAGCGCGTACAGCGATAGCCACAGACAAGCTCCTTGTGCGATCCAACCGAGCGAGGATAAACCGAGGGCGAGCGCCAACTCACGGGGAGTGGTTGCGATACGCTCGATGGCGCTGAAAAATCCCTCAATGCGCTTTTCGATACTCCCCTCCGCAAGCGGTTCTCGCTGTAAGATCGTGCCCCGGATCGTCCGTATGACCGGCGTTATCAGAGAGACAGTGAATCGCTCGAGTCGGTACCGATTCTGCCAACCAAGGTAGCCACTCACAGGAACGACCACCGCAAGTGCCACGATGGTGAAGGCAGCGTACTGAAGATTCCCATCAAACGTTATACTCGACGCGAGATAGCCCAATCCAAAGGTTGCGAGGATGATCGATGGGACGAAATTGAGCGCATCGACACTAGCAATCGCTGCGAGACCAGTTTCGTACTCACGGTCGGTCGCATGCGAGATGAGAAGGCCGCTGATCGGTTCTCCACCCGCCTGTCCGAACGGTGTAACGTTATTCGCAAATAGGACACCCGAAAAGATGGCTGTCGCTTTCACCGGTGTGATCGTCGAACCGAGGACACCGAGGACAGTTCGAAGCGCCATACCCCACGCGACGAGCCAACACATCGCTCCAACAACAACGAGTACGAGAATCTTGGTGTCGGCCATCGAAAGCACGCTAAGGGTCTCATCGATACCAACATACCAGTAAAAACCCCCGAGAACGGCCAGCGAACCGACGAACCCGATAAATATCGCTCGGGCGTTCCCTTTGAGCATATGATATACAAACTGGGAGCATTGCTATGAACGTCTCGATATACGTGGCGGATTGATCTCGTCTTTCGTATGGGTTTGTTCCATTTGATTCCGTGTTTAGTGCACAGTATTCAGGTTGGTTAGAATCATCGGTCGACCGAAACAACGAATTTATTGATAGCTATCCATATGGCAGCGTATGGGACTGAGACCATCGGGGACTGTTCGAGCGTCGGAATCCACCGACCGACGGCGGCGGATTCTCGTACTCGGTGCCATCGTTCTTCTCTGTGCTGCTTTTCTCGCCGTGCAGGCCGTGACTGCTGATCCTCAGGCGAGAACGAATTCGACCTTCACTCCCTCCCAAGACGCGCCACGAAACGATACGTCCACTGATAGTATTCTCGCTTCGGGAAACACGTTGCTTGCTGTCCAAACGTATGGATGGTTCGGTAATAACAATGGGAAGGCGCTGATCACCACCCCGAATGGAACGACTGTTTGGACTTACGCCCCGTCGAACTCAAGCGTGTTCGACGCTGAAGTTACCGACAATCAGACTGTGCTCGTGTCGGTTGCGACAGCAGTAGACACAGAAAATTGTCCAGTGAGATATCAGGAAGGTGATGGCTGTGTTCAGAACCGTGTCGTCGAACTCAATCCGGAAACGAACGCAGTCGTCTGGCAGTATGCATGGTACGACGCCTTTCAGACCCACCACGAAGTCCACGATGCCGATCGGCTTCCGAACGGCGAAACAGCAATCATTGACATGGGGAATAACCGTGCATTCACCGTCAACTCTGGGGGCGAAATAACGTGGTCATGGAGCGCAAACAAGAAACTCGGACCGAAAAGCACCTTTCGGGAACAGTACGGTGGCCCAGAGCGAACGGGAGCCGAGTCCGATTGGACGCACATGAACGACATCGATCTACTTCAAAACGGAAACTACCAGCTGTCGATACGGAATTTTGATATGGTGATCGAGGTCGATCCCCGGACAAACGAGATCGTCGATACGGTCGGCCGTCCCGGCGACACGAAGATTTTAAACCACCAACACAACCCCCAGCGTCTCGGCAGTGATACGCTTCTCGTTGCCGACAGTGAGAATAATCGCATCGTGGAAATTGATACCAGTACCGACACAGTCACTTGGATATACGATGCGAGCGACACCGATCGTCGGCTCCAGTGGCCGCGCGATGCAGACCGACTCCCGAACGGAAACACACTCATTACCGACTCTCGGAACTTTCGGCTACTAGAGATCAACCCGGCGGGTGAAGTTGTCTGGAGGTATTCGCTGCGAGAAAAACGGGGAATCATCTACGAAGCCGATCGTTTGGGACTACCAGAGGAACCAACCAACGGTTCGGCACATAACAGCGAGATGACCAACATTGCCGGTTCACAGCCCATCGTTGATCAGCTCCATCGACTCGAATCGTGGGCCGGATTCGTCTTTCCAATGTGGGTCCGTCTCCCTGAACTGTTCATTATGCTACTTGGACTCGTTTCCGGATCTGGTCTCGTCTATCAGCTCGTTGTCGGTTGGCTGCGTGACGATCCACTCCTCTACTGGTAGTCGTATGACTACGGTATACATACTCAATTGGTGAAACGCTAGCTTTAGTTATCTGGGACTTTATGAGAGCCCGTCTCGATATGAGACCGTGGCTCACGGAGCCACTGACAATCAGCTGGATCATCGTCGATCGTCGATCGGGCGTCTCATCTGCAGTTCTGGCAACGATCCACCTGTCTACTGTCGACCCGAGACGATCGACCTTATGTCCCAAGTCTGACGCTTCCCGTTCTCCACGCTTTCTCGATGGCAGTAGAACAGTCCCGATCGGCATGGAATGTAGCTCAGATCGGTCGCCATCCAGCACAGTGACCTGTCCGAGACGGCTACTCTCGGTAGCCAAAGTATTGGAGGCGTTCTTTTGCTTCCTCGCTCATTCCGTCGAGGGCCGCGTCGTCTTGCTGTGGAACAGCGTCCGTCCATTCCCGTGCAATGCGAGACTCGAATTCAGAGAGGGTCGTCTCAACTTCCTCGATAATGGAGTCGTCCGCTTCTGCATAGTTGAACTGCTCGTCAGGGTCGTTATCGAGCCGATACGCTTCATCAGGGATGCGTTCGTTTCGGATGTACTTTCCATCGAGGCGGCGTGCAGCACGCATTCGAGAGTAGAACCGCGAATCTGTATCGAGCGTGATACCAGCAGCTTGAGCCTTCCCTTCAAGCTGATTCAATTCGATGACTGGTTGGAAATACTCGATGAACGCAACCTCACCATCCCCAATGAGCGTCGTATCGTCGTCGCTCGGTGTCCGGTAGTCAGACGAGAGGATCGATCGGTAGTGGTTGATCGGTAAGGCATTGTCCCCGAGGGCTGCCGAATCATCGGGAGTCGCGCCAGCGTGATCGAGCACAGTGTGATACAGATCGACGAGTTCGACTTGCGTCTCGTCCCGTCCGGGGTCAAGTTTGGGATGTTTGATGAGCAACGGAACGTTGACAATGGGGTCGTAGATCCCGAATTCGTGTCCATAGAGATCGTGCTCGCCGTGAAGCTCGCCGTGGTCGGCACAGACGACAATCAGTGTCTCCTCCCACTCGTCGTTGGCTTGCAGCCACTTGAACAGCCGATCGAGTTCGGTGTCGATGTGACGGAGTTCGGCGTCGTAAAGATCGTTGATATCATCCCACTCGTCGTTATCGATCTCACGCGCACCGCAGTTGTACTCCTTTGAGTTCTGGCAGACGAGATTTGAGTCGATATCGGAACCGAACATCTCACGGTACTCTTCAGGTGGATGGTACGGGAGATGGGCATCCATCAGGTTGAGGAAAGTGAAATACGGTTCATCGGTCCCATCGATGAACTCGATGGTCCGGTCGATGACTGCTGGCGTTTTCGAGTCTGCCTGCTGGTTGCTCGCGAAATACTCGTGGACCGTGTTTCCCGCATTGACAAGCCAGTTTGCTGCCGTACGAAGTGTCTCCCGGTCGTTCATCTCCTTCCAGACCCGCGCTAACGGTCCTGAGAGTACATCACTCGGGAGCGCCTCGAAGAAATTATCCTGATCGTCAAACCCTCGTGTGAGTTTGGTATAGGGCGTGATCCACGTGTTCGATGTATAGCACGCACTCGCGTAGTCTAGTTCTGAAAGCGTCTCCGCGAGCGTGGTACTCTCTTCGAGATACGGCCTCTCCTGACTGGCACCATGCTGACTCGGGTACAAGCCAGTGAACAACGACGCATGAACAGGGAGCGTCCACGGCGCTGGAGCGACAGCTTGCTCGAAGACTCGAGCCTCCTCGGCAAATTCTTCGAGCTTCGGTGTGGTCGGTCGATCGTATCCATAGACAGAAAGTCGATCCTTCCGAACCGTGTCCATGACGATGAATACGATATTTTGATCCGACATATCGCTCATACTCTCACCCTATGTTCCCAACAGAGATGAGTATGAGTATCTGCTATTACTGGTGCCATGGTTACGTACAACGAGTCACTGACTATAGGAGTTCTTTTCGTTCTGTATTCGTGAGTCAACGGACCAATCTATCATCGTTACGACCATATGACAAACATCCATCTGTTTACTGCAGAACACTAAATCGGAGATCACCGAAAGCATACGCACTTCAGATATTTGTATCGGCCATTCGATCATAGATCATCCATCAGGTATTCTTGAACAGATATCTTCATAGAGCGCTTGTTCGCGGTTTGCGAGATTATCGATCGCGCTTGCTGCGCGCTCTAGTCCGCTCTGCAGACCATCTTCGTCTGCCTCGCTCGCGGTCTTTAGAATCTGTCCTGCCTCAGTCCAGTCGGCAGCGATGGACGCCATCCGCTCGGTGACGTCGGTACCGAACGGGTGATCGACGCGCTGAAAGAAATCGCGCTGGAGCCCACGAAATGCGCCACCGCCGGTACCACGTCGCTCCACGTTCTGGTATGCAAACCGTGTTGTCCACGATGGATCGGGAAGCGAGAGCCACGTCGGCATATCAGCGGCGAGTGCCCGCATTCCGGGGAGTCCGTGTCGCCCTGGTCCAAGGCCGTCAGTCGGTGGATCGCGCATGTACGTTGCCACCGAGAGCGTCGCATCGCGAACAGCAGTCTCGAATACAGGCGACGAATCCGCCTCCACAGCCGGGTCGGTGACGATTAGATAACGGTTTTGCATCGGAAACACCGGTTCACAGTTCCACGCATCACGGAGACTATCGAGTGCGAGCGACTGGAGCTCCGGAAACTCACTGTCCGAGAGAATGACGCGCGCTTCGTCGTAGCCGACCGCGAGCACGGCGTGTGGTGCAAAGTGAGTGTCCGTTCCGAAGTAATCGAGATCGTAGATGTCGAGGAACAACATCACGGGTCGGCCGTCTTCGAGGTGATTTGTGACAGCGTTCCACGCAGTCTCCCACTCCTCTCCCTCGTGCTCGATGTATCCGATATCGAGCGTTTCCATGAATGAACGTTCAAGATGGAGTGGACGACCAAAGAATCCCCGATGCGGGCTGATCGGGAGATCGAAATACGTGAATCCGAGACCGCCCGCTAGCCCAAAGCAGGTCGGTTCATCGAATCCCCACCCGTAGAAATTGGCGAGATTTCGGAGCGAGACCGACCCGCAGTGCCGTCCTGGACTGTGTTCGTAGCCGGGAACGTGCATACCGTAGGCAACCGGTGACAATGGAATAACTGTTCGGTTCTGCTAGGCTCTTTACAACGTTCCTCGGAGGTCTCTATCGGGCGGTTGGCGAGCGATGAACGAGCGGATCGGTCGGTTATGGCTCGATCACGAACACGTCCGAAACGTCCCAGCCCCGATAGAACAGTCGACGACCAGCAATCACCGGCTGAGAGCCCACGTTTTCAATAGGCCAATGATGAACACGGTTACCGGTTCCGACGTCGAGAACGTGGATACCAGTGTTCGCCCCCGTGGCGAGCACCCGATCACCAGTGATGACCGGTGCACCAGTGCTGACGCCCGTTTCAAACGTCCACAAGCGGTTGCCAGTCGCCGCGTTGAAGGCCATCGTCCGCTTTTCGTTGCCTGCCGAAACGACAATACGCCCGTTGGCTACTGCCGGTGGCTCATTGATGCCGTGTTCGACGCTCGCCTCCCAACGAACACTCCCGTCGGCTACAGCAAGTGCCGTCAGCACTCCTGTCTTCGAGATCGCATAGACCGTGTCACCAACGACCGATGTGGCGCTGTAGACCTGCCCGGCTGCAGTTGTGCGCCACAGATCATCACCGTCGCGCGTGAAAGCAGCCACTTCACCGCTGCCGTTGCTCCCTGCACCGACGTAGATGTGGTCACCAATAGCAATCCCGAGCGCACTGTGTTCGATTTGTGCGTGCCAGCGTTTCGTTCCCGTCTCGGCGTCGAGGGCGGTGACTCCCACCCCAACGACATAAACAGTGTCACCGACCGCGACGGGAGAGGAAGACACGCCGAAGTGTGTCCCAACGTCTGCTCGCCACAGTTCGGTCCCATCCTCGGGGTCAAACGCGAGCGTTTCGTTGACTGTACTCACATAGACAGTTCCACAAGCGAGCACCGGACTGGTCTCGATGCCATCCTCTGGTTCACTCTCCCACAAACGCGCACCCGTCTCAATGTCACGGGCTTCAATCCGTACACTGCCTGCGATGTAGGCGACTCCATCGTGGACAACCGGTGGTGCATCAGCGCTTCCACCACCCGTGTGCGTACCAGTCTGGGAAAATCGAGAAGCCTCTGCAGCTACCGGCAAATCGTGAGAACGCACGTGGCTCGTGCGGGCGGCATCGTAGCCGTACATGGGCCAATCGTACGTCGTGTGCGTGCATTCGATGGACGGTGGGGGTGAATCGGGCGCTAAGATGTCCGAACAGCCAGCAAGCATGGCAGTACCGCATGCAGCGAGGACCGAGCGGCGCGTCCGTAAAGAAGAGGTATCGGAGGACACCATACCACATAGTGTACGTTTTGATCGAATATATTTTCTGATGTGATTAAAATAGTGATAAGGGACGTCTGTGTATGGTCTGTGTCGATAATGTGCTGATATATCAACTAGGGTGCTTTGATCAATCTGATGAATAGAGTTACTGTGACAGATGACGGTAAAATACGTTCCGCTAGGAGCGCTCAGAGATCACCGTGAATGAGCCGTCTGAGGCGACACCGGAGAGCGAGGGACGTTACGCCGGTGTATCGTACTCGTCTTCGAAATCCCGTTTTGTGCGGTACTCTTCGACGAACTCAGAAACATCGAATTCGAGCATCTGAGCTTCGAAGTCATCCATCGCGTGATCGTTATCAGCGTGGCTGACGGCGTGCTCCATGAGTTCGACAATGAGTTCGACAACGATTTCATGGAGGCGTCGGGCACTGAAGCCCGCCATCCAAACAAGTGAGAAGCCAACCGTCCCGTCGTCGCTTGCGTCCGCGCTCACGACCTGATCGGGATACTCCTCAAGGACCATTCCCATGACGTGCATCGTTCCAAACGGGAGTCCATCGGTCGTATCGACGACGTGGTCCAGAATGGACACGAGATCCTCGGGAACAAACCGACTCAAAGGATGCATATCCATTACGACCGCGTGAGAGTCCCCGCACGAACATTCGAGTTCGCGCAACCCCATATCGAGTTCGTGGTACGCAATCGATTCACCACACGGTAGCGCGAGCTCGGACGTTTGCTCCCCCGGAACGCGCGGTTCTGCCATAGTCTCGCTACGACGACCCGACGGTTAAGTATCGTGTTCTCACTCGTCTTCTTCGTCTTCGTCCTCCTCGTTTGCATTCCGTTCGATTTCGATCTCAACTTCTATTTCGAGTCCGTCGACTTCGAGTTCGGCTTCTGCAGTCCGTATATCGCCGACTTCTATTTCGAGTTCGTTTCCGTTAACTTCGACTTCAACTTCGACATCGATGTTCATGTCTGCGTCCGTGTGATCTGTCACAAGGGTAGCTATGAAGGGAGTCGACAAAATCGTTGTTACAGCGGTGGGTCGTTCCATTCGTTATTCGGGTCCAAGTCATCGGTGCTGTCGTCCGCCTCCGTCGAACCCTCGTTGCGTTTTGCCGCTCGGAGCTGCCGGTAGGCTTGTGCAGCGACTGCGCTGCTAAATACGAACAGTGCTGAAGTAATGACAATTGTGCCTACCGCTTCCGGAACACGCCCGAACAATCCGAAGAGAAGACCACTGATGAAGTTGACAACGAACGTAATGAATGAGAGCAGGATGATAAGACCGAATACCTCGAACCGGTCACCTTTCACGAGCGACCAACTGTCGGTCAGCGCTTCGACGGGCCCGATATCCTCGGCAGCGATCTCCTGTCTGAAAAAGAAAAACGAGAGTCCGAGAAAGAGACCGATGACAGCCGCAATCAGTCCCAGAAATATGGCGAGTGGTAGACTGACAAAAGAGACGATCCATGCCGGAACAAACAGAAGGAAAGTCAACGCATAGATGAAAATCACAGCCCCAATACTCGACACCGTTGCCCATCCAAGCCACCGTTTTGGTTCGTGCAGCCGCTCGGTTGTATCGCTGATAAACGTCCGATCGGAGATTACCAGCACAGCCTGTTCGAAGATCATTATCACAAGAATGAGCGCAACCGCCGCCTCGACTGGAATCGGCACCGCGAGCGGGGGCGTACGTTCCATCGCCTGAGTAACTTCTGGTGGAATCGGTTCCGGTGCGGCTTCCTGCATCCTCTGGATAAGCCGAGGAAGAAGACGAGAGAGTGCTGATTGGCTCGCTACTGTGCTCACTGCTTGTAGTACAAAAAGCAATGCAAACAGAATCGCGCCGTTACGTTCTGTCGACCGATCCAAACCCTTTCTCAACGCATCACCGATATCAAGTGACATTTATTACTCTCGTGATCGGCGATTGTTACGGCCAGTCGTCGCGCTCTGATCTGTTTGTTGTTTGTGGCTTTGGCTCGCCGAGTTCCCACTCAGCAGCTTCGGCGGCGTCCTCGATATCGAGATATTCCCAACCGGTTTCCTCGGCGAGGGCCTCGTCCTCGTCGGTTGTTCCGATGAACACGTGTCGGTTGGTATCGAACTGCTGTTTGACGTTCGTGAGACTCTCTTGTTTGCCGCGGGGCCCAGAGAAAAAATCTTGTCTGATGCGTTTCTTTCGCGTGAAATTCGTCACAACATAGGTTGGTTTCTCCGAAACGACACCGACGTACGAGCTCCACTGTCTGGTATTCGTGAACACCGTATCCGGTTCTGCGAGCTGTTTCAACGCTTCAAGCTCAAACGCGAGCGTCATGTCGCTGTTCCCACTACTTTGCATACCGCTGATTTAGCAGTCTGGCGCAAAATCACTTCGGTCTTCGTACCGGGGAATTCGAGTATCGAGCAGGGTGAAATTATATTGGAACTGATTGGTTCGGCGTGTGCCACACTGCTCGAACCATCCCCCAGTAGTAGCGAGTTTCAGTCTCGTTAGTGTCAGTCGCCTTCGACGCTCGTTACCCGCACGTCTTCGGCTTCGATATCGCGGACGATCGCTTCCTGATCGGCGTTGCTCTCGTAGTAGAACACGACTTTGAAGGTTCCGTCGCGGAGTAGCTGTTGGCATTCCCAGACGAATTCATCGCCCGCGATCGTGAGTCCTTGATGCTGGTTCAGTCCAAACTCGGGATCGTCGTTTCCAGAGAAAACGTACGTCTCGCCCTTGTCGGCGTGGGTTGCGATGATTTCACCGATATCGAGCGTGGTCTGGTGAAGCTGTGCTTCCTGATCGTTTCCGACATCCGTGTGGACAATAACGCCGTTCAGTTCGATATCGCCGGGTTCGAGCAACGCCTTCGTCCGCTCGAAGAGATTCTCATCGAGAACATTCGAATCCATCGTATCCATGCCGATGCTCGGACACAGACCGATATACGTCTCACGGTCGATCTTCTAGACAACTGCTCCGAGCCGCCGCTACTTGGGGCTACTCAAAGAAAATATCTTGAACAAGAGTTGAGCTACAATCGGGTAAGATCGGATGCCCGTGGGCCCTTGTCAGCCTTAACGATTTCAAATTCGACTTCCTGACCTTCTTCTAGATCGGGACCACCGATGTCTTCCATGTGGAAGAATACGTCCTCGTCGGACTCTTCGGTGTCGATGAAACCGTAACCGCCAGTGTCATTGAAGAAATCAACCGTACCTTTCGCCATGATTAGAGCCTCGTCAGATTTTTGGCCCGCGGGCCCTTGTCAGCCTTAACGATTTCAAATTCGACTTCCTGACCTTCTTCTAGATCAGGGCCGCCGACGTCTTCCATGTGGAAGAATACGTCCTCGTCGGACTCGTCAGTATCGATGAAACCGTAACCGCCAGTGTCGTTGAAGAAATCAACCGTACCGGTCGCCATTGCGTATTACTGAAGGAGACGCCACTATTAAAATCCTCTGGGTGACGCGTGCCGGTAGGGCATAAGACTCATAGGGTCGGCAGGATTCCTGCTCGATATGCTACAACGGGTCCGTCGGTGGGCGCTCGACCTCTATGAGCGAAATCTCGAACAAGAATTTTCCGGCGTTCCGACTCACGTAGCAGTTATTCAGGATGGGAACCGTCGCTACGCGGACGCGCGTGACAAGGGAACAGCGGTCGGCTACCGTGACGGTGCGAAAACAACAGAGTCAGTGCTCGAATGGTGCGCCGACCTCGGCATCGAGGAGCTCACACTCTATACCTTCTCGACCGAGAACTTCAACCGACCGCCGGAGCAACGCGAGGAGCTGTTTGATCTCATCGAATCCAAACTCAGAACGTTTGCTGACGAGCCAGAGATCCACGACAAAGAGGTACACATTCACGCGATCGGTCAGACAGAGCGGCTTCCCGAACGCGTCCGCGAGGCGATCAACTACGCCGAATCGAAGACAGCAGAATACGACAACTTGAATCTAAACATCGCGCTCGCGTACGGCGGGCGCGCAGAGTTGCTCGATGCGGCCCGTGATACCGCCCGCGCCGTCGAACGCGGCACGCTCTCACCGGACGAGATCGACGTCGACGAGATCGAACGCCGACTGTACTCACACTCCGGTCGCGCTGTCGATCTCATCATCCGAACCGGTGGTGACGAGCGAACGAGCAACTTCCTGCCGTGGCACGCTAACGGCAACGAAGCTGCCGTGTTTTTCTGTACGCCCTACTGGCCAGAGTTTCGACGCGTTGATCTCCTACGAGCCATTCGAACGTACGAATCACGACAGGAATCGTGGCACCAAACCCGTGTCCAGCGCGCGATCACACTGCTTCGAGTGCTGGGTGCCGACGATGGACTTCGGGCGCGACTCCGGAGACAGTTCGACGACCTCGACACCGATCTCGATATCGATGTCGAGGACGATCCAGCCCTGAGTGACTAACGACAAGACGTGATTAGCGACCTCAAATACTCACGTTCCGTATCGCCGCTGTCGTTCCTGAAAATCACGTACTGCGCGTAGGTAGTCGCGTTTTCTGAAATCACGCCAGTTGATGTCGGTGAAGTAGAGCTCTGAATAGACCGATTGCCAGATCATGAAATCCGATAGGCGTTCTGCACCAGTTTTGATGACGAGGTCTGGAGCAGTTGGAAAGACGAGTTCCTGTTCGATATGCGTCTCATCGATCTCATCGGACGACACGGTGCCCTGTTCGACGCTCCGGGCGACCCGTTGAACAGCGTTTGCGAACTCGGACTTCCCCCCCAGTCCGATGCTGATCTGTATGGATGTATCGACGCGTTCGTCGTCATTTGGAACACGAATAGCAATATCGTGTGGGGCATCAATTTCCGACAGCGTGCTCTGAAGTGTCGGAACAGCAGCAGCGTCGAGAACGCTCACATAGACCATGACTCGCTCTGCGTCGCTCTCAAACGCCCACCGAAAGAACTTCTCGAGTGTTGCGTACGCCCCGGGTTCAAGAAGATCACGTTCAGTGATAACGAGCGCGATGTTTTTCGGGAGGTCGGCATCACTCCATCTCGTGCGAGCAGCGAGATATCGGTCGTAAAGTGCCACATGCACAGTGAACAGTCCGGGTGCCTAAACTTCACGGCCTGACTCGATCGAACCGGATGGTTGAAAATGACAACAAATATTCGTTACTTCATCGCCACATGAATGCGGCACCGAGGGGATTAAGTGACCAACAGCGAAAGCGAGTGGTGTGTCTTCCACAGTCCGGCGGGCAATAGGATTCGCTTTTGTTGGGTCAATCGCCCTCCTCGTGCCGGTATTCGTGGAACTGGACCGGTTCTCGTCACTAGTAGAGTCCGTGCCGATCGCGTCGATTCTCAGCCACTCACACGCCATGACGGTTCTCGTCAGCGTCCCGTTTCTCGCGGTGACGCTGCTTTCGTTGATCACGAGCCACGGTCCGCTCTTCGATCTCTTTGCGTTCCCGGGTGATTACGAGGAGGGTCGGCTCTACGGGCTGGCAAGCTTCTGTCTCGCTGCTGCTGGTCTCACGGTGGTTACCCTCCAGTTCGGGATGCCGATCGCGGTGTTCATCGCAAGCGTTCTGCTGCTCGTCTACGGTAATCTCGCCGAGAAGCTCACTACCGAGTGGACAGACGACTCGTTCATGCTGGTGACGGTTTTCGTTACGGCCGCGTTTATCGCTGGCTTGCTAGCACAAGGGCTGACGACAGTCGTCACGGGAGAGTCGTTTGACGTCCCGCTTGCCGTCTTTCTCGCGTCGAGCGGTGCCTTGATGGCCGCGCTCCTTCGTTCGGTGTTGTTCGATCGTGACGATCCGCTCGTGATGCTTACAGTTGCGTTTGCACTGTGGTTGTTTGCAGACCTTCTGCCTTCTCTCGATCCGATGACGGTGATTAGTGCGCTCATCATCACCATCGTGTTCGGGTATCTCTCGTACGCGCTCGAAACCGCATCCGTCACCGGAATGCTCTCGGGGGTTCTCCTTTCGCTGTTGACGATCGTACTCGGTAGCTATGGGTGGTTCGCGGTTCTGATCTCATTTTTCATGGTTGGGGGTCTGGCAACCAAGTTCCGCTACGACACGAAACGCAGTCGTGGGCTTGCAGAAGACAACGAGGGCGCACGAGGGAGCGGAAACGTCCTCGCAAACTCGGCTGTTGCGCTCGTCGCGGTTATCGGTAGCGCAGCGAGCGATCCCCTCGGAGTGCCGGAGACGCTGTTTCTGTTCGCATTCACCGGAGCAATCGCCGCCGCTATGAGCGATACGCTTTCGAGTGAGATCGGTGGACTCTACGATAATCCACGACTCATCACTACGCTGGAACCCGTTCCACCGGGCACCGACGGCGGTGTCACGTGGCAAGGAGAACTCGCTGGTGTTGTCGGGGCCGGAATCGTTGCTGGGATCGCTGTCGCATTCTTCGACCTCTCGGCCCTCGGAGTGAGCGTTATTGTCGTTGCTGGTATTGCAGGCATGACCACCGACAGCCTTCTCGGTGCGACCATGGAAGGAGTAGTGCTCGACAATATGGCTGTCAACTTCCTCGCGACGCTCGTTGCCTCGATCGTCGCCATCGCGCTGTCGCTCGCAACCAGCGTCGTGGTACTGTGATCCGCGAGGCTGTGTCCACGGATATGCCGATACTCAAGTCGATTCAGCGGGCATCACTCACTTCGCCATGGCCAGCGCTGCTCGACAGCGCAGTCCACGGGGGAGCCACCTGTCTCGTGGCAACGACAACGACGGACACACCGATCGGTTACGCGCTCTCGGTGACGGGACAGCCCGAAACAGACGCCGTTGATCAAGCCACAGGTAGAGAGACAGATACAGAAGGCGCTCAGTGTTATCTTGCCGAACTCGCCGTTGACCCACACCATCGTCGTGAAGGATACGGCTCATCTCTCCTCAAATCAGTCATTGAACGCACAGACGCCGACGAACTCCTACTAACCGCACGGGCTGACGATACAACCGCACGAGGATTCTACGAAACACACGGCTTCCAAGTGATCGACAGACTACCCGAGCATTACGAACACGGTCACGGTCAGGAAACGGAACGACGAGACGGGCTGTTGCTCTCGAAACCGCTCGGCTCCGGGCCCACGTTCCAGTCGTGAACCAGTGTTCGGTTCGTTCTGCTGCATTCATATATCATTACAAACTTCCATCATTATTCGACTACGAATCTATTTCCACGCATATCATCGCCATACTACGATACAATTATCATTTCAGCAATTGAAATCATAACTCCGACAATTTAAACATGTCCACACCCAATCGTCGTCATGCAGATCGCGTCGCATAACTCACAGCACGACGCTGCTGAGGACTTGCCGCTCGTTTCCGATGCCGCGACAATCACCGGTATCGAGCCGATGGATCGAGTACGGCATGAAGAGGTCATCGACGCTGTGGAACTTCTTCTCGAAGTATACAACGAGAAAGAATACCTCGATGATGTGGATGGTGCGAACAATCTTGACTGGGCTAGTCTTCGAGACGTGTTGATACCCGACACGGACGACGCAGAGGGTGAAAATCGGGGGGTGCTAGCGACGAAGCTCGATACACTACAGGATCGCTACGAACGTGATCATCCGATGCTGGTGTCGCTTCGGTTTCAGACAGACGATTCGTTACAATTTGTCCCCGGTCAGTACGTCACACTCCGCTACGACGGAACGTCTCGGCCGTATTCCATTGCAAGCTCACCCAACAGCGATGAAACGGAGCTCTGTGTGCAGCGTGTCCCCGATGGGACGTTGACGCCGACACTCTGTGAGACGCTCGATGAAGGGGACACTATTTCGATTCGGGGTCCGAGCGGGGATTTCGTCCTTGCAGACCCATCCGAGCGGGACCTCGTCTTCAGCGCGACCGGAACCGGTATCGCACCGTTCAAATCAATGATTGACTACACGTTCGAGGAAGAACATCATCTATTCGAGGATAAGCCACGTGATATCTGGCTCTTCCTCGGAGGAGCGTGGGAAGACGACCTCCCATACCGCGATGCATTCCGCGACCTTGAGGAAAAATACGAGCAGTTCCATTTCGTCCCGACCCTGACACGGGAAACGTACCTCTCACTCTGGAAAGGCGAGAATGCGTACGTACAGCAGACAATGATGAAATACTTCGATCCTGAAACGGTCGATTCGTCTGCTCTGGATGAAGACCTTCGAATGTATCTCGACGAAGAGCCTCGTCTCGATATCGACGCCCAGCTCGATCCGAACTCCATGGAAGTCTATGCGTGTGGTATCAACACTATGATACACGACCTTACCGAGGCACTCAAAGCAGTTGGCGTTCCCGAGGCTAACATCAGCGCAGAAGGATACGGACAAACCGAATCAGAAACCAACGAAGGATAACGAAAACGGAGACCAACACCGAGGTTGGCTGTTCGAATGTGACGTTTCGGTCGGATCAGACTTCTGAATTATGCTTCCGACGGAATGAGCTGTTCTGCGGTTCGGATGCGGACAGTTGCTGGCTGCTTCACAAAATCGCCCATACTTTTTGCGATAATCTGATCCACCCCACGCTGGGCAGCGATATCGAGAACGCGCTGGCTCAGTTCATCGTCAAGGACGACCGACGTGGGAACGGTATCAATTGCTTTGATCCGATCGAACGCCTCTACAGCGGGAGCATCATCAAGCGTAACAAACATCTCATCGAGCAGGCGGACCGCTCCAGTGTCGTCAATGATGACCTGCCGGACGTGACCATGAAGCGTCTCTGGCGCTACCGCAGGAGATGTATCAGAGGCAGAGGTAGAACTGGAGTTGGAGTCGGAGTTGGACTCTGTTTTTCTATCGATCTCAGTGTCTGTTATCTCGCTTGTTTCCAGTCCGGTATCCGCCTCGTCGGTTCCTTCGTCGTCTGTGTCGGGTTCTGGTCCGAGTGTTTCTGTTCGTTTTTCGTCTGGTTCTGTGTTCGCTGTTTCGTCGGATTCGTGATCGAGTTGTGGTGGTGCAGCTGCTGGTGGTGCAGGGCGAGTACTTCCGTCAGTTGCCGCCATTGCTTCGCGCGGTGTATTTGCCTCGGCAACCAGTTCGTACGGGATTTTCTCCCTGAGTGCTTTCATAACGCCACCGCGGGAGAGATCTTCGACGTTCTGGTCGGTCGGAGTGATGGCGACGTAATCGACATCCGCTACCTGCGCGAGTTCTTTGAGGATGAGATCACCACCACGGTCGCCGTCGAAGAACGCGGTGACTGTGCGTCCGTCTGTGAGTTCAATGATCGGTTCGGGGATGTTTGTGCCTTCGACGCCAATGGCGTTCTTCACGCCGTACTGGAGGAGTGTGAGCACGTCCGCACGTCCCTCAACGACGATGATAGCGTCCGAATCCGCGACGCGAGGACCCGCTGGCAGGCCCTGATACTCGGTGATGTCATCGACGCGGATCGAGCGACGAACCTCCTCGACGAGTTCTTCGCTCGTGAGTATCCCTCCGTCAAACGCTTCTCCAAGTAGCGTTTTCGCTCGGTCGACGATTGTCCGGCGTTTTGCGGCTCGGACGTCCTCAATACGGTCTATTTCGACTCTCGACCGGCACGGTCCAACGCGCTCGATTGTTTCGAGTGAAGCAGCAAGAATCGCGGTTTCGACCTGATCTAAGCCGCTTGCAATGGTGACCGTTCCGAACGACTGACCGTGCTCTGAATTGATGTCGACATCGATACGACCGACCTTCGATGAGTCCTGCAGGTCGCGGAGGTCGAGTTCGTCCCCGAGTAAGCCTTCTGTCTGACCGAAGATGGCCCCGACGACGTCACTACGCTCGACCACCCCCTCTGCAGTGATATTGGCGTGTATGAGATATTTCGCAGTATCGTACATGATTGTGTGAGTGCCCGGTTGGGCGTGATCGTGATGCTGTCCATGCGCGTCGCATGAGACACTCTAAAATGGCGGCTATCGACATATAAACCATGCGGGATACACTTTTTCGAGAGGGGTCTCGAAGCGCAAATCCGCGAAATTCGACCGAAATCCTCGTCATTTATGTATCACGAATCAGCCCGTTGACTATCGTTTAATCGAGCGCCGATCTGTCTGCTAGTAGCTTCGCTCGAGGCACTGCAATAGTATCCATATTCATACACATCGGTCATATTACTGATATCTGTCGAAGAATATTGGTCTGTGCTCAGGGGACGCACCGTCGAAGGATCACGGTCAGTCGGCGAGCAGTTGAAATCCAACTGGCGACCCACGCGATCGGAGTCACAAGAAAGATAGCTACTCGTAGACCGTTTCGATGACCTCCATCGATGTGAGCCACTTAGTGTCACTGTTCGGTTGGTGGTGAGTTGTCTAATCCAATCTGATTCACTGCTAAGAATCCGGTCGATATGAGGACGTATCCGACCGGCATGAAGGACATGACGCCGCGAGCCCACACACACACGTTCAACTCCCCAGTTCCCTGCTAATGGTGACAGAGATACGGAACGGATAGATGACCCGCGACGAGTGGATCAACAGCGATGATGGATGGGTATGCTTACTCCTCTGCCGTAGACGCTGCCGACCCACATCACGTTCGATGGGTCGGTATAGCAAAACCGTATGGAAGAGTTCAATCGGTGTTTGAACAACACCGGATGGTCTTAAGACATGGCCCGACGCTCGGTTAACAAACAACGGTAGTATCATCGAGAGCTGAACGGAACGGTTCGAGCGAAAACCCACTGTGTATCCCAGATCTCACACGAGAGGAAGCGAAAGTGATTGTGTTCGTTTGGCTACGTGCACTCGTCTGCTACCAACCCGAACGTCACCCAAATATCGTATAATAGCCATTCGGATGCGTTCGACTATGGATGATCACTTCTCGAGAGGAGTGGCATGTGCAGTCGTAGTTTTCCCAGCAATAGCACTACCGTCGACGGTGAGAAAGGTGACGGTGGGACCGGTCGTTGCCGTCATAACCGGTGGCATCCCGGCACGTTACTCACTCGTATCGTTGAACGGCGTGTCCGATTCGTCTTCGAGACTGAACTCGTGTTGTTGGAGTGCTCGTTTGAGCGCGAGCGAATCGATACTCGTCCGTTCGCAGCTCTCGGTGTCGTGAACGCACAGCATGGGAAATTCGTGAATGATCTCCGATTCGTGCGGTGCTTTGACGTAGATACTGTCATCACCGTGGTCGAAATGAACGACGATGCGTTCCTCACGGAGCAGTTGTATGACGTTTCGATCGGCAATCACTGTTTGCGGAAGCATGACGCGCCGCGTCGATCGTTTCATGTGTTTACTCATCATCGGACACCTCTCTAACAAATTGTTTAAGCGCCGTTGCATCCAGCACCGTGACCCATGTACAGCTGAAGCACCGGACTGGCTGAGATCGGAACTCAGATGGATCACCCTTGAGTGGATTTGTTCGCCCACACTGTGGACAGACAAATCCGAAACAGAACGCACTGTCAGGCGGGTTCTCTAACCCATGCTCAGTTGTGAACTCGGTGCAACACTTCTCTTCGTCGAACACACGCTGTACGCTCGCTGCGTGCTTGTTACTTACATCACTCATTACTACCACCCCAATCTCCCGAGCCACGGAGACTCGGTGCAGCGCACTGGTCGTCAAACTGCTCGCTCTGAGTTGTTACCAACATCATTCTACCTGACCTCTATGCGGAATTATCCAACACGCTATTAGTTCGGTATTGCTATTTTCGAACCGTAGAGAGCGTCTCTCTGACGGTTGAGAATCGATCGCCCACGTTCGTACGTCGGTATGCCTACACCCGGGACAGCGTCCCGGTTTCTCAGCGACGTTGCGTAGGGCCACCGCACCTTTGTTCATTTCTATCCAGCCCACAATCAATGATTGATTACCATTGTTATTGTGGTTATAACGGCCGATAGAGAGGACAGTTCGATCGTATAGGAAAATGGAGTACATTTCGGATCGAGATGATTAACAAGCTGCTGACCGTCGCCAGTGTATGGACTTCCGGGGTGTTGTTGTCGATCTCGACGGAACTGTTTATCAAGGAAATACGCTGATACCGGGCGTTTCGGATGCCATCGAACGTCTCCGTGAACAGGGTCTTTCGGTTCTCTTTCTGACGAACAATCCCACACAGACGCGCGAAACGTACGCTGAGCGTCTTACCACGATGGGAGTTCGCGTCGGTCCCGAGGAACTTCTTTCGGCAGGAACCGTGACAGCGCGCTATCTGGCCACCAATCACGCAACAGACCAGGTGTTCGTCATCGGCAGTTCTGGACTGTGCGAACAACTGAAAGACAACAACGTTAAGCTGACCGACGAGCCCGACGCAGCTGACGTGGTCGTTACTTCCTACGACTACAGTTTCGGGTATGAGGATTTGGCAAACGGGTTGTGGGCACTCGATGGAGCAGCGTCATTCGTCGCCACCGATCCAGATATCGTCTATCCGAACGACGATGGTCGTCCAATGCCCGGATCGGGAGCCATCACCAACGCTGTCGCCGGGGTCGCAGGACGTGAACCAGACGTTGTCCTCGGTAAACCCGCTCCTGAAACGATCGAGGTGGTCCTCGAAACGCTCGAATATCAGCCCGAAGACTACCTCGTAGTGGGTGATAAGATCGATACTGACATCGCTTTCGGTGAGCGAGCGGGGATGACGACAGCACTCGTCCGTTCTGGGCTGGCCAACGGAACAGGTCCAGAAACTGCCAGCCCCCCACCGGATCACGTGATCGATACACTGGCCGATATTACCTCTATTCTATGATCATCGAGGAAAATTTTTTATAGTATTGCATCTAACACAGGTGTATGATATGGAATGACACTCCATACGTCTATGATCGATTCGACGATTCTGAGATCAGTGACGAACCAGTGCAAATTTCCGAATCTGACGAAGAGGTCCGTGAGACAGTCATCACAGACGGTGTAGCGATGAGCTACCGGTCGTATCAACGACGCAAACCCGGAAAGTAAGCGTTCATTACTCGTTCATTCTGATAACAGATACGCCATGAGAGACTGGAATACCGGTCGACAGTGTGGGTCGTTCAACGATCGGGCGTGTAGCCATCAATCTTCTCAGCAGCCGATCGGAGACTGAACCATCCGGTCATACCCACCAGCACGGTTGTGACAGTAAGTCCAGCCAGCGAGAGCAGCTGTGCAGAGACGCCGAGCAGTTCGCTAAGCCAGTCGGACGCCAGTGGCACCCCTCCAAGGAGGCCCGGTAACGAGACCACCACCAAGACTAGCGAATAGACCACAAACGCCGAGAATCCCGGGAGAATCGCCTTTCGACTCCGAGAAATACGCGTATACTCGAACTTTGGGAATGTGGTACCGACACCGACGCCAATCATACATGCGCCAACACAGAGAACACCAGCGAGTGTTCCGGTCACCAACGTGGTCGAAACGTCCAATGGGCTGGCGAGACCGAGACCCACAGCGAGCAGCACGGTCAACAAACCCCCGACGACGGTGCCAGCGAACACCAGCCCACCGAGTAGCCGTCGGCCCGATACTCCCGACGTAAGCGTGATCGGCAATACGCTTCCTTCATCACCCAGCGGGTTGAGTGTGAACGCTGTCCCCGTCGCCCACGCACCGATGATCGCAATCAAGACCGGTAATACAGCGACGACGTCTCCAGTTTCGACACTCTCCTGAACCGGTGCAATCAGAAAAAATACTGGGATGACGGCGTATTGGAGTTTCAGTGGTGATCGGTACGTCCGTCGCCAGCTCTTCAGAGCGATCTGTAGGGTCGGTTGGGAGACGTACCCACCGAATATCTGGCCTGCAATCCCCGTTGACATGATGTTGGTTCGGGGAGTACCGTCTGTACTGCTTGCTCTGTCAGCCGAGCGGTTGTCAGCGTTCTCGCTCGCAGGCCGTACTGATTCGGTGTACCAGAGCACACCGCTGAGTCGAACAGCAAGCCACATCGACAAACCAATCCCGGCAAGCAAGACCACGGCGGCCGCGGCTGGTCGGACGATTCCAATTGAAGGGTCTGGCGCTGCAACGAGCGCGAGGTCGGCGAGCCAGCCGAGTGGCGTCTTTTCGAGCACAGAGAGAACCGGTTCGAAGATGGTAGCAAAGCTACCAGAAGCCAAGAGACCAAAGTACGCAATAAAGGCAAGCACGCCGATAATAGTCTTAAAGCGTGCGACGAAGGCGACCCGAGCACCAACAGTTCGGACAGCCTGTCCGACTGCGAATCCGAGGGTCGTCGAAAGTGCCACCACCGCAAACAGTACGATGGCAATGATCGGAGCACTCACGAATGAGCTAGCACCGATCGCAAACGCGATCGCCATCCCAACGATTGGGATCGCAGCCAGACCCACAAAGGAGACGTAATTCAACAGCAAGAGTCCAAAAACAGCCTCGTAGTGCGGAATCGCCGTCAACACTGCTTCGGGTTCTTCGAGCTTACCGTACTCCTGAATCGTGGCGATGATGACCAACAGCGTCACAAACGCCGCTAGTCCCGCGACAACCATACGGGCGATCGAAAGATGATCGACGAACGAATCGGTGCCTGCCGCCACCCCGAACGCGTACGCTCCACCAACCGCGACAGCCATCACCGGCAGCATGAACAGTCCGGTGATTGCGAGCCCAACGAGCTGACGGGGAGTGTCTGATATCCGGCGCCAACTCCGGCGAAGCTCGACTTGAGTGATCAGCCACGCGTGTTCGATCGACGATCGAACGCCACTCGCCCCAGTCGCTGGTGGACTCATCGACTTGCACCAGCAGCCGCAAATTCAGCTTCCGTCGTGAGGTTCAGGAAGACATCCTCCAAACTGCTCTCGGAACCGGTCTCGATGCGGTCTGTGAGTGAGTCTGGCGTTCCCTCGGCGACCAGCGAACCGTCGTGGAGTACGCCGACCCTGTCGGCAATCTCCTCGACGACAGGAAGGATGTGTGTCGAGAGAAACACCGTCGAGTCTTCGTCTGCGAGACCAGCGATCGTTTCGCGGACGGTTCGGGCCGCTCGTGGATCGAGGCCACTGGTTGGTTCGTCGAGAAAGAGCACCGTCGGCTCGTGCATCAGTGCCTGAATGATACCGGTTTTCTGTTTCATTCCCTTCGAATACGTCGAAATCCGATTGTCGGCATCGGCAGCGAGATCGAATCGATCAAGAAGTGCTTCGACGCGTTCGGTCGTCGCTTCTTCGGGCAGATCACGCAACCCGGCCATGTAGGAGAGCTGTTCGCGGGCAGTGAGTTCTTCGTACAGTGGTGGCTCCTCGGGGAGATAGCCAATGTGCGGTGACACTGCCTGACGGTCTTCAACCGAATGACCTGCGATTTTTGCCTCGCCGCTCGTGGGTTTCGTGAGCGTCGTCAGCATCCGAATCGTGCTCGTTTTCCCCGCCCCGTTGGGACCAAGAAAACCATACACGGTCCCCCGAGGAATCGACAAGTGGAGGTCCTGAACGGCGACCGTGTCGCTGTAGTGTTTCGCTAGCCTCGTGGCTTCGATCGCGGGAGTACCAGACATTTGCGAAAAATTCACCGATTGGGAGTATATACTTTGTGTGAGCTCCGTTTCCCGAAAGCAGGAACAGTCTCGTCCCGTGGCCCGTTTCACCACATAAACGCGTCGTGGAGCTGTAAAAAGTCGTGACTAGCAGACGATTCCATTCGAGACAAACGGCTGTTTCTCAGTGTGACGTGGTAGCTGTCGGTACTGGTTGGTGGTAGTAGACACCAGCCTGTCTCGAATACGGTGCATACGCTGGTATAGGGCACTGCTTCCGTTTCGAGGAGAGAGTTTTCTTCACCCTACAGGCAACGCTGTTGCTCGTCGAGGGGTGCGTGTTCATCGGGATTGACCCGAGAGTTCCAATCGGTTCGTTCGATTGTGTATCCCCCACAGAACGGGCATACTTGCCGTTGGTAAGCAAATCGGTGGTCACAGCATTGACACTGATATGGTTCGGGGGGAGATGCATGACTGCGTCCTCGGACGTGGTCGAGAAGTTTCATTGCCAATCATTCTCCAGGTTCGAGTTATCACCCCACACGTATAACCTTCACTCTCGCGAGAATCGGAGACCAGAGGGTATGCGCAGGTTATCTCCGCAAGACACCGTTCGGAATGATTGTCATGTCCAACGGTGTCGATGTCTACGGCGCGTAATCTTTCGCTTTGCACGTTCTGAGTGGAGTTGGCCAGTAAGCTGTTCCTTCGTCAACTAACTGGTCAGTAACAGACTGAAAATCTCTGTTCGGACAGTGATCTGTAAAGGACAGTCAGTTCCGTTGATCAGGCGCAGCTACCGTTAGCGGAAGTCATATGATGATACGCGGCGTAACAGAACGTCCAATGTCTTCGTCATCCGCGTCCTATGATTTCTGGGTGTTTGATCTCGACGGTACACTCGTCGATGTCGAGCAAAGCTATACGAAGGAGGTGCTGACAATCGTTGGAGATCGGATCGGTCACGAGTTCTCGGAGTGGGAGATGGCCGCGCTCTGGTACGGTTTTGATGGCAAGCGTGGCGATCTCTTCTCGCAGATGGGTATCGACCCCGCCAACTTCTGGTCGACATTTCACGAGGTCGAGGATGCCGAATCGCGCGCAGCAGCGACCTTTTTGTATAAGGACGCAGATCGCGTCCTCTCAGATATAGACGGCCCTGTTGGGTTGGTCACTCACTGTCAACAGTACCTCACTGAACCGGTCCTCGATCATCTCGACATCCGAGATTGGTTCGATACCGTCTTCTGTTGCACCGATGAGAGCGGCTGGAAACCAGATCCAGAACCGGTACAAACAGCAATGCAAGCGATGGGAGTCAACACAAAACTGAACGGGAACGGGAACGGGAACGGGAACGGCGCTCGGGGTGTTCTCGTTGGGGACAGTCCACAGGACATTGGTGCGGCCTGGAACGCTGGGTTGGACAGCGTCCACATCGAGCGCCACGGACACGACCGTCGGGGGGTATGTGTTCTCGGCGATCACCGGGTAACGCAGCTGGACGAGCTCGTTTCCCAACCAACCCGTACGCTTTCAAAAGACTGACCCACAGCCACATCCCGACACACGCGCATACGACCAACCCTCCGTCGTTTCGTCTTCAACTCGTAGTCCCCGGTGTCAATCGTAGATATCATCCTCTTCTTCGATCGGTGGTTGGAGCTCGGTCTCTCCAATGTGATCGACGGTAGCAGTGAGTTCGAGCGTTGCATCACAGTCCGGACACGGAAGGGCAAATCGGATACCGAGAGTATCGACCTCGGAATCGTCGTACAACTCAAGTACGACCGCGTCGGATGGGTACAGGTACTCGGCATCGAGATTGTGATCACAGCTCATGTTTACACCGGGAACTCGTCCCAACTGAGATAACGTGAGGGAGTCGTTTGAAGTCTTTGGCGCCCTGCTATCACTCAAAATCTATAGTCAGCGGCACGAGCGTCCGAATCGTGACACTCGGTTGTGGCACAAAATGTTGAGCCTACGACCGTCGATAGCCGGGGAGTTCGTCGAAAAGAGCCTCTACATCGGAGACGGTGGACTGGAGCGTGGCGACGTCGCCCTTTTCGGTCCGATCCGGATTCGCAAGCACGCGAACCTGCTCGGTCCCGAGTGAGACAAAGTCCATATCGAGCTTATTCGCAGTAACACGAAGGCCGAGTCCTGCGTCGGCCGTTCCGGCGAGCACCGTTCGGACCGGACTCTCGTGGGCTCGAACTGCCATCTCGAATCCGTCGATCGCATCGATGCACTCGTGGCGTGTCTCATCGCGTTCTGCAGCCAGCACAGCGATCGCGTCAGTGAGTGTTGATCGAAGACTGGAGTGTGACGATCGGTTCACAAACCGGAGATCGCGCTCGATGAGATCAGACAGTCCCTCGATACCATCAGGATTTCCGGCCTGAACAGCGAGACCCCATTCGCGCTCCCAGCTGCCGAGCGGAACCGTCTCGAATTCGGTCTCAAATCTGGATTCCAAGGCGGACTGTGACGGGTCACCCGATGCGACGACCGCGATATCAGTAACGCCGTTGCGGAGGCGACGAAGTCCTTCTCGGCTGCCGAGGCTGAGATAGCGAGGCCGTTCGAGGTGATCGAGGAGGCGCGAAAGCGCAGGATCGTCCTCTCCGACGCCGAACAGCGTTGGTGGACGCACGTCCGGTGAGAACAGAGAAACGTCAATGCGCTTACCCATCGTGAGCGACCGCGTGTCCGGATGCATCTCGACGATGCCGTCGGCTTCGACGAGGCTCGTCGTTGCGCCACTGCCCTTATCCACGGGGTATACGAGTGTCTCGCCCTGTAATTCGACTGTCTCACTCTCATCTCCGGTGTTAGAATCGATCTGGAGCGTTTCTGATGGACCGCTTTCGACCAGCCCGACCGGCACGAGGCGCAGTCGTCCCTCGCTATAACGCTCTCGCGTCGCCATCCGTCCGGTTACCGTTGCTGTCTGCGGTTCTGGGAGACCAGCAGCGCGCCTGATTGCCGGTGCGACGAACGTCCTGAAGATAGTGAGAGCAGAGACGGGATAGCCAGGAAGACCGACGTACGCCGCGCCACCGAGCTCGCCAACGAGCATCGGTTTGCCGGGCTTGACTGCGACGCCGTGAACGAGGAGCTCGCCCCGGTCTTCGATGACGCGATAGACGACATCGACCGCGCCTGCGCTCGTCGAACCCGAAGAAAGTACGAGGTCACACTCTTTGGCTGCTTCGAGCAGGATACGCTCCATCTCGTCGTAGTCATCACCCGTGTGCGGATAGAATACGACGCTACCGCCCGCCTCTTCGACACCCGAGGCGATCGTGTAGCTGTTGACATCGTAGATCTGCCCGGCGTCACTGTTCAATTGCTCTCCCGGCCGGACGAGTTCGTCACCAGTGGAAACGATGCCAACGCGCGGTCGGCCAACGACCGGCACTTCGTCAATCCCGAGCGCCGACAGGAGACCGATCTCGCGCGGCGTGAGACGGGTTCCGGGACCGAGCGCGCGCTCACCAGCCGCCACATCCGCACCAGCGAACATCACGCGATCGCCCGGCGCAACGCTCGTACGAATTTCGACCCGTCCATTTTCGCTTTCTTCGGTGGTTCGTTCGACCATGACGACCGCGTCTGCACCCGCTGGAAGAACGGCCCCTGTCGAAATTGCGGCGCATTCGCCCGCAGCAATCTCGACGTCCGGTTCTGTTCCGGCGTGGACAGTACCAACCTTCTGGAGCAGTGTTGGGTCGCTCTCGTCGGTTTCGAACGTATCCCGCGCCTGCACCGCGTAGCCATCGACGCTCGCCCGGTCGAAACCCGGAACATCGAGTGCTGCATCGAGTCGCGCTGCAAGAACGCGGCCGCCGGCATCGCGGAGCGGAACGTGTTCGGTCTCACCAGCGAGATCGAGTGACGCGATCGTCTCGTGGACGGTCTCGGGCGGGGCGAGATCACGGAATTCCTTTCTCATGGGTATGCCTCCCAGTTCTCGACCGAAACACGTTCGTCTTCCGGGATTCCCTCACGCGCTTCCGGAACGACGACCCAGCCGTCGGCCAGCGCGACGCTCGATAACACACCCGCTCCAC
Organism: Halocatena marina; assembly: GCF_025913575.1. NCBI lineage: Archaea > Methanobacteriati > Methanobacteriota > Halobacteria > Halobacteriales > Natronomonadaceae > Halocatena > Halocatena marina. The sequence continues at coordinate 447,157 of NZ_CP109785.1, read as the reverse complement.
TTTCGCGAACCGGAGTGGCGACTGGAAGTTCCTCCGAGCGATCGAGCGTCACCCGGACGTACGTCTTCACGCCCGGTTCGCTCCGGATCTTCCGTGAGAGTCGTGCTTCACTCGTTGGGTGCGGCTCGTCTGAGAGGTTCCCAGTGTGTTTGATTACTGGACGAAGAAACTGCACAGCGTTAATGATGCAAGCCACCGGATAGCCCGGCAACATGACAACCGGTGTATCGCGGACGACACCGAAAGCGACCGGATGACCGGGCTTGAGTGCAACGCCGTGGACGAGGACCTCACCGAGCTCTGCAACCACGTCCGGGACGAGATCGCGCTCACCGACCGAGGAACCACCGGTGGTAACGACGATATCCTTCGTGAGATCCCGTTCGATGGCGACCCGGAGCGCATCGAAATCGTCTGGGACTTCCTCGCGGTAGGTCGGAACCGCCCCCCATCGCTTGGCGTACTGCGCGACGGTCATCCCGTTCGTCTCGATGGTCTCTCCCGGTTCGGGATCGGACTGAACCAGTTCTTCACCAGTCGGGATCACGCCGACGGTCGGACGCTCGTACACCGCAACAGTCGTAATCCCGGTCGATTTGAGGAGACCGAGATCAGATGGACGGAGCTGATGGCCGGCGTCGTACAGGTGCTGTCCCTCGCTGATGTCCTCCCCGACTGGAGTGACGTTCTCACCGCCTGCAACGCTTTCGAAAATTTCTACATCCGTTCCGTACCGTTCCGTCTGTTCGATCATAACGACCGCATCAGCGCCGTCCGGGAGCGCGTTTCCGGTGTCGACGTGGACCGCTTTGCCTGCTCCAACGTCACTGCTTTCGCGGAGGATCGCCGGTGAACGCTCACTTGCCTCGAATGTGTCTGCAGCGCGAACAGCCCAGCCATCCATTGCTGCCCGCCGGTGCTGGGGTACGTCACGGCTCGCTCGGATTGGTTCGGCGAGCGCGCGACCCACCGCGTTCGAGAGCGGAATTCGGTCGATTCGGTCGAGTGGGTCGGCGGCATCGAGCAGCCGATCACGAGCGTCCGCGACCCGCGTCACCGAACCGAACCCTTGGCTCACGTCAGACATACCCGATGATCGACCTGCCGAGACAAAAGCGTCGTGGGAAGAGGGTATCAGGTCAGGTCAGGTCAAATAGAATGGATCGCAACCGAAGTGTTCTGCAGTCACATCACGCGACCGAATCGAGATATTTAGTCAAATCCGACCGCCTGTTGTCGTGTGTGCTTGTCCGCCGATGTTTGTTCACAAAAAAGTTCGCTCAAAACGATCGTGTTCCGGGGGGTTTTTCGCCCTTGCGAGAGTAGGTTTCTGTATGTCTGCCCTACGCAATGCGCTTCAGGATCTTTCCGACTCGGTTTTCGTTGACGTCCTGGAGTCAGACGACGCGTACCTCTTCGTTGTCGATCTTCCGGGGGCAACTCCGGAGACAGTTGACGCGTGGGTGGAAGGCCGTCGGCTCCGGCTTGAAGCCAAGCGTGAAAAGGAGCTGTCCCCGGCATTTCGCTTTCTCCGCGAAAACCGTTCGCTTTTCATCGATGCCCAGCTCCCGCTCCCGCCTGATGCAACTGACACAGATGCAGAAGCGAACATGGAGCGGGGCGTTCTCGAACTCCACTTGCCGAAGACGACGGCCGCGTCTGGCGAGCAGATTCCAGTTACGGAGGGATGAGGTGGCGGGTCGGTGACTCTCCGCGCGTACCGGAGGTTTTTCGTCGTCGCGTGGCAGTTTCTTCCACTCCTCGTCGCGTTCGCTCGTGACCGCCGACGCTTTCTCGTGTTCGGGACGGCTCGGGACGTATCGAGCGAGCAACGACGACAGCGCGCCCAAACCCTCCTCGATTCGCTCCTCACACTCGGTCCGACGTTCATCAAACTCGGGCAACTGCTCTCGACACGACCTGATGTCCTCCCACCGGAGTACATCGGAGAGTTGACGCAGTTACAAGACCGGGTTCCCCCCGCCCCGTGGCCCGACGCAAAGGACGTCATCGAGGAAGAGCTCGGCCCCCTCGAAGACGCGTACGACAACTTTGACACAGAGAGTATTAGTGGTGCGAGTCTCGGGCAGGTGTACGTAGCCGAGTACGATGATGAGACTGTGGCGGTGAAGGTTCGACGGCCAGGTATCGAGTCTCTCGTTCGAACTGATCTTCGTGTGATCAAGTTCTCACTCCCGCTTTTAATGCCGTTCGTCGACCAAGCACAGGCCTTTTCTCTGGAGACGCTCGCCGACGAGTTCTCGACGGTCATTCGCCAAGAGATGGATTATCACCGGGAAGCGACCATGCTGCGGGAGATTCAAGAGAACTTCACCGACGACACCGACATACTCATTCCGAGTGTCGTAGACGAGCGTTCGACTGGTCGAATTCTCACGATGGAGTACGTGGGCGGAACGAAAATCTCAGAGGTCGATGATATCGACGCGCTCGGTGTCGATCGCACCCAGCTTGCGAAAACGCTGCAAGAGGTGTACCTCCAGATGATCGTTATCGATGGCGTGTTTCACGCCGATCCACATCCGGGGAATCTCGCCGTTAAACCCGACGGGACACTCGTTTTCTATGACTTCGGAATGAGCGGCCGCGTCGACTCGTTCGTTCAGAACCGGATCGTCGATTTTTACATCGCTATCGCAAACCAAGACATCGATGGCATCCTCGATGCGCTCATCGAGATGGGGACCCTCAGCCCTGAAGCCGATCGGCAGGTGATGGCCAACGTGATGGAACTCGCCATCGCGGACGCGCGTGGTGAGGATATCGAGCAGTACCGTGTCCAGCAGATCGTCGGCCAAGTTGAGGACACAATCTACGAGTTTCCGCTGCGCTTGCCGCCCAACCTCGCACTCGTCCTCCGCGTTGCGACCGTTGTCGAGGGTGTGTGCGTGACGCTCGATCCGAATTTCGATTTCATCGCTGTCGCAACAGAGTTCCTCCGTGAACAGGGCTACTTGCAGGCCAGCGCACGCCAGTTCGTCGAAGAGCGAGTGGACGAAGTCGATCAGGCCGTCCGCTCGTCGATCCGCCTTCCGCCCAAACTCGAACAAACGCTCGACCGCGTCGACCGTGACAGCCTCGTGGTACAGGCAGAACTCAACGACCCGGACGGTGTTTTCGACCGACTCGCAAAACGACTCGTCCTCGGGATGGGACTTACAGTCGGATTGCTCTCGACCGTGTTGTTGTACATCGCTGATGACGCTCTTGGGGCACTCGTCGTCGCTGCCATCTCCTGTGTCATCGGCGTGTTGCTCTATCGCTCGTTCCGAAAGCGGCGCGGAATCCGCGCACGACCGCAGTTCACCCGCCAAAGCATGCGCCAACAGAGAGAGGACGAGAGCGGCATGAACAGTGACAGCAGTATCTCTCTGAGCAGAGAAGATTGACGATTGTCTGACCGGAGACCTACTAACTAACACTCCGACGACTCACACACAAATCATAAAATTAGTTCGATCGAATCATTGTTTGACGTTTCGAAGTTGATGTCACTCGATCAGTGGACTGGGAGAGAGCATTCGTGTCTATCGGAGTAAGAACCTCATAGTTCTCGTGGATCGATGTTCTCGATTTCGTCGATCTTTGGATACAGTGTATCTGTCGAGATGAGCGGCTCATCCAGCACCCGTGCGTGCCCAACGTGAATGGAATCGAAGACGCTCAAAGCCGGATAGTTGGTGAGCAGTTCGGCACCGGCTTGGAATGCTTCGGCAGTCACAGGGATTACGTCGATATCGAACGCTCCGATCGCATCATAGACGGTTGCCGACTCGGACCGAGACCACGAGTCGAACAGCACCAACTGAATTTCGACAGCGGTGATAACCGACGTTTTTGGGTCGTGAACGTGGCGCTCTCAACGTCGGTTTGCAACCAGTCATCCTCTTTCAGCAGTGCCAACAGCATGCCGGTGTCGAGGTACATCTATTCGCGTGCCGCTTGCTTGCGATCGAGTCGATCACGTTTTTGTTTCATTCAACACAGCTTCACGAGTATGCACACTCTCAAAGTGAACTTCCGTCAGAGCAGCACTAACAGTAATTCTATGCTTTCGACGTGATGTCAGCCCAAACGAGTCGGTGATCGGAGGCTGTCTGCACGTCATCAGACAGTCCGTTCTTCTGTGCGTTCTTGCTCGGCCACACGATGGCACTGTTACGGATCGCAATGTCGGGTGATGGGAGCACGTAATCCACCTGTTTCCCGAATTCGGCCGTCAGATACGGTGATCCGGCCTGTGCACCGCCGGGACTCGTTGGGAGCCGCCGTGTGTTGAAATTCTCGTTTTCGAGGAAGTACGTTCCAGCGGCGTCGAGGCTCTCTTCGTTTCCGGGGGCGGCGTTCATATCACCCAGAAGGACGTACGATGCGTCCTCACTCAGACCGCCGCACGCACCGCTGTCGTCGTAGATGTAGTCCGCACCGGCGACGTAATCGGCCATGAGCCGTATTTCGTCGTGACAACGCTTTCCGTTGAAGTTCTCTGGACCGTCGAAAACTGGTGGGGTTGGATGTGCCAACAGCGCGTGGACAGTGTGCTCACCGATGGTGACAGGAATGTCCACGTGAGTTTTCGAGGAGAGACGGAAGTGCTCGGCTTCCTCGTCAGTGAGAGACATTCCCTCGGATTCACGAACAATCTCGCTGTCGGGCATATCCATCCAGCGGAACGTACGAAACGAACGAACTGCGCTCTTCTCGATCGGATATCGACTCACGATCGCCAACGCGTACTGACCGGGATAGCGACCGAAGCCGTACGCATCGTTCCCGTACGTTTGATCACCGGGCGTCTTATCGATTGTTCCGTTGTTGTCGAGGTCCATTCCGCTGTGAACACCGGTGTTGCTCTTCGGAACGTAGATATATTCGTAGTCAATGCTATCGAGACCGTCACGCTGTGGAATCCGGAGATAGTTCTCGATGAACGCTCGGGCGTTCGTTGGTGTGCGTGGAACGTCCCTGACCGCACTCTCCTGAACGTTGTTGACAAGCTCGTTGAGTGCGAGTACGTCCGGTCTGACTTCCTGAATGACGCGCGCTGCGGCAGCCGCCTGCTCGTCTCCGGTTGACTGTACCTGCTCTGTCGTGAGATCCTCGATGTTGTACGTAGCAAATGTAGCCGTTCTCTCAGCGCATCGTGCACTCGTGACTCCGGCAGTTGTCGCCAGCGCAGTCGTGCCAGCCAACGATAAAAACCGACGTCGAGTAGTATGTATCACACATTGCCATTATTGGACTGAATTAAAACAATTATGTAACAATTCTATGATTTGATATATAGTGCGGTTTAGAACGCAGTAACCGGAGGGAGTCCGTACCAACCTCTGAAGTACTGCAATAGTGCCGTACGTACTATTCCTCGTGTAGATGGGGAAATACATACGACATTAGCCATTTTTGGAGAGTCACAATTTTGCGCTCGCACTACTATCGGGAACACTTTTGCCACCATCGCTCGTCGCGGTGGGTATGGACTATACGGTCATCGAGAGCACTCGCGAGTTCATCGCACGGATGGATCACGGCGCAGACTGGCGTGCACAGATCGAGGAATTCGCTGACGAAAACGAGATCGACGCGGGATTCTTCTACGGTCTTGGGGCTGTACAGGACGCCGAGCTGTTTTTTTACGACCAGGACGATCAGGAGTATCACCCAGTCGAGTTCAACGAGCCGCTGGAGGTTGCCGCCTGCATTGGTAACATTTCTCGGCTCGATGACGGGCGATTCGCACACACGCACGCGACGCTCTCTCGTGCGGACGGTTCGACAGTCGCGGGGCACCTGAACCGAGCCACGACGTTTGCAGGCGAGCTGTACGTCCGTGCGTTCGACGCCGAGTTAGTTCGCAAGCGAGATAAAACGACGGACCTCGATCTCTGGGAACTGTGAGGGACGCCGACGAACGGTATTTCGAGCGCATCGAGAGTCGTCTCGACGAGGCGTTCGCGGTCGCCCGCGAGGCCAAACAACGTGGAGGAGACCCCAAACCGGACGTAGAGATCCCGGTTGCAAAAGACATGGCCGATCGCGTAGAGAACATCCTCGGCATCGAAGGCGTCGCCGAGCGGGTCCGCGAGCTCGAAGGAGAGATGAGCCGCGAAGAGGCCACACTCGCACTCGCGGAGGATTTCGCCGAAGGGCGCGTCGGAGAATACGAATCAACAGCCGGTGTCGTGGAGGGTGCAGTTCGGACCGCTGTGGCGCTCCTCACAGAGGGTGTTGTCGCCGCTCCCATCGAGGGGATTGACCGTGTCGAGGTGCTCGATAACAGCGATGGGACCGAGTTCGTCCGTGTGTTCTATGCCGGCCCGATCCGTTCGGCTGGCGGAACAGCACAGGCGCTTTCGGTGCTCGTTGCAGACTACACCCGAACGTTACTCGGTCTCGATCAGTACAAGCCGTACGACGAAGAGGTCGAGCGCTACGCCGAGGAAGTTGATCTGTACGATTCAGAGACGGGGCTACAGTACTCTCCGAAGGACAAAGAGACGAAATTTATCGCAGAGCACTGTCCCATCATGCTCGACGGGGAGGCGACTGGTCAGGAGGAAGTCTCTGGATTCCGCGATTTGGAACGAGTCGATACGAACAATCCCCGTGGCGGGATGTGTCTCGTCCTCGCAGAGGGTATCGCCCAGAAGGCCCCAAAAATAAAGCGCTACACGACACAGCTCGATGAGGTCGACTGGCCATGGCTCGACGATCTCATCGAAGGAACCATCGGAGGGAAGGACACAGACGAGGAAACGAACGAATCGTCAGAGGATGATAGTGATGGCGACGGCGACGATGTCGATGATGATGAGACTGACCAGATAACAGGTCCGCCGCGTGTCGAGCCAGCGACGAAGTTCCTCCGCGACCTCATCGCTGGTCGACCCGTCTTCTCTCACCCGTGTCGTGCAGGTGGCTTCAGACTCCGCTACGGCCGCGCTCGAAACCATGGATTCGCAACCGCCGGCGTTCATCCGGCGACGATGCATCTCGTCGACGACTTCCTCGCAACAGGGACACAGATCAAGACCGAACGTCCTGGAAAGGCCGCTGGCGTTGTTCCAGTCGATACCATCGAAGGGCCGACAGTCCGGCTTGCAAACGGTGATGTGCGCCGCGTCGAAGACCTAGAGGAAGCACGCACGATTCGAAACGGCGTCGAAGCTATCCTCGATCTTGGGGAGTATCTCGTCAACTACGGCGAGTTCGTCGAGAACAATCATCCACTCTCGCCCGCCTCCTACACGGTCGAGTGGTGGGTGCAGGATCTTGATCACGCTGGTGCGGACATACAGATGTTTCGTGATGACCCACACGTCGATCTCTCTGAACCCAATGCAGCCGAAGCGATCGGGTGGACTACTGACTACGACGCGCCGTTGCATCCAAAGTACACCTACCTCTGGCACGATCTCACGGTCAAACAGTTCGAACGATTGGCCAACGCTGTCAGTGAGGGTCGTCTGATCGACGCTGCCGATTCAGCCAACACGCTCGTCGTCCCTCGAACGGAAACGGTCTGTAACATACTCGAAACACTTCTCGTCCAACACACACAGAACGAAGAAACCGTCACTGTCCCCGATGCGCTCGCGCTCGTTCGTTCGCTCGGACTCACCGAACAGCTCGAACGATCGTGGTCGATAACCGATCTGTCCGACGAAGCCCGTACGTGGGGAACACGCGCGGAGGGAAGTCAGCGTGATCATGAAAACAAAAGCGAGAGTGAACAAGATCGAGAGAGCAAGAACAACGACAACGAGAGCAGAGCAGACCGAGCTGACGAGACGGTCGAACCAGACGTAGACGGGCAGAACGCCATCAAGGCAGTTAACGAGGTTGCGCCGTTTACTGTTCGTGAGCGTGCGCCGACCCGCATTGGTAACCGAATGGGTCGGCCAGAAAAATCGGAAAAGCGTGAACTGAGCCCTGCTGTTCACACGTTGTTCCCGATCGGTGAAGCTGGTGGCAACCAGCGCGATGTCACACAGGCAGCCTCACACACAGAATCGATGCAGTCTGTTGCCGGACAGGTCGAGGTACAGATCGCCCGTCGGGAGTGTACCAGTTGTGATACGGCGACGTTCAAAGCCCGTTGTCCAGAGTGCAACGATACCACTCGCCCAGTTTATAAGTGTCGTGACTGTGACGTTCGTGCTGAGCCCGACGAGGCCGGCCGGGCTGAATGTCCCCGCTGTGGAAGTCTCGCATCACCGGTCGAGCGACGACCAATCGATGTGGCGGGTGAGTACCGTGATGCGCTTGCAGCCGTCAATCAGCGCGCGGGGGTCTTCGATATCCTCAAAGGAGTAAAGGGACTCACCTCGGAGCAGAAAATCGCCGAACCGATCGAGAAAGGCGTCTTACGGGCAAAACACGGTGTTTCGACGTTCAAGGATGGCACGATCCGATACGACATGACAGACCTGCCGGTGACAGCCGTCCGACCAACCGAACTCGATGTGACCGCAGGGCAGTTTCGCTCGCTGGGATACGAGACCGATATTGATGGCGAACCGCTCCGTCACGACGATCAGCTTGTCGAACTCCGCGTTCAGGACATTGTCCTCTCCGATGGCGCGGCGGTTCACATGCTCAGAACCGCAGATTTCGTCGATGACCTCCTCGAGCAGTACTACGGATTGGAGCCGTTTTACGAGGTCGAAACGCGCGACGATCTCGTTGGTGAGCTGGTGTTCGGAATGGCTCCACACACGTCAGCCGCGGTCGTCGGACGCGTCGTCGGATTCACTAGTGCAGCCGTCGGATACGCTCATCCGTACTTCCACGCGGCAAAACGGCGCAACTGCTTCCATCCAGAAACGAAGATCTGGTACAAGGGGGAAGACGATCGCTACCGGTACGAACGCATCGAAACCGTCGTTGAGGCGCGTCTCGATGATCCACGATCGGATGATTTCGGGACGCTCATACAAGATCTCGACGGCGCGCTCTGTGTTCCATCGATCTCGAACGATGGTGAAATGGGCATTCAGCCGGTCAGTGCTGTCTCGAAACATCCCGCGCCCGACCATCTCGTAGCGATCGAAACGAACGACGGACGAACACTGCGTGTAACGCCCGACCACACGGTTCTCCGCTGGTCGGACGAAATCGAGCGCGTCAGTGCGAGCGAAGTCAAACCAGGCGATAACGTACTTCATCCAGAATCGGTCGATTTCGAGGGAGAACCGGTGTCGTTCGATCTTCTTGCTGAGTGTCTCGCACACGATGGGATCGAGAACGACAAATTGCGCATTACTGGTCTCGGTCACGAGACCAAACAGCTCGAACGACGACTCGGAGACGAGAAAAGCTCCGAGCGCCATCCGACGTGGACAGAGCAGACCGACCGGGATGGCGTTCCGGTGTCGACGCTTCTTGAACAGTATGACGAATCGACGCTTCTCAGCCTCCTTCCAACAGACATCTCTCTGTCGGTTGAAGACGACAGAACGAGCGTCGATCGGTGGCTCGAAATCGACAGCTCGTTCGCATCACTACTCGGGTACTACGCGGCGTCGGGCTTCGTTCGAGAGGAAGCGGACCAGTATCGGACAGTCATCAATCTTCCTCACAAAGCCGCACAAAACGCAACGATTCAAACGTTCAGGGAGGCACTCGGAGTCGAAGCAGCCGGCGGGGAAAACGAGCGAGTAACTGTAGCGAGCCGAATCGTTTCATTGTTATTATGTGACGTGCTAGCGTGCGGATCAGGTATGGGTGACAAATGCATACCAGATTGCGTAATGGGTGCACCCGCCGGTCAGCTCCAGTCGTTCCTCACAGCTCACTTCAACAGCAATGGGAACACAGTAGCATCGCCCAGTGAGATCAGCGTGACCACAGTCAGTGACCAGCTGAAAGAAGATCTCCTTGGCGCGCTTAGACGGTTCGGTATTACTGGACGGGTGTCCCGTGACACACGAACGCCTGAGGGGGATGTCGGTGCTGCGTTCTCCGGTGATGATCCACAGACAGTCGAAACGTGGATCGTACACATTACTGATGAGAGTGCGATTCAGTTCACCGAACTCATCGGAACCGACTCCGATGAGACAGAATGGGCACGTGCGTCACTCGACTCGAACGATCAGCGTGGGCGACCATTCGTCGATGGAAGTACTGCACGAGTCGATGAAGTCACAGACGTCCGCTACGTCGAAAGTGATACCGACCACACGTACTGTCTCACGGTTGCGGATACCCACACACTTGTGGCGAACGATCTTCACGTCGGACAGTGCGATGGGGACGAAGACTGTGTGATGCTTCTCATGGACGGACTGTTGAATTTCAGCAAGCTCTATCTCCCGGACAAACGCGGGGGAAGCGTGACGGAGGACTCTCAACTGCTCGCGTTCGGTCCAGAGGGTGCGGTCAGATGTCTCACGTTCGAGGAGTTCTGGACGCAACTCGATAGTCCGGTCGAGCACGATGGAAAGTTCCAGAAGAAAATCTGCCTCGAAGAGGGATGGACGACGTACGCGTTCGATGAGAACCACGAAGCTGCTCCGAAACCGATCGAGAAGGCGATTCGATACCGCGCCGGTGAAGACGAGCAGTTGCTCCGCGTCGAAACCCAGTTCGGGAGATCACTGGAAATTACAGCGAATCACAGCCTCTTTCGGTACGACGACGGGATAGAGGACGTCGCTGGCGACGACCTCGAAGAGGGAGACGTGATCGTCGCGCCACGCCGATTAGAGGTCGAAACAATCGAGACGACAATTGACGTCACCGATTGTATCGATTCACCGTACGTCTTCGTCGATGATCCAGCAGACACGGCCGACGACGATCGTTCAACAAATAGACAAAAACTCCCGTTCGAGATGTTTTCGACGCCCGAAACGACACACGACCATCAGTCCGTGCCAGACAGCACGGAAGTCGGGAGCAAAGAATCAGAAATCGGAATCAATCGATACCTCCCTGTTGATGTGGATTTCGCGTGGTTCCTTGGGTACGTTCTCGCGAATGGATCACTCTCCGATGACAACCCGACACTCACGAGTAGTGAAGAGTCGATCACCGAACGCATCCTTGAGGTATCGACAACAGTACTCGGTTGCAGTCCGTCTGTTGAACAGTCGGAGACGTTCAGTGAGGTCCGCTTTCCGGCCGTGTTCAAAGACGTTCTCAATCACCTTGGGATCGAAGAAACCGAAGCTGACTCGCGTGCGAACGACAGCGACTGTGCACACGCTGTTCCCGACTGCATCCTCCGTGCAGAGCGCAGGATCATCCTGTCGTTCCTCCGTGGATTCATCGACGATGGTGAGGACGACAACGACTCGAGCGTCGAATTCGACACGACGAGTGAGGCGGTCAAAGACGGGATCGTATTCTTGCTCCACCGGCTCGGACTGGTCGCCGACATAGCAATGCACGATCAGGAGGAATCAGAGCAGTCGGTCTACACGCTCACTGCCTCTCGTGGAGCGAGCGATTCTCGCCAGCAAGACGATGACGGCACCGAACCTCTCACGGTCCGTATTCCGAGTGCCCTAGAGGACCTCCGCGAAATGGATATCCGTGGTGTCGAACAGCTCATTCCGGCGTCGATCGAGCGTGATGAGACCATCTTAGTGGACAAGCTCAGCGAAATCGTCGCTGAACTCGACCAGCGCGAGGTACCGACCGAGGCAGCGCACTGTCTCGACGAACTCCGACCGCTCGTCGAAGGAGATCTCTCGTATCTCCGAATCACGAACATCGAGCAGGTCGACTACAGTGGCTATCTGTACGACCTACAAGTCGGCGGTGAGCCTATTTTCACCGCAAATTGGCTCTATGCCCACAACTCGATGGACGCACCGTTGGTCATGTCCTCGCGTATTGATCCCACGGAGATCGACGACGAGGCACACAATGTGGACATCGTCGATACGTATCCCCGCGAATTTTACGAGGCAACCCGTCGGATGGCCGATCCCGGCGAAGTTGACATCACAATCGCCGAGGAAACGCTCGGTACCGACGATGAGTACTCCGGATTCAAACACACACACGACACCACGGATCTCGCTGCTGGGCCGGATCTCTCGGCGTACAAAACGCTCGAATCAATGATGGACAAGATGGACGCACAGCTGGAACTTGCTCGAAAGCTGCGCGCAGTCGATGAAACAGATGTCGCAGAGCGTGTCATCGAGTACCACTTCTTGCCGGACCTCATCGGAAACCTTCGTGCGTTCTCCCGGCAAGACACCCGGTGTCTCGATTGTGGGGTGAAGTACCGACGAATGCCTCTCACCGGGTCGTGTCGTGAGTGTGATGGCCGCGTCACGCTCACCGTCCACGAGGGATCCGTCAACAAGTATCTGGACACCGCGATCCACGTCGCAGAGGAGTTTGGCTGTCGTGAGTACACGAAACAGCGCCTCGACATCCTCCGACGGCGGTTAGAAAGCATATTCGAAAATGACAAAAATAAACAAAGTGGGATCGAGGACTTCATGTGATTGAGAGCGGGTGGAAATGGCCCCAGTACGAGCTGTTTGTGCGGAGAATCGTGCGAACAGTGCTGATCGAGTCGTGAGTCCGACTCGAATAGCAAATACCGAATCGTGATGGCTGGTGTTGTCGGGACGTATCGACAGCGTACTGCTCGTTCTGATTCAGAAGGTTCGTAGGAGGACGATCTGTTTGATGTCTCTTGCGTGGATCGCAGCGTACGCTGTATTATAATTCGCTCGAGCTGGCGTCGGAAGGATACTCAGAGAAAATCTTCGCTTCGATCCGCCGGAGATGCTGGCTCATTGTCCCAGGAGCGATTTCAAGGCGTGTGATTGTTCAGATACGGCCACCCGTCGGGATCGTTGATGAGATCACAGAGGAAGTCGACGTCGTCTTTTTCGATCGTCCGCAGCCGTACGTCTTCTCCCCTGAGAAAGGCAGAACCGACCATACCCGACGATTGCTTGCTACAGTACTACCGTTTCTGTAGGTGTGGTACTACTCGTCAGGATATTTCGGTTCTCGGCGCTCTGCTCGCTCCAGTGCTCGTTCGATGACAGTGCGCACGTCACCGTGGAAGGGACCACCGTGACCCGAGTACATGTGTTCGACACTGCTCTCTGCGTTGTCGCCGCCTCCATCGGGAAGGCGCTCTAACAGTGTTCTAATGCTCTCGATGAGACGCTCACGCGACTGACCGGGCATATCTGTCCGTCCAAAACTGCCGTCATCGAACGCACCGTCGTCGTGAACGACGACATCTCCGGTGAAGATGGTCGTTTCGCTCATGAACGAAACATGATCGGCCGCGTGGCCAGGTGTATAAACGACTTCAAAGACCTCATCACCGATGTCGATGCGATCACCATCTTCGATGGTGTGGGTACACTGAGGGTGATCGCTGTAGGCATAACAGTCCGGTTCGAACGCATCCGTAACCGAATCGAGCTCGGCGATGTGATCGCCGTGCTGGTGGGTGAGGACGACCCGATCGAGAGTATCGGTGTACTCTGCGATGGTGTCGGCCACACCGGAAACAGCCCCCGCGTCGACGAGTGTCGTCGTCGAACCTGTAACGAGGTACGCGTTACAGGTGAACGTCTCGGCGTCTGCCGTGACGTTATGAACGTTCATACACGTACGTCGTAACGCTGGTACTTCAGCCTACCTCCACGCATATCGATACCGACGGTGAATCTATGTCAGATATCACCATTCTGAACAGTTCGATTTTAGCAATTACTGATAGATCATAAATACGAACGCAGCCAACGTTTTTCAACGACTATTCCTTACAGTTAGATGGCTATGGGTTTCGGGAGCTACGATGAATCTGAACAGGAGAACCGCGATATCGACACTGACTTTGATGAAGACACGGTCTCTTCGAGTGATTCTCACGATGGGAATGTCTCGTTCGAGTTCGACACTTCCAACGACGAGCTCTTGGAACGACTTGAGGAGATGAAGGAGTGAAATCAGGCACGCGGGCACTCGGGTTGGCTGATTCGTACAAATCAGATGCTGAGACGAGCACTGTCGCGGGTGCGGTCGTACGTGCTGACCGTGTCCTCGATGGGTTAGCGTTCGGGCACGTTACGGTTGGAGGAACCGACAGCACCGATCGTCTTACAGAACTCGTCCATCGGGTCGACCGGCCCGATATACAGTATGTCTTCATCTCCGGCATCGCGCCCGCGTGGTACAATATTGTTGATCTACCGCAGTTTGCGAACGCTCTCAGCTGCCCGGTCATTTCCGTCTCCTTTGAGGACAGCGACGGGCTCGAACCGGCACTTCGTGATGCGTTCGATGGTGCTGCACGCACCAAACGACTCTCACGGTACGAGCGACAGCCCCCGCGCTGGCCAATCGAAGTCAACGACGAACAGGTGTTTGTCCGAGCGATCGGCCTCGATGCGAGCGAGAGTGCGCGTGTCGTCCGAACGTTTACTCCTGAGGGAGGACGTCCGGAGCCACTCCGTGTGGCACACACCGCAGCGCGAGCAGGCGATACACTGTCGCAGACGATATGAGACAGATCGAGAAGCAGAGACCACGGTTGCACCGACGGTATCATCCCGATCGTGGAGTCATATCATTGCAGGATATTTCTTCACACAGGATACAGATGAGAACGCAATCTTGTAGTCATTACTCGGCCGCTAGTACGACATGGAACGTGTTGATGGGATCGACGTGACTGCCTGCGAGCGCTGTTCAGATCTGTGTGAGTCTCGTTCGCAGATCGTCAACGGTACCGGAGTAGAAGACGCGTCGCTTCTCTTTATCGGTGAAGCCCCGGGTGCGCGTGAAGACGAGCAAGGTGAGCCGTTCGTCGGTCGTTCTGGCGACGTACTCAGTACAACACTGCGCGACTGTGGTCTCGTCCGGAGCGATGTCCGTATCGCAAACTGCGTGCGCTGTCGTCCGCCCGAAAACCGCGACCCGACCACAGCGGAGCTCACGAACTGCCGGGAGCATCTCGAACGGGAGATTGAGTCGGTTGATCCCGATTTTATCGTTACGCTCGGAAAAGTCCCGAGTCAACACCTGTTAGAGCGCGACGTAGCAGTGACGAAGGAGGCCGGCTCAGTCGTCGAGCACCGGATCGCTGGCACCCCGCGTCGAATCGTGATCTGTCTTCATCCCGCCGCGACACTGTACGACAGAAGTCAGAAAGAAACGTTCGAACAGACGATCAGCGAGGCAGTTTCACTCGCGGGTGCGGGCGCAGAGAGTGGACAATCCCGCCTCAGCGAGTATTAACGAAGGCGAAAAGCGCCTTATCTCACCCCACCAATGACCAGTATGAGCAGTCAGATCACGGCAGATGTCGTCGTCGTCGATTACGGACTCGGAAATCTTCGGAGTGTCACTCGTGGACTCGAGCGAGCAGGCGCTGGCGTCGAAATGAGCACCGATCCCGCGCTCCTCGATCGTGCGGACGGCATCGTCCTCCCTGGTGTGGGCGCATTCAGCGAAGGAATGGAGAATGCGGGACCGTTCCGCGATGCGTTGTGTGATGCCGCTGCCGACGGAATTCCCTTGTTTGGTATTTGTCTCGGGATGCAGATGCTCCTCACTTCGAGCGAAGAGTCGACCCGTGCCGGACAAGGGGATGTCGACGGGCTCGATCTCATCCCTGGCCGAAATGTCAGATTCGATGGTTCGAAGAAGGTACCACACATGGGATGGAACGAACTGACTGTTGAGCGCGAGCACCCAATCGTCGAAGGGGTTGATGGGCAATACGCCTACTTCGTTCACTCCTACTACGCCGACCCAAACGACGAGAATGCGTGTGTGGCGACAACCGACTACGGCCAATCGTTCCCAAGTGTCGTCGCAAACGACGATGGAACAATTTTCGGAACGCAGTTTCACCCAGAAAAAAGCGGCGAAGCGGGACTCCGCATCCTCCGGAACTTCGTTGAGCTTTGCTCCTGACTCACCAAAACCGTTCAAAAGACCATATAGATCAGTGACAGTATAACGTTGATCAGTACTCCTCCGCTGAGAACGAGCAACACGACGAACACAGCAGAGAACATTGCACCGTATCCAATCTCTGTTGTGTCTCCTTTGTTTTCAAACTGTTCAGGTCGCAACAGTGCAAAGACACTGACCAGCAGCCAGATCCCCCCGAGCACTCCCCACGTAATCATTCGTCGTCGGATGTTGGCACATGAGATAGACTGGGTCCAACTCCCAGAAACGACGTTGACGAACAACTGCTGTTGAATATAGTCACACGAACCAGATTGGATCCAGTTTCCAGTAACAGCGTTGGCGAGAAATAAGACTCCAAAACCAGCGTATCCTAACCCAATGAGCGTCGATCGACGCATTTGCTCACCTGTCCGTGCACCTGTGCTATTAAACCTCTTATCTTAGAGGAATTCTCGGACTTCCGAATACCACATATCGTGGTGGTCGACTGCGTCGATCCGTGCAGCGATTTCGACGGCAAGCACGTGCCAGCAACGCTGTGTCGGGTCATCACGGTCGAGATTGTACTGGCTATCCTCGCAGGTACACCCACCGTCCTCGACGATGTACTCCTCAGTGTGGCCAACGACGACGACGAAGTCGCGGTACTCTTTGACGCGTTCCTCCGCAACGGCCTCAATGGCGCGTGTTCCACGCGAACCGTGGACAGCGATGATACGGTCGACTACAGGGGCGGTGAGTTCGCCCTCCTCAGCGAGCGCATCCTGCCACTCTTCCACGGCGGTCACGCATACAGTTTGACGGTCAGGAAACAAAACCGGTTCGATGCACTCACGCACTGTTTGCTGTCATTCACGTTTGTTCACCCTTCCCTCGATTTGTTCTGTCTGTATGGTCACGATCTCCGACATCAATCGATGACGTCTGGTGAGAACACAGATCTCCCGACGGGATGGTGGCGCTTTTCGCGCTTGGGCAGTTGGGACGTGTATGGAGGTGCACGAGGGTACGGTTACGATCGAGGTTCCCGAGCAGCCTGAGTCGGGAGTTGGGGATGTCGTCTTCTATAATCCTCGACAGGAGATGAATCGAGACATTACGGTCGCTGTCTTACGTACGTGGCAGGATCGGACGGGTGATGAATCGTATCTCGATGCGAACGCCGCAAGCGGTATTCGGGGAGTTCGCGCGGCTGCCGAAGGATGGAACGTGACGTGCTGTGATTACGATACGGACGCAGTCGAGCACTGTCGAACCAACTTCACGCGCAACGATCTCGATGGACGAATCGTCCACCGTGACGCGAACGCGTACATGCACGAAAACAAGGGAGTCGACGTGGTCGATCTCGATCCGTTCGGGACGCCCATTCCATTTGCCGACGCCGCGTTCCAGTGTGCTCGCTCTCTCGTCTGTGTCACGGCAACCGACACCGCGCCGCTGTGTGGTGCTCACTTTCAAAGCGGGGTTCGTTCGTACAGCGCCGTTCCACGGAACACGGACTTTCACGCGGAGATGGGACTCCGCATCCTTCTCTCAGCGCTCGCTCGGACTGCTGCCCGGTACGATGTTGGCGTCACGCCTGTGCTGAGTCACGTAACGCGCCACTACGTGCGAACGTATCTCGCAACCAGTCACCGAGCGACGGATGCGAACGCAACCATGGACGAACTCGGATACGTCGATCACTGCGAAGCGTGTCTCTATCGAACGACGACAGAAGGTTTGATCGCCAATCCGCACGACGTCTGTCCGAACTGCGAGAGTACTCGAATCAACACCGCTGGTCCATTGTGGCTCGGGCCGACCCACGAGGTGGACTTCGTGACCGACGTTCGTGAACGCATAACAGAAGAACTGGGAACCGCCACCCGATCACGTCGGTTACTCGACACCATCGCAGATGAAATCGACAGACCAACACATTACGACCAACACCGGCTCTCAAAGCAATGGGGTATTTCTGCAATCTCGATGGATGAATTCCTCGAGGCGTTGACTGAATCGGGGTACGAGGCGTCCCGAACCCACTATGGAGGGACGACGTTCAAGACCAACGCTGACGTCGAAGCGATGAGACGCATAACGACATAAACCAACCGTAGCTGGCGTGTACTATCTGTTCTGATGACTTCTTCCCCCGATTTATATGTGATCGACGGACAAACCGAGAGAGCGTGAATGCCAGCGTGCAGCGGATTATCAGCGTTATACAAACGGTCATTGATGGCATCCGGTCAGAACAAGTGACATTTATCGCTGCGAGTCTTTCCTACTACGCGTTCATCTCACTCATTCCTCTGTTGTTGCTCACCATCGTCGTCGGATCCGTCGTCGGCGGGGAGATGTTTTCGACTGCTGTCTCAGAGCCAGTGACGAACGCCGTTGGAGGGCAAGCGGGCGAACTCGTTCAAAATGCACTGGACAATCAATCGGGCCAAAGTGGTGCGACTGTCGTCAGTATACTTGTTCTCCTCTGGAGCGGACTGAAGCTCTTTCGCGGCCTCGATGTTGCTTTCTCGACCGTTTATGGAGAACCACCCTCGGATGGGATCGTCGGTCAGTTGCGCAATGGTCTTTTGACACTCATGGCGGTCGGTATCGGTATCGCACTCACCGTCGCTATCGGAACGATCATCGCCTTTCCGGGGGTCGATTTCGTCGTCGGGACCGTCGACGTCATCGGGACAATCGGGACAATCGCCCAGCTGTGTGGACTTACCCTCACTCTCCTTCCCCTGTATTATGTCCTCCCAGGAGAATCGATCTCAGTCCGAGAGGCGTTCCCTGGTGCAGCTTTTACAGCAATCGGCTGGACCGCACTCCAGACAGCGTTTCGAATCTACGCTGCCTACGCGGGTAGCTACGACGCGTATGGGGCGATCGGTGGGGTCCTGTTACTCGTGACGTTTCTCTATTTCGGGGCTCTTATCCTCCTCGTGGGTGTTGTACTGAATGCAGCACTCACCGGACGCCTCGACGAAGACGACCCCGACGAATCTGATGCGGAAACGACTACAGTAGGGCCACCAATTCCGAAACTATCTATGCCAGACGACGAGCCATTTGACGTTGAATCGGACGATGATCTCGAAGCGGAGGTTCGCAGACTGCGAGAACAGCTTCGGGAGTTCGAAGAAGACATCGACGACCGAACCGTCCACCGAGACGAACTCGAAAGTGACCTCAAACGATACGTGCGCCGGCGCGCACGGCGCGGCAAAGCCCGCGGCTGGGGACCGTATCTCGTCCTCCTCTACGGGACGGCAATGACTATTGGAGCTTTTTTCTATCTCGCGGGACTGTGGGCAATCCTCGCGATGATCATTATCTGGCTCTCAACACTGGGTCTCTACGTCTTCATGATCGTGGTCGGCGTCGGATTCAATCTCCTTGGAATTCCTGCCCGCCTTCGTAACCGTATCGAATCAATCCGTTCGTAGGCCGTATTCGTGTTCATATTCGTGTTCGTGTCCCTGTTTACGTTTGTAAACGATCACAATACGGAAATATCGCGGGACGAAGCACGAAGCGATAAAACGTGCGAGAGTACGTGATTAAGAGTTAGAACGTTTCCAGGTATTTCTCGAGTTCCCACTCCGAAACCGCCACCCGATATTCGTCGAATTCAGCACGCTTTGCCTCGATGAATTTCTCTGCGACGTGCTTACCGAGCGCATCGAGGATCACATCGTCATCTTCGAGAGCATCGATTGCTGCACCAAGGTTTGGTGGCAGAACATCGATATTGTACTCTTCGCGCGTCGATTCGTCGAATTCGTAGATATTCTCTCGGACTGGATCGGGTGCATCGAGACCACGCTCGATTCCGTCGAGTCCTGCATGGAGCATGACTGCAAGCGCGAGATACGGATTGCACGAGGGATCCGGTGAGCGGAGTTCGACCCGCGAAGCGGCTGGCGTCCGTGCAGCAGGTTTGCGGATGAGCGCAGTCCGATTCACATCACTCCATGCGACGTAGACAGGAGCCTCATATCCCGGCACGAGTCGCTTGTATGAGTTCACTGTTGGATTACAAACCGCAGTGATGGCGGGTGCGTGCTCCAGAACGCCTGCGAGGAACTGCTTTGCTGTCTCCGAGAGATTGAACTCATCGTCTTCGTCGTGGAAGACGTTCTCTCCGTCTTCGGTGAACAGTGAAAGGTGCGTGTGCATCCCGCTGCCGTTGATGCCCGCGATGGGCTTTGGCATGAACGTCGAGTGCAGATCGTGTTCGGCGGCGATCGCGCGCACTACTGCCCGGAATGTAGCGATGTTATCAGCCGTGGTGAGACCGTCGTCGTACTTGAAATCGATCTCGTGTTGCCCTTCTGCGACCTCGTGGTGGCTCGCCTCCACCTCAAAGCCCATCTTTTCGAGCCCGTAGATGATGTCTCGACGCACATCGCTTGCCAGATCTTTCGGCGCGAGATCAAAGTATCCACCCGCGTCGTGAGTGATGGTCGTCGCCCGGCCGTCTTCCTCTTCGAAGAGGAAAAACTCCGGCTCAGGTCCCGCGTTGAGGGTGTATCCCATATCTCCTGCCCGCTTCAGTGCACGCTTGAGCACGTGACGTGGGTCACCTTTGAAGTCCGCGCCGGATGCATCCGTTACATCTGCGATCAGTCTGGCGCTCGCGGTACCGTCGTCGCGGGTCTTCCACGGCAACAGCGCGAACGTGTTCGGATCTGGTCTGAGCCGCATGTCGCTCTCCTGAATCCGCACAAATCCCTCGATAGACGATCCATCGAAGTAGATACCCTCGGTGAACGCCTTCTCTGCCTGACTTGCTGGTATAGAGACGTTCTTTACTGTTCCGAGAATGTCTGTGAATTGGATACGGAGAAAATCGACATTGTGTTCCTCGATTTCATCGAGGACGGTCTGTGCCTTGGGATCAAGTCCCCCATCAGAGGCAATATTTTCGTTTCCCATCGTTCTTTGACGTTCTACTCATCTATCCTCACGGTTAAAACCATACTGGTTCCTGCAAGACCGACTTCTCTGGACGAATAACTGGATATTCGTAAAATTATAGTGTCTCGATCGAGTGGGGGGATATAATGACGTATGAAAACTTGGACGAGAAATTGGTGAATGCGCTTCTCGAAGATGGTCGAGCAAGTCTCAGAAATCTTGCAGAGGAGCTCGGTGTCTCCGTTACAACGGTCTCAAACCATTTGAGCGACCTCGATGAGGAGGGCGTTATCGAGGGATACACCCCAAAAGTTGATTACGATGCACTCGGCTATGACGTGACGGCAGTCATCCAACTCAAAGTCGAAGGGAGCGCCATCACCGATGTCGCCGATACGCTCCGTGATGTGAAACAGATGGTGTCCGTCTACGAGGTCACAGGTGATCACGATATTATCGCCATCGCAAAGTTCAAAGACACGGACGGAATGAACGCACAGATCAAACAACTGCTAACTGACGTGAATGTCAAAGAGACAAATACGAGTGTCGTGTTGAACACGGTCTCTGAACACGAACAGTTCTCACTCGATATAGAAGAGTAGTTTCCTTCTTCATCGCCGCGGTACGCTTCAGTTGATAGGGTAATCGGTGTCACAAACATATCGATAGCATTTATGTTTCTTCGTGTGACTGTGCAACAGTGACCGATCGTTCTGCACTTGTCTACCGATTTTTTCTCTATCGTGCACTCGTCGCAGAAGGATTTGTCTATCCAATTATCACGATATACGCACTCGCACAGGGGCTTACGTTTGCCGCTGTCGGACTTGCGACCGGAGTATTCTTTCTTGGGATACTCATCGGTGAGATCCCAACGGGCTATCTCGGGGATCGGATTGGTCGGCGTAACAGCCTCATACTCGGAGCGGTGTTGCTCTCGATCACGCACATTGGCTTTGCATTCGCTGAGACGCTCGTCGCGTTCGTCGGACTCTATGCGTTCTGGGGGATAGCCGCGACGTTTCGCTCTGGAAGCGCCGATGCGTGGCTGTACGATATCCTCTCAGACATTGAGACAGACGCTGAAGAGAAAGCGTCTCGTGACCGCATGAGTGAGGCGTACACGCATATCCGTGGCCGGGCGACTGGTGCGTTCTACGTTTCTGCAGCCACGACTGCACTGGTTGGCGGGTTGCTGTATGAGATCCAGCCGTCGCTCCCGTTTCTCGCGGCCGCTGTCACGACTGCGCTCGCTGCGCTTGTCGTTGCAACGCTTCCCGAACCGTCTGTAACACAGGAGCGTGATAGTTTTTCGCCCGCGAAGGCGCGCAAAGCGCTCCAAGTAATCGTTACGGACCGTCGGATTGGAACGTTCGTGTTGCTATCAGCACTCATCCTCGCGGTTCCAGAGACGATTGAGATATTCGTCCAACCGGTGATGCTAGCGATGGGAATCCGTCCAGCGACGCTTGGACCGCTGTATACAGGGCTTATGATCGCAGCGGCGATCGGTTCGTCCCAAGCAGGGCGGATCAGACGGTGGTTCGGGACAGAGCGGTGGTATACGATTGTTCCAGTCGCCCTCGCCGGTGTGTTGTTGCTCGCTACACAGATTCCGATCGTTGCGGTACCTGCGTTCTTTCTCGCCCGAGGAGTCAATATGGCGACAGATACGCTGGGGAATGCGTTCATCAACGATCAAATCGCATCACACGGGCGGGCCACGGCGCTCAGTGGCGTTTCGATGGTGTACGCGCTCGTTTTCTTTCTTGCACGCGCAAGTGGTGGCGCAGTAGCGAGCATCACCTCACCGCTTACAGCTCTCGCCACGTTCGGGTGTCTCGCTGTCATCGTGCTTTTTTGCGTTCTGACGGTTTCAAATCCGTTCACCGAGCACGAAAGCACGGACGATACTATTCCAAGCAGATTGTGAAGGAGACAGCTTCGTACCACTGTTGAAACGCATTCAGACCAATTTTTAATCGTTGATTCTGGATAGAGACGGTCTCGATCGTGGACACGGGTGTTGATTCCTAATCGCTCGTGAGCGCTCGAAGTGCGATAGCAACAGAAGATCAGCCCACAGAGCCAACCTATAAAACGACTAACTGCTCACTCCTGCTACAGCACTCATTCTCGTATGAGGACTCCCAAAGCAAACAGCACTGCGAACAACCCGTTATCGGTCGCTACTGTGGGCTTGTATCCGTTTCGTATCTCAAAGAAAATGATTCGTGAACTGTGACGGTGCGAATCGAAGTGGCGTATGGTGGTGAGTAGGCTATTGACCGACGCTTACATCGCGCCGCCCATACCGCCCATGCCGCCCATGCCGCCCATGCCGCCCATGCCGCCAGCACCGGGACCGCCAGCAGGTGCATCGTCATCGTCGTCGTCGCTGCCGCCACCCTTGAGGTCACCAGCAGCGATGACATCGTCGATGCGGAGGATCATGACAGCGGCCTCCGTTGCGCTCTCGACAGCCTGCGTCTTCACGCGTAGCGGTTCGACGACGCCGTCAGACTCCATGTTGACGACTTCGCCGGTGTATGCGTCCAGTCCGTCGGACTTTTCGCCGCCGTCGTGGCGACTGCGAAGGTCGACGAGTACGTCGATCGAGTCGTGACCCGCGTTCTCTGCGAGGGTGCGGGGGATGACGTCGATGGCGTCTGCGAACGCTTCGACTGCGAGCTGCTCGCGGCCTCCGACGCTGTCAGCGTAGTCTCGGAGTCCGAGAGCAAGTTCCGTTTCGGGGGCACCGCCACCGGGGAGAACTTTCCCATCGGCGAGCGTAACGCGGACGACACCGAGCGAGTCTTCGATAGCGCGCTCGACCTCGTCAACGACGTGTTCGGTACCGCCGCGCAGAATGAGCGTGACGGACTTTGCCTCATCGACATCCTCGACGAAGATGCGGTTGTCACCGCCGATGTCCTTCTCGGCGACGCTTCCAGCGAATCCGAGATCGTCCTCGGTGACGTCGTCGATGTTCGAGACAATGCGGCCACCGGTTGCGCGTGCGAGCCGCTTCATGTCGGACTTCTTCGCTCGGCGGACGGCGATGATGCCTTCCTGAGCGAGGTAGTGCTGGGCCATGTCGTCGATGCCTTTCTGACAGAAGACGACATCGGCACCGACATCTTCGAGCGTCTCGACCATCTCACGAAGCTGTGCTTCCTCTTGGTCGAGGAACTGCTGGAGCTGGTCTGGGTCAGTGACGTTGACCTCAGCGTCGATCTCGGTCTCTTGAACCTCGATCGCGGTGTCGATGAGTGCGACGTCAGCGTCCTCGCTGAAGTACGGCATGTTGTCGTGGACGCGCTCTTTGTCGATGATGACGCCCTCGATGAGTTCGGACTCATCGATAGAACCGCCAACGACCTTCTCGACTTTCACGTTGTCCGTATCGATCCCGTCCTCGTCGCTGACCGAGCGCACGGAGTCGACGACGAGTTCAGAGAGGAGATCTCTCGCCGACTCGGCACCTTTGCCGGTCATTGCGGTGGCGGCGATCTGTTCGAGAATCTCCGTGTCGTCCTCGGAGACGTCGATGGCCATGTCCTCGAGGATCTCCTTTGCCTTCGTGGCTGCCTGACGGTATCCTTGCGCCAGAATTGTAGCGTGGATATCCTGTTCGAGCAGATCCTCGGCCTTTGCGAGGAGTTCGCCTGCAATGACGACTGCTGTCGTCGTACCGTCGCCGACCTCGTCCTCTTGGGTCTGGGCGACCTCGACGATCATGTTTGCGGCAGGGTGCTCGATATCCATCTCATCCAGAATGGTGACACCGTCGTTCGTGACAACGACGTTGCCCGTCGAATCGACGAGCATTTTGTCCATCCCTTTCGGACCGAGCGTCGTGCGTACGGATTCGGCGACCGCCTTTCCGGCGGTGACGTTCATCGACTGTGCGTCGCGTCCCGAGGTGCGCTGGCTTTCCTCGGACAGAACGATGAGGGGCTGATTACCCATCTGCTGAGCCATAATCGGTCGATGATTGAATGTGCTTCTACATAAAAGTACCGCACTGTCACGAGAAACCACCTCACATAACCGTCCCGTATCGCGTGACAACGAGTGTCAAATGTGTTTTTATATATCGTTTATTCAGTCTTATCCCGGTAAACATACTCCGAGTACGAATCGTCTCCGATAGTCGTTTCGGCGACCTCAATCCGCTTGAAACCTGCGGAACGATAAAAATCATTTCCGGGCTCGTTCGCAGCAAGTACCATTGCCTCGACCCATTCGAGATTGTGTTCTTTGAGCACGGCACGGGTCGCTTCGAGCAGTTTGGAGCCAACGCCCCGGTTCCGATGATTCGGATCGACGTAGAGACGGAGGACCGTTCCAGTCACAGTTTCTTCATCACCCCATACGCTGTGTGAAAAGCCGATAATACCGCTTTCATCAGCTTCAGCCACCTGTATGCGTGCGTCGTCACGCTCGATGTCTGTCCGCAGTTTTTCTTCGTTGTACCACTCCATTGCGGTCTCGCGCGCTGTTTCACGCGTCAGAACGTCGTAGTTACGCTCCCACGAGCGCTCAGCGATCGTCTGAATCCGTGGAATGTCTGCCACAGTTGCCGATCGAAGATTCATGTTATGTAATAGCATGCCAATGAAGTTAACCATTAGTGAATATGAACATTCAGTTCGCCACGTGTGGATCACCAAACTGACTAGATATGACTTCGATCGGTGGTCCAAATCGGGAAGCGGCGGAATCAGGAACCAGTAGGCAGCCATCAAGAGCGAGCCGACACCGCCAGCGAACATGACTAATCGACTCCCGATCCATTCTCCAGCAACGCCACCGAGCAACAGACCGGATGGAACAGCGAGACTTGTTGCGCTGGCAACGGTTGACCACACTCGTCCGAGACGGTCGTCGGAAACGCTCGTTTGAAAGATTGTGACGACTGAAACGTTGTATACGCCCCCGGGAATTCGAGACGCAGTGAACAACACAACCGTAGCAATAGGTCCAGCAACAAGCACAGCCCCAATCCACAGCAGACCAGAGAATGCTATCCCGACGATAGTGATCCAACCAAATGGGAATCGGTCGGCGACGGGAGCGCCGACGGAACCGATGATATGCCCAGCGGTAAGTCCAGCGAGCAGTAATCAATACACCTCCGAACCACCCGTAGTGTTGGCGAATGCGGGAAGAGCCGCCAGTGTGACGCCCGCCAGAAAGTTTGCAAACCGGCTGGCGATGAGCATCTGTCCAGCAGTCGAACTGGTTAGCACATCAATCCCGCTTCGGAGATCCGAAACGTATCCAGTGAGATCGAGCGCACGCTCTTCGATGCCCGATCGCGGTGGGACAGAGAGTGAAGTGAAAACGAGCGCAGAGAGTGCAAACGTCGCGGCGTCGATGAGATAGAGTGTGACGCTTCCGACGAGAGCGATGAGCGCCCCGGCGACGCCACGCGCTATCGCACCGAATGTTTTCGTGACGACCGAGAACGCCGAATTTGCCCCGATAAGATCATCATCAGAGACGACCAGTGGGAGGGTTGCGTTCTGTGCTGGCAGCGCGGGAAGACCGCCAAGCGAGAGCAACACCATCACAGCCAACACGACAGACACGGTCAAATGTCCGAATACAGCGGCGATGGGGACCGCGAGGACGAGAACACCTTGTGTGATTTCGACGAGAGTTAGCACACGACCGAGACGAGCGCGAGCGCGCCCGCGAGTCCTGTGTACATCGTCGACCCAGTGAGATCGTACACTAACCACATCGCTGCAACGCTGTACAGCCCGTCTCCGAGGATGCTAACAGCCCTCCCAACGAGCAGCCGTCGAAACTGACGGGTCCGGAAACTAGCGAGCCATCGATGGAGAGACTGGCGTACTTCCTTTATCTTCGATGACACCACTTGCAAGATTCATCCAAACGAACGCGGAGCATACTGACGCTGATGGAAACATCTCATATCAAAACTCGGTGAAGAGCTATTCTGTGATAATACTGAAAATTCAGGAGAGGACTGATAGAGATGGCTCGGGTAGGGGTGATTCATGGCTGGTCGTAACGAGGATCTGACCGATGCCCTCGCGGTGCTCGGCAACGAGATCTGGATGTCGATCCTTCGAGAGCTTGCGGATGCCGATGGAGTGCTCTCGTTTACGGAGCTCAGAGAGCGAGTTGATATTCGTGACTCTGGAAAGTTCAACGATCATCTGAAAAAGCTCTGTGAATATTTCGTTCGTGAAGCAGATGGCGGTTACGAGTTGGGACACGCTGGAACGCGCATTATCGCTGTCGGGTACGAGGATTCAGAGATAGCGACCGATGAGCGCTGTCTGTGTGGGGAGGATGAGTGCGGGAAGCTCTTTCACGTTCATTTGACGCCGTGGAGTACGTGATGTGCGCTCTACTGTAAACTCAATCACTTGACGGAGAGCGTTCCCTCGGGCGTAATCGTTTTGCTCGTCAGCACCGAGAGAGATTTTTCGATGATGTAATCCGGTGTTTCGATCTCGATAAGAGAGTCACCAGTAACGTCGTAAAACGGGAGTCGAAGACTGTAGAGTCCCTTCGATTCGATTGTCGTTGCTTCTCGTTGGCCAGACGGTCGATGGTATGCCCACGCTGTTTTACCCGCATACTGTGGCGCTGTCTGCCCGTTAATGACCTGTACATTCGGTTGCTGGGTGGCCTCTGAGCCCACAACCGGATATTTCCGTTTCATCCACGCGAGAAATCCGTCATCGAGGGCAAAAACGTTCTTGTACCCTTGATTGATGAGGTTTGCAGCACGAAGTGAGGAGAGATGGTGTGGACAGGCGCAGTAGGTAATAATTCGGTCTGACTTCGGCCAGTTCTCGACAGGATCGTTCTGCGTTTGTCCTTTCGGAGCTGGACTCAACACCGCTCCTTTGATGTGTGCTTTCTCGTATCCGGTTTCCCCGCGTGCGTCGGCGAATCGTGCCTCGCGCC
This sequence comes from Halocatena marina, assembly GCF_025913575.1. Lineage (NCBI taxonomy): Archaea > Methanobacteriati > Methanobacteriota > Halobacteria > Halobacteriales > Natronomonadaceae > Halocatena > Halocatena marina. The sequence goes on along the minus strand of NZ_CP109785.1, from coordinate 419,344 downwards.
GAACGTACCAGTCGTGTGCAACGTCGATCGGAACAAGCGGCACCGATGTCCCACGGGTCGGTCGTGTCGGGAACGAGCTCACGTCGACCGACTTCGTTTTCGTACCATTCGTCTTTTCCGTCCCATTCTTGGACTGAGGGGCGTATCCGTCGCTTTGTTCTGAGTCGCTCGACGTGTCCTTACCACCAAGACAGCCACTGATACCGAGCACAAGCGACGCTCCAGTCATCTGAAGAAGGTGTCGACGAGTGGGCGATCGACCGTTCATCGTGCTGGGATAACGCGCCAAAGAGTATTACGCTATTGATCGAAGCAGTCTATCCGATCGCTTCGAACGGCTCTTTACATTCATGGCAAAAATGCATCGAGCGACAGAGCGATGGACCCTTTGGGTGTTCGCGTTCTGTCTTCGTCCCGTCGCAGTAGGGACAGCGCACACCCTCGCTCGTTCCATCTGTGTCGACGCTCGGGTCGAGTGCGGCATCCGAACTGGTATCAAATCGGCGTCTCATCAGATGCTCACCCCGAATTCGCGGAGATCGTTCTTTCCCGCATCTGTGACGAACTCGACCGACCATTCGGGGCTCCAGACGAGCCGAACGTCGCTTTCTTCGATTCCATCAACGCTCGTGGCTGCCTTTCGCACATCCGAGAGAAGCATCTTCCGCGCTGGACAGCCGGTGTACGTGAGCGTCATCTCGACCGTCGCATAGTCGTCATCGATGTCGACCCCATAAATCAATCCTAGATCGACGACACTAATGGGCATCTCCGGATCCTCGACTTCGAAGAGCGCGTTCCAAACGTCCCGTTCGAGACCACTCGCGTTCTCGCCGGTGTTCGGAAGCTCGGCGACGCTCTTGCCGCGATCGTACTCTGTGTACGCACAGTACTCGGGCTCGTCGCTTTCGTGATCGGGCATCATGGTTTGGTCAATCCTCGGGTGTACATGGTGTCAGTGCGATTGGGATCGGTCCCGTATCGACTGTGGCGTTCCTCATTCGATTCGTGAACAGTCAGAGGTCCGTTCGCGTTCGTCGGGGGCGTCTGTGGTACGGCCGCGTCTGAACCGGACTGGGAGATCATTCGGCATCATCCGGATCACTCATAATACGGTGGGTTCCGGTCCGTCCTAACTCGCGGTACGTACGGGTTAAGTCGTCGTGTAGCGCTGACCAGTGCTCCGTATGATCGCTGTTGCGACCGTATTGATCGGGGAGCGTGCTGGCGTCAGTCTCAGTCGGGGGGACAGGTATTTCCACACCGAGTGATTCGAGGAACGGCACGGTGATACCGAGCCACTGTTCTCGCAGATCTGCGAGCGATTCGGTTCGGATACCGAGATCGACGATGTCTCGTTCGCTGTCGGCATCGAGTGGCTCGAACAGCGCAAGCGCGTACGGGAATAGCCGATCGACTGCGCTCTGAACCTGCTCGCGGCCGTCAGTGTCGTCACACAGTCGCTCCAGCCAGTTTTGGGCGTGCTCGCGGTGATACGACTCCTCGCCGAGCACTTTCCCAATCCGGTCTGCGATTCGTGGATACGACGTTCCTTCGAGCGCTTCCAATCGGAGTTGTTCGGCAACATCGTAGAGATACCCCCGGACAATGGCGTCTGCCCAGTCACCCTCCGCGAACGGGAGTTCAACGAACGCCGCGTGCGTGAAGTCCGACGGGTCGCGTTCGAAGAGCAGTTCCGATTCTGTGTATCCGAAATCCTGCAAGAGATCGTACCACAATCGCGCGTGCCCGAGTTCGTCCTGTGCAATGTTCGAGAGCGCAAGATCCGACTCCAGCGTGGGAGAGAGCACTTGCCACTCGATGTATCGCTCCGCGATCACGAACTCTTCGTCCGCCAGCGGAAAGAGGAGTGCCTCGACAGCCGCCTGCTCTCGGTCGGTCAAGTCCTCGGGACCAGAGAGCATCGCGCTTGCCATCAGCTCTCACCTCGCTCTGCTTCGCGCTGTTCGCGGTCGGACTCGGCGATTTCGGCCGCGAAATCGACATCGACGTTGTACGCCGACACCCACCGGTATGACTTATCGGTCGTTCCGCCGAATTCGGCCTCCTCGGCATCAACTTCTCCGATCTCCTCTTTCGGGACGACCCAGAGGCTGTTGGTTGGTTTTCGACGTCCGTGTTGCACCTGTGCGAACAGGAGTGCCATCTCGCGGTCGGGCGCGTGGACGTTTCCACAATGGGTGTGGTACTTCCCTGGAGCTTCCTGTCTAAAGACTTCCCAAATCATGATTAGTCGGCCGCCTGCGGCGTTTGTGTTGAGTCGTGGCTTTCGAGCGATGCTCGTGCCCACTCGACAGCCGACTGTGCGTCTGCCCGTGAGCCGATCTGTTCTTTGCTCCCGTCGTACTCATTTTTCGCGACCTGCCAGAACTCGTCCCAATCGAGGTCATCCTCAACGACCTCGTAGCGTCCATCCTCGTAGCGGATTCGTGGCTCATCCGGGATAGAGAGTCCGTATTTCTCGGCTTTCGGGAGATACGCATTGAGGAACGCCTGCCGGAGTTCGTCGTTGCTCATCGTTTTCAGGCCGACGCTGGCTGCGAAATCGTGGTGTGTGCTCTGATCGTTCGTCGGACCGAAGAACTGCAGAATTCGCGGCCACCACTCATCAAACGCCTCCTGTACCAACTCCTGTTCGCGGCGAGTCCCCGTAGCGAGTTCACGTAGGATGTCTTCGCCGTGTTTGATGTGAAAGCCCTCTTCGAAACAGATCTTGTCCATCGCGTGTGCGTACGGTTCCCAACTCGTCCGCTTGATCGTCGCTTGTCGACGCATCGCTGCCCCATCGACGAAGAAGGCGATCATCGGCGTCTCCCACCACTTTGTCATCGGGTAGTGAAAGCAGTTCAGGAATTTCCCCTCTCCTGCAGCCAGTTCATCGAGCATCTGTTCGCGTGTCTTGATGCCGAGGGACTCCGCTGCTCTGTACAGGAGCTGCCCGTGTCCGATCTCATCTTGCACCTTCGCGGAGAACGCGAGCTTTCGGTCGAGACTCGGAGCTTGCCGGATGAACGGTTTTTCTAAGTATGCGCCCATGATCTCAGAATTCGCGTGAAACTGAATCATCCGGGTGGCAGCCTTACGATACTCCTCGGGCATATCGTCCTGCGGACTGAACGTGCGTGGTCCCGCCCGCTCTTTGGCCTCCGCTGTATTCATTACGACCGAATATTTGTAACGGATTAACATACGGGTTGTCCCGCACATGAACGTGTTTTATATATCCATATCGACTACAGAGTCCATGATTTCGGAGTGTCTCATCGTCGAGTTCGCGGTGACTGGTGACGACTGCCCGCTGGCTGAGGCAACTCGAACAGTAGAGACGACGATCGACGCACAACCGCCACAGCTACGCTCCGATGGAAATGCACTCCTGCAGTTCAGCGCACCCGACGAGCGACTTGCTCAGGTCTTCGACAGTGACGAACGGATCCGGTATCTCCACCGCGCTCGGCTCGACGAACGAGCGAACTACCGCTGTCTCTCGAAGCATCCGTGTGTCGTCCACGAACTCGTGAGTGTTGGACTCCTCGTCGAATCGCTCAGCTACCGTGACGGTAATGCGACCGTTACCGGCGCAGTCGTCGGACACGACGTGCTCGACGGAGTGATGAGTCGCGCTGGCGAGACCGTTGGCGTAACGCTCCGGCGTGTGTATCCACTTGGCGAAGAGGAGCAGGGAACGGTCGCTCAGGGGTGGGACCTCACGCCAAAACAGGAGGAGGCTCTGCGTGTTGCTATCGATTTGGGGTATTTCGAGATTCCACGCATGGCAGACGCCGCTACTGTGGCAAGCGAACTCAATCTCAGTAAATCCGCGTTTCTCGAACGACTCAGACGAGCCGAGCGAGCGGTGATTCCACAACTGTTCTCGTGATGCAGCGCACAGAATCATTCAACGTATCCGATTTCCACGCGTCGTTACTCAGTCGTTTACGCTTAGCAATCGGATCTCGAATTCGACTGGTTCGCCCGCCAGTTCGTGGTTGAAGTCGATTTCGACGGTATCGGCGGTCACATCAGTGATCCAACCGGTACACGCATCGTCGATTCCGTCGGTAAGGTCGCTTCCGACGAGGTCTCCCTCCGTGGCTGTCGTCTCGCTCTGTGCCTCAAGATCGGCACGCGGTACCTCGACGATGCGATCCTCGTGGTGAGTCCCGAACGCCTCTTCGGGATCGAGCCGAACGGTCTTCGTTTCTCCCTCGTTCATCGTCTGGACAGCTGCTTCGATTTCCGGAAATGTTGATTCGTCACCAATCTGAATTTCGAGCGGCGCGTAGTCACGGTTGTTGTGATATATTCCTTCTTCGAGCGCAACATCGACATCGCTCGTATCGAACACTGCACCAGCATCGTCGCCCGCCAGTCGACCGACGAAGTGGATGACTGCAACGGCTCCCTCTTCGATCATTGTCGTACCGATCTCATCCGTTCCCCTTAACGGTTCTCTGAACGCCCTTCATCAGTACCGTGATAGAGGAGAGCCGAGCGAAGACTCACTGGCGATCGGATCGTGGCCATCGCCGGGATACCGACGAAGGTGTCACTAATAAATAACTTAGAGATCTCTGGTGAAGCTGAAAATTGAAGAAACCGTCTCAGGACTGCGTCGTTGCCGAAGGTCCCGAGCATGACTGCGACGACGGCCGATTGTATATATTCCTTCGTGTTGTGCAGCTAGCCGTATGGGTAGTACAGCGTATGATTACAGTGGTGAAACGGTCATTGTAACGGGAGGGAGTTCGGGGATCGGACGAGAGATTGCGCTTCGGTTTGCCGAAGCTGGCGCAACGGTGTTGAACGCCGATGTTCGTGAAGATCCTAAGAATACGAACGAAACTGAACCGACCCACGAGCTGATCGAGGCAGCAGGAGGAACAGCAACGTACGTCGAAACAGATGTGACTGAGCCAGCACAGATTGCGTCACTCATCGGGGAAGCTCGTGAGTACGGTGGCGTCGATGTAATGATCAACAACGCAGGGCTCTACATCGGAAAATCCCTGTGTGAGGTGAGCCCCGAGGAGTTCGACCGGATCCACGCGGTGAACGTTCGGGGTGTATTCTTCGGCTGTCAGGCCGCAGCAAACGACATGATCGAGCGCGATCACTCCGGGGTCATCCTGAACACGGCCTCGATCAGTTCCACACATGCACAGTTCGATCAGGTGCAGTACGACTCGACGAAAGGAGCGATTCGGATGGTCACTCGCGGCGCGGCACTCGAACTCGCAGAACACGGTATTCGAGTTAATGGTGTTGCGCCCGGACAGATCGCAACGGAGTTTCTCGAAGGATGGACGGAAACAGCACAACGAGAAGCACAGGAGGAGAAATTCCTCAAGCCAGTTCCGTTGCGTCGGGCCGGACGTCCAGCAGACGTGGCCGGTGCGTATCTGTATCTCGCAAGTGACGATGCGAGCTACGTGACCGGTGAGCTGCTCCACGTCGACGGTGGCTGGCAGATCTGTTGATACCGATGGACGGTCAGTCGCGTAGCTATTATTAGATAGTTCTGTTCACTTTCTCGACGTGCCGTTTCCCAAGAGCGATGGTGTCGTAGTCTTCGGTTCCGACTTCCAGCGTCGCAGTCCCTGACCAGCTGGCAGCAGCGAGACCGTCGAACACAGTCGTAAAATCGATGCGACCCATTCCAACGGGGAGGTGCTCGTCTCCTGTGCGAGTGTCGACGAGATGGAGGTGATCGATCCGGTCAGCGTGGTCCCGACAGAACTCAGCCATGCCGGATTCGTCCATCCCAGCAAGCAGCGCGTGACTAGTGTCGAAAGTCATCGATGCATCGGGATAGCGCTCTAACAGTTCCGGGAACGTGGTCACGTCGTAGTAGCTGGAGACGATGTTTTCGAGACACGGTGTCAGTCCGTGTTCGTGGGCCGCGGGCACGAGTTCGTCGAGACTTCGGTGGACGAACTCACGACACTCCGCTTCGGACCAGCCGAGATCCCAAGCATCAGAAGAAGGATGGAACACGACGTTCTCCGCGTCGAGCGTGGCTGCAAGCTCCATTCCGGCGATGAGTTCATCGACGACACCCTCTCTGACAGGAGTGAACGGCGATCCAGGATCGACAGCGAACGGAAGATGGACGATGAGATCCACTCCTGTGTCTGTGAGCGTCGTTCGCATCGACTCGCGTCGATCGGCGATGCGTTCGCGGGCGTACGGGCCATCGAGTAGCACCTCGACGAAATCGAACCCTTCGCTCGCGGCCCACTCGACGGTCTCGTCAAACGGCATCCCGAGACCAACAGTGAAGCCGAGGTCGAGATCGGTGCACCGTTCGCTCTCTGTCTTCGTCATAGAGCATACAACCGGAACGCCACAGATCATAGAAATTCCGGTCCGAACACGAATAGCCCCGTTGTTCCGCGATACCCGCTCGACCTGCAACCGACCTCCGGCACGACCATCCCGAGACGATCAGATTGATTCGTGTTTCGACTGGGCGTTTTTTCTTCTCACTCCTCGCCAGCCACGAGAGTGATTTCACCAGCTTCGTACTCTTCGATGAACGCACCGGGACCACCGACGCTGACCAGTCCGTCGTCGGTTTCGACGACGAGCGCGTTCTCGACAGGGAACGAGTTCGTTGCGGGTTGAGTGAGGCTCTGTCGGATCTCAACGATCGGTCCCGTTATGTCGTGATAGTCGTCGTTCGAGTCAGTCGATCGGGCTTGAATCTGTGCCACGAGTGGCTGACCAGCCCGGCGGTGAAGCTCCGCGTGGAGCACAGCCTGCCGGAATCCGTCGTAGCGATGTGGAAGCGACGCCGATTCGGTCACGCACACTTCATCCGCCATCGGCCAGTAGTTACCGAGGAAGGATCCAACGAAAACGGGGACGAGCTGTTGTTGAGCCACGACGATGGCCTGTTTTCCCGTGTTCGCTCTCATGAGCATCTCATTTGGTGCAACGATTCCCTGCTGGCGGTCGATCGTGAGCAACACTGGTGCGAGTTCTTCCCAGACACGAACCGCACTCGCAATATCGTCAAACTGATCGATCTGTCCGTCCTCGAGATCTTCGCGGGTCACGAGCAACAGAACGAGCACACCACGATCAACCGTTGCCCGTAGCTCGTCTTCGATTTTCGGGAGCAACGACACCGGAACGGACAGCGTCACCTCTTCTGTGGCTCTCGAAAGCAATTGTTGAATACGTTTTAACACTGTCACACGAGATTTAACGACCTCGAACTGCTGTGTCGGCTGTGTCGTCCGATTGAATCGAGATTCGAGTCCTGGCTGCATTGCTTGCAACTCCTCGGTCAGCCGTGCGATGACCTCCTCTGGCGGGTTTGCCCGGATGGTCGTCGGAACGATATGGTCGTTGACTTCAACGAATCCGCGTTCTTCGAGCGTCTCAGAGATGCTGTAAACGTACCGCTTTGAGACACCCGCATTCTCCGCGATAGTCGCTGCCTTCGCCTCTCCGTGCGCAAGAATCGTAAAATAAGTGTCAATTTCCTTTTCGGAAAATCCGAACTGTCGCAGCCGACGGGTGATCTCAGACTCATCCATGCTGCTGTGGTACGCTGTGTGTACTGAAATGCGTTACAATCGCCCGACTGAAAACAGTCGTGTTCTATGGTGACAAACTCACAATTGCTGGTTTGAAAAATCTCAACGTATATCAGCCGAATACCTCGATGCATCGACGGTCATATTCACTACGAGTGAATGATCACACACATGGAAAATAGTGACATTCCTGTCGTCGACGCGTGGATGCAGCATCCGACAGAGGAGTTTCACAATCACGAAATGTTCGCCTCGCTCCGTCGTTGGCAGGGCGATGAAACTGTTCCAGAAATTCCGTTAGAATGGACAATTCAGGCCTACGAAAACGCTGGGGTCGACACGGCCCTCATTTCCGCGTGGTGGGGGCCGGAAGGTCCGCTATTGAGCAACGACTACGTTGCGGACATCGTTAGCGAACGACCCGAACTGTTCACAGGTATCGGTTCGGTTCCACTCAATAACCCGATGGAAGCCATCGAAGAAGTCCGCCGGTGTGTACAGGAGTTGGGATTCGTCGGGATACGGAATATCCCTTGGTTGTGGGAACTACCACCAGACGATCGTCGGTACTACCCCGTGTATGCAGAGTGCGTCGAGCAGGAAGTCCCATTCTGCTTGCAGGTTGGCCACACTGGTCCGTTGAAACCATCGGAGATGGGCCGACCGATCCCGTATCTGGATACCGTGGCGCGTGAATTCCCGGACCTCACGATCGTTGCAGGTCACATCGGCCACCCGTGGACGGCTGAGATGATGGCGCTCGCGACGAAGTACGAGAACGTGTACATCGATACCTCAGCGTACAAACCGAAACGCTATCCTGACGAGTTCGTCGAGTTCCTGCGGACGTACGGTCGAGAGAACGTTCTGTTTGGAACAAATTATCCTATGATTCAACCCGGAGACTGCCTCAACAGCCTCGATACACTCGACCTCGATGAGGAGACGAAAGAGCTGTTCCTGTACAAAAACGCAGAGCGAGCGTTCGACATTTCTGTTGTCTGAGAAATACGCGTATTTGACCAGTTACATGGTGGAGTATCTGCACTGATTATTTGGATTGCAAAACAGCAGGCATCAGAATTCGAAGATGGGAGAGGAGAGTGAGACGTTTTGGGATGTGTTGTCTGTTATTCCCAGTGAGGATGCTGCTGTTGGAGTAGCTCGACGATGAGCGGGCGGTCGTGGGTAGCTGGTGGAACTGTCGCGTGCCACTCGACAGCACTGATATTTTCATCCGAGAGACCGGGATCGTCGGTGAGAACCGTTGTCTCCAGCAGCGCATCGAACATTGCAAAGTAGAACACGAACGTCTCTTCGTTGGCTGCGTTGACGAACGTCTGCTCAGCGATTGCTGCAAGCCCGTCCAACTGCACCGTCAGTCCCGTTTCTTCGCGTACTTCGCGGATGGCTCCCTCTTCAGGGGATTCGTCGAATTCGAGCATCCCACCGGGGGCGTACCAACGACTGTCTTGACGGACGAGAAGCACGCTCCCCTCGTTCACGATCAGCGCACCGACACCCCAGCCACGTTGTGCGCGAGCGCGTACAGATTCGAACGATTCCGCGTCGAGTTCGTGTGTCCCCTCGTGCCACACAACATCCTCGTACCGAGCACGAAACGCCGCCGGTTCCGGATTCGGGGACTGAGCAGATGACACTTCCTCAAAAGCAGCGTTGAAATCCGAGGAAAAGGTGGAGTCAGAGTCTAAATCTGAATTTGGATGATTCATTGTGGTTCCGTTGTGTCTACTTCGATTCTGGTGTGCAGCTCAACACACCATACGTACGTCATGTTGTGTTTTTCGGCCGGAGTGCGTCGATTCACGAAGAGTCGAGAATCTGACATTCTGCAACGTACAGCAACGTCGTCCCTTGTGCCGCCAGCAACGTGCACGAACGTCGCTTGCGGCGTTAACAGCGAGATTAATCCACAGCAGATAGACGAGCAGATCATCAGTATATCGCGTCGATCACGCCTGAGAGCGGCCCAGATACAGCCGTGCTCGTTCTTATTCGTACAGTGGATAGTCAGCACAGAGCGCCTGCACGTCCTCTGCGACTTCACCTTTCACGTCAGGATCGTCCGTGTGTTCGACGATACGGGCGATACAGTCTGCAACCTCCTTCATTGCCGCTTCATCGAAGCCTCGAGTGGTGAGGGCTGGTGTGCCAGCACGAATACCGCTGGCGACGAACGGTGAGCGAGTCTCGCCGGGTACGGTGTTCGCGTTCAGGACAATTCCCACGTCTTCGAGCGCGCGCTCTACGTCCTTTCCGGTCGTGTCTGGATGCGATTTCCGAAGATCCACGAGCACAAGGTGTGTGTCCGTCCCACCCGAGACAAGACTAAGACCGTGTTCGGAGAGACGTTCCCCAAGAACACTCGCATTCCGAACGGTTTGTGTGGCGTATTCCTCGAATTCCGGCTGGAGCGCTTCTCCGAATCCGACCGCCTTCCCAGCAATATTGTGCATCAGCGGACCACCCTGCATACCCGGGATGATGGCGCTATCGATAGCATCAGCGTATTCTGCATCAGACATGATGATGCCGCCCCGTCCCGCGCGGATTGTCTTGTGCGTCGACCCGGTGACGAAGTCGGCGATTCCAACCGGAGACGGATGCTCACCAGCTGCCACAAGTCCCGTAATATGCGCGATGTCCGCCATATGATACGCACCGACCTCGTCGGCTAGCTCCTGAATGCGGGTCCAGTCGACTTGACGCGGGTACGCTGAGTAGCCCGAGACGATGATGTCGGGTTCGACGTCGCGTGCCTGATCGGCGAGAGCATCGTAATCGACGTAGCCCGTCTCCGGGTCGACTTCGTACCGCGCGACGTCGTACATCTGTCCTGCGAAGTTCTTCGGGTGGCCATGGCTGAGATGGCCACCGTGCGTGAGATCAAGCGAGAGTATCGTATCGCCCGGATCGAGCACCGCGAGGTAGACGCCCATATTCGCCTGCGATCCACTGTGAGGCTGGACGTTGACGTACTCTGCACCCCAGAGCTCTTTTGCGCGATCGATTGCAAGCTGCTCTACTTCATCGACAACCTCACATCCGCCGTAGTAGCGCTCGCCGGGATATCCTTCGGCGTATTTGTTCGTGAGAGCACTCCCCTGTGCTTCGAGAACAGCGGGGCTAGCGTGGTTTTCACTCGCGATCATTGCGAGCGTCTCCCGTTGGCGGTCGACCTCTCTGGAGAGCATGTTGGCGACTTCCGGATCAGTCTCTCCGACGTGATCGTACTCCATGTCATTTCTCCAGTGCGCTTGCACTATAATCTACTCGTCTGTGGCCAGACTTCCGGAGTCGATACCTATTTGTTGCTCTAACAATACCAGTTACTGGTATGAGCCGGGGCGTCGTGGGTGATGGGCAGACCGTTGATCAGCCGCTGGGACCAGCGACGTTTACGGTCTCTGAGACCCCCGAAGGCGTTGCGACAGCCATCTCGGTTTTGTCCGCGGGGATGTCGACGACCGGCCCCGAGCGATCACACCCAGATTACCGAACACATCCACCATTGGTCGAGATCGGAGACGAGACGTATATCCCGCCGCGAGTGCGCGAGATGGTTCCCCAAACGGATATCATCATCGACGTTCCAGCGAACTACGACGAATTGTTCGTCATCGCGCCGCTCGCGTACTACCTTGGTGCGTCTGTTCGGATTGGAAGCGGTACGGCACGGTTGAGTGCGCCGGGAGTACATAAATCATTCGGTTCTCTCTCAGAAATCCAATTTGAAGCAGCCGCTCTCCTTCGCCGAGTGTTTTTCCTCGATTGTCTCGTTCGAGACGTCCCTGACGAGGAACCACCGTATCAGCGCATCATACTCGATAAGATCGGTCTCAATCCAGAATCAATACGGGCAGCGACACCAGGCGAGCGGCTCGCAGCGTATATGGGTGTCAAACAGGCGTCGATCATGTCGGAGCTGCCAACGTGGCATCTCTCGACGTACGTTTCACCGTCCTCCGATATGATCCCCAGTCTTCCGTACTTGCTTGATGATCTCAGTCTGATCTACCCACCGAGTGCACGACCGATCGATGAGAAGGAACTACTCTCGGAAGCGCTCGATGACTTCTATCGCGGATCAGTTGCAAACATCGAGATGGTCGCCCCCGATCTTCAGCCGGGAGACCTCCACGCGTGGCTCGCTAACGGTACCCCAACAGGTGCGTACGTCCCATCGGTTGCAGCGTTCCGGAACCGTCTCGCAACGCCCGCTCCGGAGGCGCCTCTCGATATCACCGTTGTTCTCAACGACGATGGGATGAACGACGAACTCGAAAAGGTTGCTCGGTTCTACAACGAGTCTGATCGAACGACCACAATGCATCGGTCGCTGTCTGTAGACGAACTCGCACAAGTCTTCGAATCGCGTCAGGATTTCGTCCACTACATTGGCCACTGTGAGACAGGTGGCTTACAGTGTCCCGACGGAGAACTCGACATCGAGAGCCTTTCTTCGGTCGGTGCGCGGACGTTTTTCCTCAACGCGTGTGGTTCGTACTACCAAGGTCAGGCACTCATCGAGCGTGGTAGCGTCGCTGGTGCCGTCACACTCCGAGAGGTGTTCAACAAGCCGGCAAGCAACGTCGGGACGACGTTTGCTCGGCTGTTCATCAACGGGTTCGGTATCGAACGTGCGATGCAGCTCGCTCGACGGCAGATTATGATGAGTACGGATTACACTGTCGTCGGCGATGGAACATACACGCTCACCGATGACAAGGCTGCCATTGCCCGACTGAACAAGAACGGCACGACGTACAGACTCAGTTACACCGTTGATCCGGACCGATATCCAGGCGGTAGCTACTGTGCCCCGTTCGAACTGTGGACTCGACTCAGTGGTACCTCTGCGACAACGGAACTCGACCGGGCAGACGTCCCTCGAGTCCTCGATGGACTCTCCTGTCCGGTCATCTTCGACGAAGATCTTTGCTGGTCAGATGAGCTTGCAGCAGAGTTTTTGTCAACCGAGTACGAGTAGTTTCAGGATATCTGTTCTATTCGGTTTTTGGATAACGCAGATATTAAATAGGATGAGGGTATAAATATTCATTACCGATGCGTTCGAACATACTAGAATCAGGTGTCGAAGGTCTCCTGAATTCAGTCCTTGGAGAGGCTACTGGAGAACTGTACTTGGTCAACCCGTCACGCGAAATTCTTGAAGTGACAATCCCGGCAATAGAAGCAACCGATGATGTTTCGGTGCGCTTGCTCGCTGGTGAGCGCGTCCTGAAGGACGTGCTCGACGATTTCATCGTCGGCAGCACGGCTGCGGACCTCATCGATGAGGACCGTCTTGCGCTGCGGACGTTCGACGGCCCGACGAACACACTCATCGTCTCCGATGAGGCTGTTACGGCTGTCGTCTCCGCGGGCGGGAAGGTCGCTGGACTCGTCACTGACGATTCAGAGTTCGTGGCGGCTGCACGCGATCAGTACGAGAACGAGTGGGAGGTCTCTGAGTCGTTCAAGCTCCGGACGCCACCGATTTCGCGCGTCCGTACGACGCTGTCCGACGAGATCGGAACCGATGTCGCAGACGACTTCGATGGCGTTCTTACGTCTCTCGAAACTGCGCGCGGCAACGGCGATGGTCTCGACGAAGTCACCATCAGTCTGCTCGTTGCAGCGAAGAACGAGGAGCTGCTGTACGATATCAGCAAGTGGGGCGAGGATGTCGGCATCGCCAGCAAAGCAACATTCTCCCGTACGAAAACCCGTCTCGAAGAGATGGGTCTCGTAGACACGGAGAAAGTTCCGATCGATGTTGGTCGACCACGCCTGCGCCTCGTGCTCGGTGACGAGCGTCTTCAGGGCACCGGCTCTGACGATCTGGCAAACGCCGCACAGAGCCTGCTCGCCTCCTGAAACAAGGAGATCATCGACGCGATTCGGTCTAGCTTCGCTTGTTTTACTACGTTCAAGCAGCGACAAATCCGTGTTTCTTATTCGTGTCGACACGTTCGATGAGCCATGTCAGTCATCGTCGTTGGTTCAGGACCGTCCGTCGATGCCATTGAGGCAGCGCTCTCGGACACCGATCACGAGGTAGCGGTTCATTCCACACCCCCCCAACACTTCGGAGATCTCGCTATTGTCGTTGGAAGCGTTGGCTCGGACTTGTTCTCGACTGTAAACGAGAGAGCAAGAAAGCAAAAGACGCGGTGGATCGCCGTCGAACTCGGGGGCGTTGGTGGCCACAGTATCCCGACTGTCGAAGCCTCGGTTTCGGGATATGGTCCAGAAACCGGCTGTTTCGACTGTCTTCGAACTCGTGTTGTGTCCAATCGCAGTACCGCTGACTCCGAATTCAGTTCTACTTCAGCACACAGCCGTTCCGAGGAGGACACCGAGGACGTCACGACGGCTCGCTTTGCGGGAGCGCTGGCCGGACGAGAAAGTGCTCGGCTCTTGTCTGGTTCGGGATCGCCAGTGCTCGGTGGCGTCATCGAGATTCCTCACGCAATTCGTCGCGTTCTTCCAGTTCCGAACTGCGAATGTAGCAGAGAGCGGGACTGGCGGCTTCGACGGGAGTACGAGGAACGGACGCTCGATGAGGCACTCGAACGTGCAGAGCGGGGACTAGACGATCGGGTCGGATTAGTTCAGGAAGTTGGTGAAGTCGAATCGTTCCCAGTTCCGTATTATCTCGCACAGCTCGGTGATACGTCTGACTTCAGCGACGTGACGGCGAGTCGGCAGGCTGCCGGTGTCGCACTCGACTGGGACAAAGCGTTCATGAAGGCGCTTGGCGAGGGACTGGAGCGATATAGCGCGGGGGTGTACCGATCCGACGACGTTCGCGTTGCTCGAACGACCGATCTCTCGAACGCGATTTCGCCGTCGGCATTCGTTCGTCCAGCGGGGACCGCTGACGACGATCCAATCGAGTGGATACCCGGTGAAAATCTGTCGACAGGCAATCCAGTGTTCCTTCCTGCAGATCGCGTTCTCTTTCCGTACCACGGAGCTGGACCGACCATCACGACTGGTTTAGGATTGGGTAGTTCAGGATCGATGGCGCTTCGTGCAGGATTATCGGAAATCATCGAACGCGACGCCGCGCTGTTAGCGTGGTATTCGACCTACGATCCGCTGGGCCTCTCGATAGACGACGAGGAGTACGAAACGCTCGTCGCCAGAGCTGGGGCAGAAGGTCTCTCCGTGACCGCATCACTGTTGACACAAGATATCGACGTGCCCGTTGTTGGTGTCGCCGTCCATCGAACAAACGGGAGTGGCGACTGGCCAGCGTTCGCAATGGGACTGGCTGCCGATCTCGATGTGTTCGCTGCGGCACGGTCGGCCTGCTGTGAAGCACTTCAGAACTGGACCGAGCTTCGAACGATGGGACGGGAAAACGCCAGCACTGCTGGTGGGCGAATTGGGCATTTCGCTTCACGCCCTTCGTCTGTCGAGGAGTTCATCGCTCCCGAGACGACTGTTTCGGCCTCAAGTGTCTCCGGAAGCGTTCCAACGAAGTCGGACGCGCTCGATGCCCTGGTTCGACGAATCACCGACGCGGGACTCGATGCCTACGCCGCACGACTGACGCCACCGGATGTGGACACGCTTGGTTTCGAAGCTGTTCGTGCTCTCATCCCTCGCGCTCAGCCGCTGTTCGTCGACGATCCGTACTTTGGCGAGCGCGCAGAGACAGTTCCGATCGAACTGGGATTCGAACCACGGTTGCGACGGGAACATCACCCGTATCCGTGAGAGCAGAACGCACATACACAGTAGACGTAGGGCTCGCAGATCCGATGACCGACATTCGAGGGGATGATATTCGTCGCGCGGATGACGAAACGAGACAGATACGCGATCAGCTGGCGGCTGGTGGGATGCTGTACGAAGATATCGATCCTGCGCGTTCTCGGTTTTGGCTTGCAGAACGTGGTGGTACGATCGCTGGAGTTGTCCGTCTCGAACTGGATTTGCCGGGAGCGCTGCTTGGCTCTCTCTACGTCGAACCCGAACACCGAGCGAACGGACTCGGCGAGACGCTCGTCGAACGCATCGAACAGGAAGCACGATCACAGAGGGCGACCAATCTCTATCTCTTCAGTACTAAAGCTGGCGATTATTTCAGAACACATGGATATCAGGAGGTAGCAGTTGAAGAGATAGTTTCGCGAATTACGAATACGCCACAGGTCGAGTACTACAGCGATCGTCCGGATCTCCTCACAGAAGAAATTGCGTTTCGGAAATCCTTCGTGACGGATAGATAGTAGATAATCTCCTTGTCTTCGAACGCAAGAGCAAATGATCAGATCCCGAACGTCGCTCGGAGCATGTCTCGGGTACCCGGTCCGAGACCGACCGCAGTGATTGCGATGAGAAGCAAAAGAGCATAACGCGGATTTTCGTCGAAGATTCTCTCATCGAAGAGCGAGACGACGGCCACTGCAGCAACCACTTTCACGAGAAGGAACGGCCACGCTGTTCCGATAGTATCGATCGCCGACTGTGGAAGCACACTATCAGTGATGTCGATGATGAGCTGGTTGATCGGATGTTTCGCGCTGTAGTAGAACGAAAGACCGAGCTCTTTCGCCCAGTCTGCGGCGAGGACGTTCGCAACCCCATCGAGTGCCTGTGCAAAGATGACAACGAGACCGATGCGTCGAGTTCCAGCGTTTATCCACGGAGCGACCCGATCGGTGGCCGAATAGACGCCGACAGAGATGAGTATTGATAAGATAACGACAAGAATGGTGATCTGTGGGTAGAACCCAGCACTCATTCGTTCGGGAGCGATGGTCGTGGTGACTAAATAGCCGATATAGCCAATCGTGAGGAAGAGAGCAACCGTTCCAATACTCCCAGCGACGTACGTGTACTCCTCTCTTTTGATCACGTTCCATCGAGCGAGTGCGAGTGCCGTCATGAGCGCAGCGAGCGTGACGAAAAAGACGACGAAATAGATGACGGGGCTGATAATGAGCGTGTTGAGTGGGTATCCGATGATTTCCCCAGCGCCAGCTCTGAGGGCAGCGTCAGTCGCATCCTCGACGACCCGGAGTGCACCGCCAAAGAACATGAACGGGACGAGTGCAAAGAAGAGACGGCGGTCACGGCCGATTTGGACCCACCGGAGGAGGTACAAGACCCCGAGCAGCATGAAGATAAGAATCAGTGCGTAGCCAGCTTCAGATACGAGCGTATAGCCCGGTCGTGCGACGACCTTTCCGGCTGTTTCGGCGCTGAGACACCCATCAGAGAGAAGCGTTGCCGTTCCATCAGAGAGCACGGCACACCTGGCGTTATGCGCATCCGCGTAGACAGGACCCCAGAAATACTGCCAGACGAAGCGATCATACACCAGACGCGGGAAGGCAAGGGCACCACCGACCAGTACGACGACAGCGAGCACTGCAGCGACTATCCAGGCTCGCCCGGAGTTGATCACCGAGCTGAACCGTTCGGTCGATTCCATAAACTACCGCAGGTTCAGAGTCGCGTTGTGTTTATGCTTCCGATACACGGCGCTACGTCCGGGTCCGATCCTCGATTGATCGTACTGCAGCGAGTACCTCCTCGTGGATGTGACCGTTCGAGGCGACCAGTCCGGTAGCGTCGTAGCGCCAACGGTCACCGGTGAGATCGGTGACAGTCCCACCAGCTTGTTCGATCATGAACGCACCCGCAACTGTGTCCCACGGAGAGTGATCGACGTTCGAGATGGCGGCATCCAATCCTCCGCTGGCAACGTGTGAAAGAGTACCCTGTGTGCATCCGCTCCGACGAAGATCACCGAACCGCTCGACGACAGCCGTGACGGCGGCGGAAAACTCATCTCGATGATCAAAATCCCACCAGAGAGTCGGTGAAACCACACCCGCTTCTGGATCCGATTCGGAACTCACCTCAACCTGATCGCCGTTTCGCGTGAGACCGTCCGGTCCGGCGATGTAAGTATCACCGAGGGCAGGAAACACATTCACAGCCGCTACACACTCACCGTCGACGAGGCACGCAACACTCGTGGTCCACATCCGCACACCTCGAACGTAGTTACTCGTACCATCGATCGGATCGACGATCCACGCGACGCCCGTATCTGGTACCGTTTTGCGTGCTTCAGCTTCCTCTCCAACGATGGCTTCGTCCGGAAACGTCTCCTCAATGATTGCTCTGACACGTGCTTGGGTATCGCGGTCGGCTTGCGTGACGACATCGGTTTTACTGGCTTTTGTGTCGACAGCGATAGCAGTGCGAAACGACTGCATCGCTACCTCAGCCCCCGCGTGTGCCGCTCGGTCTGCGACCATGACTCTGCTCTCAGCGTCAACCATGTGAATCGGTCCCAGTCCGTCGGGCAAAGATCCGTCGGTCGTATGGATTAGATATGATAGATGGAACAGCTAATGCGTACTGCTGCCGAGCAATCAGTATGAACACGCTCGCAAAGCGCATCCACAACATCACGCCCGATCCACTCCGCATCACGTTCACCGATGGAACGACCGTCGACCTCCGGATGCAGAGCACCGAGTTCTTTCAAGAAGCGTTTCAAGGAGAAGGAGTCTCCGTCGCTGACAACGAAACGTACCGCATCATCACAGAGGGAGAAGACGACGAGACGGTCGTCGCCGGAAAAGAAACCGAAGACGGGTGGGAAATCGTCGGTGCAGTCGTCGATGTCACTCCGATCGATGCATAGAACGCTCCGTCGCTGCGATTGAGGTGAGAGTAGGCTCACTCCCGTACCGGAACGGTCGAGAGATATCTATCGATCAGAGCGTTGTAGTGAAGAAGTTGCGAGGGCAAGATGTTTGCTCCATCTTGCTGCACTCGTGTGAGTGCGAGGGACAGGATTTGAACCCGTGGACCTCTACAGGAGCGGATCTTGAGTCCGCCGCCGTTTCCAGGCTTGGCTACCCTCGCACGCACTTTCAGTCGTCTCTCCGAATGCTAAAACGTTGCGAAGCGCGTCGCCAACGAGCAAACTGCGACCGTCCAGAATGTCGTATGATACCAAGAGTAGTTAACCATCACGCGTGCGGAGAGCTACCGAGTGCGTGAACGCCACTAGAGTCCATCAGCGTACTCGTGGTCTCGTTCGCTCGCACTGGGACACTCACCATCGAGTGTGATTGTCCAGCCGTGAAGTACAGTTGGATCGACAAGCGCGTTGGTGAGTTTCGTTCGCAAATCAAGGAGATCAACACCATAGTAGTCGTTCGGAACACCGTGGAGATACTGTAAGGCAGTCTCGAAGAGTGACCGCATACCAGCATCGTCCTCGAAATCGAAGTGCTTGTACGCGCCTGCTGCTACCTGCACCATTCCGTGGAGAAACGCACTCTCAGTGGTTCCGTTCCCGTAGTTGTACCACTCCGCTTCAAAACAGTCGTGAGACTCGTGAAACGCCCCGGCGTTGTAGAGTCGAACACCGTGGATCGTCGCCCGACGTAGTGTCCCGTGCTCCCAACGGTCGCTCTCGGGAAGCCATCCAGTCGGATTAGAAGCAGACGGAGCCACGGAATCGTCTCGCGTGTGATCGTTCATGCCATCTACTACAAACTATGTTCACGTAACCCCTCGGACGATACTCGTTCGGCAAGTGCAAAGAGAACTTTCTACCAACACAACCATATCTCTAAATCGAACAAGCTAAACCGATGACTCACCTGCTTCGAATGAGAACCGCAATAGTAATCTTTCATATCTTAATCGTATATATGACAAATAATGTGGAAGATTAGTAGGAAAGTGCCCGACAGAAACGAATTAACAGAATATGAGTTCGACGACAACAAATCGCATGATTGATTAGGGAATCCGTGGTACACCTAAACATGCGCGTTGAACAGTTGGGCGAGGGCGAACCAGACCTCGCGGTTGTTGGGTCGATTCACGGCGACGAACCGTGTGGCGCGCATGCGATCGAGACATTGCTTGCGGAGGAACCAGCCGTCGAACGGCCGGTTAAGTTCATCATTGCGAATGAACGCGCACTCGATCGTAATGTGCGCTACGTAGAGACCGATATGAATCGAGTGTTTCCCGGCAATCCCGATGCTGAGGCATATGAAACCCGCTTGGCATACAAGCTTCTAGATGAGCTTCGGGGATGCACGACCCTCTCAATGCACTCAACACAGTCGTATAGTCGTCCATTTGCGATCGTCGACGAAGCAGGCCCGCTTGCAGAGACAATCTGTCCCCACCTTTCGATCGATGTGCTCGTCGAAACGGCAGATTTCGTCAAAAACACGCTGGTCGGATACGTCGATGTCGTGGAGGTCGAATGTGGCCTGCAGGGCTCCGATCAAGCCGCGGAGAATGCCGTGCAACTCGTTAGAGAATTCCTTACCGCTGCCGGGGCGCTTCCCGGCTCTGGCTCTGGCTCTGTCGAAACAGAGGATCGGGCAATTCCAGTCTATCAGCTACAAAAGCTTATTCCAAAACAGCCTGCGGACTCGTATGCAGTTCATGTTGAGAATTTCGAACGAGTCGATGAAGGATCGCCGTACGCCACCATCGACGACAGGGAACTGATCGCTGAGGAGCCGTTCTATCCAGTTCTCATGTCGCCGTACGGATACGATAGTCAGCTCGGATACGCAGCCGAGTTGAACGGAAAGTTGAAGTGACGTAATAGTTATCCTTTGTCTTCTGTCGTGAGTTGGACGAGCGTGAGATCTCGTTCGAGCATACAGTAATCGTGCGGTGGTTCACCGAGAACCTCCGCGATTTTGTATGAGCCGTCGAAATCGGCACCCATCGGTTCGCAGTAGGGGTGACTCGGACATTCGGTGTGGGGGCAGGGTCCTCCAAGCTGCGCTTTCGAACCCGCATACGCACTCGTAGAGGGAACATTAGCACGAACAGGGGCTGGTTCGACATCGACTGCGGTGACGCCAGTGTCGTGGACAGCACAATCCAGCGTTCCGGATTTTCGCACGTTCGTAACCCGATACCGGGTACCTTCCGTAAGGTTGAGACATTGCTCCCGGTACGGACAGCCATCACAGTCAGGTGATGCTCCGTGGTAGACGAATTCGACCCCCTCTTCTGCGAGTCGAGTTCCAATGAGTGTAACAGTGGTCATACCCGAGATAGCGTATCACCGGTGTTAAACACCTCGTCCACAACTGGTGACGGGGTTCAGCCACGAACTAGCGGTCATCAGGATTCGTCGTCGATGCCGGTGAGTTCGTCCAACGCGTCGAAATACGCCGGGCGAGGAATCTGATATAGCCCGCGATAATCAATCTCACCAGCCCCAAACCGATCGGCAAGTTCGATTGCACCTTCAATAGCTTCAGAGCGTGTATCGAATCGTTCTGCGTCGTGTTCTACGTCCGGTTCGAGAAAGAGCGTGACGAACCACGTGTTTGTTTCAGTTCGCTGGTTTCCCGGACGTCGGGTTCGTCGTCCGCGCGTAACATAGACTGTCGGAAGACACGCGGCAGGAAATGATCCCCCGTCGAACACGTCCGGCCGATAAGCGAGGATTATCCGCTCGCTCTCCTCGTTCCAGAGCCGCCATCCCGATGGCGGATCAATGTGCATAGTTGTTGTAAAACACCACAGACAATGAGAGATACGATCGTTGGTCGCCCGTCTCATCAACATGCCGACGCGTGCTAGAGGACCGTATATAAATACTGAGCCACGATTCAATCGTGTCCTTCGTATTTATCAACGACTGCCGGCGGTTTTATTTGTCGCGATGAATGTTAGATACCGCCATCGAGGGAAGACTTATGTATGTGAAGAGCTAACGTGATATATAGTATCGGGGATTATTCCGCCCGTGTGGTCCCCTTCCTCCGTGCTGGTTGGTCGGTATTTGAGACACGGCGGGTCTGTGTGGCGTTGATCGTCATACTTTGATCCGATGGTAGGGGACGCTCGCGCGGTGTAATCTCTGAGACTGACGCGGTCGGGAGAACCAAACCGGCTCCGTGATACCATGACAGGTGACATGGCAACCCTCGAAGACCTCAGCACGGCGTATCAGGATTCAATTCCCGCTGATCTACGTCACACTCATTCGTTTGAGTGGTACCTTGAGACCGTCCACGAGGAGCCCAAGATTTCCCGCAGCGCTCATCAACGCGTTGCGGACATGTTCGATTACTACGGCACCGAATACGATGAAGATGCCGGTGTCGTTGAGTACCGTCTCGCTAGTAAGGATCCGCTTTCCGACGGCGAAAACACCTTCTACGGACGAAGCATCCACGAAGCTATTCACGAATTCGTGAATAAGGTAAAATCCGGTGCTCGTGGGCTTGGTCCGGAAAAGCGAATCAAGCTGCTGCTCGGTCCCGTCGGGTCGGGTAAATCCGACTTCGACCGGCAGGTGCGTCGCTACTTCGAGGACTATACACTCCGAGAAGAAGGGCGAATGTACACCTTCCGGTGGATCAATCTCTGCGATGTGATCCGTGATCAGGACCCAGCCGACGATGTGGTCCGTTCACCGATGAATCAGGACCCGATCGTCTTGCTTCCCCAATCCCAGCGCGATCGGGTCGTTGATACACTCAACGAGCATCTCGACGCACCCTATACCATCCGAAACGAGCAGTCACTCGATCCAGCGAGCGAGTTCTACATGGATAAGCTGCTCGAACATTACGATGATGATCTCAAGCAGGTGTTAGAAAACCACATCGAAATCATCCGCCTCGTGGCCGACGAAAACAAGCGTCTCGCGATTGAGACGTTCGAGCCGAAAGATAAGAAAAATCAGGACGAAACCGAACTCACCGGAGACGTCAACTACTCGAAGCTTGCTGTCTACGGTGAGTCCGACCCGAGGGCGTTCGATTACTCGGGAGCGTTCTGTAATGCCAATCGTGGCGTCTTCAGCGGTGAAGAGTTACTCAAACTACAGCGCGAATTCCTGTATGATTTCCTGCACGCAAGTCAGGAACAGACGATCAAGCCAAAGAACAATCCACGGATCGACATTGATCAGGTGATCGTCGGACGAACCAACATGCCCGAGTACAAGGAGAAAAAGGGCGATGAGAAGATGGAGGCGTTCAACGACCGTACAAAACGGATCGATTTCCCATACGTACTCCAGTACGAGGAGGAGGCGAAGATCTACCAGAAGATGCTCAACAACGCCGACCTCCCCGACATCCACGTCGAACCTCACACGCTCGAAATGGCTGGGCTGTTCGGCGTCCTGACGCGCGTCGTCGAACCAGACGGTGGACAGATCGGTATCGTTCAGAAATCAAAAGCCTACAACGGTGAGATCGACGAAATCGACGATATAGACGTCAAGAAGCTTCGTGAAGAAGCCACAGAAACCGCAGACGTCGGTGAGGGAATGGAAGGCGTCTCACCCCGCTTCATCAGCGACGAGATTGCAGAAGCAATCATGGACAGTATGCACAGGGGTCGAGATTTCCTCTCACCACTCACGACGTTCAACCACCTCGACGCCAATCTCGAAAACCACGGCTCGATTCCCGAGGAACATTTCGAGCAGTACTACCGGTATCTCGAGCTGGTGCGCGAGGAGTACAAAGAGCGTGCGATCGAAGACGTTCGCCACGCGTTGGCCTACGATGTCGATGAGATCCGACGCCAGGGCGAGAAGTACATGGATCACGTCATGGCCTACATCGACGACGACACGATCGAAGACGAGATCACGGGTCGAGAATCCGAACCGGACGAGACGTTCCTTCGGTCCGTCGAGGAGAAGCTCAACATCCCTGAAGACCGCAAAGATGACTTCCGACAGGAAGTCTCGAACTGGGTCTCGCGGCGTGCCCGTGAGGGAACGAGCTTCAATCCACAGGACAACGACAGGCTGCGCAGGGCACTCGAACGGAAGCTGTGGGAAGATAAGAAACACAACATCAACTTCTCGGCACTCGTTTCCAGTGGCGAGACAGAAGACGACGAACGAAACGCGTGGATCGAAGCACTCGTCGATCAAGGCTACTCCCGCGAGGGGGCAAAGGAGGTGCTCGAATTCGCCGGAGCGGAGGTGGCTAAAACTGAACTAGAGGAATGAGTCGGGAGTTCATCCATGAGGCAGACCGTGAGCTGACCGAGACCTACGAAGAGCCGATGGGTATCGAGGAGTACGTCGACTGCATCCTTGAACAGCCCCAACTAGCCTCACACGCGAGTAAATACCTTCTCGAAGCCATCGAAAGCGCTGGTACCCGAACGGTGGTCGAGGAGGGCGAGGAGAACGAACGCTATCGGTTCTTCGACGACCCACACAACGACGGTGAGCACGCCATTCTCGGCAACACTGAGGTGCTCAATGAGTTCGTCGACGATCTCCGATCGATCGCCTCCCAACGTGGTAAAGAGGAGAAGATCGTCTGGCTCGAAGGACCAACAGCGACGGGAAAATCGGAGATGAAGCGATGTCTCATTAACGGGCTTCGGGAGTACTCGAAGACCGACGAGGGGCGTCGATACACCATCGAGTGGAACGTCGCTGGTGCGCGAGAATCCAGCGGGCTTACCTACGGCGATCAGCCAGTGAGCGACGAGGACGATTGGTATGCGAGCCCAGTCCAGTCACATCCACTGACCGTTTTCCCACCGACGGTTCGCCAGCACCTGCTCGATGAGCTCAACGAACGCCTCGATGATCACATCGAGATTCAGGTCGGTAGCAAACTCGATCCCTTCTGTCGGGAGGCCTATGACTACCTCGAAGAGCAGTACCGCAGACAGGGACGCGATGACCTGTTTTCGGCTGTGACGAACCCAGAGCATCTTCGCGTGAAGAACTTCGTGGTCGATATCGGAGACGGAATCGGCGTCCTCCACTCTGAGGACGAAGGAACGCCGAAAGAGCGTCTCGTGGGATCGTGGATGGCAGGAATGTTGCAAAAGCTCGATTCGCGCGGTCGGAAGAACCCACAAGCATTCAGCTACGACGGCGTGCTCTCACAAGGTAACGGTTTGCTAACATTGGTCGAGGACGCCGCACAACACGCTGATCTCCTGCAGAAGCTGCTCAACGTTCCTGACGAGAGACACGTGAAGCTCGATAAGGGTATCGGGATGGACATCGACACGCAGTTGATCATCATCTCTAACCCCGACCTCGAAGCACAACTCAATCAACACGCAGATCGGCAGGGACAAGACCCACTCAAAGCACTCAAGCGGCGTCTTGATAAGCACGAGTTCCGGTATCTGACGAACCTCTCGCTCGAAGCAGAGCTCCTTCGGCGAGAGTTAACGAACGAAACCGAAGTGTGGGTGGCCGATTCGTACGATCAGCTGGAGGAGATGATCCGCGAATCACTCACCATCACTGTACGGGGAAGCGAGCAGGACGTAACAGAGCGCGAACTCGCACCACACGCTATCGAATCGGCAGCGCTCTATTCGGTCGTTACGCGCCTCGACACAGACGATCTGCCACCAGGACTCGATCTTGTGGACAAAGCACGGCTGTTCGACGCTGGATACATCCGCGACGGCGATGATCAGCGTGGAAAAGACGAATTCGACTTTGCAGACGACGCTACCGATGGACAGCACGGCATTCCGGTGACGTACACACGAGATGTCGTTGCAGATCTCCTCTACGAAGAGCAGGATCGACACCACCCAGATTTCTCGGTTGAAAACATCATTATGCCACGCGACGTACTAGACGCGATGGCAGACGGACTCCGCGATGCGCCTGTGTTTTCCGACACCGAACGAACGGAGTTCGAGAATCGCGTTGTGCAGGTGAAAAACCAGATCTTCTCTACCCAAGAGGAGGATGTCCTCACAGCGATTATGCGCGAAAAGCGCGTCGACGTGGCGACGGTCGAAGAATACGTCGAACACGTCTACGCGTGGGCCGAAGAAGAGCCGATCGTGAACGACCGCGGCGAACACGAAGATCCCGATCCGCTCAAAATGAAAGTCTTCGAGATCGAGCATCTCGGCCGATTCGACGAGAAACATTACTCGGGAACCGAACCGTCCGAAGCCGTCAGATCGTTCCGAATCGAGAAAATCATCACGGCGCTGAACCGCCACGCGTGGCACAACCGAGACGAGGAGTTCCGGGTGAAAGATGTCAATCCAAAGGAAATCCCCGTGATCCGAACGGTTCTCGGGAGTCACGACTGGGAAGAGGTCAGCCGGACATTCGAGGACTTCGACCCTCGTCAGTGGGATGATCCACCAACCGGGACCGAGACAGCCACAGTGAAAGAAGAGACCATCGACAACATGATCGAGATGTTCGACTACAGCGAAGCGTCTGCTGAGCTGACGAGTCGACACGTCATGAGTCAAG
This sequence comes from Halocatena marina, assembly GCF_025913575.1. Classification (NCBI taxonomy): domain Archaea; kingdom Methanobacteriati; phylum Methanobacteriota; class Halobacteria; order Halobacteriales; family Natronomonadaceae; genus Halocatena; species Halocatena marina. The sequence continues at coordinate 393,487 of NZ_CP109785.1, read as the reverse complement.
TGAGTTACAAATGGGACTGAGAGACGACCTCGAACGGTACCGGGAAGTCGGTGAGGAGCGCAGGCAAGACCTCGCCGATTTTATCCAGTACGGTGACCTCGGACAGAGTCTTCCCGATGAGATTCACATTCCGATCAAGATCGTTGACCTCCCCTCGTTCGAGTACGACCGACGCGATCAAGGTGGCGTCGGGCAGGGAAACGATGAGGCACCGGATGTCGGTGAACCTGTTGGACAGCCAGAGCCGGGTGACGGTGATGAAGAGGGAGAGCCGGGCGAAGAAGGTGGTGAGCACGAGTACTACGAGATGGATCCCGAGGAGTTCGCACAGGAGCTCGATGACGAACTCGGGTTGGATCTTGAGCCAAAAGGAAAGCGGGTCGTCGAGGAGAAAGAAGGCGAGTACACCGACATCACACGGACAGGTCCAGCAAGCACACTCGATTTCGATCGGTTGTTCAAATCGGGATTGAAGCGCAAGCTGGCGATGGATTTCGACGAGGACTACGTCCGCGAGGCACTCAAGGTCGAAGGCATGGGACCGGCTGCTGTCTTCCAGTGGGCTCGAGAGGAGAGCATCCCAGTCTCGCGAGCGTGGATCGACGACGCCTACGAGAGCCTCCCTCCCGAAGAACGGACCGAGTGGGAGAGCATCGAAGAGATGATGGCATCGGTCGAGCGAACGTCGACAGCCACGCGGATCCGCGAAGAAGGAATCGAAGAGATACCGTTCCGGCGCGAGGACGAACGATATCGCTACCCGGAGATCATCGAAGAAAAAGAGCGGAACGTTGTCGTCGTGAACATTCGTGACGTGTCGGGCTCTATGCGTGAGAAGAAGAGAGAGCTGGTCGAGCGAACGTTTACGCCGCTGGACTGGTATCTGACAGGCAAATACGACAACGCGGAGTTCATCTACATCGCCCACGACGCCGACGCGTGGGCGGTCTCGCGCGATGAATTCTTCGGCATTCGATCTGGCGGTGGAACACGCATCTCGAGCGCGTACGAACTCGCAGCCGAACTCTTAGAGGAGTATCCGTGGAGCGACTGGAATCGCTATGTGTTCGCAGCTGGCGACTCGGAGAACTCCTCGAACGACACCTCCGAGCGTGTGATTCCAATGATGGAACAGATCGACGCAAATCTTCACGCGTACGTCGAGACACAACCGAGTGGAAATGCCATCAACGCGACCCACGCAGAGGAAGTCGAGCGTCACTTCATCGACAGTGGCAACGTTGCAGTCGCATACGTGACGAATCCGGGCGACGTCGTTGATGCCATCTACACAATCTTGAGTACCGAGAGCAATGAGTAAGCCACCGACAGACAGAGCGGATAAGCAGCGAATCGCACAGGGACTCGAATCCACCGTGCGTGAGGCACGAGTGTTAGCTACGAAGCTCGGTCTCGATCCGTACCCAGTGAACTACTGGGTCGTCGATTACGACGAAATGAATTCGCTCGTGGCGTACAACGGATTTCAGGATCGCTATCCACACTGGCGCTGGGGAATGAAGTACGACCAACAGCAAAAACAGCGTCAATTCCTCGGCGGAAAAGCCTACGAACTGGTCAACAACGACAATCCGGCACACGCGTTCTTACAGGAATCGAACGCACTGGCGGACCAGAAGGCGGTCATCACGCACGTGGAGGCCCATGCCGACTTCTTCGCAAAGAATCAATGGTTCGGACTGTTCTCTGACAATCCCGATGCAGCCCGGATGCTTGCGAGCCACGCAGAGATCATCGAGTCGTATATGGATGATCCCGAAATCGACCGCGAGGAGGTTGAGGCGTGGATTGACAACGTGCTCTGTATGGAAGACTGCATCGACCAATACCAGCCGTTCTCGACGGCAGAGGGATGGCCGAACGAAACACCGACCGACGAGGATATCGACGAGAAATTGGGCGATCTCGGTCTGAGCGAAGAAGTGATCGGACAGGTCTTCGACGACGAGTGGTTAGACGAGCAACGAAAGGACGAGGACGTGACATCGTTTCCCGCCGAACCGAAACGAGACATCATCTCATTCCTGCGCAAACACGGAATGCGCTATGACGATGACTCCGAAAAAGCAGTCGAATTCGAGGACTGGCAGCGCGAAATAATGGAACTCCTCCGTCGAGAGGCGTACTACTTCGCACCCCAAAAAATGACAAAAGTTCTCAATGAGGGGTGGGCTGCCTACTGGGAGTCGATCATGATGGGTGAGGAGGGATTCGCGGACGAAAACGAGTTCATTCACTACGCGGATCACCAATCGAAAGTGCTCGGTTCGCCCGGCTTCAACCCGTACAAGCTCGGCAAGGAGCTGTGGGAGTATATTGAGAACGTGACGAACCGCCGGAACGTGGTTGAGCATCTCCTCCGGACCGAGGGCATTACGTGGCGGAATTTCCACGACACGGTCGATCTCGATCGGGTGATGAAGCATCTTGAACCCGATTCCGTGGTTGACCGGGTTGACAGCGATACGCTCGCTGCGCTCGATCCCGAGGATCCACGCATCGATAACGAGGGACTCGCCGCCGCGAAAGCGGGAGAGATCGACGCCGATCGATTCCCGTGGAAGGTACTCACCTACGAGGGGCTAGTCGAGCGTCACTACTCACTTGCGAAGCCACAGAACCGCGGCTTCCTCAAACAGATCACGCAGACGGACGTAGAGCGCATCGCGCGGTATATGTTCGACGATGCGCGGTACGCGACTGTCGAAGAGGCGCTCGACCATGTCGATTACTGTGCTGGATGGGATCGGATGCGTGAAGTTCGTGAGAGCCACAACGACGTGACCTTCCTCGATGAGTTTCTCACCCAGGAGTTCGTCAACGAGCACAGCTACTTCACCTACGAGTATATGGAGACGACGAAGGACTACCGGGTGACGAGTACCGACGTAGAAGACGTGAAGAAAAAGCTCATGCTCCAGTTCTCGAACTTCGGCAAGCCGACAATTGTCGTCGAAGACGGTAACTACAACAACCGCAACGAGCTGTTGCTCTCTCATCAGTACAACGGCGTCATGCTCGATGTCGAACAGGCACAACAGGTGTTAAAACGCGTCTTCAAACTGTGGGGACGCCCGGTAAACCTAAAAACGATCGTCAAGGAACTCGACGAGAATGATATCGAGGTGGCCCGTCGGCGCGACAGCGAGCCGACACCCGAGGAACGCGGGAATCTCCTCCGCTACGACGGCGAAGATCTCACTGCGACCGAGCTTCCGTGGAACGAAGTCGAACACCTCGCCGCAACGGATGTCGATTACGACACCAAACCCGAAGAATGGCTCGCCTGATTGACGATTATCACGAGTGACTAAATCGGCCGAAGTTCGTTTCGGTCACATGCTCATTTCTGTGCCGGCGTATCCACGACAGAGCACAGCACATCCACCAAGACGTAATTGAACACGAAGCGTGGGTCATCAAACTGCTGAGCATGGAGTGCGACGGAGACGTCAATCCCGCTGGTCATTTCGTTCGGGTCGACCATGATGCGCCGCTGTTCACAAACAGACGGATCAACGATAGCGCTTAGAACAGCTTTTCTCGGTTGTTTACATCGATGTAAACGACGCTTCGAGCTATGAATGTCAACTCCCGCTAAGAACTCCTCACCGAAGAGATCGACGGGTCACTCGTAGAGCCACTCGCCATCGATCCGTTCGTAGTCGAGGAGTTCTTCCTCATCGAAGAACAGATCGATTTCGCGCTCGTTTGCGCCGGGGTCTTCGTGATCGGAGCCGTGAATCACGTTTCTCCCGAGGTCCAGCGCGTAATCACCACGGATCGTGCCGGGTGCGGCGTCGGCAGGGTCGGTCTCGCCCATCATCTGGCGGACCTGTCGCGTTGCGTCTTGTCCCTCCCAGACCATCGCAAAGACGGGACCCGACGTGATGAACGTCGTCAAGTCGTCGAAAAAGGGCTTATCGACGTGTTCGCCGTAGTGGTCGCGGGCGAGTTCGTCATCGATCTGCATGAACTTCCCACCAACGAGCTTCAGTCCACGTTCTTCGATCCGAGAGACGATCTCACCAATGAGTCCGCGCTGAACAGCGTCGGGCTTGGCCATCACGAAGGTGCGCTCACGAGCCATTACTCGTCATCCTCGTTCTCGTCGTCTTCAGACTCCTCACTCGTCTCGACGTCGTCCTCATCTGGCTGGTCGGCGGCGCCGGGCTCGCCTTCAACGCCAGTGTCAGCTGTCTCAGCCCGTTCGAGATCGGGGACCACATCGGAGCTCTCAGTGTCCGATTCCGTCTCCGACTCCGACTCGGCTTGCGTGTTGTCGCCACCTTCGCGTCGACCGGACTCGGTCCATTCGAGGCTTCGGGCCTCTCGACCGAGGAAGTAGTTTTTCTCGCATTTCGAATCTTTGAAATGCAGGACGGTGCCGTCGTTTCGGACGTACATGATGCCCGTTCCGGGTTCGATTTCGTCGCCGCTGAAATCGCAAATTCGTGTCGTCGGCATTCGTTACTGGCCTCCGATAGCGTCTGCTTCGCGGGCGGTCTCACGGAGCTGTAGGATGTCTCCTTCGCGGACCGGACCGAGGACGTTTCGTGTGATGATTCGACCTTGGTTTTCGCCGGATCGGATGCGACATTTGACCTGCATTGCCTCGCCGTGCATGCCGGTTTTTCCGACAACTTCGACGACCTCGGCTGCCGTCGCACCCTCCTGATTTTCCGCGCTCATTTACCTGAGTTCTCCGAGTTTGGCGGTGATGTCGTCGACATCACCCTCGGCCTCGCCTGCGTCGATGAGGGCAGCAGCTGCGCTACCAACTTCGAGACCAGCTGCGTGGCCGATGTCGTCCTGTGTTTCGACGAAGACGTACGAGATATCCTTCTCATCGCACAGTTCGGGGATATGCATGACAACTTCCTCGGGTTGGACATCTTCTGCGATGTACACCAACTCAGCGTTGCCGCGCTCGACTGCTTTCGTCGTTTCGTTCGTTCCTTTCTTTACCGAACCTGTGTCCCGGGCGACCTGAAGCGCCTCGATGGCGTCTTCTGCAAGATCTGCCGGAACGTCGAAATCTACGTAGACTGACATTGTTGATATTCTCCCCGCGCGTGGGCTCGCACTCCCCCGCCTCGTGGACGAACGAGAACACACCGATAGCCGGTTCGTGTATTGTTCTCCAGCGTCCACTGCCGACCTGCGTCGGCGAGTTGTCCTTGGCTGGGAGTATCATCAACCCCACACGGGCTGTATCCCGGTTTACTGTAGCCGTCCATAAAAGCGCTTCCGAACGCATGCGACCGTGTGTGACCACCACACAGCTCGTACACCGTCCGTTATTTGCCAGTACCGATGCGAAGACTACGCTATCGAAGACCGGAGAAGGCTTGCTTTTGTGGATCGTTCTCGGCGTATGCTCGTGGATCTCGTGCAGTCGCTCCGCGATGAGGCTCGCCGCGCGAACGAGCGGCGACTCCTCGTTCTCACAGGCACGCATGAGACTTGTCTCGACGCTGTTTCGACTGTTCTCGATACGCTCGCAGCCGATGCTGTTCTCGTTGGGCACCGTACTCTCAAGGAGTGTGAGCACTACCGACCCAAGAAATCGGACGCATTACTCGGAACGACTCGTGAATGCATCGTTTTCGATGCTCACGAGGAGTGTCGTCCGAACACCATTGGTCGTGTGGTTGGTGCGGTCGATGGAGGCGGGCTGTTGATCCTGCTTGCACCGCCACTCGATGCGTGGCCCGACCAACACGATCAATTCGACGAAACCCTCGCTGTCCCGCCCAGTGAGGATACTGACGTAACGAGAAACTTCCGACGTCGGTTGATCGCCCTCCTCCGTGCTCACGAGGGAATTGCCATCGTCGACGTGGATACCCAGCGCATCGAACGAGACGGACTAACCGACCCGGAACCAGCAGACGGGACATTCCACCCGACACCACCGTCCGAATCGAATCGATCGTTTCCAAGCGCCGCCTACCAGTCCTGTTTGACCGCCGACCAGCTGCGGGCCGTTCGGACGCTCGAACGGCTTCGTGAGCCGGCTCGTGCCACCGTTATCGAAGCTGACCGGGGACGAGGGAAGTCGAGTGCCGCTGGTCTTGCTGCGGGCGCACTCGCTGTTGATGGCCGCGACGTTCTCGTGACCGCGCCAACGTTCGTCGGCACACGAGCGGTGTTTACCCGCGCTCGGGAGTTGTTAGAGCAACTCGACGCGCTGTCAGCAACTGAGGAAACCGTCGTTCGCTCAAATGCTGGTGGACGAGTGTATTTCAAACCACCGGCCAGCGCAACCGACGCACTGAGAGAAGAGTCTGAGAAGCCGGATGCGGTCATCGTCGATGAGGCTGCTGCGCTTTCGGTCGCACTTCTCGAACAGTTTCTCACGCCCACACCTGTCGTGTTCGCGACCACCATCCACGGCTATGAAGGTGCTGGGCGAGGGTTTTCGGTGCGCTTTCGTGACCGACTGGCAGAAAGCGACCTCGATGTGACCGAGTGTACACTCCGAAGACCCATTCGATACGCCACAACAGATCCGATCGAGCGCTGGGCGTTTCGGACGCTGTTGCTCGACGCCCGGCCAGCCGTCAAAGAGCTGGTGACCGACGCACGATCCGAAACCATCGAGTACGAGCGACCGACAGCCGAGGCTCTCATCAACGACGAGCATCGGCTCAGGGAGCTGTTCGGGCTGCTCGTGCTCGCACATTATCGAACTGAGCCGGATGACCTCGTCCGACTTCTTGATGCTCCGAATCTCTCGATTCGAGCGCTGACACACGGGGGACGCATCGTCTCGGTCGCACTCCTCGCCCGTGAGGGTGGGCTGTCACGCGAGACGCGAACAGCGGCGTACGCTGGAGACCGCATTCGCGGAAATATGCTCCCAGACCTGCTCACGGGACAGCTGCGCGACCCCGACGCAACAGCCACAACAGGAATGAGAGTAATGCGCATCGCTACCCATCCAGCAGTGCGCTCGCGCGGGCTCGGATCACGCTTGTTAGACGAGATTCACGCCGAATTCGAGCAGATCGACTGGTTCGGCGTCGCCTACGGAACGACTCCCGAACTCCTCCGATTCTGGCGTGAGAACGGCTATCGGACGGTGCATCTCTCGACAACGAGAAACGAGACGAGCGGTGAACACAGTGCGGCGATGCTCCGACCGGTGGGTGAGTCAGCGCTGTTCGAACGCCACACACGGTGGTTCCGAGAGCGGATCGGCGGAATGCTCTCGGATACACTCACAGACCTCGATCCCGACATCGTTCGAGCTGCGCTGGCAGCAACCGACGGGCCCGCTGTGCTCGAACTGACCGATAGGGAGTGGCAACTCATCGTGAGTGCTGCGTTCGGTCCCGGCCAGTTCGATATGCACCCCGGCCCGTTCCGACGACTGGTGCTCACAACGCTGAGTGATCCCACAGCCGATGTGCTCTCTGCCCGCGAAGAACGACTCCTCGTCCGCCGGGTGTTGCAGGCACACTCGTGGGACGAGGTCGCAGAGGCGATGGAGATGTCATCGAGTGCGTGCCGGCGGGCACTGGGACGTGCGCTCCAACCGTTGGTCGATCTGTACGGTACTCAAGCGGCGGCCGACGAACGGCGGTGGTACGATGAGTGAGCTACTGACGCTGCTCGCGCTTGCAATGCTCGTCGGCGGTATTGCCGGGAGCGTCCTCCCGCTGCTTCCGGGGGCGTTGCTGTCGCTGACTGGAGTCTACCTGTATTGGTGGTCGACCGGATTCACTGATCCCGGCATGCTCTGGGTCTTCGTACTCACCACTATCGGCCTCACTGCGTTCATCGCGGATTACTTCGGTGGCGCGATCACCGCCCGCGCTGGCGGTGCCTCGCTTTTCACAACCGGTCTGGCGGTGGTCGTTGGATTCGTATTGCTGTTCGTTACGGGACCAATTGGCCTGCTTATCGGCATTGGAGGCACCGTCTTCCTCGCCGAATACTACCGTCACCGCGACGCCAAGACAGGTGGAAAAGCAGCGCTGTACGCAACGGTCGGTGTCATCGCTTCGACTGTGGCACAGGTGCTGCTCACGGTCTGCATGCTCGTGATGTTCGTGATTGCTGTCTTCGTCTAGGGTGGCACCGACGCTGTCTCAGCTTTGTTCTCGCTGATGAGCAATGCGATGGAGGGCATCGGCAATTGCTTCGGTTGCGATGAGGAATCGCCACAAAATGTAGCACAAACCGATCAGAGCGCCGATCAAAATGCCAAGGAGGAGCTGCTGAAGGAAGACGAAAAAATAAACGAACAAGAACACGTAGAAAAGAGCGATTCCGATGCGCCACTCACGAGAGAGTGATGGAGGGGACCATCCAGACATGTCAGCTTCATAGATGGCGTTTGATAAAATAGTTGCGACAGATAATGGCGGTCGTTGGACACGAACAAGATTTCGGTGGGCTACAAAGAGAGCACGATCAGGAATGTGTCATTCCTCGAAAGTGACGCCGGATCGCACGAGCGAGAGTGCAGAACGTCTGTTAGGCTCGACGAACAACAGAACCCATGCAGTGCGAAGAGAACGATTGTGAGAACGGTGCAGCCGTTCGTCTTCACATCCCGTGGACGAAGAACAAGGACGTTTGCACAGCCCACGCCCGCGCGCTTGCACAACAAGACGGCGTCGTCGCTGAACCACTCGAAGGGGCCGAGGAGGACTGGCGCTGATAGCACCAATCACTTGTGCTCGTTACAGATTAACGGCCATCATCACCTCGTCGAGATATTCGTTATCGATCTTGTAATGCTTCTCGCGCACCGCCTCGGTTTCCCAGCCATGACGGTCGAGGAACGCAATGGCGTCCTCGTTCGTCGACGGAACGCTGTTGCACACTTTTTCGTAGCCGTTTTCGTTCGCCCACTCCAGTCCGCGCTGGAGGAGGTGGCTCCCGATTCCGTGGCCGCGGTACGCCTCAATAACGCCAACAGTGAGTTCGGCAGTGTGGCCCAACTTTTCGATTTCGGGTGACGTGAGGTGCACCCATCCAACAACATCACCGTTGACGGTGGCGACGAAAAACACTCGAGATTCGAGATCGTTGTGCCGGAGCAACACGTTCTCGTGGTCGATGATGTCGGCGATGTTTTCGGCGACAATGTACGTCTTATCGGTGATTGCCTCGCGGATAGCCCCCACGAGTCCAGTGAGATCGTCCTCACGGGCTTGTCGAATCACGAATTCGACACCATCCTCCGAGAACTGCTCTTTCCCTCCGCTCTCGAAGGAAATCGTGAGCGTATCGTCGTGCTGTTCGATGATCCCGTCTCGTTTCAAAATCGCTACGTGATGGCCAAACGCAGCCGGTTCCATGTCGAGTCCCGCACGCGCTTTTTCGTACCCGACGCTCCCGTATCGCTCGACGTACTCGTATACGTCTTTCCGATCACGGTGAGTGAACTCGAGTTCGTCCGAGAACTGCATGATTAATAATATCACACCTCACTACTTAATCATTCGTGCTGATTTCGTCTGAACACATGGGTACCTTCGTCAGCAACTGCGCTGTATCCGTGATGTTGTGAGTGTCTATGAGTAGTTCTGCAGCCTCACGGACGGTGAACTCGGGATCGAGCGCGACATCGTAACACCGAGCGTAGAGAGCCAACCAATCGTTCATCGCGCGTTCGAGGAGCGCCATCTCGTCGGGAGAGAATCGGACCGGTTCATCTGCAGTACGTGCTTCGATATAGAGCCCAACAGTTGGACCAACACCAGTCTGGAGATACTCCATCGCTCGCTCTTCGTCAGGCGTCGCTGGCGGCTCGAACGCCTCCCGATCGCACCGAGCCTCGTCAGCCAGCGCAACGATCCGATCGTAGTACGCAGAGTTCGAATCCGAATCCGAGTTGGAGGACTCCATCGCCGTCAGCCGTGTTTGAACTCGACGCCCTTCCCACCTCGGGGGTGTTCCCATTCAGTCTCTGCGACGATAGCACAGGTACCACATTCGACACACGGCTGTGTATCCAAGCTGACGACTTGTTTCTGTCCGCCATTCGTTTGGATTGTCTCCTCACGGTAGCAGCCACCACCGAAGTCTGTGGCGCTGACGGGACAGGCGGAAACAGCGGCACCACTTGCCTCGGCCGAGTTATCGAGCAGCTTGATGTGTGGATTTCCAACGTCGGTGTCGTAGGTTAGGTCGCCGATGCGTTCTTCGAGGCTCGGTGGTACAATCGTGTTCCGTTCTTGAACCCGCGTTCCGAGCTCCTCTGCGATCATCGTCGGGAGCGTGACGTACGGTGTTTTGGTGTCTGGAGCCGCCATCGACATGAACGGTGAGCTGTACAGCCGTTGTAATAGACCGGCTGTGTCCATTGCTCGAACACCGATGCGACCGATGGGCGACGTGAGGAGTCGGTCGACCACGCTCGTCATGTCTTCTCGTTCGCCGATCGGTCGCATCATCTCGTAGCGCTTGGGTCGGAGTTTCCCCATCACGCCGCTGTCCTGAAGCTTCCGCTCGTAGCGTCTGCCAGCCGAATCGGTGTTGTTTCGTCTTTTTGCCTCTGCGAACGACTCGGCAGCCAGTGCCCCGGCCGTCACTGCGTGATTCATCCCTTTGATGATCGGACCCTGTGCCTGCATCTGTCCTCCAGCGTCGCCGACGAGGACAAGTCGGTCGCGGTGGGGGGAAGTGTGAGCCACCTTCTTCGAATCGGGAACGAGCTTCGCCGAGTACTCGATTTCGTCACACTCATCGTCGATCCACTGTCCGAGTAGTGGGTGGGTGAGCAACCCATTGAGTAGTTCGTGTGGCTCTGCTTGCTCGGCAACGAGGCTGTCGAGGTGGAAGACGGCTCCGATCGACAGCGTGTCCGTGTTGGTGTACAGGAATCCACCACCGCGAACGTCATCGAACAGATTGCCAGAGAAGAGGTGGGCAATACCCTCGTTTGGCCCAATGCCAAAGCGCTCTTCGATGCTCCCATCGGGCATGTCGACGACTGCTTTGACACCCTGGAACCATTCGTCTGGTTTCTCCCAGTCCATGAGACCAGAGTCCCGTGCGAGTTCACTGTTCACTCCATCAGCAGCCACGATGATGTCCGCTCGGATGGGGTCGATCTCGTCGCACGTGACGCCGATGATCTGGCCCTCGTTCCGAAGGAGCCCGTTGACGCTGATTCCGGTCAACAACCCGCCACCAGTTTCGCGCGTCCGCTCGTGAACGCGCTCTGCGAGCCACGAGTCCATGGGACGTCGCAGAACGGCGTCAGACCACTCTGTGTCGTGTTCGTGTAACGACGTGAGATCGAACTCCTTGACTTTCTCACCAGCGATGTTCTGGAGGTAATACTCAGTAATCGGTCGCTCTGTGGCCTCCTCTCTGAAATCTGGAAAGAGATCGTCGATTGTGTAGGGAGCAGACTCTTCGGCGTAAATGAGTCCACCAGAGACATTCTTCGATCCCGCATCGACCCCCCGTTCGAGGACGAGCGTTTCGATACCCTCATCTGCTAATTTCGCCGCCGCTGCTGCGCCGCCCGGGCCGGCACCAACAACGACAGCTTCGTAGTGTTCGTAATCATCAATCATCGGATTCACCTTTCATTTCGTCTGGCGTTTGATCTGCCCGCTCGTTCGCATCAGCGTCCGCGGATGATCCACCATCTGCAGCCGCTTTCAGGTCCAGCTCACCGGATTTCAGGGCTCCTGTCAGCTGTGGAACAACCTCGAACAGATCGCCTTCGATGAAGTAGTCGCTGAAATCCCGAATACGGGCATCAGGGTCGGTGTTGATGGTGACGATCGTCTCCGATTCGTCCATTCCGACCTTGTGCTGTACGGCACCGCTGATTCCAATAGCGATGTACAGCTCCGGCGCAACGACCTGCCCAGTCTCACCGATCTGGCGCTCTTCGCTTGTGTAGTCCTCGACATGTCCTGCGAAGTCGTACGAGCCGGTGACGATGCCACGAGAGACACCGACAGCGGCGTCTTCGAACGTGTTGGCAAGCTCTACGCCGAGCTCCATCCCAAGGGTCGGGTCGTCGCCGATTCCTCGTCCGAGCGCGACGATAACGTCGTGGTCTGTGAGGTCGACACCGCTATCGAGCCGATCGTGCTCAATTACATCCACGCGCATCCAGTCCGAATCGAGATCGACTTCGTGCGTTATAATTTGTCCGTCTCTTTCGGAATTTACCTCAGGAATGTCGAAACTACCAGGGATGACCGACGCACCCTGTGGATGAAACTCCCGATTCGGATTGTCGAGACACAAAATGGTCGAGTATTCGAAGCCGCTGAAATCCGGGCGCTTCATGTGTAGGACGCGCTCGAATGTCTTCTTCTCGCCTGGACGACCAGTTTTGACTGGATTGCTGATGACGCTCTCTTCGATGTAGAGCCCAGAGCAGTCGCTCGCTAATCCACTATCGAGTTCAGCTTGTACCTGCGCCGAAAGATCGCGGCCATTGTTCGTCGCTGGAAAGATGGTGTAGCGCGGTTCGTCATATTCGCGCCAATCGGCGTCCGCCCGCGCCATATCCACGAATATCTCCGTGTACGGTTTGTGCCGGAAGCGCGAGAGCCGTTCGTCCTCGTACTGGACGACAACGTCAGCGCCGTAGCCGATGAGCTCCTCTGAGAGCTCCGAGACATCGTCGCCGATGAGTACTGCAACGACGCGCTCGTCCGTGTCATACTCCTCGTTGTACGCATCCATCAGCTGGCGGGATTTCCCCACCATCTCTTTGGAGACGTCGATGAGCCCTCCTGCTTGCGTCTCACAGTAGACCCACATGTCGCGGTACGCTCCGTCATCGAGCGCACGAATGTGTCGTTTATCCGCTGTCGGGTGGTCGAGATCCGGGTGTTTCTCCTCGGGAGAGAGTCGTTCTTCTTCCTCTTTTACTTCTTCTTCTTCACCACTACCAGAAACCGAATCGATCCGACTCTCGATGAGCCGCTTTGCGCTATCGCGGTCGTTACCCTTTTTCTCGGCTTCGAGGAGTACTTCGAGTTCCTCAGCATCATCGATGTCTTGCAGTGCGTTCCCTAGCTCAGCTGTGGACAGCTCCGACGGATCGAGCTCGTCGACATCGACCTCGTCTTCGTCCTCGGTGAACTTCTCGATTCGACTCTCGATGAGCGTCTTTGCGCCCTGTCTGTCTTTGCCGTCTTTCTCGGCTTCGAGGATCGTCTGAAGTGCATCGACATCCTCGATGTCTTTCAGTTCCGGGCCGAGTTCGGAGATGGTGTACTCGCTCGGGTCGAGATCCGCCACGATCAATCACCCCCTGCCGCGAACGGCTGTATTGTATCGAACACGTTACCCATCTCACTCTCGTCGGTTGGATCGACCATCGTTGCCTCGCGCTCTGCGGGGGGCTTTGGAATCGGATCCACTGACGAAACGATTGTGGGCGACCCATCGAGACCGATGTAATCCGGATCGAGATTCAGGTCGCTGTGATCCCACGTCGTCAGATGGTGCTCGTAGTGTTCGGCTCGGTCTTTCGTTTTTGCTCGGAGATCTTTCAGCGTCAATTGCTCGCCCGCAGTCCGGTAGGACGGATCAAACTCGGGATCGGCAACGATGAACGCGGGCAACGGTGCCTCGACGGTTTCGATCTCATCGACGCCGCCTTCAACGAGCCTCTTTGCCCGCACTACTCGCTCCTCTTCGTCCACGTCGAGTGCGATGACGTGGGTGATCATGGGCATGTCGAGCGCCCAGCAGGCCTGTGGACCGGTGTGACCCGTCTCACCGTCGGCGGTTTTGAAGCCAGCCAAAACGAGATCAGGAACACCGAGCTTTTCGAGTCCCGTGCTGAGCGTGATCGCCGTTGCCCACGTATCCGAGGCTGCTAGCTCGCGGTCTGAAAGCAAGTAGAGATCATCGGCGTACACAGAGTCCATCGCCTCTGCGAGCACGTCGCCGTATCCTGGTGGTCCCATACTCATCACGCTGACTCGCCCACCGTGTCGTACCTTCGTTTGAAGCGCTGCACGGAGCGCGTGCTTGTCGTTCGGGTTCATAACGGTCGGGGTCTTTCCCCGTTCGAGGTGTCCGTCCTCGTCGAACGAGACCTGCCCCTCGCGGAAATCGGGAACCCCTTTTGTGAGAACAATCGAGTGCATTGGCATGTGTTTCCCTGTCTTGGTATGAGTACTACGGGAGGCTAATAGCTTTTTGTTGTGTCACATAAATGTTGTTATCCCTATACAAATATGTAAATAATGGGTGCGTGCTGAACGACGCTGTTCGTACTTTCAGCGTCTTGAATATGTATGGAGACGTGTTAGTTTAGATACGGCCTGCGCGGCCGGGGTCGACATCGATAGCATCGACGGGACAGACATCAACACAGAGCATGCAGTCGATACACTGGGCCTCGTGCGTCGGTTCGACTTTGATTTCGCTTTCAGGGTGATCTGGAGTGTCAACCCACGTGAAGACATCAACCGGACAATCCTCCAAGCAAGCTCCGTCACCGATGCAGATATCGTAGTCGACGGCAACGTGGGTCCCGTGAATACCGAGCTCTTCCGGCGGATCAACTGGTCCCCAGACATCAACGCCGTTCTCTTGTCCGACGTTTTCTCGGTTTTGTTCGAATTGTGGGTCTATGGGCATCGATACCTAGATTGACTCGCTGGTAGGTACTTAAGAGTGTTCCCGAATGTGATTGATTCAATGCAAGACGTTCGAGCAGTTGATTCGATGGAAGCCTTCGAACGGTCGACGCCGTAGGGGATACTACGGGTGTGTGAAATACGCGATTCCGGTGTCGTTCATTTCATCGATTCGGACGAAGCCAACGCGTTCGAACTGAACGAGATCATCTGGTGCGTATTCCCTGACGCCGGGTTCGGCGTGTCCTTCGATGGCTCCGTTCATCGTCTGCAGCGTCAGTGGGACGTTTTCATCGGCGGGCACCCAGTGGATGACGGGAACGTCATCCTCTCGAACGGCTTCGATCCCGTCGCCGGTGAATTCGAATGCATCACGGTTGTGCCGGACACAGCCGTACCCCTTTAGCCAGACGCGTTTGCCGTTGGCTGGCACATCGTCCGGTTCTACGAGCACAGCGTCGGAGACTGGAATGTGACGGGTCCCGCGTTCTTCGTGGTCGGGATGAACAGGGGGTTCACCGGCATCAGGACCGCCCACAACTACCTTTTCGACGCCATTGCGCACGAAGAATGCACGGTCAGTGTTGTCGTCGATCCGTTCTCGATTCTCGGCGTAGATAGCCGACATCGCTACGTCGACATCGCTGGTCGAGGTACCGAGGGCGGTGAGCGCTGCGACGATAGCGTCACCACGAATCCCTCGCTGTCGGAGGCTAGCGAGAGTGGGCGCACGAGGATCGTCCCAGCCGTCGAGTTCGCCTTCCGCTATGAGCCCCTTGATCGTCGAGGTGCTCATCTTCACGTCGTAGGCGTCGAGTTGTACGTGTCCCCAGTGAATCACTTCAGGGTACTCCCATCCGAAGTAGTCGTACAGGAACTGTTGGCGTCGTGCCGAGTCCTGAAGATCGATGCCACGGATGATGTGCGTGATTCCCGTCAGGTGGTCGTCGATGCCGCTTTGGAAATCGAGGATCGGCCAACACCGATAGTCGGCGGCTTCCTCGCGGGGGTGTGGCGTATCGATCATCCGGAATGCGGCCCAGTCGCGCAGCGCCGGGTTCTTGTGCTCGATGTCGGTCCGAACGCGCAGAACCATCTCACCCGGATCGTACTCACCAGCCACCATCGATTCGAATTCCTCGCTGATCGTCGCTCGGTCCTTGTCTCGGTGCGGACAAGGGTTCCCCGCATTCTTCAGTTCGGAGAACTCTTCTGCGGGACACGAGCAGGTGTACGCTCCATCGAGTTCGATGAGCTCACGTGCGTGATCGTAGTACGTTTCGAGCCGATCGGACGCACGGATGACTTCGTCTGGTTCGAATCCGAGATAGTCGATGGCATCGAGAATAGCGTCGTATGCGTCGAGATCAGGCCGCTTCGTCACCGGGTCAGTGTCGTCGAATCGACAGAGCATCCACCCGTCGTAGCGATCCTTGTACGTCCCGATGACCGCTGGCATCCGTGCGTTACCGATGTGCCACGGCCCGTTCGGGTTGGGCGCGAGACGCATCCGGATCTGGTCGTACGCGTCTGTGTTGGGGAGATCTGGAAGCGTTTGTTCATCTTGTTCGTCGTCTTCGGCGTCGATTTCTGCCAGACGGTCCGGGTCGAGTTCAGCGAGCTGCTCCCGGCGTTCGGCCGATGTGAGCGAATTGACTCGCTCGACGACGGGAGCGACAATGCCCGCAACCTGATCTCCGTGCTCTCTGAACGCCGGATTTTCGCCCATGAGGGGCCCGAGGATTGCCCCGACCTGTGCCTCGTTGTCGTGCTTCAGCGCGTTGTAGAGCGCGCTTGTCTCCGCCTCGCGCTCGATACGCTCTCTGAGATCGTCGTCCATGAGTGTGATACCAAGCGAGGGATCAAAACCGCCGTGGATTGAGCGTGTGATCGAGGCGATACTCTAAGAGAAAGTACGATTCGAATTCATCACTAGTACGTTGGTATCTGTACGATTCGATCTCGTTAGAGTAGCTATCTCGAATTGAAATGGCTCGTATTACTCTTTAGCCTAGTGTTAAACAGTCGTGAACAGTGAGTGAGTGGTTTCAAGCTGAGCTTGAAGATCTTCAAGCAGGCTAATACAAAGAGTATGCAGTTCGTCTGATGGGTAGCGATACCGCATCGTTGTCGGTCGATCGGTGGGCCGTGGTGGTGCGTGTTCGTCTCAGAGCCATCATATCCATGCTTCGTCTCCGTCGCCTTGCGATCGTGCTGATTGCTATCGGGTTGATCACGAGTGCCATCTACGCTACCGGCGCATTTTCGAATTTGTCGGCATCACGAGATGCGAACGTGCGCGTTGCTGGGGATGCAAGCGGGTATCTCGCGCTTCAGCCGTCGGATGGTCCCAACGGTGCGTACGCGACCCAGCAGAACGGGCGATTACGCGTCTCGTTGACAGAGGTGGCTACCGCGAAGGGTAAAGGGGTGAATCCGAACGCCATAACGCGCGTACAGAACGTCTTTACGATCACTAATCAGGGCACCCAGCCAGTGGAGGTGTGGCTCACTGACGACAGCGACGCCGTCGCCTTCGAACGAGGAACGGCAGGAGCGCCATTTGAAGGCAGAGGACAGGCTGTCACGCTTCAGCCGGGCACGCCGCTCACGGTGAGCGTGGCTGTCGATACGCGGGAGGTCGAACAAGGTTCGAAGTTACAGCCGTCGATGACGCTGCACACCAGCACCGATGTGTCGAGCGCGCGCGCTGGCGGACCGATAGAAACCGGAACCAGTGGCGGACAGGCATCGGGTGGTGGGACGAAACAGTCGGACACCGAGCGAACACAGCCTAACGAGAAAGACACGACGAACCCAGACACTGAGTCTGATTCGGACTCGATGGTGACGATCGCGGGGATCACGCTGCAGGAGGATGATGCGACGGCGTTCAAAGACGGACTGGTCTACGGTGCCACCGGGATGCCGGACGGGGCGCAAACCCAATCCACGCACGCTTCGCCGTTTTATGCGCTCGCTCACATGGCTGTGGGCTTTGTCCCCGGTCTCGGTGACGCGGCAGACGTGCGCGATGCGATTCAGCACGGGGCCAACGGAAAGTGGGGTGAGGCTATCATCTCAGGAATGGCCATCGCTCCTGTCGTTGGAGCGAGCGCAAACAGCGCCAAAGCACTCGATTTCGCCAAAGACTGGATCAAACGATTCCCGTCCAAAGGTGACGAGATCGGGTCCCTGCTCGCCAAGCACGTCGCCCCCCATATGCCGGACTCGCTTTCTGTGAAACTGCTGGATATCTTCTCCGGAGGGAAGGCGAGTGAACTCAAACAGAGCGGGAAGTCCGTCGATGAGATCATCAATCGGGCGGAGAAAGGCGCGCTCTCGAAGAAGCCTAAGAAGAATCCGAATGAAGGGAAACGACTCGTTACTGATGGAGGACGGTCAACAGCCGATATTAAAAAGACGATCCAGAACGGACGGTTTGTAGACGACGGTCTGACCGACGCCAACTACCGCCATATTGGCAAGCAGGGCAACGTGGATGAGACGATGATGGCCGTCAATCCGAAACAGAAACGTTGGGGTGACGGGGAAGTCGTCTGGCTCGAAAAAGGGAATGGTGGTGCTGGTTGGAAGCACATTCTCCAAAGACATGAAGACCAGTTCTATAAAAGATACAAAGTTTCAAATAAAGACGAAATGATGGACATTATTTATAAAACAATCAAGGAAGGAGAGCCAAAGAGAATACCAGAGAAAGAGGGTGGTGGGACAGCGTATGGATACGTGACGGACTCGGGTGAGCCAATATCTGTAATTGTTGGTGATAACGGGTATATTGTCACATCCATACCCGCTAAATCGAAATATCACTAATAGTTCTAAAGATGGTTACAACCTCCAAAATACGTATTCAAGTCCTCGGAATCGAGCCAGAAGCGATCTACCAAGGGACAGTTTACGATCAGACAGTACGAGCGAAATTGCAGAACGGATTCGAGATTCGACTGTTTGATCTACCTATGCCTGTCGTCGAAGAAGAGATGGTTGGAGAGAATATCGATGTAAGTATTAGACTTGATCTATATGATGATATATATGAGAATACTGATAAGAAGATTGGCATCAGCCACCCAAAATCTCCGGCAAGTAAATGGAACTATGATTTCGTTGGTGAGATTCGTGAAATTGACTCGAACGAGCGTTCAATATTGCTTGATATTGGGTACGGTTTAGTCTCGGCTGTGTATTATTCTGATGATATTGATGAATTGATCGAGTCAGATAATATTACTATTGGCACTCGGTTGTACCTCCCGGATGTTCAAGCAGACATAATCAGCATTAGTAACACTAACACAACAGAGTGATGGATACTGTTAAATCTAACGTCCTAACTAACAGCAATTTAAGCTCAGTATCGAATTCTATCGATGGATAACTAAACGGTAGACAGTGGTGTGGTTGTGGTCGCTATGCAACAGGCTCGATATTGATACCTCTTTGGTGGTTACGAAACAGGGATGGGTTGATGCGGTTACCGAGATGTGCCACGAACTCGTGGATGTTACAAGGACTGTGTCACCTTCGCCGAGAACGCGTACGGGGAGTACGAAGATATGATAGAGGAGATGGAAGAGGTGTACGATTGGGCAGACGAACACATTCAGGAATTGCTTGCTGCTACGTCCACGAACGAATGACGGACAGTTACTGATAGAACAGACGAGAACGCTCAAACGGAGCGGCAAATCTGTCGATGAGACCATCAAACGCGCAGAAAGGAATCTCTCAAGAAAAAATCGAACACAACAACCCCACAGTCTGGACATTCATAACCGACGATTCCTCCGCCGATCTGGACGGGAGGCGTCAAAGTCACGCTACCGATTCTCATCCAACCTATGAAATGACAGACACCAACAGGTACGAACTTCGTGTTGGAAGAGTCAAGCCAAGGGTGGGATTTGAACCCACGTATTCTCGATTACAAATCGAGTGCTTGCACCGGGCCCAAGCTCCCTTGGCGCATCTGTATATGATCACTCATCCTTTGAGTGTGTATCGGTTTTGCGTTTTGCCATTGTCACCCGGTGGGTGGCGTAGCCATGGCGCGAGTAGAAGCGTCGGGCAGCTCTGTTCGAGGCCATTACATCGAGCGTGATGATCTCGATTCCGTCTGCTTCGAGTTCGTCTTCGGCCGTCGAAAGGAGTGCGGAGCCGATCCCTTCACTCCGCCAATCGGGCATCACATAGAGGTTCTCGATGACGCCGGCCGAAACGGTCTCCTCGTAACGACCAGTACGCGCGGTGAACATAATGAATCCGACGATATCGGTCTCGACGTGCTCACCATCGGCGTGTTCCTGATCGATAGCATCGGAGTCGCGAGCGACGCGGACACCATCAGTAACGATGTGTTGACAGATAGACTCGTAGATCGGCGTGCGATTGGTTTCGGCTGCGAGATGAGACCCGTGATTGTGCTGACCACGAGCAAGCGACACCCAGAGGTCAGCGAGGATGTCTGCCTCGGCTCGGCTCGGGGTGTCGATCTCCATACCAGTATTCACTCACGCCGAATCGAGAGCCGAAACGGCTGGCAGCGGCTCGCCGGTCAACATCGCAAGCGCTGCCCCACCGCCGGTACTCACGTGGTCAAATCCAGAGAGACCGAGCCGACGGATCGCAGCAGCCGTATCGCCACCACCGACGATCGAGAATCCGGCAGCCGTCGCGGCTTGGAACAGCCCCCGCGTCCCGACTGCGAAACGTTCCTCTTCGAAGACCCCAGCAGGACCGTTGAGAATCGCCGTTCCGGCAGTTTCGAACACGTCTGCGTATGCATCGATGGTTCGCTGGCCAACATCGAGGGCCGGTTCATCAACCGGAAGCTCTTCGACAGCCACCTCAATTCGCTCATCGCCCCGTTCGATAGCGATATCGTTGGGCATACGGATGCGATCCGGATACCGTTCGAGCAGCGATTCAGCGAGACCGAGTCGGTCACGAGCGCGTGATTCGACAACCGAATCGCTCTCAGACCCGAGCGAGACGCCCGAGGCGTGCAGGAAGGTGTTCCCAACGACACCAGCCGTGAGAACTGTATCGGCCAACCCCGACTCAAGAACGGTTTCTGCGATCTCGATGGAATCGTCGACCTTCGCTCCACCGAGGACGTATACGCGCGGCGACGCTCGTTCACCGATGTTTCCGAGCGCTTCGAGTTCGCGTTCCATCACACGCCCCGCAAAGCTCGGAAGCTGCTCGGCGAATCCGACGATTGATGGTTGGGACCGGTGGGCAGCGGCGAATGCGTCGTTCACGAACGCATCGAACACCGATGAGAGGTTCACGACGAGATGCGTCTCGGCCGCATCAGCTGGATCGAACGACATGTTCTCCTCACTGTAAAAGCGGGTGTTTTCGAGAACGAGCACCGAACCCGCCTCAAGCGCCTCGACGCGCCTCCGAGCGTCCGAGCAGAATGTGGCATCGACGTACTCGACAGGGGCCGAGAGCAGATCGTCAAGCCGCTCTGCGTGCGCAGCAAGCGAACTAAACGCATCACCAGCTGGTCGGCCCTGATGGGCAAGGAGGGCTACGCGTGCTCCCCGCTCCGTGAGCTCCGAGAGCGTGCCAACGTGCGCCCGCAATCGAGCATCGTCGGCCAACCCATCCCCGGACTCAGAAAGCGGACTATTGATGTCGACCCGCACCCCGACCGCGGTTCCCTCCGCGTCGAGATCATCGAGCGTCCGTATCATATCCGTGATTCCTGCGCGATCTACGAAAGGTGTTGTGTTCTATATCCGGACGAATGCCCATCACGCATGATTGAACTATTGGATCTTTCTCCCGTGCATAGAATTGAGGCAAAAACATAGTAAAAAGATTCAGGAAAAAGAATTTACTACAGTTTGGGTACTCGTTTTTCAGCCACCATACCCATTCTCCGTCTCTGACTAACGACACAACGCGTACCATACGACGAAACCAGTCCACATCGGAACCATGCGATGCACGTGCGACGATCTTCGATAGTACAGCCATCGCTGCCCGAGGTCAGTCCAAATATCGGAGACAGTTGATTACAGAACTCGGTGAGTACAACGATCTACCACAGACGGTGTCGCACAAATCTCCGAATCGAGTTGAATCAGGATTCACACGTCTTGACAGTCCGAGCACAGAGAGCGTCCGTCGGTCACAGTTAGTGTTCGAGTGAATGCACCACACGCTTCACAGATCCCTTGATCGGCTGTCGCCTCATCGATGGGCGTCGGGTTCGATCCTTTTTCCTCGACGAATATCGTATCGTCTGATGGTTCACTGTGCGGTGCGGTCAGGAGATCTCTCTCCGTCAAGAGTCCGATAAGCGTACCGTTATCCATGACGAGCAACGGCCGCGAGGCCCCGACAAAGCGATCGGCAGCCGCACTCACGGAGATATCTGGCGTGATGGTCTCGTACTCATCCGTCATCACGTCACCGAGCGTCGTATCGGCAGCGTCGCCATCGACATACTGCTGGAGAAGTCGACGGACACTGACCAATCCGACCGGATCGTTTCCGCGGAGAACGACGAGATGGTTCGCCCGTTCTTCGAGAAGCAAACGAGCACTCGCCTGAACGGTATCGCTCTCGCTTGCACCCACAAATTCGGGCAACAATACATCACGAACGGTCATGTGAGATTCCATGTCGAAACGTATCTCTTGGACCAAGTAAAGCGTATCCCAGCACTATTATGTGAGATGGACGCTTAGGCTCACGTTCGGCAATAATCGGTCAGTGACGTCTATGATCACCAACCGAGTTCGACAGCCGTTTCGTCTTCTCTACACTGTTCAAGCGCGTGTTTCGCCATCATACCGGCAGCCTGTACTGACCGGTTGCGTCCAACACCGACTTTGAGGTCGACGCCAACCGCATCCTGAACGTGTTCGACGGCATCGGCGTACTCCGATCGGCCGATCGATGAACAGACCGAGATGACGTTGTCCCCACCGACGAAAAACGAGAGCGAATCGTGGGCCATCCGCATATAACGCATCAACTCGGCGTAACCTTGTTCAATGTGAATGAACGTATCGAACTCGTTCAGTTTGTCGGTGTAGCGGTCAGTCGCGTCGTTCACATCGAAGTGAGCGATCTGGACGTCGTCTTCCGTACGCATGGATTCAGTGAGGGATTCTCCGCGGAGGATCTCCCGTCTCGTCCGATCCTGAGCACTGCCGGCATCCTGCAGCCGACTCGTCGCCAACCCAAGTGCATCAACAGGATTGGGATCGACGGCAACACTTAGACTGACGGTCACTGGATATCGATTACCAACCGATTCTTGAATGAGCGCGTGCGCATCCATGTCTAAGCCGTTGGTAACGGCGATCATATTGTCGAACCGAGAGAAGAAGACGTATCCCTCTCGGTTGCCGAACAGTTGCGAGAGATCAGCGTACAATCGAGATTGAAGCGTCTGAAGGTCGACCTCGCGGCGTGGTTCAGGCGTTACCGTCCACGGCCCATAGTTGTCGATCTGGATGAGCGTGACCTGCGTGTTCGTCACATCCGTCCTTATTGATTCATGGATATTCGTGCTTCGATCCGGCTGGAGCTAAAAGCACAACGTCACGCAGATTGTGGCTGTGCCAATTTACGGCGACCAATGTCGGTTGCGATAATTAGAGTCGATCCAACAGCTGTGTTGCTTTCTCGTCGAGTTCGACGCTTGCCTGTCGCGAATTGTACCGAATGACAGTTGTTGCAGTGAGTTTCGGAAGATGGCACTCATAGAGAGTATCACAGACGCGCCGGCGTTCCTCGAGAGAGACTGCATCAATGGGAATCGATCGCTCATCTGCGATGACGCGTGCTGCGAGTTGTGTCATTCTGATTGAGCCGTCGTGTGTTCCCAGCAACCGAAGCATCGCCCGGCGTCGTGGATCGTCCAGCAGATCCTCAACCACCGTCTCGGGGAGCCGTTCGTGTTCTGACTCGTCCGCGTTCGATGAATCGACTGCCATACGTGCTGCTATGCGATCCTGACTGAATAAGTGTGGCGTATGTTCACACACTATACTGTGCACAGAAAGAAGACCGCTACCCGTTGCTCGTCGCTTCGTCGGGATCGTACGTCCAGTAATCCTGATTGCGCATCGCGCTGCCCACCGTCCGGTGGAATGATTGGATATCCTCGAACACATCGGCCTCAACACCGTCGAGAATGTCATCAACGCTGACGACCGTCTCGTGGTCGATACGAATCGGATGGTCGCTAACTTGTTCGTGGAACTGATCTTTCGAAAGCGGGAAGTCGTCTTCATCGACTTTCTTGGCAAGAATCGCCATTCCGTACTTGCGCATTCCTTCGCTCCCCTCGTCTGAGTCTGGATCGTGGGGCCACTCCATAACCGTGGGTGGGAACAGTGTCGGGTTAAACGTTCCCTTCCGACGTTTGGACGGATTTGTCACAATAGTAAGGGGCGGTTCTGCTCGGCTTTCTACTACGGGGTTCATAGATCATGAAGTATCTCACACTCTCACTCGGGCCGACACAACTCGTGTTCCACCCGATAGACCACTGTCTCGCAGCACAAGATAGCATTACCCGAGAGACACTATTGCATTTCAACGCTCGGTTCAACGAGACGTTCATCGTGCTGTATCAGCTCGCGGGCAACCGTGAGACGATCGAAGCGACCGTCAGAGATCACGATGATGTTCTCAATTATGAGATCGTCCCTGTCGAAGACGGGAGCGTCTACGTATTCCTTCATCTCGATGTGTCGCATCCTGTCGGACAGCTCGTCCAACTTTCACACGAACACGCACTCATTATCGACACACCGATTACCTTCGACGAAAACAACCTGTTCGTGACACTTGTTGGAATTGACACCAGTCTTCGAAACGTCCTCCAGTCGATTCCTGACGAGATCGACGTTTCGGTCCACGATGCTGGTGGGTACTATCCAGACACTAACAATCTTCTCTCGCTGCTCACAGAACGACAGCTCGAAGTGTTCGAAACTGCTGTCGAACACGGTTACTACGACGTTCCCCGCTGCGCCACACACCAAGACATCGCTGATGAACTCGGATGTGCCCCGAGCACCGTCGACGAACATCTCCGAAAAGCCGAAGCGTCCGTTGTCCCCCGACTCTTTTAGCTCTCGGTGTTTCGATCCCCGCTTACAGTCGATCTGTAATCTACACCAACGGCCCATCTTCTGCAGCGCGACTGCGGTTCGTGCGATTGTCGGGCGAACGGTGGCTCCGGCGCTCTCTACTGGGATTCTAAATCAATGAGCGACAAACTCGTGCTAATTATGAACACACCGAATTCCGTACGAACGGCCTCTGAGGACACTCTCTCGCCGTTTCGACGATCGATCAGCGCTCGAACCGAGGCTGAACGACGACGCTCGTCCAACAGACGGGACAATCATACGTAACGCGGCGGATATCGTCGTTCGTTTCTTCAGTGATAACCCAGTCGCCATCAGTACCGCTCGGACTCTCGTGGCCGCAGGTGGGACAGACGAGTGTTGCCTTGCGTCCGATCCCCCGTTGGGTTCGATCCGACGATCGCTGCCGAACACTCATGAGATTCATTGTTTGATACTAGATGAAGCACCGATATAGATCTGGTGGCTTTGTTGCAGTAGTATTTGATATTCAGAGGGTTACAGGCCGTGATTCTTCCATCATTGATGATGAAGCGTGATTATGAGTGACAAAGTAACACTATACACCGATCAATATGGATGCCAAATATGAACAAATCTGAACGCTGTAATGGCAATTTCACGGGTCGCAATGCTTTTTCCCCTTCCTAGAGTGACCACAGACATGAGGGAGGGGGGTCGGACGCTGTCGGCACAGAGTCCGAATGCTACTACTACGACTGCTGCGGCCAATTCTACTACGACGAATCAATCTGGGGCGGGAGGACCACTTGGTCAATCGACCACCAAGGAACCGGCCAGCCAACAAGCGAGTGAGGGCCTCGCCAATATTGCACACTGGTGGCTTGAGTGGTTCAAGGATTGGGGGTTTCCCCAAGACGTTGCAAAGCTGCTCCTGACGATACTCGTCCTCATCGTCACGTGGTACGCGTCTAAGTACGTCACGCAGATGCTGGGTCGGCGTGTGGCCCGACGATTCCGTCGTCCGAGCGTCTCGCGGACAGTGCTCCGGATCATTCGGATGAGCGTGTACGGTGTTGGAATTCTGTTCATCATCGTGTATATCTACGGGATCAATGGCACCAACATCGTTCTCTCTGTCACGGTCTTCTCCGCCATGGTTGGTGTCGTGCTCGCGCCCATCGTTGGGAGCGTCATCTCCGGACTGTTCGTTCTCGCCGACCAGCCCTACGAGGTTGGGGACATGATCGAACTGGCCGAAACAGGCCAACGCGGGTTCGTCGAGGATATCACGATCCGCTACACGAAGATATTCACGCTCGAAAATACGTTCCTCGTCGTCCCGAATGGGTCGATGCGCGAACGGGACGTGATCAACCATTCGGCTGAGGACACCCGGACCCGCTACACGCTCGACATCGGTGTCACCTACGAGAGCGACATCGAGAAGGCGCGTACACTCATCGAAAACGCCGCTCGCGATATTGATGGAGTCATTCAGGGCGGACCAGACATCCGCATCGGGAGTTCGCGCTATCCCGCTGCACCAACGTGCTTCATCGATCAGTTCGCCAACAGCAGCGTCAAACTCCGACTCCGCTACTGGACGAGAGATCCGTACAAGCCGCTCACGATGCGCTCTCGGATTCAAGAAGCAATATGGAAACGTCTCGACGACGTTGACGTGGAACTCGCCTACCCTCACTCACACGTCGTCTTTGACGAAACGAGCGGGGAGCTCAACGTCAATATGACCCACGAATCAACGGCAGAAGACCGCCCACCGCGTGCGCCTGCAGAGCCGGAAGCCGACGACTGACCTGCCTACGCTACGTTCCTGTCGGAACAGTTATTATCTCACAGTCGAGTCGATTGCGGAGATATCGCTCGATGTCTGGCTCATCCCTCAGACGACGAACGAGCTGTCGGAGGCGGGATGCCTCTTCACGACCAATGACGACGACGTCTGCCGCCTCATTTGCAACCTCATCAAGGATGCTTTCCTCGACAAAAAAGCCGTCACGGACGACATAACGCGTTGGTGGAAGAGTACCAACGGCTCGCTTAACAGCCGATTTGAGGTCGCGGCGCGTGATCCTTCCCCCATTCTGATAGATATTGACATGAAGAACCGTAAGCTCGGCGCTACGCTCGCGGGCGATCGCTGCTCCGATCTCCAGCGTGTCATGCGAATGCTTCGATAAGGGATACCGAACCGGAACGACGACCAGTGTCATCAGCAGGCTGGATACGATGAGAGCAGGTATGAACAACTCGGTACCGATCCAATAAAGAACAGAAACGTTTCAAATTACGCCGACACAGTCACCGATTCCACTCTGGGCGCGACCACGTCTCGCTTCGAGACTTACTTCGGGATGTATTTCGAGACTTGCGGGAGTTCCGGTTCCGCTTACGGTCGTTCGCTGGCTCTTCGGGTTGGTCAATCCACGCGCCGTTCATGATGAGATATCCGAACGCAAGCGAACTGATCACAGCCATGATCGTATACCAGAAGAGCGAGTATGCCTCAAACATCTGATGGATAGCACAACCGAACGCGAGCACGAGGGCGGGTACGTCGACACGGTCTCTCCGGAGCGCACCAGAGAAGAGACTCCCAACGATGATGAGAAGGTACATCCCACCACCGATCAAGCCAGCCCGGAGGAAGATATTCAGATACGAGTTGTGCGGGCTGTGTCCGCTGTACGGCTCCTCGACGTACGGCGCGATGAACTCTTTTGTATTGATAATTCCCTCTCCGAGTAGTTTCGGTTGCTGGAGAAATGCTTCGAGCGCGCCAGACCAGAGAGCGAACCGTCCAGAGGCACTGATGCCGAGTTGCGGAAGTAAGAACAAGAACAGCAGTACAACACTCGTGAGACCGACGAAGGCGAAGGGGAGACTCCGACGGCCGAGAGTAATGTAGGAGAAAAACAACAAGAGTGCCATCGCGAGAGCGAGATAGCTGGCACGACTGTTAGAGAGATACATACCCAGCACATTGATCACGAATAGAACGCCGGCGAAAAACGACAGCCCGAGCGAAAACATGTATGGGAACGAGAGAACCGTCGCCGAAGCACCATCAGCGCGGACGCTTTGTCCCTCGTGATCGCTGTTACTACTCGGGAACTGGCCGATTGCCAACATAATCGCGGCGGCAGCACCCATGAATCCGATAAATCCGAACGTGTTTGGATTCGGAAACACCGACTCGAGAGGATAAAGCTGTCCACTCACGAAGATCGGTGAGAACGTTTCGTCCCACAATGTGACATTCATTCCAAGAACGCTGTAGGGGCCGATGGAGTACGCCAGAGCACCGAGCAACACCGAGACACTTGCGAAGAGACTGAGCACCCACAAGAACGTATTGCGGGAAACGTATCGCGGGATAACGAACAGATTCAGGCCCATCAGAAATCCGGCCCAAATCGGGACTGATGCAGAGCCACCTGAGGGTGACAACGGCACTGCGTGAAGGAGATGAATCGAGAACAACACGAAAAACGCAAAGAGGTATACCCACGTCTGCTTAATGAATCGAAGCTGCTTTGGGCAGACGCCAAGGAAAAACATGACCAACAACGCGATGAGTCCCAGCTTTACTGCTCGCCCCGGTGCAGGGAATCCGAGTCCTCCCTGCTGGAGGGCAACACCGATGAGCACCACCATGCAGAGCATGTAGGTGAACAACAGCAGTCCGAATCGGCCATCAAAACCGTACACGTGATAGCCGTAGACCGCGAATCCAAGTCCTCCAAAGACAATGAACAGTGGAATAATATGATATATCCTCAGCGATTCAGGTCCTCCGACTTGATTGAATATCAGGCTGGCAACGAGCAGCATAAAAAAGCTCGCAAAGAGGTATCGGGCTGGTCGATTCATTACGTACCTCCTTGTAACAGAGGGGTAAAAGTTTCTGGGTAATGCGTTTGTCGGGGACAGCAAACGGAATCACCAAATAAATACTCATTTTATGTTGTTGAATGAAATAATTTAACATGTATTTGGATGGTGAATATGAGATGCCATGTTACAAACAGAATACAGTGAGTTAAGATCGAGTGGCATTATTTTTACATTAATTATAACTGATCATTAAGAGATGTTGTTCGTATTGGAAGGTACGAAGCGGAGGGGTGTGAGTGTACAACGCGATCCGAGAAGAAGTCCAAACCGTTTAGCCATCGGTCACTGGTAATCATACCATGGATGGAGAGACAGCGCTCATTGCGGTGATTGTTGGGATCCTGCAGGGTATTTTCGAATGGTTACCGATCTCAAGCGAGGGAAACATTACGATCGCTCTTACTGCACTCGGACAGAGTAACACCAGTGCAGTTTCCTTCGCGTTGTTTTTGCACGCTGGGACAGCCGTTTCAGCAACAGCGTACTACCGCGACGAGCTCAAAGCTGTGCTTCGATCGATTCCGGACTGGCGTCCATCGGAGGCGTTCGACGGTTCGACGGCCGAGCTGTCGTATCTCGCCATCGCAACACTGATGACCGGAATCGTTGGGATTCCGGCGTATCTGCTTCTTGGGGAAGTCATCGGCAAGCTTCAAGGAGGAATGTTGATCATTCTGATTGGCGGACTGCTCATCGTAACAGGAATACTCCAGCGTGTGTCCGGCGATCTTGCACTCGGGTCACGCGAACAACCGGACATCGTCGACGCGCTATTAGTTGGGGCGCTTCAGGGGTTCGCTGTGCTTCCGGGGATCTCTCGATCCGGCGTCACAGCAAGTGTACTCTTGTTTCGGAGCCACGATGGTCCATCGGCGTTCAGATTATCGTTTTTGCTGAGCATTCCCGCTGCGCTCGGTGGAAGTGCGCTTGCACTCCTCGAAAGCGGTAGTCTCGCTGGTATCTCTCCAAGTGGTGCACTGATCGCGCTAACGGTGAGCGCCATCGTCGGCTATCTCACGATCGATGCACTGATGCGCATCGTTGAGCGCATTTCATTCTGGAAAATCTGTCTTGGTCTGGGAGGAGTCGCAATCGTTGGTGGTGGACTCCTCGTTGCAAGACGAATTGGAATAGTGGCGATCTGAAGAGAACGAGACTATCATCGTACTCACAGTGCGGTCGAAACAACGTCACAGATCTCACGTCGAAACCGCGATTGCCCGTACTCTTCATCGACGGACGGTAATTCCTCACGAAGGGACAGTTCGAACTCTGGCGAAGAGAGCACGTGATCGATCGTTTCGACAGCGTCATCAGTCGACTCATAGAGAAGCGCGTCGTTCTGATCGAGGATTTCGCACTGTCCACCGGTGTTCGGTACGAATGGAAGGGCACCTCCGGCGATGAATTCGCCGACGACGATCCCGAAGTGTTCGTAGTCCTTGCCGTGGATCGCATAGCGATTTCGCTCGATTACCGAGACGAGTTCATCACGCGATAGCCGTCCTTCTATCGTCACGAACGCGTGGCGTGAAGCGGCCACACGAACGCGATCAGCGTACTCCGTATTGGGGAGCGGCCCTGCGATATGCAGAGTAATATCGTGTCCTCGATTTCGAACGCGCTGTAAAATCTCGATGCTCCGCAAGAGCTGTTTGTCCTTCGAGACACGACCGGCCGAGACGAACCCACGTGATTGTTCTTCAATCGGAGGCGGAGCAAACGCGCTGGTTTCGATCGGTGGATACACCGTCCGCGGACGCGTTCCGTACACGTCTTTTATATTTTCTGCCATCCAGTCGGAGTTGGTCAGCAGCGTTGTAGATGGATGGTTCATGGTCGCATTCGAAACACCGGCGATTGAGCGACTGAGACGTTTGTAGTAATAGCGAGCGCCCTGATTGCTGCGCGGATCGAGGTGTTGATTCGATACATCGTACAACGGGTGGTGGAGATACAACACAGAAGGGATCTCACAAGCGAGTTCGTTGTACGTGCCAACCACGAGATCGAACGCATCGAGATACCGTCTGACGTACCGATTCAGCAATGCATAGAGCAACAGACCGTTCTGTGCACCGAAGCGGTCGACGTAGTGTGACGCAATCGGCGGTGTGCGGACGGAGACGCGATTTGGATCGACAGCAGTGTCGTAGTAGTCGTTGAGCGAGTCGAACTGCGGCTCGTGGTTCGTAAACAATGTGAGGGAGTGCTCGTCCTGAAGGGCTTCGATGGCGTTGAGTGAGACGGCTTCTGCCCCACCAGTGACTAGATACTGAGGGTGTATCAGTGCGATTCGAGCCATTATCTATAGTGGAGCAATTGTAACCGGGGTAGATTTCCATTATGATCTCCTGATTAGACCAGTCCATGGACGACAGCGCTAACGTGGACCTGTCGATTTACACGTTAGAAACGTCAAAAATACAACTCGACTGCGTCGTCGCTGTCGATTTCCTTTTGTACTAAACGGAGAAAGCATCTGTCTCGATACGCTATGACAAACATCGCGCTTGTTGTCCTCGATACACTCCGAAAAGACGCGTTCGACCGCCACTTCGATTGGCTTCCCGGGCGTCGGTTCGAACGTGCATTCTCAACCGCGAACTGGACCGTTCCAGCCCACGCATCATTTTTCACGGGACAGTATGCGAGCGAAATTGGGGTCCACGCAAAGAACATGGAACTGGACTGTGACAGGCCCGTTCTCGCAGAGCGACTCTCAGCGGCTGGATACACCACGCGGGCGTTCAGTGCTAATACAAACATTACTGGACATTTCGGATTCGATAGAGGATTCACCGATTTCAGAACGCCAGACGGATCCGAGCATCTCACTGATGAGGAGCTGTTCGACTGGCGCAGGTTCAGCCGAGAAACCCACACGACAGGGCTACAGAAATATCTCGAAGGAGTGTACGAGTGTCTTCGAAGCGACACTAAAACAATTGCGTCACTCCGTATGGGACTCATATTCGCACTGGATACGCAGGAAAGCGTTGAGTACGGTGGGACACTCGAAGCGATAGACGAAGTGCAAAATATCGAGTTCAGTGACAACGAATTTCTCTTCATCAATGTGATGGAAGCCCACGAACCGTACCGCGTACCGCCAGAATATGCAACCGTGGAAGAACCAGCACTGACCAAGTCGGTCGGCGATATCAGTCTCGAAGCCGTAGACGGAGATCAAATTCAACAGGCGTACGATGATTGTGCGACATATCTTTCAGACTGCTATAACAACCTATTTGATATTTTGTCGAGAGACTTCGACTACATCATCACCCTCGCTGACCACGGGGAGATGCTCGGAGAACACGGCGCGTGGGGCCACGAACACGGCGTTTACAAGGAACTGACACACGTTCCACTGTGCGTTTACGGGCCAGGGATGGATGGTACGTGCTCCGAAACGGTCTCCCTTTGTGACGTGTACGAAACGGTTCTCGACAGTGCAGGCATCAATGATTCGCAAGGACGGGGCAAAACACTGCTCGGAACCATCGACGATCGAGAATGCATCACGGAGTATCTTGGACTGACCACGTGGAGCGAGCAGAAGCTCGAAGAAAATGGAGACGAAACCGAACGAGAACAATACGACACGACACAGCGAGGATATGCTGTCGATGAGTACTACGGCTATGAAACAATTGATGGATACGAAGAAACTGGAGAGACAGGAATACCGTCTCCGAAAGAACGACTCGCGTCGATCGTAGCAGAGCTAGACGTCAGAGCTGTTGAGGGGAATACTGAAGTTCCGGATGAGATCAAAGCCCGTCTAGAAGATCTTGGATACGCATGAGTTCGTCCGACTCCAACACAGTCTCCGACGACAGTCTTTGACGATTGAATCAGGCATTTCTGAGAATGAATGACCATCAAACGGTACAATATCTGATTAAACGTCACTTCATGTTGTCAAGTAGTGATGATTATGGACTGATTATAGTATTACATCTGTTGAAGACATATCGATATTATGAGCAGACATATTATACTAATATATCTTCGTGTTATACCCATGTGATTACCACAAGAGTATGATTGCATTCATATTACTGGATATTAGATACGATCCAACAATGTAAGAAATGTAATCATTTTGTCGTGGTTCTCGAAATAGTTCACGAGAGTAGAAAACCTCCCGAAGGCGAATCAAATAGAGAATTTTCCAGCAGAACCCTCGTCAGAGGTAGTCAAACATATCACCACAGGTTGATATCGAGAATTGTGGTAGAATCGGATTAGGAGACGGATAATAATATGCAAGGTCATCGAATAAAGGGTGTGGTGTCCGGTTGGCAATATCGATTGGCGAGTTCGATCGGGACAGGGACAATCGCGGCACTAGCGGTTGCTGTCACCAATCATCCCTCCGTACAGAGATTGGCAACGGCATCGGCTCCTGTCTTGAATCGTCTGCCAGCTACGACTCTCCCAAACAGCGCATTGACGATTGCAATGGCGACGGTGCTGTTTATCGTACTACTCGCACTTGTCCCGCTGTACAAACCACGGCCGCGCCGTATACTCGATGTCGTTACCGAGACACAGCGTCGAGTCGTGCTTGCAGCGTTCATTCTCGCAACGATCGGATATTTCGATTATACATACCGGCTTCCCCGGTCAACGCTCGTGTTGACGACTGCCGGGCTGCTCGTGTTACTCCCAGCGTGGCACGTACTCATCCGGCGTCAAAAGCGAAGTTCGACCGAACGCATCATCATCGTCGGTGACGATCCGGAGAACATATCCAAGCTCGTCGACATGACTGAGATACCGATCGTCGGTTATGTCTCTCTGAGCAGTCCGTATCACAAGAACCAACTGGCAGAATGGTCTGATTCCGATACTGGCTCCGAATCATCGGCTCCAATGGCAGGGTATACGGACGGTGGTTCGGTATCGATCGCCCCGTACCCCGATATTGAGGGCATCGAATATCTCGGGGGGATTTCGAGGCTGAGTGAGATTCTAGTCACACACGACGCCGATACAGTCGCTCTGGCGTTCTCTCGGACCGACCGCGAGGAGTTCTTCGGAGTCCTCAATACGTGCTACAGCCACGGTGTCACCGCGAAAGTTCCCCATGAACTCGGGAGCAGCGTGTTAACCTGTGATTCCACGCAGTACAACGAGTTGGTAGACATCGACCTCGAGCCGTGGGATTGGCAGGATCGGATGACGAAGCGACTGCTCGACGTGACGTTTGCGGGTGTAGGGCTACTCCTGCTATCGCCGTTGGTGCTCGTAATCTCGCTCGCTATCAAACTGGACAGTCCAGGATCGATCATCTACGCCCAGAAACGAACGTCGACGTTCGGTGGCACGTTCACCGTCTATAAGTTCCGGAGTATGGTGGATGATGCTGAATCGGAGACGGGAGCGGTTATCAGCGACGAAGATGCAGGAGGCGTTGACCCCCGTGTTACTCGCGTTGGCCGCATCCTCCGCAGCACGCATCTCGATGAGCTTCCGCAGCTCTGGTCGATTTTCACGGGACATATGAGCGTTGTCGGTCCTCGACCTGAGCGTCCAGAGATCGATCGAGAGATCACAGCCGATATGATTGAATGGAAACAGCGCTGGTTCGTCAAGCCCGGATTGACGGGACTCGCTCAGATAAACGATATGACCGGACACAATCCAGACGGGAAGTTGCAGCTCGATGTTGAATATATCAGACAACAGTCCATCTGGTTCGACCTCCAAATCGTTATCAGACAGGTGTTTAAAGTTCTCAAAGATGTGGTCAAATATGAAAATAGTTAATATACTCTGTATTCGGTTGGTGAGTGATGACGATTGAAGAGACACCAGCGACGACGCCGACAGTGGCAATTACTGGTGCAGCAGGGTTTGCCGGAAGTTGCGTCATTCAGGCGTTTCAAAATAAACACCCCGACTGGAATTTGATCGGGATCGATAACTTCTATCTCGGGACCGTCCGTACCGTCGGCGACCTTTCTATTAAACACGTTGACATCCGCGATCGCCGACGGCTTGCATCGGCGATTTCTGATGCGGACGTTGTGGTCCACCTCGCAGCGATAAGTGGTGTGCCAGACTGTACTGAGAATCCTGATCTGACGTACGAGACCAACGTCGTCGGAACGGCCAACGTCACGAACTGGTGCCGAAAAACCGGTGCTGGATTGGTATTTCCGTTGAGCATGGCTATCGTCGGTGATCCACAGGAGTTTCCAATATCGATCGATCACCCACGCACGCCGATGAACTGGTACGGCCGAACGAAAGTTCTTGGCGAGCGGATCGTCGAGTCGTTCGCGGCAAATGCGTTCCCCGCCCATCTTTTCCTCAAAGGCAACCTATACGGAATTCATCGTGCGGGTGGACAGACCGTCACCAGGAATAATGTTATCAACTACTTCGTCGAGCGAGCACTCGCTGGTGAAGATCTCACTGTCTATAAACCGGGAACGCAAGCGAGAAACTACGTTCATGTCGTGGACGTAGCGCAGGCGTACGTTCAGAGCGTCGAAGCGGTTCTGGACCAGCGCGACCGCGGTGAGACCGGGATCGAGAAATTCGAAATTGCTGGTCGAAAAGCGCCGAGCGTCCTCGATATTGCCGAGTTCATTCAAGAAGTTGCAACCGAACGAGGCATCGATGTGCGTGTTCGACAGGTGGAGAACCCACGCACAGAGACGCTCGTTTCGAACTTCGATGTGGATATATCGAAAGCACAGAGTGAACTGAACTGGGAGCCAGAGCGGGGCATCGAATCGTCAATCCGTGAGGCGTTCGACCTACTCTCGAAAGCGAACAATTAAGATAGTACGAGAGCTTCGTGAATTTTGACGTGGGAAGCGCTTTGGTAGTCGTCCTCAGGTCGGTGTATTGTCGTGTCGGACAACGACTGGTTCTGAACAGCTCACACCATCCAGAGAGTCATCGATGTACGAACAGATAGCACGACGCATCAAGAATCGTAATCCTCCAAACATCCGTAATATCAGCAGGCACGTCTCGCGTATGCATCACCGGTATCGAAATCACACCGAGTTCAATGACGATGGAGTCGATGTATTTGAGGCGGATTGGGATACCCTCATCCTCCTCGATGCGTGTAGATATGACGTGTTTTCTACTATTTCCGACCTACCAGGCACGCTCGAATCCCGTATTTCTCGGGGGAGTATGACCCGCGAGTGGGTTGAGGCGAACTTTACGGGCCAACAGCTCGATGACATCGTCTACGTCACGTCGAACGGAAACTTCGCGAAAATAAGAGACACGATCGGCGCCCGAGTACACGCCGAAATCCCGCTCTGGCAAGACGAGTACCGAACCCGAGTCGGAAACAGCGTCACGCCACCGGACATCGTCGTCGAATCCGCCACGGAAGCAGCCAAAGCGTATCCCAACAAACGTCTCCTCATTCATTTCGTCCAGCCACACACACCATATTTGGGACCGACCGGCGAGCGGTACGATCCGAGATTGAGCCTCGCAGAAATCAAATTGGAGTACGACGCATCGGATGCTGAACTCCGACGAGCATACCGTGAAAACCTCGAAATTGTGATCGAGAAGACCCATGATCTCCTCCGCTCGTTGTCTGGACGGACTGTCGTTACCGCCGATCACGGCGAGCTGCTCGGAGAGCGGTTGTCACCAATTCCGTTGAAGGATTACGGCCATCCTCGGGGTGTCTATCACAGAGCACTGGTCACGGTTCCGTGGTTGATCTACGAATCTGGCCCACGACGGGAAATCATCCCAGAAGCGCCAGCAGAAATCACAGAGTACGATGAGGATGCGATTGCTCGGAATCTCGAAGATCTCGGATATTTGTGAATATCCTCGTTCCTTAGTTAATATTATGTTACCGATTGGCTGCAATTACGATGCCGCCGAGCACAACAGTGCCTCCGACGACGGTCAGGACGCCCGGTATCTCGCCCAGCAAGATAAGTGCCAGCAGCGTACTTCCCACCGGCTCACCGAGCAGTGAGACGCTGACGACACTCGATTCGACGTGAGCAAGCGCCCAGTTGATGACTGTGTGACCGAAGATTCCTGGACCGATCGCCATTCCGAGAAAGAGAATCCACTCTCGCAGCGGATACGACACGAGCGGTAATCCCCGTACAAGGACGAGCACAAACAGAACAAGAACACAGACAACGTACACCACCGTCACGTACGGGAGGAGTGGGACACGCTGTCTGAGCGCCCGTCCGGAAAGCACATAGACAGCGGCCATCGAAGCACCGAGGACAGCGAGTGCGTTCCCGTAGAGCGGGGCAGCACCGCTTGCGCCGGCAGTGAGCTCACCAGCGGACATAACGACCATCCCAACGAGTGCAATCGATATTCCCCCCACAATCCGAGCGGATACATCTTCGTCAAGAAATAGGCTCGCTCCGAGAGCGACAAAAACGGGTTGTGACTGAACGAGCGTTACGCTTGCCGCGACAGTCGTCCAATTGAGACTCTCGAACCACGCACTGAAATGAAATGCGAGCGCGAGGCCCGCGATGGACGCTCCGATCAGATCGCGTCGTGAGAGCCGACGGAACTCCCCCTCGTGTCGACGCAGTGCGAATGGCGCGATGAGAACGATCGTGAAAAAGACGCGGTAGAGCGCCTTGATGAGACTCGGTGCGTTACTCCAACGGACGAGAATTGCGCTCGTGCTCACTGCACAGATGGCAACCACGAGCGCGAGCAGCGGTTTCGTATCGGCATCGAATGTGCGTACATCCACTGTCACTCCAGTACCTCCCTTGTCTTCCAATGGCGATACCGGAACATCGGTTCGAATCCAAGGTCGCCAAATCGACCCGCAATCCGCCCGAGACCTCCGAAGGGAAGTTCGTATTCGATCCGATCGCGGAGCAGCGTTTCCAGCCCATCGGCGTAAAACGAATGGGTGTGTTGCCAGTGTGGAAACGGACCGTCCTCCATCTCATCAACAAACGCTGCTGCGCTCTCTGCTGTGGTTCGGTCGACGATAACGGAGGTCCACCCCTGACGGGGACCAATTCCGAACGGACGAACAGTCGCGTCGATGCGCGCGCCCTCATGGAGATAGTCAGGATCGAGTGTCCCGTCGGGAGCGACAACACGTTCGATAGTGAGGCGCATGAACGCAGGCGTGAGTATTTCGAGCCCTTCGCTGCGAGAATGAAAATCCCAAACCTCCTCGAACGGTGCACGAATTCGGGTTTGGCGAGTGAAAATGGGCATAGCACTAGCTACACCCAGGACTAACTTACTGGTATCGCATGTTTCACGCCGACACAACACGGTACAAACATCTAAAACGAATGGTGCTCGTCGGGAAAGCAGTCTCACAGAGGAGACTTGTGCTAGGTCGTTTGAAATGACAGTAACTACTTCAATCGTTCTTGCAGGAACGACGGGTGTGCAGCAGTGACACCGTCGACAGTCACAATCTGATTGCTGATGATTTCACCGACTGCGTGGCCGTCTGCAGCGTGCACTTCCGCCATCAACATGTGATCTCCCGAAGACGTATACAACGCCTCGATTTCCTCGCGCGACTGCAATTGCCGAGTCACTTCGACGTATCGCTCGCTTTCGACATCGATACCGACCATTGCGATCGATCGTCCAGAGAGCTTCTTGGGATCTACGTCCGCGGAGTAACCAACGATAACGCCCTCAGATTCCATTTGTTCGATATACTTTCTCACTGTCGGCTTTGACACTCCTGCCTGTTCCGCGATCTCCGCGTACGAGGCCTGCGCATCCCTCTCCAAGACAGAGAGAATACGGTCTTGGGTAGTGTCCGTGCTCATAGACGATTATTTCGCATCGTAGAAAAAATACCTTCCGAATCGGAAAAACCATCCCGACCGTGGCGCTGAAAGCGCAGGAAGGGGTGATAGTGGAGGACGCCAGCTCAGCGGTGACGATCCATGAGATCGGCCGACCGTTCCCACTCGTAGTCGTCGTTGAAGTATCGCTCTGCCAGCGGTACTTCGGGCATTTCGCCCGTGTGACGCTTCTCTTGCCCGTAGGAAGGACGGTCATCGCGGTAGAACCGACCCGTAAGAACTTCGCCCTCGGCGAGGCGTGATTCTGCCTCGTACATGACCTCGCTCGCATTGCGACGGTCAGTTACGTCAAGCTCGAACTCATCCGAATCCTGAACATCAGTGTACGGGACGTACTGTTTTGCGTCCTTGTTCCACGTCGGGCACTGCGTCAGGAAATCGATGTGTGCGAAGCCGTCATGTTCGATCGCTTCGACAATGATATCTTTTGCTTGTCTCGGATTCACCGCCGCGGTTCGTGCGATGTAGGATGCGCCCGCAGAGAGTGACATCGACAACGGCCGGATGGGATCTTTTGCGCTCCCATGCGGTTGCGTTTTGGATTTGTGACCCTTCGGGCTTGTCGGGGACGTCTGTCCTTTGGTCAGCCCGAAGATCTCGTTGTTGAACACGATGTACACCATGTCGTGGTTCTCTCGTGCGGTGTGCATGAAGTGGTTCCCACCGATACCGTAGCCATCGCCATCACCGCCAGCGGCCACGACTTCGAGGTCTGGATTGGCGAGCTTCGCCGCTCGAGAGATCGGTAGCGAACGACCGTGAATGGAGTGGTAGCCGTAGCTCTCGAAGTACGAGGAGAGCTTACCCGAACAGCCAATCCCCGTTACGAGGAACACTTCATCCGGATTTTTCCCCAGCTCAGTCATCGCTCCTTTCAGCGCCTTTAGGACGCCAAAGTCACCACATCCCGGACACCACGTCGCCTGTGGTTCGATACCGGGAGTGAACTCGTTCTGATCGACCTCTCGGTCGATGCCGATTGCACTGAATGCACTCATTGCTTAATCACCTGCTGCAGGGACGAATTTGGTCGTCTGACCGGGGGCGTCCACGTCCCCGCTGATACTCGTTTCGAACCCCTCAACGACCTCTGCTGGTTCGAAGGGGTTGCCGTTGTACTTCAGCAGACCAGTCATCTTGTCTCCGTAGCCACCGAGTTCTTTCTGTGTAAGACCGCGGAACTGACCGGTGGCGTTCATCTCGACAACCATACACTGCTCGACAGAGTCGAGGAATGCTGTGACTTCGTCTTCTGGGTACGGCATGAGGTCGCTCACGCCGAGCATCTTTACTGAATATCCCTGCTCGTTCAGTCGTTCGGTAGCTTCCTTGACGGTGCCCTGCTGGCTGCCGAACGTCATGATCCCGTACTGGTACTGCTCGTCCTCTCCGGGTGTAACGAGAGTCTGGTTGCTCTGCTCGCTCTCGTCGAGTTCTGCGCGAATCGAGTCGAGCTTTCGCATCCGACGATCCATCTGAGCGATCCGGTTGTCGGGATCCTCACAGATGTGTCCTTGTGGAGTGTGCTCGTTGCCGGTGACGAGGAATCGTCCGTCCTCTTGACCAGGAATCGTGCGTGGGCTGACACCGTTTTCCGGATCGTGTTGGTACCGGTTGAACTTACCAGATTCGTGGTGTGCTGCGTCTTCGATCTCCTCTTCGGTAAGAACCGACCCAAGCGATGGATTCGGTTCGCGGTCGAAGAACGACTCGTCGACGTTAGTCATCTCACCAGAGAGCTTCTGGTCGTAGACGACGATCGATGGAATCTGATAGTCGTAGGCGATCTGGAACGCTGTTCGTGTCTGTTCGTATGCCTCCTCTGTGTTCCCCGGTGCGAAGACGACACGATTCGAATCGCCTTGGCTGGTGTACAGAACGTGTTCGAGGTCGCCCTGTTCGGGTTTGGTTGGCATTCCCGTCGATGGCCCGGCCCGCATTGCTTCAACGAGCACGATCGGCGTCTCGGCCATCTCTGCCAATCCGAGCGGTTCGGACATGAGCGCGAACCCACCTCCCGACGAACCAGACATGGCTTTGACACCAGCGTGTGAGGCACCGATTGCGAGCGACGCGGCGGCAATCTCATCTTCAACCTGCTCTGCAATACCGCCGAACGCTGGAAGGTTCTGGGACATGATCGTGAACACGTCTGTCCA
Organism: Halocatena marina; assembly: GCF_025913575.1. Lineage (NCBI taxonomy): Archaea > Methanobacteriati > Methanobacteriota > Halobacteria > Halobacteriales > Natronomonadaceae > Halocatena > Halocatena marina. Next base: position 352,844 of record NZ_CP109785.1, on the reverse strand, counting down.
CGGTGTCATGGGGTAGCCAGCAATGAATCGACAGCCCTCATCGAGTGCCGCATACGCGATTGAGGTGCTGCCCGAAACGAGCACTTGGTCGTCTTGCTCGTCCGCTTGGTCGCCTTGGTCAGGGATACGGAGATCGTGCGTGAACTCCGTGTCGGACATCTGGTCGTTTGCCAGTTCGAGGATCTCGAGGTTCTGCTCCAGTATCTCCCCACTCATCCGCTCTTCCATCAACTGTTCGATGGGGTCGAGTTCCATCCCGAGCAGAGCAGCGGTTGCCCCGACACCTGCGGTGTTTCGCATTACTTCACGCCCGTGCTCACGAGCGAGTCCTCGAAGATCGAGCGGGTAGACGTGCCAGTCGTTTTCCGCAGCCCGCTCGTCGAGATCTGCGACATCCGCCTCATCGAGAAGTCCCTCGTCGTAGACGATAACGCCCCCTTCACGGAGTTCATCGAGATTTTCAGAGAGTGGCTTTACTTCCTCAACCCCGTAGTACGCACCCTCTTGGGGATTACGGGCGAAGCTGTCACCCAGCGCAAGGAGGAAATTGTAGCCATCACCCCGAGACTGCACATCGTACGGTGCTGCCCGAATCTCGACATATGTGTGACCACCACGAATCCGAGACGGATAATGGCGATGCGTGAAGACGTTAAAACCAGAGCGCATTAGCGCCTTTGCGAAATTCTGGCTGGTTGAGTCGATCCCGTCACCGGACCCACCTGCAATCCGCCAGAGTAACTCATCATTTGTCATGCGAAATCATGGCCAAATAGGCCTGTGTCTCCCAAAACGAACCGTGTTGACTAAAGGGTTTACCATACGTTAGCATACATCGATTATGATGAATAAGGGACTATCATGAGACATAAGGGATACTAACTCAATCAATCATGGGAAATAGCGCAACATTCCTACCGTAAGTATATCAATTCTAGTATAAACTAATTCGTCTTAAATCAAATAGTAAGTATAAGAATATTATCTATTGCTGGCGTGACAGAGTGGTCGATAGCCACTGGGTAAGTGTTTGGAGTCGATGCCGATCTCCAAAGTCGATACGCAGCCATCAACCTCAATATATATTTCTTTAGGAAAAGAATGAATATAATGGAGTGCAAATGTGAACACCATGTCGCCTAGGCCAGTGGATGAGTGGCCCAACGAGCCACTGGTGGAATCAGAAATCCGTCCCGAACATGATCCAACCGAAGCACTCGACTCGATACCCATCGATGAGACAGTGTTCGGCGTGTGGGGAATGACTCGGGAGCGCGAAATCAGCACTGCTACGAACGAACCGGTGCCTGCGGACACCATCGTAGATCTCGTATTAGAAACCCCAATCGAATACCACATGTACAGCTACACACACCACAAGGGGACGAGACAGTGGGTCGCGTACGAATCAGAGCAGAAAGGAACCGAGGGTGGAGACAGACTTGAAACCACGCTCGAACGCTATGCACTCCTTGCTGGTGAGAGCGACCTCGCATAATCCATAGTGTGGCCCCAAGTAAGGACCGAACCTAGTCACCACAACGGGAACAGTTCTACTCTCGGTCACCGTTCTGTGTTTGTTCTTTGACGAGGATTTTGAGCTGACTGCTCGAATACGCATCTAACGATTGTCACCATAGATCACACCTTGGCAGGGAGTTATGTGGTTCGGCCAGGAGGGTCGGGTATGCAGGACTATCGTCCGGTGTACGATGGAGACCTCAACGAATTCCATCGTCTCTTGAACTATGCGTTTTGGCCGACTGAGTCGTTCGAACCGATCGAATCGAGCGCGGACATTCCAGCGCCTGCAACCGTTGGAGAGAGTCGAGGGTTGTACGACGACGACGAGTTGGTCAGTACCGTCACACATCACTGGTTGACGCTCCGGATTCGCGGTGAGTATCGGGCTGTCGCTGGTGTCTCTGCGGTTTCGACACCACCAAAACACCGCCGCAAGGGTTTCGTCCGCCAGTTGCTTTTCGAATCGCTTCGAGAGTACCGCAAACGCGATCAGTATTATTCTGTCCTCTGGCCGTTCGAGTATTCGTTCTATCGGAAGTTCGGATGGGGAATGTGTAATGAGGCAGCCGCAATCACGTGTTCCCCGGATGCGCTCTCGTTCGTTGACCGTGTAAATATCCCGTCTGGTAGTGCGTTCGTCGATCTCGATACCGACCGCTGGGAAGAACTAGCGCGCGTCTACGAGGCTTGCAACGATCACGACCTCGCTATGCGCCGAACAGAAGAATGGTGGCGAAAAAGGGTCTTTCAAGGCTGGAAAAGCGATCCGTACGTGTCCGGCTGGGAGCGCGATGGTGAGCTTCGCGGCTATCTCGTCTACGCCATCGAAGAGGAAGACGACCGAACGATGAACGTCTGGGATATCGGATACGTCGATCACGAAGCCTACGTTGAACTCATTCGGTTCTGTCGGTACCACGACTCACAGGTCGAGTGTGTCTCGATTCGTGATGCAGACGGCACGGTGTTGCACGACTGCGTCGACGATCCCAGAGACGTCGAGATCGAAATTAGTCCTGGACCGATGATCCGAATCGTAGATGTCGAACGGGCGTTGTCCGATCTCTCGTATTCAGCAGGTGGATCTGTCGTGCTCAGCGTGAAGGATGCGCTCGCTGACTGGAACGATGGGTGCTTTCGCTTAACCGTCGAGGATGGTACCGCCTCGTGCGAGCCAACCACCGCAAATCCCGATGCGACTGTCGACGTGGCGACCCTCTCACAGATCGCCGTTGGCTACTGCTCGGTCGAACGGGCGATACGGATCGGAAATGTTGATGCCACAGAGTCGGCTGGTAGCACGCTCTCAAAGCTGTTCCCGAAACGCGAGACGTTTCTGAGAGAAGGATTCTGAGCCGAGAGGAACATTTAGCTAGCAAAGGTATTGACCAGTAATAGCCTTCGGAGACGGCCAAGGGATGACGGAGACGCGATCAGAAGCTCGATTGATTGTATATGAGATTCCGTTGAATCTCATTCGCGCCCTCGTAGATGACGGGGACGCGGACATCGCGGTAGACGCGGGCGATCCGTCGGTCAGTGAGGACCGACCGTCCACCGTGAAGTTGCATCCCTTCTTCAGCACAGAACGTAGCGGTTTCGGTTGCTTTTGTCTTAGCCATTGCAGCCCAAAGTCCCGCGTTGTCGTTCTCTGCGACCTTTCGAGCAGCACGCCACGTAAGCGAGCGAGCGGCTTCAAATTCCATTCGCATGTCCGCAAGCTTGTGTTGGACGGCTTGGAACTCGCTGACATCTCGGCCGAACGCCTCGCGGCCGTGGACGAAATCCCACGCTTCCTCAATTGCTGCTGCCGCCAGTCCGATCCCTTGTCCACCGACGACAGTTCGTCCGAAGTTGAAGAAATCCGCGAGCATGTAGAAGCCACCCCCCTCGGCTCCAATGCGATTCTTAGCCGGAATACGGCAGTCATCGAGAATGATGTGTGCCTGTTTAGAAGCGCGCATGGCCATTTTTTCGGGGATGTGCTTGGCTTCGTATCCCAATGCATCTGTCGGCACGATAAACAACGAGTAGTTGCCGTAGCGGTTAGTTTCGCTGTCGCCAGTCTTCGCATAGACAGTGACCCAGTCCGCTTCGACGCCGTTACCAATCCAGAACTTCTCGCCATTGAGGACGTACTCGTCGTCTGCATTCTCACCATCACTGACACGCTCGGCAGTTGTGGTCATTCCCGCGAGATCGCTCCCACGATCTGGTTCGGAGACGGCAAGCCCCGTGATCTGTGTATTCTCCGCGACGGGGCGGAGATACTCCTCTTTTTGTTCCTCACTCCCGTGCGCTTCGACGATTTCCGCGCCGAACGAGGCGAGCAATAGCGTGAGACCGATCCCAGCGTCGGCACGATAGAACTCCTCTGCAATAGCGAGAACTTGAGTCAGATCGAAGCCCGACCCACCGTACTCCTCACCGATATCTTGGGCGATTAATCCGGCATCCATGCCCGCTTCGAGAATATCCCACGGATACTCACCGCTGCGGAAGTACTCCTCAGCGACGGGAGCAATGTGCTCCGCCGCGAACTCCCGAGCCTGCTGTTTGGGTGCTTGGGCGTGTTCCGGGACGACGCTGTCGTCTAACGGCTCCATTGTCTGTTCCGTTTGCTCGCATCCATAAAGTAACTCGTGGAATTCCCGACGATACAGAACGCGTTAAACGACCAGCACTGCTCAACCGGTTTGCACCGTGAAATCAGTGTGTGAATGATCTTCTGGAGAGACAGTTGTGGATCCAGACATAGTGGAAGCACGAACAGAATCAAAAATTTCCCGATCAGTCCTCAGGTGTGGCTTCTTCCGGCAATTTTCCATCGAATATCGAGGCGTCAGTGTATCGCTCACGGAGATCTTTTTTGAGAAATTTCCGGTCGCGGTCTTTGCACCGCGTCGATAAACGACTCGTAGTCCACGAGATCGAGGCCAGTCTCGGGAACCGTCTCGCTCATCACGACGCAGTCAATGCTATCGAAGGCGGGAATCTGAGCTGCGGGTTCGAGCGCATCGAGGAACGAGGGATCGACGAACAGCGCACGATCGTTCGCGTCTTCGATGATGTACTGGATGTGCTCTGTGGGAAGCAACGAGTTGATCGTATGCAACTGGGCACCCATCGAGACGGTGGTGAAGTACACTTCGAATTGCGGTGATGGTTCCAGCAGAAGGTCGCCACGCGATCGCCAGCTTCGATCTCCATTGCTTCGAGCGCGTTTGCAAGCTGTCGAACTCTCTCTGCATACTCGCCGTACGAGTACCGTACGATTCCGTTTCCAGTGCGCGAAACGATCTCTGTCTCCGATTAGGATCGTTCTGCACGCCATAGGAATGGACGTAACGTCTGATCGTTGCCACCTGACATATCCAGCGCTAGGTCTGGTAGATACCAACTGTTGTCATGGTTTCCGAAAGTACAGCTCAGAATCGTTATCGCTTGTGACTTACTGCAACTCCTTCTCCGAGAGGGAGCAGCGCCGTTTCGAACGCTGAGTCATCCCGTACTGCATCGAGATAGTCGGCGATGCCTTGGGTACTTTCGTTCGTGTCGACTTCGTATCCGTCGGCAAGATCAGTGAGCGCATCGAAATCGATCGAGTCAGCAACCATAGCGTTGTCTGCGACGATGAGTCCACCAGATGCGACCTTGTCTCTGATAGACTTGAACGCCTCGAGGTAGCGGTGTTTCTCGTTATCGATAAGAACGATATCAAATGGCCCATCATAGCGGTCTATCGTCTCGATCGCATCGCCCTGTTCAATCGTCACTCTGTCGAGATAGCCGCCACGATCAAGATACTCGCGGGCGCGCTCGATGTTCACGGGATCGCGTTCGGTGAGTACAATCTCGCCATCCGATGGAAGTTCTCGTGCGAACCAGTACGCTGAATATCCGAACCCTGACCCAAACTCGAACACAGACTGAGCACCAACAATCCGAGCTAACAGTGAGAGCCAACCACCGACATCGGGACCGACGGTCGGGAATCCCTGCTCGTCGGCGTACGCGTCCATCTCATCGATGACACTGTCTGTAGTTGGTCCAATGCTGGTAGCAAACTGACTGACGAATTTCGGAACAACCGACTCCATGAATTGGAACAGAATCCGAGAATACAAAACATCAACCGGAACGATCAGCTAGATCTCTCTCATCACCAAAGCACACTAGAAAACGATCGCTACCACCGCCCAGACTTCAGTCTTCGGGATACTCACTCGATTCAATCGATCTAATGACGGGGATCGGAGAAGTATCGTCAGTTGTGGGTTGTTTCCAGCTTTCGGAACCCGGATCGTCGGTCTGCTCAATGGTATCGTTTTCCTGTTCGTCCTTCGTACTGTCCTCGTCGGAATCATCTTTTTCGTCGGTCTCATCAACCCCGTCAGTTACGTCGGACTCAGATTCAGAGTCTGATTTTGATTCTGATTCAGCGTCAGATGCAGCCTCTGACTCAACGGTCGCTTCAACAGTAGCATCAGTCTCGGCGTCCGTCTCAGTCTCAGATTCTGATTCAGACTCAGACTCAACTTCAAGTTCAGATTCAGACTCAGACTCAACTTCAAGTTCAGATTCAGACTCAGATTCTGATTTAGATTCAGGTTCAGGTTCAGACTCAGGTTCAGGTTCGAACGCTGTTTCCGTCTCTGTTTTCATTTCAGCTCCGACGTTAAATTCTGATTCGTATCCGATCGTATCCGATCGTTTATTCGGTTCGTGCACTCTACTTGTGGTGTTTCCGTTGGACCACAGCTGGTCTGGTGTTACGAAGACATTTTTTTCGTCGAGAATAGCCTCGACGGCCTCTTTTGCGGCCTCTTCTCGACTCTTGATGACGATACCGAACTGCGTCCCAAGTGCCGAGAACATAGCGCCCGCGCCGACTGAAGCCAGCGCAATCGATTGTGGTGTACCGACGATGACCGAAGAGATCACGGCCCCGAAGGTTGCACCAAAGAGGGCAAACCAAACCATCGCACGCACACGACTACGGCTATCTGCCTGGCCGGTGGAGATTCGTCGGTGGACGAGCACGCCCAGACCAACGATTCCAACACCTCCAAATGCCGCAAGCGGTGTCATGTTCATGCCGTTCTGCATTTCCGGCTGGAAAACCACTCCGGAAAACGTAGCGAACAAGCCCGCGAGCAACAGCAGTTCGAGGTGAATCCGGTCGAGTTCTATCCGTATCATGGGTTATCGACTCCGCGATTGTGGGCATCATTGAACATCAAACCACCGACGTGTCTGCGCTCTCTACCGTGATGGCTGTTGACCCACCATCGCTGATGACGAGTATGTATAACGATGGGGGGGTACTTTACCTGTTTGATAAGGATCGAGTATAATGACACAACAGTAATCCCGACCGATACTGCAAATGTCATCACTCACAACTATGTATCGATGACGCACAGAAACAGATGAATTGGGTGACGGTTAGCATCCGCTCACTCTGATGCGCAACTCTCATGATCAAGAATTCTCGGACGCAGCCAAGATCGTGCGGGAATGATACCCATTTGTACCGAACGGTCGGACGAATAGATCGATGGCTACGCTGTGAACACCCGCAAGAGATCTGAACGGCAACGATACATCACATCAATGGGAAATACGCAGAGAGCACGTTGATACGGAAACGAAGTCGGAAACGAGAATTGAGACAGACGAACAGCGTACTTTGCTTACGAGAGATTATTTCTGATGCATCCATCGGGCATGACAGTGTCGATGTTCGTTAGCGGTCGGACCCATCCGAGGGTTTTCAAATGGCCGAATATCGAACAAGACCAATCTATTGGTAGTACACAACTCCGGTTCGTCGGCCGTGCTACTGACCGCCAGATTCGACAATTCGAAGCGCCGCCTCGTGATCGCCGTCCATCCGAGAGAGTAGCGCACGCATCTGTGCTGTCAGTTCCGCGTCGACGGTTGCAAGCACCATTCCTTCGTCGGGTTGACCGTAGACGATGCTCGCGCCGATCGGTGCAGCGACGACGGCCGGGAGCGCGACGAGATCTTCCTCCCCATCGACGACGATGACGGTCGAGTCATCCGCGTTGAGCGCATCTCGAAGCGACTGCAACATCGCTTCAGAGAGGGTTGCAGCAGGATTTTCAACCCGCACACGCTGCTCAAACGGAGAGAGATCCACAGGACTATCGATCGATGTCCGCTTTGTCTGGCCATCGACGACGGCTACGTGAGGAATCGTAACTGAAAGGAGATACTCGGTGACGACATCACCGACGGAGACGAGCGGCGTGCCTGCCGCTTCGATTAGCGCGCTCGGCTCGGTGTAGACAGGACCAATCGGAGCTTTGAGTTCGCTTCGGAGGTGACGTGGAAGTCGAAGCACAGCACTATCGGACCTTCAGAGCGTACGCACCAGGTCGAGTGACGTTCATCTCTGCGGCAACCTCGCTCTGTTCGGGGTGAGAAATGACGACGTACCCAGCCCAATCCTCCGTGAGACTGCTCGACCCACAGGAAGAGCACGTCTGTGAGTCAGCTTCGTTCACAAAGTGACATTCACGACAGGACAGTCGCTTGTTCGCCATCGTCACTCACCCGCCGCTGGCTGCTCTTGCTCTCGCTGTTCACGGAGCCATCCGATCTTTCCCAATCCTGGCTGTTTCGCTGTCAAGCCAATCTTGCTGTCTCGTGGATTTCGTTCGTCGATACTCTTGGTGACGATCCGGGCGCGAACCGAGTCACCAACTCCGAGTGTATTGTTCGATTCCCGAGAGGCGAGTTGCTGATTCTCCTCGTCGAACGAGAGATACTCATCCGAAATCTGTGAGACGTGCAGCAGGCCGTCAACCGGTCCGATACCGATAAACGCCCCGAAGTTGACGACTTCGACGACTTCACCGTCGACAACCTCCTGCATCTGTGGATCGAACGTGACAGCGTCGAACACTGCCTCGTAGTAGACGCCTGGACGATTCGGAAGGACGGCACCTTCGCCAACCTCAACGACATCGACGATGCTGACGACGCTGCCGACATCCTCGTCCATTCGTCCTTCGAGCTTGTCTTGCAACAGTTGTTTGACCAACGTTTCCGATACGTCGGCGAGGTATCGTGGTGGTACCTCGACCGTATCGCGTAGTCTGACCCGTTTGTACATAGTTAACTTAGTGAATAGCGAGTTCGTTCTGGCCCCTTAAACCGATTACTCCGACAGAGAGACGGTCACGAAGGGGACCATCGTTCGTGACCACATACTCACACGCTTCACGCTCGGCCAATTCAACGAGCGCATCATCAGCGTAGGTCGCATCCGTCTCGACAACCGTACAGCGTTCTGCGAGATCCCGCCCAACGCTGGCGGCCGTGGCTTCCTGTCCCCGTCGTTGTCCATTTCTAGTACTGTTCTTCGTTCGGGACTCGTTTTCGTTTCTGTGTTCTGTGCTGTTCCCGTTCCCTTGCGCGAGTCGTTCGAGTTCCTGAATGACGGGTTTTGGTGTGATGAGTTCGTACTCACCGAGTAACCGGTCGAGTCCGTCAAATACTCGGACGTCACACTCGACCGGCATCATCAGCGCACTCGTGTCCATCGCGACTCTTTTACTCATCCTATCCTACGAGTGTTCCAACACCGATAAGCCGCCAGCGCGTCCCGACGCGGCGGTTGATTGCGATTTTCGCACCCGGATCGGCGCAGACAGGGCGTTTTAGATTCACTTCACACTCGTTTTCTCTGGCACTCGTCACGGCACCGACCGTCGTTGCCGTCCCGACTGTCAACATCAGGGGCTCGCCAGTATTGATGGGTTCGATCTCATCGCCATCGACGAGGCGTTCGAGCAACTCGACTTCAATCGTGAATGAGTTCCACGTCGGCGGCAGGGTTCCGGGAGGACCGGCGACCTGTCCGGCAAGCGCATCGCCTTTCGTGAGTGCCGGATCGAGACCGGTACCGACACCGAGGAGGCCACCGGGACCGACCTCATCGACCAGATCGTTGCCCGCCTGCAGCGAACGAACGGTGGTGGTGATAGAGCGGTACTCCGACTGTCCTTCCTCCTCAAACTCTCGTCCGGGACGAAGTTCGATCTCGTCATCAGAATGTAGTCGTCCTCGCACGAGACTGCCACCGAGAACACCACCCATCAGTTCGTCAAACGTCGTTCCTGGTCGGTTGATGTCGAAACTTCGAGCAATCTGCATCCGTGGGTCGACATCTGGAGAACGATCTGGGGTTGGAATTTGTTCCTCGATAGCCTGCATCAGGAGATCCATGTTGACTCCCCGTTGAGCAGAGATCGGAACAACCGGCGCATCCTCTGCGACGGTTCCCTCGACGAACTGTTTGATTTGCTGGTAATTCTCTCGAGCGATCTCATTATCGACGAGATCGACCTTGTTCTGCGCGATTACAATATTCTCGATACCAATAATGTCGAGCGCCATGAGGTGCTCTGCCGTCTGGGCCTGTGGGACAGGCTCGTTCGCTCCAACGACGAGTACCGCACCATCCATCATCGAAGCTCCTGAGAGCATTGTGGCCATGAGCGTTTCGTGGCCTGGAGCATCGACGAATGAAACCGTCCGGAGAACCTCACTGTCGGACCCATCCGGACATGTTTCATCGACCGTATAGCACTCGGGAGCGTCCATATCGGGACACCGACGGAACGTAGCGTCGGCGTAACCGAGCCGGATCGAAATCCCTCGTTTCATCTCTTCGGAATGCTGGTCGGTCCACTCGCCACTGAGCGCCTGCACCAGCGTCGTCTTGCCGTGATCGACGTGGCCAACGAGACCGATATTCACCTCCGGTTGTCGGTGTTCCCTTGTCATCTCGATAGTAATAACTCCATATCTTTCCGTCGTAGCCATAAAGTTGCTGTTCTCGGAATGGGAGAGCTGATGTCAGAATGCTGCACGCTGGTATCAAAATACGACGCGTAAATCCCAAACCATCACAAATAGATATATTAAATTATAGACTATTTATGACCCCATGGCTGCTCGAATAGCCACAACGAGGTCGTCTGGGCGCTTGGAGCCAACGAACACGTCTCGTTTCTCTCGGCGAATGCGCACACCCGTGCTCCCGGCAGCGGTGTATTTCCACCCTTCGCGCGTCCAATGAATTCCACGATTGAGTGACGAGAGCCGAACTCGATCGACACTCTCTATCTCTGCGAACGGGATGCGGCGTGGCTGAAAATGAAACGGAACAAAGCGGATGTAGACGCCGTCGTCTCGGAGTTCGGTCTCGAGTCTCGCAAAAGCGAGTACTGCAACCGGCAACAGTACGGTAACGATCCCAATCACGGCACCCCGCAGGCCCATCACACTCCATAAGAGCAGCGGCACGGGGATGGAGGAGATGATCACCAGCGCAGAGAGCCATGACTCGAATCGCTGTGTTTCGTCGAATGTGGGAGCGGGCACAGAACGAACCAAACCGAAAGAATGCATAGCTCTTGTGTCGCCGCGTTCCTTTTGGTAGCTCCCACCGAACACGGAATATGCGCGAATTCGCGTTCGAGATGGCCCTCTGTGCGACACTCGAAAGCGAAAACGAAATCAGAGACGGAGGAAGTGAAAACGGGAATAGTGGAACGATCGTGAGCCGGCAGCTTGGAGCGAGTACGAGCGGCCGTCGTGTTCTCGACGTTCTTACCGTCACACCGGGGCCAGCGTTCGATACTCGGACGCAAATCACGGCACAGAGCATTCCAGATGCAGCCATCGCGGCCGACGTAGGAGTGGGCCGCGCTCGCTTCTGGAAGGACTGTTTCGACTGTCATCCGGATCGTGCGCGTGCAGCTGTCAATCGTGCTCTCGAAATCGGTTTCTTCGAAAGCGAACGTCGAAACGGACGCACGTATATCCGACAAACAGCCCGATACCCCGACTGGTTTGGCTCGTTGCGAGCCATCGAGAATAAACCCGATCTCGACCGTCCTGGTGATCTCCAATCACAGCTTCGAACGGACGTCAGTCTCGCGGTCTGCGATGAAGTCATTCTCGCCACAGCGTCGTATGTCACCGGCGCACACCTGAACCGCATTCCCGAACAAGTCGGTGTCTGGCGGTTCGATCCCGAAACAGGGACTCGAGAAGTAATTCGTGAACCCGAGCGACTCTCATCGGGACCCGGAATTGAGATACTCGAAGAACAGCCAGATCGAACGAAGATCACGGTTGTGAGCCACAAGGAAAAGCGACGACTCCGGCGGCGGCTCGCAGAGCGCGCCTATGGAAAGGGCTGGCGGGTCGAATTTCCGGCGTGTCCACACGTCGAGAACACCGATATCGCTGGGGTCGACGGGATCCCCTATTGTGCGCGAAAAGAGCGTATCGTCCGCCCAGCAGACGCCTGTGACTGTCCCTCTGGACACGACGCAGACGGACACAGCGCAGTCGATCTGGATGCGATCCGTGAAACACACTCGCCTTGGGTTCGCTCTCCGACTACTATCACAACGAAGCAGACCGAGATCGGTCGGTTCAGTGAACCATACACATCTTCCCGTTCCGAAAAGTCTTTGAGGTAGTTTAGGCTATCCAAAAACAGAGATTGTATGGTTGGGTGTGCGTGTACAACTGTGACGGTCGGAAGCATGGATCATCAAGGGATCAGTTCATGTGAGGCGAACGGTCAACGATCGATTCACAGCGCGCCAATTCGGCGTATGAGATCCAACCAGCCAGAGATCGATGAGCTATGAACAAGAGTACGTACGACCAGAACACGTCGGATACCAATCAAGCGAACGGAACAACGGAAGATAGTTCGGCGAATGAGACGGAGAGTGCACTTCTTGGAAAATCCCTGTCGATCTCTTACTCGACGAGCGAGGAGCCAGTTGTCGAGTGCGACCGCATCGATATTCCCGATGGTGAGATCACCGCACTCGTTGGACCGAACGGTAGTGGCAAGAGCACGCTCTTAAAATCACTCTCGAACCATCTCACTCCTGAGAGCGGGACGGTCGTTTTGAACGGCCACGACATTCAGCAGTACGACCAGAAGGAGTTGGCCCGCAAACTTGGTCACCTCTCACAAGAGAACGATTCGCCGGGGAGCATTACGGTCGAAGATCTCGCGTACCACGGACGGTATCCTCACCGGGGCTTTTTCGACGCAGTTGACGCTACAGATCGAGAGGCCGTCGAACGCTCGCTCGAACTCGCTGGTGTGGAACACCTCCGCGATACTGAAGTGGGAAGCCTCAGTGGTGGACAGAAACAGCTCGCGTGGATTGCGATGGTGCTTGCACAAGACACCGATACGCTCTTACTCGATGAGCCAACTACGTTTCTCGATCTCCACCATCAACTCCGCGTGATGGAGACGATTCGGCGACTGAACGACGAAAATGGCGTCACTGTAGCCATTGTTCTCCACGACATCGCACAGGCTGCTCGTTTCGCAGACTACCTCATCGCACTCGACGATGGGGCGGTGTACGATTGGGGTCCGCCCAGCGACGTCGTGACCGAAGCGTTGCTCGCAGACGTGTTCAAGATCGATGCAGCGGTCACGTACTCACCCGACCCACAGATATTCCCGAAACAGTCCATCAAATAACCAAAATATGATTGGAACAAAAATACCGATTTCACAGTCGGTCCGTCACGCCGGTTCTCACCGCACGAGCGTGCCCTTCACACTGACGCAATTATTCATCCAGCGATGACAGAACAAGTAACAGGACAGAAATCGAATGAACCGAGTTCGGACGAGTACGATGTCGTCATCATCGGTGGGGGTGCCTCTGGGCTGTCTGCGGGAGTGTTCACCGCTCGATACGGCTTCAAGACGCTTATCCTCGATCGAGGCGCGTCCGCTATACAGCGCTGCTACAGTATCGGGAACTACCTTGGCTTTCTCGCTATCGATCCGACAGCGTTTCTCAAACTCGCCCGTGGACACGCCCAGTACGAGGGCTGTGAGATCGTCGATGATCTGGTCGTCGAGGTCGAAGAATCAGAGACTGAATCTGAAGCAGAGAGCAGAGACAGAGACAGATTTCAGATCAAGACACAGGACGGACATGAACTCACAGCAGCCTCTGTTATCGCGGCATCGGCCTACAACGCAGACTACCTAAGCGGTCTCGATGAGGGGTCGTTCCACGAAGCAGGAACACATCCTGTCGAGTGCGATGAGGCGACTGGTCGAACCGCAATTGATGGACTGTACGTCGCTGGGTGGCTCTCTGGGAGTCCACATCAAGTAATCATCTGCGCGGGACACGGTGCACGGGTTGCGAAAGCCCTCATCCACGACTACCGAATGAACGATGGATTCTGGGAGGAGGTCGCAAAGTACTGGGATTGGCAAGTCGAAGGAGGAACATACGGCGACGAGTCGTGGAGAAAGCACATCGACGACTGGATCGAAAGCACGATACCAGAAGACGAGACAGTGTCAGAGGAACGACGTGAGCGCATCACCGAAGCGATTACGACCGAACGGCTCGGGTTCCAGCTCTCAGATGAGGAGCGAAAACAACGAACAAAAGACGGGCAGGCACTCATTCGTGAACATCTTCTCGACGCCAAGCCTATGCAGACTTATAAGTGAATTGTTGTAGATTTGGTACCTACTACCCAAATCTATTAATCAACTGCAGTTTTGAGTTATCCTAAATGCACGCGGATACCCTCTGTGACATCCGTCGTCGGATTGAGCGTCGATCGACGGATACAGGACGCTACCGGATTGCCTGTGCACGTACGGGTAACAGCCCATCCCCCATAACAGGACTTCGATTTCCAAATCGGGACGCCGCGTGCGAGGCGGTGCAAGATGCACAGTTGTATCTGGCACGTCTCCGCGCGTTGATGCCGGAAACACCGTGGTACGACTTGATCATCCACGAGGTGGTGCCGGTTGATGAAGTCGATGAAGTACAACTGCTTTCGAAGGCGTTCAATGCGCTCGTTGGTCCACAAGAACTTGAGTGACGATACGCGAGCGACAGAGCTGTTGATCAGAGAATGTACTGTTCTCCGTCGACAGCAGTGTGCTCGCCGAACGCTTCCTCTGGCGTCGGGAAATGAGAGACGTGCACGAGTCGCGTCTGCGCTGCGTTTAGTTCTGCTGCGAGCGAAAGTGCCCCCTCGGTTGTCATATGTTTCGTTCCGAACGTGCGCGGGACTCCCGCTTCATTTTCGTGTGTCCCGCCAAGCGGATGGTGTTTACAGAGACGCGCTGGGACAATAGCATCTGCAAGTAGCAGATCAGCGTCCGACAGTACGTCGCGTGAGGCGTCGGGAACTGCGAAGTTCGTATCTCCAGTGATAGACAGCTTCGCACCCGTCTCGTCCTCAATTGCCAGCCCATAACACGCAAGTGGTGGATGCTCAACCGGAACGAGCGTGGCAGTTACACCACAGATCTCGAACGGTTCGAACGGCTGCTGTGGGTGTACATCGAGTTGATCGAGATAATCGTATTTCTGTGCTATCGTTTCCGCGACACTCTCGCCAGTTTGAGGGTCGACAGCAGCAGCAGCATGCACCGGAAGCGAATCGAGCAGTCGGTACGCGTTGCCGAGACCGTCGAGGTGATCAAAGTGGATATGCGTGATGATGACCTCGTCCGGCAGCGACACGCTATCACGGAGCAGTTGGTATCGAGCGTCGGGACTCATATCGACGAGAAACGACTCACCCGTGCGCTCGTTCTCGATGTGAACGGAGAACCGAGTGCGCTCGATATCCCGGTCAACAGCTGCCTCACAGGTGTCGCAGCTACAACCAGGGGTAGGCGTCCCCGTGGTATCACCAGTACCGAGCAGCGTAACCCGCATCAGTGATCGTGATCGTGATCGTGGTCGTGGCTGTGATCGTTGCCTCGCTCGTGGCCACCGTCTGTTGCGCCGGAGCCAGCGATGAGAGCGTCGGGATCGCCGTTGATCATATCCATATTCTTGAGATTATCCCGTTCTTCGAAGCCATCGACGGCTGCCAAGAGGTCGTCTTGGGTCAGGGTGGTTCGTTCTTCGGTAAGCGCATCGAGGACGGCTTCTCGGAGCACGAGTCGAAGGTCACTCCCGGTCAGTCCTTCGGTCTCGCTGGCGATTCGTTCGGGGTTGAAGTCATCGATTTTCATCTTCCGGGTGATGACCCGAAGGATGTCTGCACGCATCGGCTCGTCTGGTTTCGGGAAGTTGACGATCTCATCGAAACGCCGCCACGCCGCTGCATCGAGTTGGTCGGGGTGGTTTGTCGCACCGATGAGGAGCACATCGTCACGGACGAGGCTGACTTCGTCGATGGACTTGAGCAGCGTGTTCACGGCACGCTTGATCGCGGCGTGTTCGTCGCTCGCTCGCGTTTTTGCGACGAAGTCGAACTCATCCATGAAGAAGATACACGGTGCAAGCCGTTTTGCCACCTCGAACGCTTTGTCCACGTTTTTCGCCGTCTCGCCGAGATACTGGCTCGTGATCATCGAGAGCTTCACCTCGACGAACGGTAGATCGAGTCCGTGTGCAAGTGCTCGCGCGATCGACGTTTTCCCAGTCCCCGGTGGACCAACAAACAGGAGCTTGCCAATCTCGCGGAGACCGATCTCTGCGAGATACTCGCGGTGCTCAATTGCTTTCACGATCTTCTGTATTTCTGCCTCCTGACCGGACGTGAGGACGAGATCGTCGAGCGTCATCTCCATCTCTTCGGGCGCGCGCACCTCGACGAGATCGAGCATCTCCTCGTCCTCTTCGTCGAACACCTGCTCGAGAAGGCTATCGATCCACACGCGATCGGCGTGGATCGGTCGGTTCATCGCGCGAGCGGCTTCGTACTCGACATCCTCTACCTCGTCTTCAAAATGCGCCACGAGCGTCGGGTTCGTCATGAGCCGCTCAGCGTTGGTTCGTTTGAGATACCACTGTTCGGCCAATTCAGCGTCAGTAAACGACACCTCGCCGGTGAACTCCTTTCGTTGTGTGAACATCAAATCGGAGACAGCATCCCATGGGTGCGAAAGCCCTGTCGCCTCCGATATTCTTGTCGTTGTCACCGTCAATGGTCGTTGGATACTACCAGGGGCATTCGTACGACGCCCACTGTCGCTGTTCGAATCGTCGGCCGACTCCTCTGAATCGGCGTTTGTGCGCCAGAACGCACGACGATACGACGGTGGGAGATCGCCCGGGTCACAGTCGAGATCCTCGTTGTAGACGCGGGCCGTAAGCATGAATTCGATGACGTCAAGCGCCGGGCCAGTCATTCCCCAAACAGTTGTCGTGGCGTGCGTATAAGATCGTCGGAGTGCGTCTCGATCGCAAAATATGTTAGGTATATCACGGAAATAAATCCCCAATCGGTGTGAACCGGAAACGGCCCGCAGAGAGTTGTTAGTATCCTATTTTAACACAATGAAGCGTTATGTTGGAGTATGGTGGATACGACACCAGTCGTTGTGCAGGCGTATCGGACACCACAGGGAAAAGAAGGCGGCGTCTTTGACGATGTTCGAAGCGAAGATCTTTCGATCCCACTGATCAACGAAATCCTCGCCGAGACGGGGCTAGCGGGTGAGGATATCGATGACCTGATGTGGGGCTGTGCTCAGCAGCGCGAAGAGCAGGGTAACAATCTCGCGCGTGTCATCGCGCTGTTGTCCGATCTCGGTGAGAGCGTTCCCGGGACGACTATTAACCGATGGTGTGCTTCTTCAGCGCAGTCGATCATCAGCGCGAGCGATGCGATCCGTGCTGGCCAGCGCGATGCGATCATCGCCGGCGGCGTCGAAAGCATGTCACGGGTGAAAATGGGTCAGAACAGCCAGAACATTCACCCGAACATGAACGAAGCGTACAACGTTGCCATGCTCCAGATGGGCATGACTGCTGAGGAGGTCGCTGAGCAGTTTGATATCTCCCGAGAGGCACAAGACGAGTACGCCGCTCGCTCCCAACAGCGTGCCTGTGAGGCGACCGAGGAAGGACGCTTCGACGACGAGATTATTCCGATCGACACCGACGAGGGGGCAGTCACAGAGGATGAGGGACTCCGACCCGGCACGACCGCGGAGAAGCTGGCGGAGCTCCCGACTGTGTTCAAAGTTGAAGGAAGTGTTACGCCGGGTAACGCCTCACAAGTGTCTGATGGAGCAGCCGCCACGCTCATCACGAGCAAGGGCTTCGCCGAGGATCACGGACTCCCGGTATTGGCTGAAATTGGCGACAACAACGTCGCTGGCGTTGACCCCACGATCATGGGTATCGGTCCTGTCCCTGCCGTCGAAGGGCTGCTCGAACGCAACGGACGATCGATCGAAGATTACGGACTCGTCGAACTGAACGAGGCCTTTGCAAGCCAGACTGTCTACTGTCAGCGCCAACTTGGTATCGACGACGAGAAATTCAACGTCAACGGCGGTGCCATCGCCATTGGCCACCCACTCGGTGCCAGCGGTGCTCGGCTCCCCGTTACCCTTCTCCACGAAATGGAGAAACAAGACACAGAACGCGGCATTGCGACCGAATGTGTCGGCTTCGGACAGGGCGCAGCGATCGAATTCAGTCGCTGATAGCTAACGAATAAAGCTCAAGGGTAACAGCCACGGCGGATCTGGTTCACCCCAGTTAGTATACGTCTATCATTCTTTCGGATAGGAAGGTCGATGGATGCTTTCTCACTGCTGTCGGTTGGGTCGTGTCGCTGCGTTCAACATGGAAATTGTCTTCTCCAGAATGAATTACAATACACCCATCCGTTAATTTCCCCTCAGACCGTATAAGAAGGAGTCTGACAAAGTATTATATTTATGTTGCTTGGGTCTCTGTATATATGTATGCATTTACGCCGGGGTGAGTTCGAACGGATCCGTAGTGTGCTTCTGGAAGTCGAGCCGGACGAGCCACTGACCGCGCGCGAAATTCTCGATCTACTCGATGAGCACGGGGAAGCGTTCGACAGTGCACACAAAGTCGCCACGATTCTCGGTCGATACGCCGGGACAGAGGTCGAGGTTATTCCCGATCGGCCCTACCGATACCGAATCCGGCACAACTGAACGTTCCGAAGATATCCTCGTCCGACCGCAGAGTGATGATCAGATTAGTGACGCGGGTAACCACTCTAATAGAAAATACTTTATCCGATATTTTAGAAAGATCGGACATGCATGTACAAAAAGCGATACTCGTCGAGCTGGCTGCGATACTAGTGGTACTGTATGGCGGTTTCTTGAATATGGGAATAGCCAGTATCGCGGTGACGACGTTCGGCCTGCTAATCGGCCTGTTCGCGGCCGTTCAAGGCTTCTTCTCCGACACGACATCTCCGAATCAGGGAACCGTAAGCACTGAGACGGACTCAATGGATGTTCGAGAACTGACAACAGAGTGGATAGCTGGCATTTTCTTGCTCGCTGTGATTACGGTTGCTGCTGTTGGTGGTTCGATGGCCGGAGGGTCGCTTGGGATGCCATACGGACGCTACATCGGTGGAGCAAGTGGGGCAATACTGGCATTCACTGGTGTGGCGTGGGGATACTACGGGCGGTAAGCCATCATAATACCTGTATCGCGCGTTCCGAAATTCGTAATTCAATTCCGTCTTTCGTAGAAATCCGCCGGACTTATTACGATGTACGTATGCTATCGGATAATGAGTGACGAGAAGCGGACGATTTTGCTCATCGGGAGTGGTCCGATACAGATCGGGCAGGCCGCGGAGTTCGATTATTCAGGTGCACAAGCATGTCGCGCGCTTTCTGAGGAAGGAGCCCGAGTCGTTCTCGTCAACTCCAACCCTGCGACGATCATGACCGATCCCGAGATGGCCGATGCGGTCTACATCGAGCCGATCACGACCGAAGCCATCGAGGAGATCGTTCGTAAGGAGGAGCCAGACGGCGTCATCGCCGGTCTTGGTGGACAGACGGGACTGAACGTCACGGCAGAGCTTGCAGAGCAAGGCGTCCTCGAAGAGTGCGATGTCGAGATCATGGGGACACCGCTCGATACCATCTACGCAACGGAAGACCGCGATCTATTCCGCGAGCGAATGAAGACGATCAACCAGCCGGTACCGCGCTCGGAGACGGTTACATCGATCGATGAGGTCGAGGCGGCTGTCGAGGCCGTCGGTGGGTTGCCGGTCATCATGCGGACAGCCTACACGCTCGGTGGGAGCGGAAGCGGTGTCGTCGGAGAGATGGACGAGCTGAAAGAGCGCGTCAGGAAAGGATTCCAACTGTCCCGCAACCACGAAGTGCAGATTACTGAGTCGATTGCGGGCTGGGTCGAACTCGAATACGAGGTGATGCGGGATGCTTCGGATTCGTGCATCATCATCTGCAATATGGAGAACATCGACCCGATGGGCATCCACACCGGTGAGTCCGTCGTGGTCACGCCGAGTCAGGTCATCCCGGACGATGGCCATCAGGAGATGCGAACAGCAGCGCTCGATGTCATCCGCGATCTCGGGATTCAGGGCGGCTGTAACATCCAGTTCGCGTGGCGTGATGACGGAACACCGAGTGGCGAATACCGCGTTGTGGAGGTCAATCCACGCGTTTCGCGCTCTTCGGCACTAGCGTCGAAAGCGACTGGCTATCCGATTGCCCGCGTCACCGCGAAAGTCGCGCTTGGAAAGCGCTTACACGAGATCGAAAACGAGATCACAGGCGAGACGACGGCCGCGTTCGAGCCAGCCATCGACTACGTGGTGACGAAAGTGCCTCGATGGCCGAAGGATAAGTTCGATGATGTCGAATTCACGCTCGGGACGGCGATGAAATCGACGGGCGAGGCGATGGCAATCGGCCGCACCTTCGAAGAGAGTCTACTCAAAGCGCTGCGTTCGAGCGAGTACGAACCGAGCGCCGATTGGACGACGGTAGACGATAGTACCTTAAAAACCGACTACCTCGAAGCGCCAACGCCCGATCGCGCTTATGCGATGTTCGAGGCGTTCAGTCGGGGCTATTCCGTCGAGGAGGTTGTTGCACTAACGGACATCGAACGATGGTACGTCGAACGCTACAAGCGTATCGCGGACGCCGCACACGCCGCACAGTCCGGTGACTTCACACTCGCAGCGGAGACTGGCTTTACGAACCGACAGGTCGCAGCACTGGCTGAGGCGGACCAACAAGACGGTGAGACCGCTACCGAAAGCGACGGAGAAGACGAACCCGAACGTAGCGGTGACGAGTTGACAGCTCGGATTGCGGACGGCGGAGATGGTGGTTCAATCTCCGATGCGGTGGTCACGGAGGTCGAAGAAAGCGCGGTCGATCGTCAGTTCAAGCAGGTCGACACCTGCGCTGGCGAGTTCGCTGCTTCGACGCCGTACTACTACTCTGCTCGTGATCCGGTGAGCGAACAATCGATCGGTCGCAACGAGGTGCAGGTCGATCGGAATGTTGAGAGCTGTGTCGTCGTTGGCGGTGGACCGATTCGCATCGGTCAGGGAGTCGAGTTCGACTACTGTGCGGTGCACGCGGTGCAGGCACTGCGCGAGCAGGGTATCGAAGCGCACGTTGTGAACAACAACCCGGAAACGGTTAGTACGGACTACGATACCTCTGATGGACTGTTCTTCGAGCCGATCACAGCAGAAGAGGTTGCCGACGTCATCGAGGAGACCGGCGCAGACGGCGTGATGGTTCAGTTCGGGGGCCAGACATCAGTTAATATCGGAACGCCGCTTGAGGCGGAACTCGAACGGCGGGAGTTGGATTGTACAATCCTCGGAACCTCCGTCGATGCGATGGACCTCGCAGAGGACCGCGACCGGTTTAATGTGCTGATGGACGAACTGGAGATCGCCCAGCCGGAGGGCGGGACAGCACAAAGTGAGAGCGAGGCGCTCGATCTCGCCCACGATCTCGGTTATCCGGTACTCGTCCGTCCCTCGTACGTTCTCGGTGGCCGGGCAATGCAGGTCGTCTACGACGACGACGAGCTGCAGACGTACATTAGAGAAGCCGTTCGCGTGAGTCCCGAGAAACCAATTCTCGTCGACGAGTTCCTCGAAGACGCAGTCGAATTGGACGTGGATGCGGTTTCAGACGGTGAAAGCGTTCTCGTTGGCGGGATCATGGAACACGTCGAGAGTGCTGGCGTTCACTCCGGTGATTCGGCCTGTATGATCCCTCCGCGGTCGCTCGGGCGGTCGGTCAACCGCCGGGTACGCGAGGTCGTCGAGAACATCGCAAGCGCGCTGTCGACTGTCGGCCTGTTGAACGTCCAGCTGGCCGTGAAAGACGAAGAAGTGTACGTCCTCGAAGCCAATCCACGCTCTTCGCGCACTGTACCGTTCGTCTCGAAGGCGACCGGCGTTCCAATCGCAAAGATCGCTGCGAAAGTGATGGCAGGGCAGGCACTCTCAGACCTCGACATCAGTGAGCAGGTCCCGGTGTATACGAGCGTCAAGGAAGTCGTCCTTCCGTTCGACCGCCTGCCGGGGAGCGATCCGCGTCTTGGTCCGGAAATGAAATCCACGGGCGAAGTCATGGGAACCGCGCGCTCGTTCGGCAAAGCCTACGACAAAGCACAAGACGCGACGAGCAAACCCGTTCCACGCGAAGGAACAGCCGTCGTCGATCTCCCTGTCGAAGGCTTCGATGAACGGTTCGACATCGTCGAATTCGAAGACAATGAGGCGTTTGAACAGGCCATCCGCGATGATGAAATCGACCTCATCGTCTCGCGAGAACGGGGACCACTCGAAGTCGCCGTCGAGGAATCGGTAACGTACTTCTCGACGATTCCAAGCGCCAAGGCCGCACTCGATGCCATCACTGCGAGCGAGGAACCACTCGACGTGATGGCCGTCGGCGATCGACCAACCCGCGAAGAATACTGGGGACAACCAAAATCAGAATCTGAATCTGAATCTGAGTGACCGCGAGCGAGGATCAAACGAGAGGGGCTGAATTTTTTATCTTATAGCGCCAGTTCGAGACGTGACTGACAGCAACACGATCGAACGAACATTTCCCGAACTCACAGTCATAGAAAGCGATGATCTCCGGGCAGGCGTGCGGAAAGCGTGGGTGACGGCTATGGAGGACAATGGTATCGATGATCTCGAATCGCTCCCGTGGTTTCCGCCAGCACAGCGGACACTTAACCTGCCGGACGAACGACTCGTCCCACACGTGAGAGACGTAACGCAGGGGGCAATTGCGCTCGCAGAAGTGTTCATCGATCGGGGATACGATATCTCGATGGAGACGGTCATCGCGGGCGCACTGGTACACGACGTTTCGAAACTCTATGAGTTCGACGGAATGAACGAAACCGAAATCGGACGGCTGATCGGCCATCCTCATTACGGCGTTCACGTCGTCTCACAAGCCGGACTTCCCGTCGAAATCGCACACATCGTCCTTTCACACACGAGTCGAACGACTGTCGATCCAGCGACGATCGAGGCCGAGATCGTCCGCCGAGCGGACGAGACCGCTGCGAGCGCGATCCGCGCGGCACACGAAATCTGAGCTCCTCAGACAGTTGTCTCGATCCACAGAGACTCCGTTCCGGACTGGAGTCGATGGTTCAGCAGAATAGGGACGAGTACGACCGGTACTCGATGAAAATCGTCGGAGAGCGAGATCAATTAGCGGTCGGAGCAGTTGTTTTGGCCATCGTCAGCACATCATCGAAAAATCCGAGCGTGTCGTGGGGACCGGGATTTGCCTCGGGATGATACTGTCGGGTGATAATACCGAGATCTTCGCTGTCGAGACCCTCTGGGGTGCCGTCGTTGACATTGACCTGCGTGACTTCGAGATCACCGGGTTCGGAGACGGTGTAGCCGTGATTCTGTGTCGTCATGACGACTTGTTCCGTTCGGAGGTCACGGACGGGTTGGTTGACACCCCGGTGACCGAAGGTCATCTTCTCGGTGTCGCCACCGAGCGCTTCTGCGATGACCTGCTGCCCGAGACAGATACCGGCAAGCGGCACCTCCCCCGCGTACGACTGCACGAGATCGCCGGCCGCCTCGAAGTTCTTCGGATCGCCGGGTCCATTCGAGATGAACAATACGTCCGGAGACAGTTCGGCGATGTCGTCCTCAGTCGCGTCGTAGGGGAAGACGTGAACGGTCGCATCGCGTTCGATCAACGAGGTGATGATCGACCCCTTTGCACCACAGTCGATGAGCGCAACAGTCGGTCCGTCTCCATCACGGTTGTACGATGTCTGTCCGTCCACCGAAACTTGCGATCCGATATCCGTGTGCTCGCTCATCCCTTGACACTGATCGAGTTCAGCGAGCGCGTCTTCTGCGGTGACATCCTCACCAACAGCGATGCCACATTTCATCGCACCCTCCTCGCGGATTCCGATGACGAGTTCACGTGTGTCGAGATGATCGATAGCGGGGATTTCTGCTTCGGTCAGCCACGACGCCACATCGTCGGTGAGTTCGCGGGCGACAACTGCGCGTGGATGAACACGGTCTGACTCGAATCGTTCGGGTCGGACACCGTAGTTCCCAATGAGAGGGTAGGAGAACGTGAGTACCTGCTCCTCATACGAAGGATCGGTGAGACTCTCTTCATACCCCGTATAGGCGGTCGTGAACACCAGTTCACCGCGTGTACAGCCAGGAGCACGAGCGCGTGCTTCGACCACACGCCCACCTTCGAGGGCCACATAGGCGTCCGTCATTACGAAGTACGTATTCGAGGAACGACTTAATCATTGTCATTCGAAGTTAGATTACGATTTTCGTAATTTCCAAGTGGGTGGGAGTGGTAGACATGATTCTCAATGGAAATGGACAGCCTGGATCAAGACATCCTCGACATTCTTCGACGTGATGCTCGAACTCCATACACCGAGATCGCGTCGACGGTCAATACCTCGGAAGGTACGGTGCGCAATCGGGTCGAACGGCTGATCGACGACGGCGTTATCGAGCGGTTCACAATCTCGACGCGCACCGGAAACGTGAAGGCGATGGTTGAGATCGGAGTTGCAGTGGATGTCGACACGACTGAGGTATCTGAGCGCATGGCCGAATGGAAGGAAGTCGATTTCGTCTGGCAGGTCAGCGGCGAGGAGGATATCGTACTCGTCGTCGATGCCACCGACACCAGACGCGTGAACGATCTCATAACCAAAGCACGAGGTCTCGATGACGTGATGAGCACGAAAACACGACTGATCCTCAACGAACAGTTGGGGTGACCTGCTTTCTCGGTAACCGTTGGACACGGAGTGCATAGAGAGCGCACCGACACGAGCAGTAGCTGTTCCATGCCTTGGAGAAACGCACCACAGAGAAGGGACAGATAAGTCGAAGAGTCCTTATGGGGTGTCACCAAGGAAGGTGTATGAGCACTGACGATGTCTCAGCCTCCGGAGACACCAACCAACACGAGAACGCAAAGCAGTCTGTCGTCGCCGTGGATGGAAACGATACCGAGTTAGACATCGTGAACCGACTCGATGCACACACTGGTGACGGCACACGGCACCGTGCATTCACCGCACTCGTGTTCGATGGTGACGGACACATCCTTCTTGCACAACGGAGTGCCGATAAACGTCTCTGGGACACCCATTGGGACGGTACTGTCGCTTCTCATCCCCTCCAGAACCAGACGCAAGTCGAAGCGACCGAACAGCGCCTCGAAGAGGAACTGGGCATCGCCCCAGAACAGTACGATGACCTCCGCGTGACGGACAAGTTCGAGTACAAGCGCTACTATCTCAATGACGGCGTTGAATACGAAGTCTGCGCGGTGCTTAAATGCACACTGAACGACACATCGATTGACCCTAATCCAGAAGAAGTCGGCGGCGTCCTCTGGGCCCCCTACGAGCATCTCCACGATAATCCTCGGATGTACCGTCAACTCCGACTCTGCCCGTGGTTCGAGATCGCGTTACGGCGTGACTTTGAGTAAGCGTCGTGACGTGATCTCAATCAACGTTGATAGTTGAGGACTTGACGGCAGAATAATGTCGCCCGAGTAATCGTGCGTTGCTACCGACACCTTCCGTTCAGGCTTGTATTCTGCAATGGAGTAGCACCGTGCTGTTTGAAACCGACTGACTCGTGAACAGCGTACTGCTCTGGACAGACGCACTCTCTTCCAGTTTCGTTTCATTTCATCATTTCAGTTAGATATACATGACGATGGTACGTACACTGTGACAGTGTCCAACGAGAACACAGCAGAAACCGGAATTGCCGCTGTCAACGGCACACAACTGTACTACCGGACAGCGGGTGACGGTGAACCGTTGGTACTCCTCCACGCAGGAGTGGCAGATAGTCGAATGTGGGAGGCTCAGTTCGAGAAGTTCGCACAGCACCACCGCGTTATCGCGTATGATCTACGTGGCCACGGGCAGTCCGATATGCCGGACGATCCATTCACTCACCATCACGATCTCACTGCTCTACTCGATTACTTCGACGTAGCGTCGGCACATTTACTCGGGGCGTCCGCAGGCGGCGCAGTCGCGCTCAACTTCGCACTCGAACATCCGGATCGGGTGAAGACGATATCGCTCGCCGCCGCTGCAGTAGAGGGCTATCAGTTCACCGATCGACAGACGCTCGAAGGGTGGGAAGAAGCCGGGGCTGCGTTCGAACAAGAAGCATACGAGCGTGCAGCTGAAATCGAATCCGAAATGTGGTTGGCTGGCCCGTATCGGGATCTCGATCAACTCGATCCGGAGCTCCGGAAATTGCTCCGTGATATGCTTTTACAGAGCTATGAGATTGCACCGAATGGAGAGGACTTAGAACAGGAATTACAGCCGTCCGCTGTTTCCCGACTCGATGAAATTGAAGCCCCAGTACTGGTCATAATAGGAGATCAGGACCGCCCGGATATCCTCGCAATTGCCGAGAAACTGACCGCGCAGCTTCCAACCGTGGAAAAATCGATTATTCTCGATACAGCTCATCTGCCGAATCTCGAACGACCCGACTTGTTCAATGAGCGTGTACTCGATTTCGTAAACGGACAGCCCGCAGTGCGAGAGTAGATCACCCTCACAAAGGATTCGGTTATTTCTGTTTTGACAGCACGAGATCTGTCGGACGGACCGTCGATACTCTTTCGTCGACCGACCGTAGAAATATAAGGATTGAATAACAACGACAGATAGTGCCATGGTTGAGATCAACTACCTAGTAAGCACGCTCCTGATGGGCCTGTTCCTACTCGCAATCGTCGTTGTAATCGCTCGTCTTAGGAGTGTAAGCGAGACAGCCACAGCGTCGGGCGGGCGAAGCACGGCGTCAGAGCTGCCGGATATCACCCCTTCAGCGCGATCAACCGAGACAGTCTCATCAGAGATACCGCCCACGTGGATTATCGGATTTCTTCTACTCGTACTCGCGGCAGGGGCGGGCTCGGTTCTCTTCATTGGCGCGTCGTCGCTTCCATCGATCGGGATTGGGACCCAGATGGCTGGGATCGGACTAGCTATCGTCATCGGAGGTCTCGTCTGTGGGTATTTCGTCTCCGGCATCTATCTTTCACTCCGAAGCCATGGTCGAAAAAGCGCAGAAGCCACTGGTGTGGCGATTTGGCTCCTCGGGCTTTTGGGTGTCGGCGTGATCGTCGTGAACCTCCT
The DNA here is from genome assembly GCF_025913575.1 of Halocatena marina. Classification (NCBI taxonomy): domain Archaea; kingdom Methanobacteriati; phylum Methanobacteriota; class Halobacteria; order Halobacteriales; family Natronomonadaceae; genus Halocatena; species Halocatena marina. The sequence goes on along the minus strand of NZ_CP109785.1, from coordinate 325,758 downwards.
CCTCGGTTCGTAGGATTCGATGGTGCGCGCGATACCGACGATCCGTTCGCTCGTTGTTTCACTCCTTAATGTCACGAGTATCACTGCAGTCGGTCTGATAGGCGTGCTGATCGTCACGGAGCCAGTCGTAGCACACGCTGGTTCACTGCGGCTCTCACAGGAACCGGTCAGCGTTCCTCGTTGGTTGGTGGTCTCCACCGGCGGTGGTGTCGTCGGCGCGTCGTTTCTCCTCACGAGCCTCATAACCGATCACGAAACGATCCGCTCGATCAACGACTGGCAGCAGGCCGTTCCCACGTGGGAAACGATCCGAGTCGTTGGAGTCCGTGCAGTGCAGACACTGAGTGTCGCGCTCCTCGGTCTGATCGTGCTGAGTGGGCTGTTTGGATCACCAACTCCCACGTCAAACTTCGCTATCCTCGTCGTCTGGGCGGGCTGGTGGGCAGGCTACACGATGTCCGTCTACCTCATTGGAAACACGTGGCCTGCAGTCAACCCATGGCGAGCGCTCGCATCGCTGTTCCCTCAGCGCAGGACGCGTTCGTATCCGCGTCGATTAGGCGTCTGGCCGAGTGTCGTCGGACTGCTTGGACTGGTTTGGCTCGAAGTGAGTAGTCCAGTCGCCGAATCGCCGTCAGTGCTCGCATACGTGGTTCTTGCGTACTCATTCGTCACGCTTGCCGGTACGATGGCGTACGGTGTGAACGAGTGGTTTATGCACGTCGATCCGATTGCTCGGGTCTTTCGGTGGTATGGCCGTGTGGCTCCCGTCCAACGAACCGAGACAGGATTCGAAATCACACTGCCGAGCAGCACGCTCACGCATGGAGTATACCGACAGGGAGCGTTCGTTGTCGCGCTGTTGTGGGCGACGACGTACGACGGACTTGTTGCCACACCATCGTGGAATGCACTCGCACGAGCGATAGTCGGATGGGGAATACCACCGGTAGTCGTCTACGCCGGGACGATGATCGGGGGCTTTGTCGTGTTTCTTCTCGTCTATCGAACGGCGGCACTGCTCGCACGACGGACGGGACAGTCGTACGTCGCACCGCGCGTCATCGAGGAGCGATTCGTCATTTCGTTGCTCCCGATCGCTGCCGGATACCACCTCGCACACTATCTCGGATACTTTCTCAGTTTGTTACCTGCGCTTGCGACCGTCCTCATCCACCCGTTCAATCCGCCAACTCCGCAGGTGCTGGTGTTGCCCGACTGGTTCGGGCAACTGCAACTCCTGTTCATCCTCTGTGGACACTTGTTTGCCGTCTGGGTCGCACACGCGACCGCGTTCGAACTCTTTTCGGGGCGACTGCAACCGATTCGTAGCCAGTATCCACTCATCGTCGTCATGATCCTGTACACCGTGACGAGCATGTGGATCGTTCTCCAACCATACACAACACCCATATGACACCGCTATCGACACGAGAAGGCGACCTGGAGCCAACAGAGATAGAAACGACCGTTCCACCGGACGAAACGCCGGCCACACACTGTCCGTACTGTGGGCGACCGTTTCCGACAGAGCAACTTAGTACGCTCCATATCGGTGATGTCCACCAAACGGAATGGACCGGAACCGAACACGAGGCGTACGAAGACGTATACCAGACAGAATCCGACGAACTGTTCATCTATCATCTGAAAGTGATCGCTGCACTCGTGTTCGTCTTCTTCGGGTTCTCGTACGTCTACGTGTTCGTGTGGATCTGATACAACGTGTGAATCTGAACAGAGAAGTTGAGCAGTCGATGAGACCGATCGTTTCCCTCCCGACTCACGTAATCGAGTACGACGCTGCGAACGTTAGTGCAAGCGCCGTCAAGAGACCGGAGAGCATGACGTACGTGATCGAACGCGGCTCGTATTTCAAGTGTTGATAGTAGGCCGCGACGACGACCGCTTTAATCACCGACAGCACTAGGATTGCTGTGACAGCAACCCAGTAGGCGATGTTGGTGAATTCGATTGCGACCTGCGCGGTTGCGAACACGAACAAGACGACGTATATCACTGAGTACAGTTTCGTTGATGTCATTATTGTTACCTAGATGATGTAGAAGAGCGGGAAGAGGAACAGCCAGACGATGTCTACGAAGTGCCAGTACAGCCCGAAGTACTCGACCGGACGCTCGTCATCGAGATACGCCCCACCGATCGCTCTCGGGATCAGATAGATAATGATCAAGAGACCGAGAATGACGTGGAGTGCGTGCAGTCCCGTCGTGAGGAAGAACGTGGATGTCTGGATGTTCGTCGAGAGCCACAGCCCTTCGTGGATGAGTTCGTACCATTCGATCCCCTTGTTCACGAGGAATCCGATGCCGAGGAGAAGCGTTGTGGTCAGTCCAGCAATGAGACCCCGCCTGCTCCCCTTTTCGGCCGCGACGAGCGCGAGAACAATACAGAAACTGCTCGTGAGGAGGAGATAGGTGTTGATTAGTCCCGGAATCGAATTGTGGGGAACAGGATGCCAATCGGTCCAGCCGTACCCGACACGGAGGAAGACGTACGAACCGATAAATGCCCCGAAGAGCACGACATCGGACGCGAGGAAGATCCAAACGCCGAGTTTCGTGTTCTCGATCCCGTCGAACGGCCACCGCTCACCGAGGGCCGGTTCTGAAACGTGGAACGACTCCATCCCAAACCCAAGAAGCGACACCGCCCCGAGAACGAGTCCGAGAGCGACCGATGCGGTATAGACGCCGCCTTGATGGATTCCGGACAATCCAAGGAAGAAGAAAAACGAAGCAACGCCAATGAAGAAAGGCCACGGACTAGCGTGGCTGTCGTGATGGTCGTGAGTGTCGCTAGTGGTGAGTTCGCTGCTATCACTGGTGGTGAGTTCACTATTCCCACCGTCAGTGAGACTCTCGGGATCAGCGCCACCATCGGTGGCCTGCGTTGTCGAGATCCGGTCGAGGAAGTCGAGTGACCCACTTCGGTAGCTCGGAATCCCGGGGAAGTTTTCGAGTGGCGGTGGGGAGGGAACTGCCCATTCCGCTGTGGACGCATATCGCCATGGATTGCCCTCAACTTTCTCACCGTTCCAGAGACTCCAGTAGAGGTTCCAGATCACGAGCAAAAAGGAGATTCCAAGAATGAATCCACCGACCGTCGCAAGTTGATGCCACGGTGTGAGGCTCGCTGGATACTCAAAGACCCGCCGTGGTGTGTTCCATGCGGCGAACATCGGGAAGTAGAGGAGATTGAACCCGATGAAAAAGAGTCCAAAGGTGGCTTTTCCGAGCCGCCTGTTGTACATCCGTCCTGTGATCTTGGGATACCAGTAGAAGAGTCCGCCGATGAGCGCCGTTACACCGCCGACCATGACGTAATGGAAGTGCGCAACGACCCAGTACGTTCCTCGGAGTTGGTAATCGAGCACTACAGCTCCGAGGAAGACACCGGTGATACCACCAATAATGAAAATCAAAAGCGCACCAAACGAGAAGAGGAATGGCGTGGTGAATCGGATCCGTCCTTTCACCATCGTGTAGATGAGCGCAAAGACCATGACGTCGAAAGGCAGCGAGATCCCGATTGTGGTCAACATGAAGAGCGTCTTGACCTGGAGATTGATGCTCGTGAGGAACATGTGGTGCATCCAGACGAGGAAGCTCTGGAGCGCAACCAACAACATCGACACGATGAACCATTTTCGCCCGACGAGCCGTCTTCCGGTGAACGTCTGGAACGTCTCTGCCATGACGCCCAGCGCGGGGAAGAAGACGATGTACACCTCGGGATGACCGAAGAACCAGAACAGATGCGTCCAGAGCAGCGCTCCGGGAGTATCCGGAGCGGTGAAGTAGGTCGTAGCGAGAAGGCGATCGGAGCTGAGGATCAAAAGCGCCGCGAGCAACGCCGCGAACGCAAAGAGCATCATCCAGACGGTGAGGAGGATCGACCACGTGAACAGCGGCATCCGACGGAGTGTCATTCCTTCAGCCCGCATTCGGTGCAACGTTGTCAGGAAATTCACTGACGAAACCGTCACCGAGATGACGAACAATAGGAGTGACAGAATCGTGGTCGTCGGACCGATATTCGGCATGTAGGTCGGGACGCTCAACGGAGCGTACATCGTCCAGCCGCCAGAAAAGCTCGTCCCCTGAAAGAAGGAGACGCCGAGGAGAATTCCCGAAAAGAGATACAGCCAATAGCTCAACGAGTTGAGTCGCGGGAATGCGAGATCCTTCGCCCCAATCTGTAGCGGGACAATATAGTTCGCAAAACCGAAGGCGAACGGTGAAAGGAACCAGAAGATCATGATCAGTCCGTGTATCGATACCGCCTGGTTGTATCCCGCCTCGCTGAGAACGTCAGCTGTAGGAGTTAACAGCTCGACTCGCATTAGCAACGCGAGAACGCCCCCAAAGATGAGGAAGAACAGCGACGTTACGACGTAGAGGATGCCGACATCCTTGTGATTCGTCGTAAGGAGCCACCGTTTCACCGAACTCATCGGCGGGAGCGTATCTCTCGTGAAGAAATCACGCACTGTCGAATCGATGTCAGTCGGTTGCTCACCCCTGTGTGCGTGGCCGCCGTCCGTCTGCACGTCTGCTCCGTCAGCACTGTCGGTGTGTCGACTGTCCTCGCTCATCGAACCACCGTCGTGCCAGCCCTGACTGAAACATCGCCAATCGCGTGACTGGCCGCAGTCGTGTTCGTGGGAGAGTTCTTGTTTTGCGTGCTATTCTTCGTACCGGCGTACCACTTGTCGAATTTATCTGGTTTCATCACAATGACCTCCGACTCCATCGTCGAGTGGCCCTCGCCACAGAGCTCGAAACATTTCGCTTGGTAGGTGCCAGTTTCTTGGGGTTGGAACCACGTATCCGTGGTCTGTCCGGGAATCGCATCCGCCTTCAAATCGAATGCCGATATCCCGAAGTTATGAAAGACATCCCTCGATGTAATCGAGAGCCGCACTGTCTTCCCCTCAGGAACTCGGAGTGTGCTACTCGTGTGGCCGTTCGGATAGATGAACTGCCACGAAAACTGTTGGCCGACAACTTTGACTTCAATCTGATCGGCTGTATCGGGTGGTCCACCCTCGACATCCATGAGGAGGCCGTAGGTCCAAACGATGAGGCTGATAACGATGACCGCGCTGAAAAAGAATGAGACACCCAGTTTCTTTCCGCCGCCACTTCCCGATGGAAGTTCACCGAGTTGTGGCCGATCGACGTCCGATTCGAGCTTGGATTCTAGTTCTGTGTAGGACTCACTCTCAAGTTGTTCATCGACATTCTCCCGGTATTTGAACGCGTTGTACACCATATAGGAGATGACAACCACGCCGACGAGCGTTCCTAGTATCAGGAACACCCGGAAGATATTCGAGAAGATGTCGTGCATCGTCTTCAGATCCGTTGTCTGCAAGACGTGAACGATGTGTCCGTTGCTACCGATGAGCAACCGTCGAGCAATGAGTCCACCTATCCCGGATATCGGTGACACGGATCATGATTATTTCAGAGATACTTATCTATTGCGGCGTCGTCTGTTAGATTATCAGCGACAACTGACGATAGACAATAGTTTGATTTTCTGAACGTACGTGAGAGCGATAGAACGACAGAATACGCCGTGATCGGGGCATAGTTGAAGATGTAGAAAACGTTCATTATCCGAGCTACTGCATCTCGCTGGGAAGTGAAGTGCATTCACAGAATGAGGCACCGATGTCAAAATGTTCGTTGATCTGAAAATCGGTAGGGGACTGAGCGCGTGCGTTTGCTCTCTGCCAGAGCTACTGTCCTTTTTCGCTTAGCATCAGTTCCACTCACCGATCCTGAAAATATTCCCCACCGGGATCGTGTCCGAGTGCGTATCGACTGTATCCGATCATATACGTGAGAAAGAGGCCGAGATAGCCCATTTCGGATTGGCGGCGGACGGAGGTTTCGACAGTTGCGGTGAGGTCGAACACCACCGTCCCACGATCAGACATTCGTAGCGAGCAGTCGGTGTCTTCGACAAACGATAATGATTCGTCGAATCCCCCAGCTTCGAGAAACGGTTTCCGGCGATAGCTGCAGTTGTTCCCGCTCGCTTGGACAAATCCGAGCGGCCACGAGAGACGATACCACCAATCCGAGAGGAGTGTGAACAACACGTCATCGGTGAGACTGCCATCAAGCGGTTGCTGTGGCCCTCCTACCCCAACCACATTCGGATCACGGTAGTGGCGCAGGTGTCGTGTGACCCACTTTTGTGGGACAACCGTATCAGCATCGGTGAAGCAGACAACTGCACTCTCGGCAGCGCGTGCTCCTCGGTTTCGGGCGACAGCAGGACCACTCTCGTCTGTATCCTCGATGACGTGGGTTGTTGCTGGGTGCGATCGCGCGATTGCCTCGGTCCCGTCGTCGCCACCTGCGACGACGATCACGTCGGCGTCCTGTCCGGCCAGAGCGTCGAGCGTCCGTCCGATGAAGGCGCGCTCGTTGTACGCTGGAACCACGACTGTGGCATCGAGATCCAGATCGAGAGTCTCGGTTTCCACACTCAGGTCCGTGACCATAGCGGTCGATTACCCCCGGTCGACATAACAACGGCGATATGTTCGTGTCCTCTTCAAATCGATTATATCATAACTTATCGTTAATTTTTACAAAATCATGATGATAACAGATATCGGAGAAGAGACGGAAAATTCTGACGTGCACCGACAAGTTAAATCGCTGCCGATGCAGGGAGGGGTATGAGTCAGAAACAGCACTGGCACGATAAACCCGAGGGACTTCCGAGCCGTGAGGTCACCGAGGGACCAGAGCGTGCTCCACATCGCGCTATGTTCCGTGCGATGGGATACGACGACGAGGATTTCGCCGCTCCGATGGTTGGTATCGCCAATCCTGCGGCTGACATCACGCCGTGTAATGTCCATCTCGACACAGTTGCTGGCGCTGCTATCGAGGGAGTCGAAGAGGCAGAGGGTATGCCCATCGAATTTGGCACGATCACTATTTCGGACGCCATCTCGATGGGAACCGAGGGAATGAAAGCTTCACTCATCTCCCGTGAAGTCATCGCTGATTCTGTCGAACTCGTTGCGTTCGGTGAGCGCATGGATGCTCTCGTGACTGTCGCAGGCTGTGATAAGAATCTCCCTGGAATGATGATGGCAGCCGTCCGAACCGACCTACCGAGCGTCTTTCTGTATGGCGGGTCAATTCTCCCCGGAGAGCACGACGGGCGCGAAATAACCGTCCAGAACGTCTTCGAAGGCGTCGGAGCGGTAGCGTCCGGCGACATGACAGAGGACGAGCTTGCCGACATCGAACGCCATGCTTGCCCTGGTGCAGGCTCCTGTGGTGGAATGTTCACCGCGAACACGATGGCATCAATCAGTGAAGCGATCGGACTTGCGCCCCTCGGGAGCGCAAGCGCACCCGCCGAATCCGAGGAGCGAGACGATGTGTCCCACCGCGCAGGGGAACTCGCACTCGAAGCCGTCCGCGATAATCGCACACCCTCGGAGATCCTCTCGAAGAAGTCCTTTGAGAACGCCATCTCACTTCAGGTTGCGATGGGTGGCTCGACGAACGCTGTGCTCCATCTTCTCGCACTCGCTGCCGAAGCAGGCATTGATCTCACTATCGATGAGTTCGACGCCATCTCCCAGCGGACGCCGAAGATTGCCAACCTCCAGCCCGGCGGAACGCGCGTCATGAAGGATCTCCACGACATCGGTGGAATTCCCGTTGTCATCCGCCGTCTGCTCGACGCCGGGCTGATCCACGGCGATGCAATGACCATTACCGGACGGACCATCAGCGAAGAGCTCGAGCAGTTGGACCTTCCTGACGACGAGTCGATCGATGTGGACTTCCTCCGACCTGTCTCCGATCCGTTCACCGACGAGGGAGCAATCAAGATTCTCAGCGGGAACCTCGCTCCCGACGGCGCAGTACTGAAGGCAACTGGTGATGATGCGTTCCACCACGAAGGACCGGCCCGCGTCTTCGAAAGCGAAGAGGACGCGATGCAGTACGTCCAGGAGGGAGGAATCGAGAGTGGGGATGTCATTGTCATCCGCAACGAAGGACCCCGGGGCGGTCCCGGTATGCGTGAGATGCTCGGTGTCACCGCCGCTGTTGTCGGTCAGGGACACGAGGACGACGTCGCACTCCTCACTGACGGACGGTTTTCCGGCGCAACTCGTGGGCCGATGATTGGCCACGTTGCTCCCGAAGCGTACGTTGGTGGGCCCATCGCTGCACTCGAAGATGGTGATGCTATCACGATCGACATCTCCGAGCGAATCATCGAGACTGACCTTTCGGACGACGACATAGACCGACGCCTCAAAGCAAGAGACGAGCCAGAGCCAGCTTACACGTCCGGTGTGCTCGCAAAGTATGGTGAGTCGTTTGGCTCGGCTGCTAACGGCGCTGTCACGAACCCAAGCGCGAAACGCTAATAGCGTGACGACCGCTTGGTGACGCGCGCACGGATATCTTCGGTTGGTTGGAGCGTCATTTCCATCTGCACAGCTGGGTCGGGAGTGCTCAGTAACTCGAAATCCACGCGTTGGGCGATGATCGGAATAACGTGCTTCAGTTCCATCATGGCAAAACGCATTCCGATGCAGTGGTGTCCACCACCGCCGAACGGGAAATACGCATACTCTGGCCGTTCTCTCCGGCTATCCCAGCGCTCTGGCCGGAACGTCTGCGGATCGTCGTACCACCGCTCGTCCGTGTGGACCACAAACTGGGGGAGGAGGATCGTCGAGTTCGCTGGAACAGTGTGTCCCCCGATCTCCGTCTCGGTGAGATTCTTCCGGAACAACATCGCAGCTGGGGGATACAGGCGCAGCGCTTCTTTGATGACCTGTTCGGTGTAGGTAAGCGCATCGAGTCGTTCGGGCGAAGGAGGTGCTCCACCGAGCACGTCTTCAATCTCGGCGTCTAATCGCTTGCGCTTTTCCGGATGCGTCGAGAGGAGCAACCACGTAAACGTCAATGTGGTGGCAGTGGTTTCGTGTCCTGCAAACAGAAAGGCGAGCATCTGATCGTGAATTTCGGCATCAGACATTGTATAGTCGCTATCACTCTCGGTTGCGAGCATGCGGGCGAGGAGGTCATCGTAGCCAACGGGATTCGCACGACGCTCTGTGATCAACTCATCGACGACCGTATCGAAATCATCCATCGCTTCGCGGTAGCGAGCGTGTCCTGGCGTAGGAATCCACGATGGGAGCAGAAATTCCACAGCGTTGCGTCCACCCAGCTGCGCGCGGTCGTTCAGCGTCTCGGTGGCCCGGATGATTGGCTCACCCCGCTCGCGCATGTCGAAATCGAACAACGAGTGAGTGAGGACAGCCAACGAGAGCTCCGAAAAGGCGTGATTGAGCGCGATTTCTGCTCCGTCCTCCCACTGCTTGAGCACACGCTCTGTGTGCTCAACCATGGTGTCTGCGTAGCCGTGGAGTCGATCGAGACCGAACATCGACTGAAGGTGACGACGCTGGTTGCGCCACTTTTCCCCCTCAGTAAAGGCCAGCCCTTCGGGAGCGAAGTCGTACCCACCCATCTTCCGGAGTTGGTCGAAGTTCCATCGCCGGTACGTCTGCTGGTCCGCGAGAAGAACAGTCCTAATGTCTTCAGGATGGAACAGTGCAACCGCTCGAATCATCGGGAACTCACAGCGCACGATGTCCCCATGCTTCGGTAGTTTTCCGATGAATGACATTGGACTTCTAATAAAATCGAGCGTATTCCCGAGGACAGGGAGTCCGTCGGGCACCGGTGGTTGATTCCCTGAATCGTCGGCCATTACTGGGTGTTTTCGATAGGATTGTCTGTCATAGCAGCGATGCTGCGGTGTACGTCGTCTGTGTGGCCGAAGTACGTATATCAACTCATTCGAAAGCTGAGAGATGTACTGCGCCCACCCGACAATTGTAAATTTTATTTCCTATATAAATATTAGATTGATTCTACTTAACTATTGTGATGATTGTAGTGAATTGAAATGTCGCTAGTTCTGTTCGAGCGCTGGATCGGAACCGAGGTCTTCAGCCGCTGTTGGCCGCGGCGTCACTGGGCCACCATGGAGCAGATCTGTGACGACGAGGCGGATAGCCTGCAGTGAGAACACGAGGATAATTGGTCCGAGGAAGAGTCCGTACCAGCCAAAGAACAATCCACCAAAGACGTACGCGAAGATCATCAATCCGACGTGGAGATTTCGTCCCGCGATGTACGGCTGGATGAACGTCTGCGGGACGAAGTCGAGGAAGAAAAACGCCACTACGACGAACAGCGCTGGATACCACACGAGCTGTGTATCGGTCCGCGCCACGAGAAGCAACAGATAGCCAGTAATGGGGAGATAGACGAGTTTTCCGACGATAATGGGAATAATGCTCGCAATACCGGTCAATAGCGCTAGCAGCGTCGGAACCGGAATCATCACTTGTGATGGTGCGAGATAGTTGTAAATATTATACCAGAACACGGATAAGACGGCAATCATCACGATGGCCATGACGTTTCCGAAGTAGACAGATTCGAGATCTGCATCGACGGCACTCGCGTAGGCGTATGCCGCGCTGTCTTCCCCGACTTCGTCACGAAACCACGCTTCGATACGTGCTCCGTCCTGAAGCAGGTAGTAGACGATTGCGACGATCAGTGCGAGGTTGATCGACAAGTTCGAGATTGTCACGAGGACACCGATACTGGTCGAGAGTATATCTTGCAGTGGCCCTGTCTGACGAAGTTGTTCGACGAACGTGAGGGTCTGTCTTGGTTTTTCGACGATTGAGGAGACATCGAGATACGGACGAATCGCCTGACGAACTTGATCGTTGAGGAGAACGTTGAGATTTTCGAGTCCGACGAGAAGCGTGTAGAATATAAACAGGAGCAGTGGGATGAAGACGAGAAACAGCGTTAACGCGGCCGCGAGCCGCCGTCCATTCGTAAATCGTCGAACGCGTCGGTTGACTGGTCGCATCGCGTAGTAGAAAAACACTCCAAAGACGATCGTCCCGATGAAGGCGTGTGCGATAGCGAGCAGTATCGCAGTGAGGATAAGAACGAGCGCCCACCACGGCCACAGCGCCCGATTTTCGACGAACGATTCACTCACAGAAGTACCCCCACTGTTGATATGAACGACGAAACCTCCGATTTCGGATTTTTATCGAAGTACCGTTCCATGAAGGGATATTACTCCGAACGCACTTGAGTGTCTGCCTCGCTCTCGAATACGGGCTGGTTCCTGTCCCGGATGGCTTGACAGTCTAAACGAAAAACATCACAGACAGAATCAAAACGATCGACAGAAGTGGGACCGCTGAGATTCGAACTCAGGTCCTACGCACCCCATGCGCAGAGGATACCAGGCTACCCCACGGTCCCGCACCGTGCTACGTCTCTGATAACGGACCATCTCGGATTAAGCGCTTCGTTTTCGTTTTTAATCCTTCTCTTGTCGGTTCCTACACCAGCACCCGCTGGGTATCGACAACCGTTCCCGAAGTAGCGTCCGGGTCACCGACTACGTTTCCGAGACAGACGGCCGTTCCCGCTGGCGTGTAGCACGCAACCAACGCTCCTCTCTCTGCATCCTCCGCATCGAGGACGCCTGGTGCGTAGACTGGTGCACCATTCGCAATCTCCTGTGCTGCGCTCTCGGCGATCGTTACACGCGGGATGTGCGAGAGCGCGCGTTCTCCCGGAGCGACGACCGACCGTATCTCACGCTCACTACCGTCCTCGTAGAAGGCCATCGCGTCGGTCAGATCGTGCATCGTCACGAGATCGGTGTCGTCGAAGGGGACCGTTCTCACGCGGCGGAGATCCCCCATATGCGCTCCGGTGCCGAGGGCCAGCCCAATATCGTGACAGAGCTTTCTGATGTACGTCCCGCTCTCACAGTCGATACGGAGTAGTGCCCGCCGATTCTCGCGTTCGAATTCGAGCACGTCTAGCTGGTGGATCGTTCGCGTTCGAAGCCGACGTTTGACGGCGCTCTTTCGTGGTGGCTTCTGGAGGATGGGGCCTTCGAACTCCGCAGCCGTTTCGAGATCGTCCGTGCGACCATGAAGTTCGAGGACAGCGATATACCCCTTCACGCTCTCATCGAACACCTGCGCCATCCGCGTGGCATCGCCGGTCAACACCGGAAGACAGCCGGTCACCTTGGGATCGAGCGTCCCTGCGTGAGCAGCACGTTCGACACCGAGCCGATCACGGAGCCATCCGGTTACTTGGTGAGAGGATGGCCCAGGGGGTTTATCGAGGTTCACGACGCCAAACGAAAGGAGTTCATCGACATCGCGTTCGTCAGGTGGAGCGCGCATTGGGTTAGGATTCAGAATTCGTAGGTGACGCCCTCAACCGGCGTTTGTCCCTCATCTGCGTCGGGATCGTACGCTCGAATGAACGCCAAAACGGTTTCAACGACGCCCTCCGGTCCCAGTCGAGCAGTGTTGACTGAGAGATCGTAGATGGAGCGGTCGTGGATGTCGATTCCATAGTATTCGCGGTATCGGAGTGCCTCGCTTTCGGCTCGTGCTTGTGTCTCTTCGCGGGCCTGCTCGACGCTCTTTTCTTCGCGCTCTGCGATCCGGCTCGCACGAACCGAAAGCGGCGCATCGAACCAGATTCGGACGTCGGCATGCTCGCCAGCCATCCACCCAGCGAGTCGGGATTCGATCACGAGATCGTCGTGTTCGCGGGCGAGTTCCCGGAGTCGGTGATCGAGATCGAGATCGATCTGTTCGTTCGTTTCGGCAAGACGATTGAATTCGAGCGGGGTCATATCCCGCTCATCGGCCAACGAGCGGAAGATATCGCCACCGCTCACGTGGTCGTAATCGAGCGCTTCGGCGAGCGCGGCGGTGGCAGTACTCTTACCAACGCCAGCCGGGCCGGAAACGGTGATCAACATGCCACATCTCCGGTGGTAAGGGTAAAAGAGGTTGTCTTACGAACTCGCCGTTGGTGTCATCTGAATGTTAAGTCCCTTCCGGATGACCTGGTTGAATCCCATCGAGCAGAGGAAATACCAGACAATCCACGCGGGCATGATGAGAACCTGCTTGTTCCAACTTACTTCTCCAGCGAGCGGCATGATGACCTGCATTTCCGCGTCCGGGATTCGACCTGCTCCGGGCTGGATCATCCAGTACAGCCACAGAAACACGGGGATCGTGAGCAGCGTAATCCACGCCATCGGTCGGAACTGCTCTTTGAACATGCCCAACTGATCACCCATCGCGTCCATCTGTTCTTGCTGAATCCGCTCTAGGGCTTCGTCGTCACCGCGCTCTTTGGCTTCTTTACGTCGGTCTTGAATCTCCTGCATCTGGGACTGGTACTTTCCCATCTTTTCTGTGTCCATCAGATTTGCCTGAAGGAGCGTCGAATACAGCCCAGTCAGCATCGCCAGAATAAGAACGACGGCGTAGAACGGAAGCACCTGATCGAGTGGGCCGATTAGGAGATCGAGTGCCCCACCGAGTGTGTCCCGGATGGAGGTGACGTAATACCCACTCATCATGGCGAGCGCACCAACACCAGCCAGTTTATCGTAAACCGACCAGCTGGAGCCCTCGTCGTCATCCACTGCACTTGTCGTCTCTCCCGCAGTCGTCGTGGATCCACCACCGTTGAGCGCGGCACGTACCCCATCTGGATTCTGGACCGAGAACCCATTGCCGCTGGCGCTCGTGAGGACGCCCTTCTCGATGATGCGTCCCCACTGTCCGCTTGTCAGGTCTCCCTTAACGTCAGACCACTCTACCGTGCCATCGTTCGCGTCCGCCCGAGTGAGCACGGTCGACAACGCGTCGTCCATGTCGGAATCTTCCGCAAGGAGATCGTTCACCTTCTGTTCTGCACGTGCCATTGATGGGTTTAGGCCATCCCTCGTTATCAACCCTGTCTTCTATCGACGACTGTGATCGTACAGCCATCCCCCTACTACGATCGACAAAAATAGTCTCCCTGCGCCCGTTTCAGTTCAGTTCGTCTTCGATCGCGAGTTGGAGATCGTTCCAAACCTCATCCGGCGATTGTTCACCGTCAATCTCGACGAGTTCGCCTCGTTCGCGGTAGAATTCGATGACTGGTTTTGTCGTCTCTTCGTACACTTCCAGTCGTTCGCTGACGACCGATTCGGAGTCATCTTCGCGCTGGGTCAGTTCACTCCCACACGCATCACAGACGCCGTCCGTCTCCGGTGGATTGAATTCGACGTGGTAGGTCGCGCCACAGTTTGGACACACCCGTCGCCCAGTCAGTCGGGCAATGAGTTCATCGCGGGGCACCGCGAGTGAGAGCACACAGTCGAGCTCAGTGATGTCATCGAGATACTCTGCTTGCGAAAGATTTCGTGGATAGCCATCCAAGACGAATCCCTCGGCATCAGAGAGCGCTTGTGCGACGATTTCGTTGACGACCGGATCCGGGACGAGTTCACCTTTCTGCATGAACTCTCGAGGCGTGCCGTACTCCGTTTCCATGTCCTTATTCGCACGCAGCGCATCGCCGGTCGTGACGTGCTCGATATCGAATTCGTCGACGATATTTTCGCTCTGGGTACCCTTCCCGGCTCCAGGTGGGCCGAGCAGGAGGATTCGAGGACGTTCCATACGTTCATCCTAACGTGCATCCCTAAAAGTTTGTAGAAACACTTTCGTTCCACCTACAATTATCATCATTTATGGACGATTGCGTCGCGTCAACCATTGACACGTACGAATCCGCCGCCGAACAGTACCGTACTCGCAACGCCGATCGGAGCGTCGTTGAGGAGTTCGTCGATCAGTTCATCAGCGCGCTTGCGGGCAATCGTGTGCTCGACATCGGCTGTGGTCCCGGTTGGGAGTCGACAGCGTTCTCAGAACACGGCTTCGATACCGTCGGTATCGATCTCACACCGGCGTTTCTCCAGATGATACAAGACACCGCACCGTCTGTCTCCGTTGCTCGAATGGATATGCGCCGACTCGGTTTCGCGGACGAATCGATGGACGGTCTCTGGGCGTGTGCATCATTTCTGCACGTTCCCCGATCCGATGCGCAGTCGACGCTTAGAGAGTTTCAGCGCGTTCTCCGCTCCGATGGGACGCTCGCTCTCGCCGTCAAACAGGGAGAAGGTGAACAGACCGGGTCGGTATACGAATCTGACGAACGGCAGTTCGTTTTCTACACTCTCGATGATCTCAACGAGCGGTTGCGAAACGCTGGCTTCACCGTCGATGATTCATCCGTCACCACCGACGGGTGGCTGCAGTTCATCGCAAAGGCGTAGGCGCGCGCTTTTTGTCGGTGCTCACCGACAGCAGCGTACACATGACTCGTTTCGAGGCACACACAGCACACGATCGGCTGACGCTCGTTGCCGAGGCGATCACGGCCCACCGTTCGCGTAACAGCAAGCGCGTGGTTCTCGAAACCGATGCCGGACGACTCACGTACGCCGACCGAACGATCACGCTTGATCTGACTGATACGGAGCGCGAGCGCCTCGAATCACTCTTCGAATCGTTCCCGGTGTTCAAGATTGAGCAGCCAGCCACACGGAAGGCTCCCGATGCAACCGTCCATATCTCGGCTCTCGCCGATCCGAAACACACAGCCGATTTCGTCGAACGCGTCTTTCGACGGATATACGAACTGGACGAGGATTACGAACTGAGAGCTGTGCGCGTGTAGAACGGTAGGTTTTCGTGCCGTCTGA
This sequence comes from Halocatena marina, assembly GCF_025913575.1. Classification (NCBI taxonomy): domain Archaea; kingdom Methanobacteriati; phylum Methanobacteriota; class Halobacteria; order Halobacteriales; family Natronomonadaceae; genus Halocatena; species Halocatena marina. The sequence continues at coordinate 310,032 of NZ_CP109785.1, read as the reverse complement.
GAAAATTTCACAGTATGTATCTCATCGTCGTTGGCGCGGGAAATATCGGGACACAGCTCATAGACATCGCTACCCAAAGCGGTAACGAAGTCGTCGTTATCGAACGCGATCGAGAGCGAGCCGAAACCGCCGCTAGTCAGTTCGACTGTCTCGTCCTCAACGACGACGCAACTGTCCAAGATACGTTGGTCGACGCTGGTATCGATCAAGCTAATGCGATTATCTCAACGACAGACCGAGATGCGACCAATATAATGATCTGTCTCCTCGCTGGCGAGTTCGACGTTCCAAACATCGTCTCGGTCGTTCACGATCCCGACCACATGAGTGTGTTCGAACGAATCGGCGCGAACACGATGCAGAACCCACAGCGACTCATCGCCGAAAATCTCTATCGAGCCGTCGAACGTCCCAGTGTCGTCGATTACATGCACATCGGAGAGACGGCTGAAGTCTTCGAGATTCGCGTCGGGACGGATGCTCCGATCGCCGAGAAGACGCTCTCTGAGGCGGCATCTGAAGAGATCATCGCAGACGATATGCTCATCGTTGCGATCGAGCGAAATGGAAACGAAGACCCCATCACACCGCGTGGGAACACCCACATCGAACCCGGTGATCTCGTGACGGTCTATTCAGAACAAGGCGCTGTCCCGAACGTGACGGACATTTTCGGTCAGTTCAAAGACCACAGGACGATCTCAGAAGGGAAGTGATGAACCTCACAGCTGATACTTTTTGAGGGAGCTCGCAGGCAATGCCATCCGTGTCACGCGATCGATAATCGAGTTCACGCTATGAAATCACGGCTTATTTAGCACTATCGAGGATACTGACGACGTAGATGAATCCCCGGCTCCGTACGATTCTTTTCGATCTCGGACGCATTTTGCAGGCTTTATCCGGCATGATGTTTCTCTCAGTAGCCGTTCCGATCGTCTGGGGAGAGTACTACACCATTCCGAGCCTCCTCATTTCGGGCGGACTTGCGCTCGGTCTTGGGATTGTAATCTGTGAATGGATCGGCGAAGCCGGTGAGCCGGGAAAGCTCCACGGGATGATGATCGCCGCTTCGGGATGGTTCTTCGTTGCGCTGCTTGGTTCACTCCCGTTCGTGCTTATCGCGTGGACGGTGCGCCTCGATCCGTCGTGGCTGGCCGTGCCGACAGATGCTGATACGGCGACGCTTGCGGCGTTTCGTGCCCCGCTCAACGGTGTTTTCGAGAGTATGAGCGGATTCACGGGGACCGGTCTCACGATGACGGTCCACGAAAACGAGTTACCGCGTACGCTCCAGTGGTGGCGCTCGTTCACAGAGTGGGTCGGTGGTGTCGGTGTTATCGTTCTCACGACGGCGATTCTCTCGCGGCCAGGGAGTGGTTCCCTTACGCTCTATGAGAGTGAAGCACGCTCAGAGAAAATTCATCCTAGCATCGTTTCGACTGTGCGGACCATCTGGTGGATCTTCGTTCTCTTTACGTTCGTCTCGATCGCCCTCCTCTGGCTCGCGGGGATGCCGATATGGGACGCCATCAATCATGCCATGACAGGGCTCGCAACCGGTGGATTCAGCGTCACCGACAACAGCATCGGAACATATCAAAATGCTGTTATCGAATTCGCGCTCATTCCGGTCATGATTCTCGGCAGCATCGCCTTTCCCGTCCACTACCTCATACTGCAGGGAGATCTCCGGAATCTCTATCGTGATCTCCAGACCCGGTGGGTGTTCATCTTTTTCGGCGTCGGGAGCACCGTGCTCACAGTGTTACTCTATCACACAGGACCGTACCAGACGCTCTTTCAATCGTTCCGGTCTGGACTGTTTCAGTTCGTCTCTGCGGCATCCTGCACCGGATTTCAAACCGCTGCTATCGGTCAGACGTGGGCACCCATCACTCAGTTGACGATGACGTTCGGGATGTTTGTCGGCGCTGCTGCGGGATCGACTGTCGGTGGGATCAAACTCATCCGTCTTCTCACGCTCGGAAAAGGGACAGCATACCGAATCATGAGTGTGTTCTACCCGGCGTCTGCGGTTCGTCGGTTCGAGATCGACGGACGAACGCTATCGGATGTCGAACTCTCACGCGAATTCGAGGAGGCAGCCATCATTACGCTCCTCTGGCTGGTGTTTCTCGTCATCGGTCTCGTTGGGCTGTTGCTCCTCGTGCCACAACGGTTCACGCTCGGAAACGTTATTTTCGAAATTGCAAGCGCACAGGGTAATGTCGGGATCTCGACCGGTATCACAGGACCAACGATGTCGACAGCCGCGAAGGTGTTGCTCATGTTCAACATGTGGATCGGTCGGCTCGAAATCATTCCAGTGCTCGTTTTGCTCCGGAGTATACTCCTGCGGGGTGATCGTCCGTGACACCGGCAGACCTCCCGATCGTCGGGACGCTCTTTCAGTTCGATGGTCGTGACACTGTCTACGACACCCTCATCCTGTGCGGTCCCCTGCTGATTGTCGTGATTGCCCTGCTCGGGCGCTCGCCACTGACGACTGCGCTCGCGGTCGGGTATCTCTCGACGTTCGTTCTGTACACGCTCTGGAAAAGCATCGGATGACGTTACTGGTCGCTTGACGACACCGCGTTGGTTCGCTCTCTGTCGAGCTTTTCGAGCGGCTGTATTCGTAAGCTTGAGTTGCTGGTTTGGTAGACATCTCCGGTGTCGAAACCGGGATACTCGTACCTCGACAGAATAGCATATGGTTCGGGTATGTACGGGGGCACGCCTTCACATCGGTTTTCAGAACCTCTCGTTGGCTCGTGAGCGCCTCTATGGTGGTGTTGGGGTGGCATTGACTGAGCCGCGCGTCGTCGTCGAGGCAGAACGAGCCGATGATCTTTCGGCCGATCCGATGATTCGCGCCTCTGCACAGCGAGCTGTCTCGCTGCTCGACGTTCCCGGTGCGAAAGTGCGTCTTCTCGAATCGTTGCCCCGACACGTCGGGCTTGGCAGCGGCACCCAGCACGCGCTCGCAACGTTTGCGGCGATTGCACGGGCGTACGATAGCACCGCGACTGTCCGTGAGTACGCACCCGCGCTCGGTCGGGGCGGTCGTAGTGGAATCGGCGTTGCGACGTTCGAATCCGGTGGGTTCGTGGTCGACGCCGGACATCCCACAGACCGGTTCACAACCGCACCGCCCGCGACCGGCGAGTGGACTGTCCCGCCTGTCGTCGCTCGACACGCTGTTCCCGACGAGTGGCGGTTTGTCGTCGTTGTTCCTGCAGACATCACCGGCGAACACGGCGAGCGTGAGGATGAGCAGATACGCTCGGTCGTCGAGCGGGCTGACCCCTCCATCAGTGACGAACTCGCAGTCGTCCTCACCCACCAACTGCTGCCAGCAGTCGTCGAGGAGCGACTCGAACCGTTCGGCCGCGCAATCGAAACGCTTGGCCGACTCAATGGGGCGTGGTACGCTGACGAGCAGGGTGGCGTTTACCGGCCACCAGCTGGTGAGCTCATCGAACGACTACGAGAGTCGTCTGCGATCATGGGGACCGGACAGTCTTCGTGGGGTCCTGCTGTGTATGGGGTAACCGACAAAGACCACATAGAGTCAGCCCGAGCGACAGCCAGAGACGCACTCGATGCACTCGACATCGACGGCACTGTCCACGTGAGCACGCCTCGAAATCACGGCATGGAGATCCTCTAACTGTCTTGTGATCGGACAGAGGTGATCCGCTTTTAGGCATCGAGTGACTACATCAAGCATGCAATTTTGCGATGAGTGCGGTTCGCTGATGCACACTGATAGCGACAGCGAGATGGTCTGTTCGAACTGTGACGCTCGCGTCCAGAAGGACGAAGAACGCGCTGCGGAATTCGTCAGCACTGAATCACAGACGTTCGATGATGTGATCGAAACCGAAGAAGGAGCCGCCGAAGAGGGACTCCCTACCACCGAAGCGATCTGCGAGGACTGCGGCCACGACCGAGCGTGGTATACGATCAAACAAACAGCGTCGGCTGACGAGCCACCAACGCGCTTTTTCAAATGTATGGAGTGTGGACATCGCTGGCGTGGATACAGCTAAGCTGCCATCAATGTGTGAGGGACGAAGGACGTATCACGCCACGCGCCGTGATGTGTTACCGTGACCGACGACCAACGCATCGAAGTGTATCCCGGCTGTGAGGCCGTTGTCGAGTTCGATCCGGACCTCACGTTCGAGTGCGTTCCCGAATGCACGTGGTGTTGTCACCACGGCGTGCTTTTGTATGGTAAAGACCTCCTTGAACTTGCACAGCGTGAGAATATCAACGAGTCCGTCAAGCAGATTCGTGGACGTGATTTCGTCCGACGCGAGGAAAAAGACCGGGACGAACACATCGATATCGACGAACACGCCTGCTATTTCCTCCGTGACGACGGTCGCTGTTCGCTCCACGCCGAACACGACTGGAAGCCAACGCGATGCTCTGTGTTCCCGCTCGAAGTCCACGTCGAAGACGATGATATCCACGTCTCTGTCCGTGATGAGGCACACACATACTGCGAAGGGCTGAATGTCTCCGATCGGCACGTCATCGACCATCTTGATGCGTTTCTCCCCCGTGTGCTCTGGAATCTCGATGATCCAACGACGAAAGTCGAGCTTTGACATCTTCCTAGTCTAGACGTGGCTTTTTTCGAACAGTACGGAACTGAAGACTCAGGTGCTGAATTCATCACACTAACCGAATCGAATTCGAAGTAATGGCGGTATAGTTAACACCACGCATACAGAAATCGCACACAGATGGTCGTATTCATTGATGAAGGATCATCAGACGAGATGCGGTGCCCGTGGTGCAACAGGGAAATTCCAATTCGGATGAAAATCTGTCCCCACTGCGAAGCAATGTTACATTGAGGATCGTTCTTCCTCCTTTCCTTACTTTTCTCAATTTCGATCATTACGCGAGTAGTGCCCACGCAATGGCGACCGCACCCGCACCGAGGATTGTGCTCACGACGGCGTGCACCCGGAGTCGATCGAGTTCGGCGTGGACATCGTCGCTTTCGTTCTGTCCGACCGCATCACCGATCTCGTTTCCGATCTCACACTGCGGGAGAAAGTCCATAGCAACGTGAAGAAACGTCCCGGTGGCGAATCCAAAGATCACTGCGTTGATGCTAGATGACCCGCCCAGGTCCACCAACGCTATTGGGAAGGCTGCCAGCCCGACGCCAGCAGCTGGGAGAAGCAGAAGGGACACCGGTTTTCCAGTCTGAGAGAGCTGACGAGCAGCAGCGTACCCTGCTGGCCCCTTGTGTGAGACGATACCCAACCCGAGTAACAGTCCAAGATCGGGGAGCGTCGCATAGACGAGTCCAATGATTGCACCGTCGGCCAACGAATGAGCACTGAGTTGAATGGAGGTCGAATCGAATGACTCGATGTGTGAGAGTCGATGGCCAATTGTGTGAGCACCGTAGCCCACGAGGATACCGGCGGCGATCCCAACTCCACCGATTGTCGGCGAATATCCGATGGCTTCCGGAACGAGAAAAATAGCGGCGCTCATTATCATTGCACCGCTGGCGAGTCCGTACCCCCAAACCAACCGATCAGCACTGATCGTCTCAGCCCGCGCACCAGGGATTGCCCCACCAGCCATCGCCATGAACCCGACCCACGAGATGATGAATATTTTCCAATAGCCACCTGCCACGCCGATCACCGAAAGACAGACCAACACGAGCAAGGCGCCGACACCGACCGGTGATGACCGACTAAAACGCTCTCGAATCTGCATTGAATCCGTGAGACCCATCTTATTAATAAAATTTTCTAGAGTATTATTAACCCACCGATTCGATTAGTTTGTTACTGTTTCGGGTGCAGCGTCCGAGTGTCCTCTGTTACTCGTCGCTATCGAGGATTTGCTCTGCGAGCATTGGGATGAAGGTGCCGATGTCGGTGACCATTCCGACAGCTTGTGCGCTACCACGGTCCAGTAGTTGTGTGACGGTCGCCGGATTGATATCAACACAGACAACGCGTGTTGTCGATGGGAGACAGTTACCGACAGCGACCGAATGTAACAGCGTCGAGAGCATGAGCACCATATCGGCTTCGTGAGCTTGTTCTCGGATGGCGTTCTGGGCTTCGAGGGTGTCGGTGATCGTATCGGGTAACGGTCCATCGTCACGGATCGAGCCCGCGAGAACGAATGGCACATCGTTTTTGATGCATTCGTACATCACACCCGATTCGATGAGACCATTCTCGACGGCCTGCTCGATACTACCCGCGCGGATGACTTCACTGATCGCGTAGATGTGGTGTTTGTGACCTCGTCGAGGGTGATCGAGGGTTTCGGTGTTCATTCCGAGTGAGGTGCCGTAGAGGTCACGTTCAATGTCGTGAACGGCAAAGCCGTTACCAGCCGAAAGCATATCGATATAGCCGTCTCGAACGAGCCGCGCGAGGTCCTCACGCGCACCGGAGTGGACAAGCGCAGGGCCACAAACGGCAAGGACCGACCCGCCTTCGCTCTTCGTTTCAACGATCGCATCCGCAATCGTCGAAATCGTCGATTGTGATGGCCGTTCGCTGGAGACGCCACCTTGCATGAATCCGAACGCACCAGCACTCTCCCGCGGACGCTCGGGCGGGCGTACACGGATTCCGGTCTCGCCCGTGACAACGAGATCCCCCTCCTCGATGGCGGTCAGCACTTTCGCCTGGGCGTGAACCGGTTGGTCGTTGCCGTCGAGCTCAACGACCACAGCACAGTCCATCTCGATCTTCTCGACCGGTACCCACTCCCCCTCGAATCTGATATCCGTCGGATGGTTCGTTGTCGAGTAAAATCCTGTTGGGACGACTCGATCAGCAGGCGCAGGATCGAGCGTTGCGTCCCTCGGGTCGACAGGATTTGCACCGTTCTGGTGGAGTTCGTGAATGATCGTTTCGAGATCACTCTGGGTGTCCGCGCTCACGACAAGCCGAGCGTACGACGCATCGGTCTTCGAACGACCGATGTCGAACGCTTCGACCTCGAACGATCCGCCCATGTCCATGATGACGCCAAAGCACGACTGCATCATCCCCGAGTCGATGATGTGGCCCTCCAATTCAACTGCGCGAGAGACTGTCATACATCTGGATCGAGTGGCCGAGAGAAATCGGTTTTGTCTCGGATGTGTTCGAGTTACCGACGCGAAAGATGCTTCACGCTACCTCGACGTGCCGATCGACAGACCAGCCACAGTTGCTCGCCGCAACGATCCGTTCATAAAGCGCTTTCAGCCCCGCCGAGTCGGTTTTTGGAAGGACGTGTAGCGTGACCGACCCGTCACGGATCGACACGCGAAAGGTGTCGTTGGTCTGGTCGTCGTGAACCAGAAACAGTGTCATCGGGAGATCGAACCACTCGCCGTATCGGTACGGACCGGTGTCGAGCACGTCGATGACGAGGGCTTCGAGTTGGTCGGTGTCCCGGTCGTGTGCCGGTGTGAGTGTGAAATTCACATCACCGTCGTACTGAACCGTTCGTCGAGAGTACTGACGCTTTGGGCGTTCGGGGATCTCGAACGACGGGTCGTCTGCCACGACGGTGGGTTGTTCGCCATGTGGTTTAAATCATTGTCCGTCGGGACAGAGAGGTTGACTTTATCGCGTTGGAGACCGTCTGTAAGGTATGTGCGGACGTTATAGCCTGTTCATTCAGCCCGACGAGGTCGAGGAGCGCTTTGGGGCTCGGTTCGCGTTTGATTTCGAGCCTCGGTACAACGCTGCGCCGGGACAGCAGCTTCCGGTCGTCCGCGACGATTCGCGCGACTCGATCACCCAGAGCCGGTGGGGGTTGGTCCCGTCGTGGGCCGACGAAGCGAGCACGAATCTGATCAACGCCCGTTCGGAGACGGTCGATGAGAAGTCTGCGTTCCGCGATGCCTACCACAATCGGCGGTGTCTCGTTCCCGCCGACGGATTTTACGAATGGGCCACAACGAATGGCTCCAAACAGCCGTATCGGATCACCCGAACGGATGGAGAGCCGTTTGCCCTCGCTGGATTGTGGGAGACGTGGACGCCACCACAGACCCAGACTGGGTTGGGAGATTTCACAGAAGAAGGGAGCGTCGACGATTCGAAGCCCGAACCACTGGTGACGTTCACCATCCTGACCCGCGAGCCGAACGCTACTGTGCGCGAGTATCACGACCGGATGGCGGTCATGCTTTCACGAGAAGCGGAATCAGCGTGGTTAGACGGCGTGGAGGTGGACGAGCTCGAACCGACACCGGCGGATGCACTGCGCGGGTATCCAGTCTCGACAGCTGTGAACAACCCCTCGAACGACTCGCCGAGCGTGGTCGAAGAGATCGATCTGGCTGGGTAGAGATCGGCTTACGAAGGAATTCCCCACGAGTAACACAGCCAGCCGTAGAAAACCCCACCAGCGACCCCGATACCCACTGCCCTCAGAATCGACTGCGAACCGAACACCGCCGTAAGCGTCGTCCACATTACGGCCCACATGAGTCCGTGCAAGAACGCATTCCGAGCAGGGGAGAGATTTTGAACCCATTGTTCTAATTCTATATACCGTTCGACGAGGGAGGCGCGGACCATCAGTTCACGAACAGAGAGGTTGTAAATCGGTTATCAAGGGATTCAAATTCTCGTTCTCGATTGACGACGTTTGTGCACACGATAATATTACCGTGTGCATAAGAAAAATGAGTGTCGATTATTCAGGATGTCCCCCAAGTCTGATCACAGAATAGCCAGGGATTCGTGTTCTCTCTCGCTCCTCGAATCTTTCTCAAATAACAACGACTATTCCACGCGCGCAACTCCCGTCAGTATGAAGATCGCGCGCATCGAAACGGCTGCGGGCATCCAAACCGGTGAGTACGTCGACGGGACGGTCACCACAGACACCGATCAGTACGAACCGGATGAGTACGAGCTTCTCGCACCTTGCGAACCCTCGGCGTGTTTCTGCGTCGGGCGTAACTTCGGCGAGAAGGTCTCACAGATGGATTATGACGTGCCTGACGAACCTGACTTTTTCATCAAACCACCCATTTCGGTGCATCCGCCAGAAACACCGATTCGGTATCCCGGATTCACCGAAGAACTCACGTACGCTGGCGAACTGGCGGCAGTCATCGATCGAGAGTGCTCACACGTCTCGAGAGACGAGGTCGAGGACGTCGTGCGCGGATACACAATCCTGAATGATCTCGATGCGCTCGATCAGCCTCGGCGTACGGCACGAAAAGCCTTCGACGGGAGCGCACCACTCGGTCCGTGGATCGAAACCGATATCGATCCTGTCGGAATCGAGATGGAGACGCTCATCAATGGCGACCGACGACAATCCGACAACACCGATCAGATGTTCATCAAACCCGATGCAGTCGTCTCCTTCCTCTCCGAACGGTTTACCTTCCGTCCGGGCGATGTCATCTCATTCGGTAGCCCCGCAAATCCCGGGCTCCTCGAATCAGGTGATACGATCGAAATTACCTACGAGGGAATTGGAACGCTCCGGAACACAGTTGGCGACGTGTCATAGACCACGTATCGACCAGTTCGTGGCGTCGTGATCAGTTTTCGATGAGGCGAACGCTTTTGATTCATCCGCACAAGCAGATTCCATGGCGACCACACTTCCTCCCTCGGAGTATCGATCGAGACTCGCGGCTGTCCGCGATCGGCTTACAGAAACCGACGCAGACGCTGCTGTCTGGTTTGGTGCGACGAGTATCGAGTACGTGAGCGGCTTCGACCACATCCAGACCGAGCGACCGGTCGTCCTCGCAGTCACGAACGATCGCTGTTCGATCACTGTCCCCCGACTGGAAGTCGAGCGTGTCACGTCCAATCCACGCATCGACGCCGTATACGATTATTTCGACTATCCAGGCGGTGCTCCGATCGAAACAGCGGTTACGATGTTGCGTGACCTCGATGCGGATTCAGTTGTCGCCGACAGTGATGGGGCACCTGCCACGATGGGATACGACGGCCCGGAGCTATCAGAGTTCCTTGAAGTAGACACACAACACTGGGTCGATCGAATGCGGTGGGCGAAATCGGCTGCCGAGGTCGATCTCATCCGTGAATCAGCGCGGTGGGCTAATCTCGGTCACCGATATCTCACTGAATACACAGAGCCGGGCGCGCACCCAGCAACGGTGAGTCAGCGTGCGTCAATGGACGCATCCCGGGCGATGCTCGATACACTCGGTGAGCGCTACGTGGCGCGTGTTCGGGGCGACGGGCCTGTATCGGCAGGGTTCATCAGCGGACAGCAGACCGCACTCCCGCACGGACACACAGCCAACCGTCGATTGACGGAGGGAGACGTGCTGATCACTGGTGCGACAGCAAACGTCGATGGCTATTTTTCGGAACTCGAACGAACGATGTTCGTGGGAGAACCGACAGACGAACAGATCCACTACTTCGAACTCATGCTCGAAGCCCAGTCCATCGCTATCGATGCGCTTGGACCCGGCGTGACAGTCGCATCCGTCGATCAGGCGGTGTGGAACTACTTCGAAGAGCAAGGCGTCGCTGATCTCGCCCAACACCACGTTGGACATAACATTGGTCTCGGAGCCCACGAGCCACCGTACATCGACCGTGGGTGGGACGAAGAAAGCGAGATGGAACCGGGCCACGTCTACACCATCGAACCTGGACTCTACACGGAAACAGCCGGCTATCGTCACTCCGACACCGTCGCAATCACTGACGATGGGACCGAACAGCTCACGTATTTTCCGCGTGAACTGGACGATAACGTGATCCGATTCGATGTATGACGCGATTATTTTCGATAACGATGGCGTGCTGACTGAGTTGACCGACCGAACCGTCATTCGGGATGCGGTCTGTAAGGCGTTCGAAGCGTTCGATGTGACGAATCCCTCCGACGAACACGTTGCAGCGTTGTCGATCGGCGTTACCATCGATCGCCTCGAGCGTGTCTGCAGCGAATATGATCTGTCTCCGACTGCGTTCTGGGAGCAGCGGGACACGAACAGTTCACGCGCACAGCAAGCCGAAATCCGTGCAGGGCGAAAGCCGCTGTACGACGACATCGAAGCTGTCTGGTCGCTCGAACATCCGCGTGGCATCGTTAGTTCGAATCAGCACGCGACGATCGAGTGTATCATCGATCATTTCGAACTCGATGGGCGATTCGAGACGTACTACGGGAGAAAGCCGACGATTGAACACGTTAGGAAGAAAAAACCAAATCCGTACTTCATCGAGCGGGCAATGGCCGATCTGGAAAGCGAAAACGCACTGTACGTCGGAGACAGCGAGAGCGATATCAGAGCGGCGGAAAACTCTGGTATTGATTCGGCGTTCATCCGTCGTTCACACCGGAGCGATACTCTCCTCTCGACCGAGCCGACGTACGAGATCGACGATCTGTGGGAACTCGAAGCACTCGTCTCATAATCGATAGACACAACGCCCTCATCATCCACCACTTCGGTCAACAAAAGTGGGAGTTGGAGGATGTAACCGAATCGATTACACCCATCACAGCTGCCGTATCGGTTTACTCTTCCAGCACCGAGATGGCATCCGAACGGATCCACGCGTTCGGATTTTCACGCTCGTACACGACGAGGCGTCCATCACGGGTTTCGAAGAGTCCGTATTTGTCGTACCGACCATCAGTCCGTGTGCGTGATTTTTCTTCCATGGAGTATCGTTGTGGCGACCGGACGAACAACCAGCCACGCTCGATACACGACGACTGGAACGCTTCTTCGAAACCGTCATTCTAACTACCCATCCAACGGTCGTCCGGTTCCTTGTGTACATTACTAGTTCGAACGGTTATAAGGATGTTCCTAAATTATGTCGATAGCGGTTATATCTATCCTAGGATCTGGTAACTGATCAGGGAGGAAACAGTTGATTGATTGAACAGATATGTTTTCAGGAAACTCGATTTCGAGTTTCTTTTTTGTTAGAGTAACTGTTCGTTCGTCGGTTAGACTACAGTTACTCGTTCTTTGCCTCCCTTATTGACGACCTCGGCGAGATGCTTGCTCTGTACGGATACGCGTCTCTTACCGGGGTAACCGGCTATTAACAGAGTCTTGCCTATCCCGTATCTGACTCCTGTTTCTGGGGGATCCACACACACAAACAAACCAAAAACGGTGTTGTGAGGAAGTTGCTTTCCTACCCAGTAAGTGGACAATACTGGTCGAGATTGGTGGTCGCGATCAGCCAAAGTATTTGCACATAAGAATTTGTCACTGACACTCTGTTGCAACAGTTCTATTCAATTATTAAATATCGATATCCATTAGAAATGACATAGTCCGTGTCCGTTGCGATCGGACTGAAACACACTCACATCATTACGGACTTTGGACTGTCACTCTCACTAGCAAAGCTGCCTCAGTTTTCAAAATTGAACGGCAGGATGTATTGAGCAGCGCTCATGGGAGCTACTGTAACGGCGCAGCATTATCCACGAGATAGGCAAACAGCAATAAAGGGACAACAAGAGAAAGTGCGAGGAGGTACTGCCCGCTGATGATGAAGGCTACGACGAGGAGGACAGCACTGACGAGAATCGTCCAGAACAAGATGCCTCCGAGTGAAAGGATAGCTCAATCACCACCGGTACTATCGTCTCGACAGGGGTAACCACTTCGGAAATCGTTATTCTACGGTGTGTTTTAACCGGATTGACTTCGATTGCCGATCATGGAACGTGACGAGGACAGCGATACGCCAGTCGAAATCGGTGATAACAGAGAGAAGCACGTGACAGCCATTACGAACGAGGGCGAACACAGAGATCACGGGAACGTCTACCTCCGTCACTCCGAAACAGCGTTCGTCGTTTCTTCGGATTCAGCCTTTCCGGACGAGGAGACAGAGCGATACGCGAAAGATACTACTAGACGGGTGGAAGTAACCCAGCACCATTCGGCGTGTTTCATCACGACGGCAACGGCGGGTGACGGTCCGACGCTCGATGCGCTTCGAGCGTTTCGAGACGACGCACTCATCCGATCACCACCGGGGCGTGCGCTGGTTCATCTCTACGAAATTGTGAGTCCTCCCATTGCAGCGACGCTGGCCCGGCATCCCCACGCGAGGACTACCCGATTCGTCCGTTGGTTGATCGAACGCTGTGCGTCTCTGGCTCACCACCGGACGGCGAGCCATTCATCCATCGTGCAGTCAGTGCTATCGATCGTACTGACTGCGCTGTACATCATCGGTCTTTGCTGTGCAGCACTCAGTCACGGTTGGATCCGTCTCTCCGAGTCTTCTGGTTCTGTTACCGACTAAAAAATTGACGGATGTTCTCGCGCGGAGCGAATCCGACACCAGAAACCAACTCAACCGAGAATCCGTGACGCTCGGCGGAGTCATCTATGTCTGCGATGAGTGATTCAGTATCTGGGTCACCATGAAGTCGGTAGGCGTACGTCGGCCCATCAGTCGAGATGGTGATTTTCGGACGTCCCATCCATCCACCATCGTGAACGGCGATCCGATCGAGGGTGTCGTAGTTGAGCCAAGTCACCGAGTCACCGTGAAGCAACACTTCATCGAGACCGTGAACGTCGTAGATCGACCGCATCGTCTTTGCCTCTCGCTTGTGTTTTCGCGTTCCCAGGCCGAACAGCGGCGTGATATACGCGTATTCGACGATGTGGAGACCGTCACTGGCAAAAAACAGTTCCGCGATACGGAGCGGGAATGAACCCGTCATGCCAAAATGAACGTGAGCCTCAACCTCGATATCCGTGCTCGGTAGATCATCGAACGCGTCGGAATCGATGTTTTCGCTCATCGAATTGACCCCGCGTAAGCGATTCGGACGAACAACAACGCACCGAGGACGAACAGTAATCCAGTCACTGGGTCGATCGTAAACCAGACGTAACCACCGATTGCGACGCCGATGAGTGCAAACGCGATGGCGGTGCGTGCTTGTCGAGAGTAGTTCTGCTTTCGCGTGGGCTCCTCATCCGCACGTTCGAAGGACTGTCGCTCGGCGACGTAGGTGAGTACCATCACGAAGAGGCTTGCGAGAACAATGACTGTTCGAATTTCGGACGATACCGAGATACCAAACCGATCGAGTACGATTGGAGCCGATATAGCGAACAGTCCGAGGATGTAGATCGCCAATCGATAGCGAACCAACAGTGATTGGACCGCACCGGAGTTTTGAATCGTCTGAATCATGGAATGATGGGGAATGCGATTGTACTGTTGTGTTTTGGAATACCAATACAGTACCGCACGAAGAGGAAATAATGCGATGTGAGATGCGATTCTGCACCTGAATACTCTTAGGCGAGGAATCCTGCTGCTTCCTCGGCGTTCTCGACTGTATCGTTCGTTTCGAGCTTCGCTTGGCCCGACCGGTACATCGTGTACACCTGAACAGCAAGCGCGATCAGCCACAGGACGTAGCCGCCAACACCACTACTCACGATATCTACAGTCGTGCTGAAGACACTTAGCCCGAAGCTGCTTGACAGGAGATCCCCGATCAACAGGATGCTGAAGTACCCGAAGAAGCCGGTTGCCCACCACATGGCGATGACGCGGACCCATCCCGGTTGGGTGTGTTCGGGCAGTCGGGTGGTGTTGAGGATGATTGTGAGTGCGTTGTACGGCCACATCATCACGCCGGCCATCGCTGCACCGAGCACCAAGAAGATCCACGGCGTCGTGATATTGGTTACGGCGTTCGCTCCGATGATCGCCATCCCCCACAGCACGAACACAGTAAGTGCTCCAAGGAAGACGCGACTCACGTTCATACCGTGTTCTCGTCCGTAGACCTGATAGATGATGTCGACGGTGTTGCGGGTGAACGCCTCAACGATGGCGTACTGGGTGCTAAACAGCGCGATGAACAACACCATATACATCAAGAACGCGTTGGCGCTCCCCAACTGTGGAATAACGATGTTGAGCCACATGGAAACAGCGTTGCCTGTTACGGTCTGCCCGCTTGGGACGTACTGTGCCGTAATTGTCATTGCACCAGTTGCAATGACAAGCAGTCCAACCACAAACGTCAAAAAGTGCTCCTGTTGGGTCACTTTCCACCACGCTTTCCAGCGTTTCAGATTCGTTTCGGTCGGCTCGAACGAATATCCGTCGTGAACCGTCTCGGGCTCACTATCCCCACGGAGAGGATTTTTCACACGGCCCTGATAGATACCCATTCCGAAGCCCTTCTCACGGGCCCAAACCCCCTGTGAGAGATTGGTGTATCCGCCAGCACCGGCGTACGCCAACCCACCGAGGAACGTCGCAATCTCAACGTCGGCAGGGAGCGTCCCGAAACTCACTGCGCCAGCAGGCAAGTTCGCCAGTTCACCGATCGAACCGACGAGGAAAACCAACACGACGGCACCGACGATCGCGAGGACCATCATTACGAGTTGAGCCTTTTCGATGATGTTGTACACCACCGGACCCGCCTGATACGACAGCCAGATGACGATCATCGTTGCAAGTCCGACCCAATACCATTGATTCAGTGGAATGAGACCTGTCCATGCGGCAAACACCTTTCCGCCGCTTGCAGCCCAGCCCGGCCAGCCGAGCTGGACGAATCCGGCAAATAGGAAAAACCACGGCCAAAGCCCATTCAAGCGATCGAATCCACGAAAAATGCTTTCTCCGGTGGCCATCGCCCACCGCTGAAGCTCGGTGTTAATGAAAAACTGCGTGAGTACGCCGACCCAGAACGCCCAATAGAGCGCCCACCCATCCTGAGCGATGATTGCCGGCCAGAACATCGTCTCACCGCTACCGAGTGCCGCTCCGAGCATGATCGCACTCGGTCCGACGATGTGACTAACCTTCGGTACCTTCGGTAAATCGGTCAGCTTGTAACCGCCTTTCCCATCGGCTTTCGGATAATCCGTGGTGTCGGGAGCTGTTTCAAGAACCTCGTAATTCACCTCTCGATACATCGAATCTCGATACTGTTCTCCAACCTCTGCACTAGCGTAGACGTCGTCGACGACACCGCCGTCAGACTCTGTCTCCGCTCCCTTCTCTGATTGTCCTGTCATTGATCCTCTCGACCACTCGTGGGCCGATAATGTTGTGATTTAACATCACACATAATATTGTTTTCGGTCATAATTACAAATATTCAAACGCCAATGGAGCAAGATATATCTTCAAATAACCGATAGAATGTTTGGAGTGGATGGCTTTGGCCGTACAATACCACAAAAGACCAATGATTCAACTTATATATGACCAATATATAAATTTCATTTATTTGATGAGGTTGCTGTGTCTCAGAACTGCTCGATAATCGATACGGATACGACAAATCGAGCACACGAAGAAACCAATAAAAACTCGACACAGACGGTGAGTTTGTAATATTCAATAAGATCATTAATTTATTGTATTATGGTCTCGGATGTATTTTATATACTCAGCGCACCAAACCGGATACGTATGTCACCGATTGGTCAAATTGTCGTGAGCGGGATTCTACTCCAAGCAACGCAAGCTGACGCATTCTCGCAGATACAGAACGATGTGTTGTTGAGTTCCTCATTGTGGGTCAATATCGCGCTGGCTGGTCTGTCGGCACTGCTATTCGTATACATGGGTCGAGGAATTGCGAGCAACCGCGCTCGCCTCATTTGGGGAGCGACACTGATGATACCGCTCGTCTCAATCTCGAGCTATCTCGGGCTGGCTTCTGGACTGACAGCCAGTTTTATCGAGATGCCAGCGGGCCACGCATTGGCGGGAGAGGAAGTAATGAGCCAGTGGGGACGATACCTCACGTGGACACTCTCAACGCCTTTGATTTTGCTTGCGCTTGGGCTCCTCGCTGACGCCAACTTGGGAAGTCTCTTCACCGTTATTACGGCTGATATAGGAATGTGTATGACAGGGCTCGCGGCAGCCTTAGTTACGTCCTCCTATCTGTTCCGCTGGCTATTCTACGCTGTCGGCTGCACGTTCTTTATCGTCGTCCTCTATGCGTTGGTGATTGAGTGGCCAACGTTTGCAGTCGAAGCAGGTACCAGTGATATCTTTAGACTCCTCCGCACGCTAACAATCGTCCTGTGGCTCGGCTACCCGATTATCTGGGCAGTTGGTGTTGAAGGACTCGCACTCGTCCAGTCGCCAGGACTTACCTCGTGGGGCTACTCTGTCCTCGATATTCTTGCAAAGTACGTGTTTGCATTCCTACTTCTCCGGTGGATTGCTTCGAACGAGCGGATAGTGTCTATGACAGGGCGGGAGTTGGCCACCGAGTCGGCAACAGTTGACGACTGATCACCGATTTGAATTTCTTGAGGGTGAGCGGAAAAACATTGCTAGCGTGGCTGCCATCTGCCACTATTCTAAATGCGTGTGAGTCTTGGAAATAATGCTTCGAGATGTCGAATACCTACTACTGCTGAGGATTGAGGGGATGAATTTTTGACTATTCATAAATACTTCTATAGTCAAGTCATCTATCTTACAAAATTGTGCCTCTCGAGCAGCAAGCCCTACTAGCTGTGTACGCTGTTTATTACCATCCGACTCGATCTCATTTTTATGCCAGCACCAATCAGAGAGCAGATATGGCTTTGGACCGGGACAACGGGGATGCTACTGGGTATGCTGTATTTCATCGCTCGCGGATGGGGTGTAAAAAACAACCACCGACAGAAGTTCGATATTGTGACAATATTCGTCATCACCACCGTATTTATCAATTATCTTTTGATATCAATAGAATTTGTGTTGGCGATAGTGACGGTCGGTGGGGGACAAATGCCTATTTATTGGGCCCGATACACAGATTGGTTCTTTACCATCCCCCTACTACTGATTGACCTTGGACTGCTCGTGGGCGCGAATTGGACTCAGTTGACAACCCTTGTTGGGGTAGACATGCTTATGCTTGGGGCTGGTGCATTGGCCACGCTGTTCAGCGGGAGCGGATTCCTCTCGGCGGATGCCCACCGCCTCATTTGGTGGGGAATATCCACAGGTTTTCTCCTCGTCCTGCTTTATATTCTCTACAGAACGCTTGAAGAGGAATCACAGCGTCTTAGCAGTGATACAAAATCCACATTCGAGACTCTTCGGACGCTACTGATAATCGTCTGGCTCATTTATCCAATCTGGTGGCTGTTCGGAACGGAAGGTCTTGGGACAGTCAGTCTCTACATCGAGACAGCTGGCTTCACGGTACTGGACCTGATAGCGAAAGTCGGGATCGGTCTCATCTTCTGTCGAGCCATGACGTGCTTGATGCGGCAACTGAAGCAATCAAAACAGGTGCACAGCCCACCGACCCACACATCTAATATATCGCGGCAAGAGTGTCGTCAGCTTTCGGCCCTCTCTACCACATCATTCCAATGTACAAACAAAACAGTATACTCAACGATGCCTAACTACGATAGCACCGACAGCCATACCCACCAGAAACAAATTTGTCGAATATTAGCTTCTACGAGCAGACATCTTATTGGAATTATAACGGGAAAAGCGCGAAGCGTCAGTACCACTTTCCAGCCTGATAAGACGGAAGGCAGTGATCCGGATATCTCCTCCCGAGATACACAACTCACGGATTCCTCGCTCGTCTTGAGGAGAGTAATTGATACCCACAGAACAGAACAGTCCTTGCTCGCCAGTTTGCAAACGGTGTTTCGGGCAGACGATTTCGATGAAAGCGACATAGCGGCATTTGCCACTCGCGTGAATATCTGTTTCAGTCACGAATCGTCCGTGGAATCATGCGAACGTCTACCGTCTAGCGATGCGACGACATATTCGGAGAGATCACCACCGACGTCCTCTCAGAAACCATCGTTCTTATTTCGGATGTGTTGCCGAGGGGCGTACCGAACAAAACCAGTAGTAGCCTTCAGTAAGTCGTCTCACTTGAGACGGTGTCTGTTCAGCTGGATGCGTGGTTTCAAGACAGCGCCACTGAATACGATGCGATCACCCCCGGTTGGTACCTAACTACCGATGTTGCCACAAATTTCTTACTTACAGTTTCATATTGTATTTCTCCTACCAGCTACTCTCGTGTTAGCAGCCTCAGCGATGGCAATTAGACCAGAAGGGAATTCAGTTAGGTCGAACGATCGTGGGCACATCTATTGGCTCGTCGTTGTGGCCCTCATGCTCGTAGCGCTGTTGTACACGACGCCGTGGGATAACTACCTTATCGCACGCGGAGTTTGGGAGTACGGAGAAGGACGAGTGCTGAGAACTGTTGGGCATGCCCCAATTGAGGAGTACTTGTTTATCCTCGTCCAACCGCTCATGACCGCATTTTGGCTCGCACAGCTGCCTCTTCGGGAAGGATGGCCGAATGTTTCTCAACAGTTACGACCGGTTCCACGACTTATTGGCTGCACGACCGGTGTGCTTGTTGGTTGTATTGGATTGTATTGTCTACAGGGCCTCGATACGTTCTATCTCGGAGCGATTCTCGTTTGGGCTGCACCTGTTCTGACCCTCCAGTGGACAGTTGGACCCTGTCAGCTGTTGTACCACTACCGAGTCGTCCTCTTCGGAACATTAGTTCCAACAATCTACCTGTGGGGTGCTGATCGCGTTGCGATTGCGGTCGGCATTTGGACACTAGCTGATACGTACACAACCGGGATAACGCTGGCCGGACTGCCGATCGAAGAGGCTATTTTCTTTTTTGTCACGAATCTCTTTGTCGTACAAGGCCTCATACTCTACCGATGGGTGATCACTCGGTGGGCGTGATCGATGCACCCACAGCATCACAAGCAGTTCGACGGTTTTACTGTCGAGTTGCAGCTCGGCCAGTTTGGATACTCCTCGTTGGTCTCATTACAGTAACGCTCGCTAGTAGTGAGCTCAATCTGGCAGTTCCGGTATGGGTACAATACATCCCCCTACTCTCAAGCGTCGTTATCCTCGGGTTGCCCCACGGCGCTGTCGACCACCTCGCTCCTGCTCGAACAGCGGGCCTACAAGTAACATATCGGGGACTCATAGCGATTGGCCTCCTGTACACCATCTTTGGTGGAGTATATGGGATACTTTGGTCGTTTTATCCAGAGACCTCGGCAGTGATGTTTATCGCGCTCACGTGGTTTCATTGGGGACAGGGAGATCTCTACGCACTGGCACTGCTGGGTGCTCAATATCTCGATTCGCGTTTGCGACGGGTAGCTACCGTCGTGATCCGGGGCGGTCTACCGATGCTGGTCCCACTGCTCGCCTTTCCAGATGACTATCGAACTATCGTCTCAGCGTGGGTAGCGTTATTCGGGTCGAATTTCGAGCTCATGTGGCTCTTTTCAGCTCCTGTTCGTGCAGGGTTTGGAATGGTATTCTCGCTTCTCATTCTCGTGACCATGGTATCCGACTACTGGAGCGCATCCGAAGCAGCGTCCGGTACTCGAACAGCTTGGAATGGCAAGGTCAGTCAAACCGCCGACGAGAAACTAGACATTCATCCCGTCGATGTTTGGTGGATAGATGTCGGTGAAACAGTTCTTCTCTATGTATATTTCCTTGTCGTACCTCCCCTCATAGCAGTTGGCGTATATTTTTGCTTCTGGCATTCTCTTCGGCACATTATTCGGTTATTGGCTGTCGATACAGGCGCTCAAGCCGCACTCGTCCGAGGTGATACAGTACAGGTTCTGATCCGGTTTGGACGAGAAGCAGCCCCACTTACGATACTATCGTTTGGATTACTCTCAGTGGTCGTCATACTCGTTCCTGTGACCCTGACATCTACATTAGAACTCATTTCGATGTATCTTGTATTTATATCTATACTTACACTCCCACATGTTATTGTGGTGCTCTTTATGGACGTGTCTCAGGGATTGTGGTCTAAAGCAGCTGATGAAACCGATATTCCCGGGGGGGTCTGAGTGCTGTCGCCACTGTTCGAACTCAGTTCATTCGAGCACTTCGACGACCTTTTCGATTGGGTGTGGTGGTCGTTCACCTCCATCACGATCTCCGAGCTGCGATCGACAGGATGCACCAGGGGCAGTTACCTGCTCACCGGGACTGTTTTCGACTTGTCCGAAGAGAATGCGACCAATGGCTTGTGAGATATCGTAGTGCTCTGCTTCGTAGCCGAAACTACCGGCCATTCCACAGCAGCCGCTGTCGAGCGGATCGACAGTGTAACCCACCCGCCGCAGCACGCCCACTGCGTGGTGATCCTTATTCATTGCTTTCTGGTTGCAGTGACCGTGGTACGTGAGCTGCTCATCTGTCGGCTCAACGTTCAAGACATCGTCGAGTCGCTGTTTGTCGAGGTACTCCAGCACGCCGTACGCGTTTTCACTCACGCGTTCGACAGCAGTTCCAGAGAGTAAATCGAGATACTCGTCTTGGAACATCACGGCGTCCGACGGTTCGATGAACACAACGTCATATCCGTCTTCGACGTACGGGAGCAGCGCATCGACGTTGCGATCGGCCCGCCGTTTTGCCACATCGAGCAGTCCTTTCGAGTACGATGGACGACCACTCGGATTGTCACTGAAAAGCTCGATGTGGACAGCCGCCGCCTCAAGGGTTTTGACAGCTGCAATCCCCGGTTCGGGATAGCAGTAGTTCGTGTACGTATCGGGAAACAGCACGACCCTCGCGTCGGCCTGAGAGGGTGGGACGTGCGACCCACCGCGAGCTTCAAACCAGTCTTCGAATGATTCTCTGGTGAACGGTGGAAGCGCTCGATCAGGCGCGATTCCGATCTGCTCTAAGACACGTCGTGCACCAGGAATCTGCGTCAGCCAGTTCGAAAGCGGAGCAAACGTACTCCCGAGCGCGAACAGACGGTCGATATCCGCGAACAGGTGCTCGCGCAGCGAAACTCCCTCCTTCTGATGGTAGTGATGTTTCAGCTCGGTTTTGAGCTTCGCCATGTCGACACCAGTCGGGCAGTCACTCGCACATCCCTTACAGCCGACGCACAAATCGAGCACCTCTTCTTGGAACCGTTCGGAGTACAACTCATCTTCGGAGAGCTCACCACTGATCGCCGCCCGGAGCATGTTTGCCCGTCCTCTGGTGGCTTGAATTTCCTCGCGTGATGCGCGGTACGTCGGACACATTGTGGCCGAGTCGGTCTGTCGACAGGTGCCACACCCGTTACACAGCTCGACGAGATGTGAGAATCCGTCGGAATAATCGAGTTCGGTCTGTGGTTCGACCGACGAGTAGGCAGCTCCGTACCGGAGGTGTTCGCGCATGTCCGCACCCGTTCCTCGCTTCGTGTCTGGCCCAATATCCTCCGATGTATCCCGATAGACGACGTTTCCCGGGTGCATGAGCCACTCGGGATCGAACGCGGTCTTGAGCGTTTTGAATGCGTGCCACAGCTTCGGGCCGTACATCTTCGGAGTGAACTCCGTCCGGGCCATTCCGTCACCGTGCTCGCCCGAGAACGACCCGTGATGTTCGAGCACGAGATCGGTCACGTCCTCTGTGATGGAGTGCATCGTCTCGATTTCCTGTTCGGTTTTGAGGTTGAGGATCGGGCGGATGTGGAGTGTTCCGCTCCCCGCGTGCGCGAAGTACGCAGCGGATGTATCGTGTTCGTCGAGAACGGTCTCGAACTGTTGGACGTATTCGGCCAATTCCTCTGGTGGAACCGTCGCGTCCTCGATGAACGGATACGGCTTCGGGTCGCCCTCAAGGCTCATCAACAGCGGAATCGCTGCCTTTCGGAGCTTCCAGAGCTTCGCCTGTGCCTCAGAACTGTACGCTTTGAGCACATCGAACGCTGCTCCGGAATCGACAAAATGACCGTTCGTCTCTTCGATGGCCGCCTCGAAGTCGCTGTGGAGTTCAGAATCGAACTCCAACATGAGTGCTGCCTCGGTGCCGTCCGGGATCGGTTCGGCGTACTGGGCGTACTGTGTCGATTCGAGCGCCAGTCGGATGACCTCGTCATCCATCAATTCGACCGCGCTCACGTCGAACGAGAGCGCCTCTGGAACGGCTTCCATCGCTTGAACGAGATCATCGAAGCAGTACAGCGCGAGTGCTGTTTGCTCGGGGACAGAAACCAGTTCGAGCGTGGCTTCGACGACGACACCAAGCGTGCCCTCGGCGCCAACAAAGAGCTTCGAGAGGTTGATGACCGTCTCTCCCTCGCTGTTCTCGTAGATAGCCTTGTGGAGATTGTATCCACTAACGCTGCGTTTTAGCGTTGGATACCGGTGTTCGATCTCCGCTTCGTGCTCCTCGACGAGCTGACGAACAGTGCGGTAAATCTCGGCTTCGAGGTCGTCGTTCGAGACGATATCGTCCCACTCCTCGCTGTCGAGGACGATCTCTCGGGTGTGAATGTACGAGCCGTCCGAGAGAACGACCGAAAGTTCCTCAGTGTAAGCATCGGTGATGCCGTACCGAACGGAGTGTGCCCCTGTGGAGTTGTTGCCAATGCCACCGCCTATCGTCGCCCGGTTTGAGGATGCGGGGTCGGGAGCGAACTTCAACCCCCACTGTTCGAGGTGGGCGTCGAGATGATCCTGAACGACACCCGGTTGGACAGATACTGTCTGAGCGTCGGGATCGACGTCCTGGATGGCGTCCATGTGCCGAGAGAGATCGAGAACGAC
Organism: Halocatena marina; assembly: GCF_025913575.1. Taxonomy (NCBI): domain Archaea; kingdom Methanobacteriati; phylum Methanobacteriota; class Halobacteria; order Halobacteriales; family Natronomonadaceae; genus Halocatena; species Halocatena marina. The sequence continues at coordinate 286,421 of NZ_CP109785.1, read as the reverse complement.
ACACCCCGGACCGACGGCCTGTCCGGCGAGTGACGAACCAGCCCCACGAGGAAGCACCGGAACATCGTGCTCTGCAGCAGTCCGCACAGCTGCTTGCACATCTGCTGTGTGTTTTGGGAAGACGACACCCGCCGGTCGGGCCTGATAGATACTGCCATCAGTTGCGTACAGAATCTGTGCGTATTCATCGAACTGTACGCCGCCATCGAGTCGGCTGCGCAAGTCGACAGCCAGCTCTCGGTATTGGGATGCGTCCGGATGGTCGTACCCGAGTGAATCCACCGATGTGTCGAGACTCTCGGCTTCGTGATAGTTGTCCTCGACGGCCATATTCTCTCTGAGCGATTGTTGATGTTAAATACTGTGGGAATCGGTATTATTCGCAAAATAGATAAGATACGATTAATTACCTAATGTGTTTGAATACCTCCGAATTGTGTGTTACTATCGAATTGATGCGAGGGCGGCTCTGATCACCGACGACGGGCCATGACAGCTACGATAGCCACCAGCGGGCGTCGTGGATTCGGAGCTTCAGTCGTGCGGGGAGTCGCCGGATTGCGTACTCATCGGGGAACAGTCTTTGGTCCATGGCATGTTGGTCGTAAATCTCGTCTCGATCGGGCCATGCCGGTTCGAACGGTTCGAGAAATGGGAGCTTGCGTCGGAGGAACCGTTCGATCTGATTCAGCCGGACGGAGGGGAGTGGCTGGCTCTGTGGCCGATGTTTGAGGATATCGGAATCGATCCGTTCGATTGCCTTCCGGAATGTCTCATACCGTCGATATTCTGGCGGCGTCATCAGGTGCCATTCGACGAGTTCGCGGTCAGCGGCGACGAACGCCTCGTAGTAGTTGTCCGCGAGGTGTGTATGCGATGGTAAGACGGGTTGGTTTTTGATGACGAGGAGGTCCATAGCGTTGTGAACCGAATCGGTGCGTTCCCAACACGTCTCCAGTTCTTTCTCGAACTGTCCACGAAGGAATTCGTACGGTGAGTCGAGGGTGAGATCCTCCTCAAAGAGCTCTTCAGTCGCCACGCCGACTGACTCGCTGTCTTCAGGGAAAAACCCGAGCGTCCCGAGCAACGATTTGATCGGACGTGGGTTCGAAACGAGCTTCGTCGAAGGAAGCTTCGTTCCAAACAGTTCGAGACCATCACGTTCGAGAAAGTAGCCTTTAAGGAGCGTATCGAACAGCGTTCCGTGATAGATAGTCTTCATCTCGAATGCATCATCGAAACCGGCGTGGTGGATGTGCAATGATTCCTTGATTCCTTGTGAGTACCGACTTTTCTCATCGGTCGGCATGAGATAGCCATCGTCCGGAAGCAATACCGTGTGTTTCGACCCGTACTGCGCTGCTACCTTTTGGGCGACCTTGACTTCCCGCGAGTTCGGATTGCCGATCGTATAACACTGCTCGATATCAGGTATCCGAGAAAGAAAGATCCGAGAGTCGTTCCCACCTGAAAGGAGTAGTCCCTTCGGGCCGGGGAGGTTTGCTCGACGATCAACAGCTCGTAAGAGTCGCTGTGTCAGTTCGGTGACGTAATCGAACGGTCGCGGTTTGTATACAAATCGAGACAACGACTCGACGGAGTCCGACGTCAGATAGGCGTCGAACGGGACTCGATGAACATTCTTAATAATCGTTCGATCACCGAGCACCGTTCCGAGGTGGATATATTCAAGCAACGATGGTCGATGATACTGTGGATCATCGAGAAAACTGTGGATTACAGAAAAGTCCGTGCTGAACACCCTACAGCCGTTTGAATTAGCGTAAAAGCATTCCCACGAACGGATTTGATCTGTCGAAACGATCGCTTCACCATCGTGTTCGAGAGCAACGACATACGATCCATTTAGATCAGAGAGAGCAGCTACGCCGCGACTCGTATACTCCTCAAAGAGCCACTGTGCGATATTATTATCAGCTTCATTCGTCGCGTTACTGTCCGCAGCGTACACCTCACCCCAGATGAAACAGAGACCATGATCGTCCGAATGACTCGCACTCCGTCCTTTCACACCGAGGCCCGGATCACGAATACCAACAGTAACCTGATCACCTGAAAGTATTTCATCAAATTCGTCCTCAGATCGACACTCGTCGAACTGATCTCTGTCACCGAAGATACCAAACAACTCTTTGTTCATCTGTCGACTCGATAGTTCACTACTTTGATACTTTTCGAGAGTATGGCTCATCGCGTTTTTCCTTCTGATGCGGTCGAATTTGGTTCGATGACCGGCGTGGACCGGTCGGTATTCTCTGTTTGAGATGAATGATGGACCGCTTCTGTGGCCCGCATTCGGAGGAACGTCAACAAAGAATATAATATCGTCGTATTGTCCTCTCCGTCGAGATGTTCGTGATAGCATTGCCATGCGCCATCGACATCGAGGAATGACAGATCCGATAGATATTCACTGCATTCGTTCAGCGTCTCGGTGGTGAACGGTCGAGCACGGATGAGTTCCTCTCTGTTTGGCCATGGTGTGTGGTCGAGGTACGGTTCTGGTACACTGGTATCGGCGACGTGTTTCCACCAGAGTCCATTGAGATTCGTCCCGAGATACTCGACAATGAACGGGTACTTGAGTGGGACGCCGGTGTGGGCGTGTGGTATCTCAGCGAGTGCTGGATCGATCTGTTCGACTGCCTTATTGACGAAGTTACGGCGAAGGAAGAACCGCTTCGGGATCTGTTGTTGGAGATCGACGATCCGATTGTCAAGGAACGGCGTTCGGTACGGCCGCATTTGTGCCAGACTCTCCGAAAAGATAGCGTCGGTGTCCGAGCTTAGCGGGTAGTAGCCGCCGTACATCACCAGATCTTCGATCGAATCGTAATGGATACCGTGGCTGACAATACCGTCACGTGTCTCGTGAATGTTGTCGGATAAAACGCTCGAAAGAGACCAGTCATCAGAGAAATACGGAAGCGGTTCGATTCCCTCACTTATCTGAGAGTCGATGTACTCATCGATCGAATTGACCGACTGTGCAGTGGGTATCGTGAGGTTCCCGAGCGGATCGAGAGAGACGGTGGGTGTTTCGAGCTGTCCGCCACCGAGCAGCGTATCGGCATACAACCCTGAGACGAGAACGTCGACTTCTGCTGTGACCTCCTCTTCGAATCCAAGGAAGTATGCCTGATCGAACCAGCCACTGAAATTCGACAACGGTGACGCGTTTTCGAGGAGTCCGGCGTCGTAATCTGGTCCGCGTTCCAGCAGCTTGAACGTATTATCTGTCGCATTTGCCGCACGCCGTGCGATCTTCGCCTCTCGGCTCATCCAGTCAGCATTATGGAATGTCGTGACCGGTTGGTCAATCGCTGCGAGCCCGAGCCGCGAGTCGCTTCCACCCGACAGGAGCAGGCCATACGAGAGATCATCATACGTCCAGTCCGAGAACACCTGTTGGATTGTCTCGACAAACTGCTCTTGGAAGTACGAGTACGGCTTATCGATTGGATCGTACGTGGGAGACCAGTAGCTGGTCGTTGTCATCGTCAGGTCGTCGAGATCGACCGTGATAATCGATCCAGGTGGGAACTGTTCGACACCTGCAATCGGCGTTTTCACACCGAACACGCGCCTGAGATCGAGATACTCGTAAAGATATGGGAGATCGAACGCTGGTTCGATGTCGGGATGAAGCGTGAGCGATTGAGACTGTGAGGAAACGATGAGAGTGTCGTCGGTCGGTTGTGCGTAGTAGAGCGGCCGGGTCGCGAACCGGTCAGTCACAAACGACACGGCGTTTTCCGTTTGATCGTAGATGACGAGCGCGAAATTGCCGTTCAGTCCAGAGACGAAATCCATCCCGAACACCTCATAGAGATGCGCACAGAACTCCGCGCTTCCGTCGGGTGGCCCCCGCCGTGGGACGTAGTTCGATCTCGATCCGTAGCCGTACACGTCACCCCAAATCCAGAGGAGGACATCCTCATCCTCAACTGCAACCGGCTGATCGCCAGCGATCAACGAATGCAATGACGCCTGCAGATCAATGCGATCATCGCTGTATGAGACGGTCTCCTCATCGTCGCCCCAGCTGATGTACTCAGCCATTGCCTCGGGGAGAGCGTCTTGTCCGATCGAGCCACAGAGACCAACCATGTTCAGAGTTTCCTCGTGTTCTGTTGGTCTCGTTCGAGCAATCTAGCTCGGCAACGACGACCGGGGATTGAGACTGGACTGTCGGTCGATCGTGTTCCGATCACAGGAACAAGCGCACAGTTCGATCGATGTCTCGGTGTCTTTTGATACTCGCTCGATGGCATGTTCGTCATCACGAGCGAAGCCGAACTATCCATTGTGGCCGAACCGAACGACGAAATCAGACCCGAAGTTCGGACCGTACCGGAAGCCAAGACGTTCTGCATGCTACGAGCCTCGCTTTCTCGGATTGATTTGGGACGGGTGATTCGGGAATCGTGCACACGACAGATCACGAAAACTGCTCATAGAAAACGCGTATGATTGGAGGTTACTTATGGATATTGCAAGACGACTCTTCTCTCGGCGGTCAGTCGATAGAGTAGTGAGCCAGATCGACGGATAGGGAGCGGCGTCTATGGAACGAACGGCGACAGCATGACAGCGGACGAGGCTTTTGACAGTCCTGTGCAGCGCTGAATCGGTGTGTCCCGAGACGGTTCGTGATATCGAACGAAAGCACGAGGCCGACGAGCTATTGGCGGTGCTCACAAGTTGTGACATCCTCACCCTAAAAGGAGGGGCTTCCTACGAGGGAAGTCTCAGTTTTGCTGATGTATGCAGGATTCACGAATCGAACGAGCATTCTCGCGTCGCAGGCTTTGTCCTCGGTTCGACCAGCGACACGGTGGACGATTCAGAGTTCTCGTCAACAGCCACAGTTCACTCTTCGTTCACGTCCGACTGGAGCCGATTCATATACATCGTGAGACGAGACAGCAATGAATCACGAACGTCTTTCATAGCGGAGCTAGCATCGTCGAACTCATCATTGTCTCCACCAGAAAAGTCCGGGCGGACGCCTAACAGCACGACGGCAACACCGATCTCTAGTCCGACTACCGCCATCAACAACACACCAATAGCGGAAGCGTCGAATGCGACAACACGGGACTGGAGCACAACCACGAACAACCCCGCGATCAAGAACGCGACACCGCCGCCGCGCAACAGCGTATCCATAGACGAACTCTCGTTTCCTCGGTATAGTCCATACACTAGCATCACTCCGCCAGCTACGTGGAGCACAAACACCGATACCCACACCGGAAGCACCTCGTTTACCGGTACCCCTCGGACACTCATATCCGCTGGGAGGAGTCGAATCGAGAGCAGGCTATCGAACACCAACGCGAAGAGGCGGAGCCACGCCGCTATCAACCCATCGTACACCCGCACGACACCAGCCACCACTGACGCCTCGATTTGAAAGACACTGTTTCCGAGCGACATCCATACGGATGATCCGGTGAATTCACCGACCACAAAGAGAAGGAAGATGGGAGATAACCCAATCGCGGTGGTGGCCATAAGGATCGACACCAATGGCTTTCGGACGCCCCAGAGCGTCGTGGCTGTGAAGTAGAGGGCTGGCAACAGCGCGATAACCGTCACGGGGTTTTCAAGTACAATTTCGATGGTAGCCTCAAACATAGCGTGGATGGGTCTGAACGTGTTCCGGAACTGCTTATTCACGCGGCGATGCCATAGATTTTGTGGCTTTTCGTCTCAGTGAGGGACACAGGCGGGGATACACGCGTCTCACGCCCAATCGATCGCTCATTGATGGGTTCAAAGATTGAATGTCACCGTAACGCAGCAGGCAAGTTGGAACCGCAGCTGATACCTCGCGGGTATATTTTGTCCGTAAACAATTCCACTTCTGACAAAAGATATATTACGATCAGCAAACCAGCCCCGACATGCCTTCCACAGCGGCTGATTTCCGTGCATTACTCGCTGATCGGTGGGTACCGCTTGCAGTTATCGCGACCGCGTTCGGTGCTCTCATCCTCCGTTTGTACGCTCTTGGGCATCGAGTGTTCTACTACGATGAGGCGTGGGTCGGCTATTGGGTGCTGAAATTTCTTGAACACGGTAGCTGGCAGTATCGTCCGATTCTCCACGGGCCGTTTTTTATGCGAGTTAATTCGGTAGTCTTCTCGGTGTTCGGAGCGACCGAGTTTACTGCTCGGTTGGTCGTGGCAGTCATTGGTGGGTTACTTCCCTTATCAGCGTGGTTGTTCCGCGACCGTCTCCGAAACGAGGAGATCGTTGCGCTCGCATTCATCCTTGCGATCAATCCGCTGTTGCTCTACTACTCGCGCTTTATGCGAAACGACCTTCCGCTTGCGGCGTTCATGCTCGTCGCACTCGGGTTGTTGGTTCGGGCGTACGATACGCGTGCGCCGCGGTATCTCTACGGAATGACGATCGCGCTCGGAATCGCGTTTACCACCAAAGAGAGCGTCCTGCTGTGGTTGCTGACGTGGGGCGGTGCGGCCTTGCTCGTGTTCGATCGTCGGTTGCTTCGAGTCCGTGAGGAGGGATCCGGACCGGTCTCGTTTGTCCGGTCGCTCACTGTGCACGCTGTGGCTGGCTTTCGTACGTGGGCGACTCATTTGGTGGGAGCGATCCTGCTCTTTTTTCTTATTGTGATCTTCTTTTATGCACCTCGTAGTCCCGAGGCGAGAGCGCCCGGTCTCTGGAAAGCGGTGGGTGGTAAGTTTGAGATGCTTCCCGCTGTCATCGAGCGAGCGACGCTTGGCTCCTACCAAAAGGCCATTGAACACTGGGCTGGTGGGTCAATTCAGAGTCATCCGTATCTTCCATATCTTCTGGACACCCTCTGGACATTGGCAATGGGCGCGATGGGCGTCTGCTTGTTAGCAATCGTTGGCTTTCTTTATGATCGCTACGCTGGTAGTACCCGCGATCTGGTGGAGTTCAGTTTCTACTGCGGAGTTGCCGCAACGGTTGGATATCCACTCGCAAACAGCGTTCCGGTGCCGTGGTCAACGGTGCACGCTGTCGTGGCACTTTCGATTCCAGCAGCGGTTGGTGTCGGCGTCGTCTATCGATGGGGGCAGAGCCAGCTGTCTTCACAGGAGACTGCACGTTCCGACGGGAGTACCATCGCAAGCGAGCGCACGCGAGCGATGGTCAAAGCAGGTGGTGCGACTGTGCTACTGGGGACTCTGGTGGTCTCTTCTGGCCTCACAGCTATAGAGACGAGCTATCTCAATCCATACGACAGCCCAAGAAACGGAGGAGACGGCAACGAGATCGTCTACTATGCACAGGCACCGGAAGAACTGCAGACCGTCATCACCGCCATCGACCACGCGGCTGCAACTGGCGGAAACGATACGGATGTGCTGTACGTTGGCCGTTCGCTCGTGTCGAACGAGTCTTCCCGTACTGCTCCACCAGCAACAGCAGCGTGGTTCCGTCGGATCCCAGTCCCATGGTATACCGAAACGATCGGTGCCGATGTGACAAGTGTGGCCGTTGCTGATGACATTGGATCCGAACCACCGCCGGTGGTGATTACAACAGCGGCCAATCGTTCCGCTGTTGCACAGAAGCTTGGACAGAGCTACACCGCCAAACGGTACCGACTTGACGAAATTGGTGACAGAACGCTCGTGGTATTCTTTCGAAACACGAACGACTCCTGACGATACCTCTATCACGTTGGGTGTTAGCATCCGGAACGCAGCTCAGTCAGATCATCTGTTCGGTTTCTGGACGGTTTCTTAGTTGTTGCTACGAATTAGTCACACCACCTCTAGAACTGTACTCCATCTTTAGCTTCGCCAAAACAAGTTTTATACTTCAGAAACGATAGCAGAACACGTGAAGCCTATTGCCGAGGAGTTTGCCGAGACGATCCTCGCTGACGATTCGACGAGGGAACCAGGGAGTGACCTCGCACGAGAAACAAATAAAACGATGGCTGTGCTTCTCAATTTGCTCGGAAAAAAGCACACGATTGCTATTCTCCATCGGTTTTCATGTGCTGACGATCCTCTACGATTCTCCGATCTTGAGGAGATGATCGACATCGCACCGAACACACTCTCAAACCGTCTGCGGGAACTGACCGAAGCAGGGTTACTAACCCGCCAATCGTACGATGAGATACCACCACGGGTGGAGTACGAATCAACAGACAAAGCACAGGATCTTGCGCCGATGTTCTGGTATTTGGGTGTCTGGACAGACCACCACGATCTCGAATCGTCCACTTAACAGTGAACGTCACGGTGATCAGTCGAAGTCTACTACCACTAGCATCCCCCAGACCTGTTTCCTTTGAGGATTTTAGCAAAAGCGAGTACTGGAGATTCGTTGTGAATTGTCTTTAGCGTGGCAATCGCTATGGAAGCCACAAATAGAAAATAACTATAGCTACACTCTCGTGCAAATAGTCACAACTATAAAATAATATATTCTAACATATATAACGTTAACATACATATTTTGACAATATTCATCGCCCGTATTCAATAATATGTTCCTACGATATAGTATCAGTTTAAAGTTATCCATAACAAAGTCGAAACGGCATTTTGTGTGACGGTGTACCATGAGGGGTATCAAACGATCTGTTAGTCGTAGAGACTTGATAAAGGCGCTCGGTGTATCCGGCATTACTCTCGGTGGCATTGGTACAGGCGTCACCGTTGCAACCGATGGCGAGGATAACGACAACGATACTAACACGAAAAAGTGCCCAAAGGATCTCGACATCGTTTACGTGCGCAAAGATGGGGAATGGAACCATCACGTGCTCAACGATAACGGGAATGATACCAATGATTCCAAACCGGACAGATTCCGGATCAAAGGAGATAAAAAGAAAGTAAAAATCTACGCACATTTCCCATTCGCTGTCTCGTATGCGACCCACAAGAAGAAGCGACACGATGAAGAATCAGACCACGATTGGCGCGATAAGTTCAAACATTGTAAAAAGCGCAAGCCAGTCGTCGCTGAGCCAGTCGATAGTACCTACTGTGCTACAATTAAAGCAGACAAGCGAGAAAAGAAGAGAATCTGCTGGTTCCGCATCCGGTGTCCGAACAGCGATAGCGGTAATCGCGACTGGAAGCACGACAAAAAACACGACCGGGAACACGATAAGAAGTGGGACAGCAAAGACGGCAAAGATCACGACGCAAGCAATGAAGAGCTTGACGTGAGACACGACGAGAAGCGAGACGAAAAACACGACGATTGGAAACACGACAAAAAGCGGGACGAAAAACACGACGATTGGAAACACGACAAAAAGCGGGACGAAAAACACGACGATTGGAAACACGACAAAAAGCGGGACGAAAAACACGACGATTGGAAACACGACAAAAAGCGGGACGAAAAACACGACGATTGGAAACACGACAAAAAGCGGGACGAAAAACACGACGATTGGAAACACGACAAAAAGCGGGACGAAAAACACGACGATTGGAAACACGACAAAAAGCGGGACAAAAAACACGACGACCGGAAACACGACAAAAAGCGAGATAAGGAAGACTGTTAGGTTCCAAATTCGAACGGTCTGTGGATTGTTCGATAGTTACTGTTTTTTCAATTGCTACGATACAGCTCAGTTCAAATCACTAGTGCCGACGAGACGATCTTCTGTTGTGAGTGGGGATCGCGGCGTGTACTGGCTGTCAGCTTCGGTCAATAGAGAATATAGAAATGAAAAACGAGTACGTTCGCGGGACTTTTACCGAACAGTTCGATAGTGATGATCCGTAGCCCTCCTCAAAGCTGTGTTGGCAGGCTGTGACGGATCCGTTTTTTGTCGTATCTGTATATCCAGTGAGTAACGCCTCCGGTGTCCAGAACCACACATCCACCGATTCGATCGTTTCCACTCCGGACCAGACATTCACCAAAGACATCAGAACTGATTTGACAATAAAATGAACAAATACAAAATAGATACGATATATATCCTCCTATAGAAGAACGGATACATATTATCAATTGAGAACAATCGATTAGTCTATCAAAGCATGGGGTATGGCCTCGGCACTCATAGGGTTCGTCATCACCGGGTGCCGAATCCGGCTCGGGTCGTATTCATCGTCATCAGCCATCATCTACAGTACTCGGCACGATACGAAGGTGGTGTAAGATTATAACAGCCACTGACTAATTAGTTGTGATATGAAGGATTCTTCGTCAGTCGATGGAGAAAGATTGTTGTGCTGTTGTTACCCACTATCTTTGAAAGGTGATGGTCGTCGATCCGAGCAGATACGACGTGTCGGACCTCCGTGAAAGGAGCATCGATGATACGTCGAACAGCGGAGACGACAATCATGGATTCGTTTGGGTGAGAAACGAGACAGAGGCAGAAAGTCAGGGAGACGACGCCGATCATCAGCAGGATACCAAGAACACAACATCTTCTCAATCAGACACACAATCGAAAGAAAAGCCACAATCTCAAAACACTGGTGAGAAAATTACTGATTTAGATAAAAATACTGCATCGAACCAAACGACACACAGTTCTGATGGCGGGTTTACATATCAGAGATCGGAACAGACAGGAGACAACGGCCCTGGGTTCCAGTGGAGTAACACAACCAATGAATCCGCCTCGGAAGCCCAGTCACAGTCGTTGTCCGAGACTGAATCAGAGTCACAATTGCAGGAAAAGCCAACAGAATCGTTCGAAGGGTGGGACAGTAATGACTCGAAGTTCGAAAAGTGGGATGACAATGGCTTGAACAACGATATCCAATCGGATACAGAAACGCATAACAGCGACAGTTCAACACAACAACACACTGAAACCACAGCTGATGGGCAATCTGCTGAAAACACAACCGGCAAACAATCCGTCGTAAACGGGGATGATGGAGGACAGGAACAACAGTACGCCAAAACTGCTATCGATCCGATTAACTATGATATATCGGAGCTTCAAGCGATTTCTGATTGTGATATCGTCGATCATCTCTCGAACGAGTTAGAGACCGAAGTCCACGGATTCGTTTGGTCCGACCCCCCCGAAGAACATCGGTCACGCATAGAGGACCCGACCCCAGAACAACATCAACGATTGCTTACACTCGAAGGAATCGACCCAGAGATGGTCGGTGAGAAGCCCTACCTTACGCGAATTTCGACCGAGGCAGCAGGAGCGTTTATCAGCGATTGGCTCGAGTTTCTCACACACGAAGCTGGAACTGAAGGAGCGATCAACGCAATCGAACGCTACCACGAAATTGGTTGGTTCACTAAAAGCGTCGAAGAGGACCTCCAAAACCGAATACGCTGGAACGACCACTACGACGGCAACGGATACAAAGTATTCGACCGTGGTGACCACCTACTGAGTTTTGCTTACATCGCTAAGATCGCCTCAGTCAACTCCGAGGGGATGGTCTTCTACTGACGGGTCGATCCGCGGGGGTTTTCTTACGTTATTGTACGTTACTCACACATTCTAATACTATATGAAATTTTATTGTTTTCATAGTTATAGATGCATTTCTCATACATACACCTGTATGTGTAAAAGATCGAAAAATTCAGAACTAGACGGATGATGCTAAGTACCAGGAGATGAAACAGTCGCACGATATGCTCGATGAGGAATTGGAGGAGGAGGAGGAAACAACTGAAACGAACCTCTCTCCAGTGGGCGTTAAGCTTGGCAGTACCCGAACGGTTGTTGTTCAACCACAGGGAAGTGTTATACGAACACACGAGGCACTCACGTGTCTCGCAACCTATCAGGACGTTTTGACCGGTAAGCGACGCGCCATCTACGGAGAGGAGGCAGCGAACGAGTATCCCGAGCGAGTCCAATTCATGCTCCGTTCTGGCCTCCCAGAAGACGACGAGCGGGCAGAAGCAGCTGCGACGTTCTTCAATAAATTCATCCAAGCGAATGATGTTTCGGAGGACAGCGTCGTTGTCTATGCAATCCCAACGATTGACAACGAGCGTGGGCTGTCAAATCTGGCGAACGTCATCGAAGAGAGTGGCATTGGTACAAAGCTTATCCGGAGCTATCCCGAGTCACTCTGTGGTTCGATTCCGGCGATCGGTACCGGGTTGGACGCAATCGGACGCATCTTCATCGCGATCAACATGGGTTCGACGAATCTCGAAGCCTGTGCGTACCGCCGGGGTGAACAACTCTCGCGCTTTTCGACCGGTGCTGTCACAGGTAATGAAGTCGATCGCTGGATCTCTAACTACGTCGAAGAAGAGACACAAGGTCGGGTAAACATCGATCAGACGACTGCACGAGAGTACAAAGAGCAACACGGTGACTTCAACGACTTCGAGCCGTTCACCGATATTATCCAACAGCCTGGTGGCGGCACTCACGAATTCACCATCGAACGCAGTGTGACGGACGCACTCGACCGATATGTCGATGACGCAGTCGATGAAATCGCCAACAACTTCCTGCCACAACTGGCGAACCGTTACATCAAGATCTACAAACAGACCTTAGATGAACCGATCGTCCTGACCGGAGGAATGGCGTGCATCCCCGGACTGGTCGAAGAGTTCGAAGATCGACTCAGTGAGGAACTCCAACATGAAGTCAAAGTCACAGCGCCTGAAGAACCCGTTACGGCCGCTGCACGGGGTGCACAACGCATCGCAGAACGTTTCGTCGAAGAAGAATCCTACTGAACGCACGCTCCTCACGACTACTACTGAGACCGTGGATTCCCACGTGGTCCCCTTCAATCGCTAACAAGTCACTGGAGAGACTTGAATACTAACAGTATGTCAGACAGCAGCTCACTCGATTCGATCCAATGCACCTGCAACGACGAGCGGCAGTGTTATCGTCGCGTCGGCATAGATCGATGCGTTACGCGCGTCTTTCTCCAATTTACCCCACGAGCGGGCTTCATCGAGCGTTGCACCGGACAGACCGCCAGTTTGTGGAGGGTCCATCGTCAGTTGGACCGCATAGTCGTAGGCGTCTGGTGCGACGAGCATCGTCTGTAGAACGAAGTTCTTCGGAACGCCTCCACCGACGACAAACGCGCCGGAGCTGTCAGCGTCATATGCAAAATCATTTAACTCAGACATATCCGAGAGTGCGTCCAATGAGAACGGTTGAACCTGTGAACGAAGCCACGCTTGGAGACCGAGCACAGAATCTTGAATCGCTGGTACATAGACAGGTACATCGTTCGCGTAGGCAGCAGCAGCGATACCCGCATCTTCCTCGATCGCCTCGCGTTCATTGACGTCGGCGTTTGCACGCCCGAGTTCCGCTGTGAACGCGCGAATGCTCACTGGTTCGTCGAACGCTGGAAACACCTCATCACGAAGGTGTGACTCGAACTGAGCGAAATGTTCCTGTGGAAGATAGACGTTGTAGATCCGGTCAACTCCCTCGTCACGAAGCTGCTCGTCGTGTTCTCGCTCTGTGCGCTGGTCGTCACAGACTCGGCCGTGGTGGTGTTTACCGCCGATTGCCTCGATAGCATCGTGAGTGAGGTTCGCGCCTGTGGTGACGAGCACGTCGATATGCCCGCGTCGAATGAGATCCGTGACGATGGCGCGCATCCCAGTGGGGACCATCGCGCCCGCGAGACCGAAGAAAACGGTGACATCGTCCGCAAACATCTCCGCGGCGACATCGACAGTTTTGTGGAGATCTGCCGCTCCAATGCCCGCCTTCCCGTACTCATCGATTAGATCTGCAACCGTCATTCCAGCGCCAACCGTCGTGTGTCCGATAGGATCGTGCTGAAACTCCTCTCGGGGAGTGTCGTGCCCGTGACTGGAATCCTCGCTCATGCGTACCCTGTGGGTGGCGAGGGTTTGAACGACGCGATCTACGATACTCGTTCGGATGCGACGCTCTCGGAGCCGGCTCAACCACGCTCACAACCCGGTCGGATGGCTGATGTACGTCGTCTCAATCCCCCACTCTTCGACGAGCGTCTTGAGCGCTCGCACACCGAACGTCTCCGTTGCGTAGTGCCCGGCGAGATAGACGTTGATACCTGCCTCGCGCGCCTCGTGGTACGCCTGTTGTTTTCCTTCACCGGTGATGAACGCGTCCACACCAGCAGCGCGCGCTTCATCGAGCCAGTCGACACCGCTCCCAGTAACGATCGCCACATCCTCGATCGTCTCGGGACCGAATGGAAGGGTCTGTACTTCGGATTCACCCTCGAGTGTTGTGAGCCGTTTCGCCAGTTTCTCGGTCGCAAGCGGGGTCGAAAGCCGCCCACGCTGGCCGATATGCTCGCTTCCGAGTGTCCCGAACGGAACACGATCATCGAGCGCGAGATGATCGGCAAGTCCCGCCGCGTTGCCGAGTTCCTGATGCCCGTCGAGTGGGAGATGCGAGACGTATAGCGCGATGTCATCCTCGATGAGCGGTGCGATACGATCGTAGTCCTGACCGGTTACTCGCTCGAATCCGCCCCACGAGAGACCATGGTGGACGAGAAGGAGATCAGCATCGAACGCAGCCGCTCGTTCAATCGTTGCAACAGCGCCATCAACCGCGAATGCCGCCCGTTCGATTTCCTGTTCGCGCGGGCCAACCTGAAGACCGTTCGCGCTCGCATCGAGGTCGGCGTACGCAGTCGTTCGGAGACGAGTGTCGAGTCGTGAACAAAGCTCACAGAGATCCATGTATGGCTGTATTGACCACCAGACTAACAACCACTGCGATCGAAATGCGGGTGTCTATCAGACAGATAACCCATGAGTAAACTGAAAACAGCTCGTCGCGTGTGGCACAAGTTGCCATCGAGCGTAAAACGACGCATCATCAAGAAAGCACGAAAACTGATCCGACGGTAGATGTGACAGGGCGTTTCACGTCACTCTGAGCGTGCAGCGTGTTCGTAGACGAACGCCCGAAGGAGTTTCCCAGCGAGCGCTGCTGCCTGCCCATCATCACGGTCGTTTACCTCAACCACATCAAAGCCAGTGCAGTGGGGCGCAAGTGCTCGTACCACGTCATGCATTTCCCGTGGCATGAGACCGAACGGCTCCATCGTCCCTGTCCCTGGCGCAAATGCGGGATCTGCACCGTCAATATCGACACTCAAGTAGACATCACCGCCAAATACCGACCCCCAATCAAAATTCAAATTTAAATCGGAATTTGAATCTGAGTCGGAATCGGAGTCTGAGTCTAAGTCTAAGTCTGATGTTGACACCGGATTTGACGCTGGGGCTGGCTTTTGATCCAGTATACGGTTGGATTGTACTTGTAGTTCAGATGTCCATGCTGTCACTTCGTCGGGTGGGATGACTGTTACATCGTTCTCACTCGCTCGTTCCCATTCGTCTTCGCTTCCGGTGCGTGCGCCCACGATGATCGCTCTGTCGGCAACGTCGAGAGCCTGACGCGTAATGGTCGCGTGGCTCATCGGGTTACCGTCGTACTCCGATCGGAGATCGAGGTGGGCGTCGAGACAGACGAAAACGTCCGGATCGAACGCGCGCACCCCAGCGAGTGAGACTGTGTGTTCACCACCGATGGGTATTCCGAGTGCTCCGTCGTCACGCACGTCAGAGAGCATTCCTTCGAGGAATCCGATGTATTCGGCAGCGTCATCCCACGCGTGGAGGTCTCCGCCGTCGTGCACACCAAGATCAGAAAACCGGAGTCCTGTGTGGTGATCAAAGTCATCGAACGTTCGGGCATGCTGTCGAATACGATCCGGCCCAAATCGAGTACCGGGCTGGAACGTCGTCGAAACGTCGAGTGGCGCACCAAGGAGTACGTAATCCGCAACGTTCCGATCGGCTGCTGCGCCAGGAAACATCGGAGATCGAACCGGTTTAGACGACCTTCCGCTGGTCTTCGTATTCGAGATACTCGATCTCGTCGTCTGGTGATGGGTCCATCCCATCAGGAATGCGCATCGGGAACGTCTCGTAGGTCTCGAGGTCCATGACCTGCATGTCACTGCCGTCAATATTGATGACTTGTCCTTGCTTGCGGTCGACGATCGGCACCCACACCTTCGCGTCGACGGGCTGGGTGAAATTGCGCTTTCGCTCATCGAAGACACCACGACCCTCGACACGTGCTTTCGCACTCCCGTGTTTGCCTGGTTTTGCCGTGCTGTACGCGTTGATTTGACACGGCGTATCGTCGATCATCACGTAGCTACCTTCCTGTAGATCACGAACTTCGGTCTGTTGTCTCGCCATATCGCGTGTATCAGGTGTGCTGGTATAAACGGTTTGGAACACGGAGGCTATGAGTGCCGATCGAAGAATGTATCGAGCCGTGAGAGCCCCGCAGTCAATGCTTCGCTCGGTAATCCAAATCCGATACGGAAGCGATTGGGATAGCCGAATGCATCACCCGGCGCGAGGACCACGCTTTCCTCGCGGACGACGCGCTCACAGAACGACATCCCCGTCGCAAATCCGTCTGGGACGGTCACGAATCCGTTTACACCGACGGGATCATACCAGTCGAGGCCGTGTCGGTCCAGAAACGCGCGCGTGGTTTGCCTATTCTTATGGGCAAGTGTACGGTTCGTGGTGAGGATCTCGCGTTCGTTCTCGGTGTCGAGTGCCTGCTGGGCGATGTGTTGACTGAGGGGCGATGGTGAGATCGTGGTGTAGTCTTTCCAGTTCCACGCTGCGTTGATGATCTCCGGTGGCCCAGCGAGCCACCCGAACCGGAGACCGGCCAAGCCATAGGCCTTCGTCAAACTCGTCGTCGAAATTCCGTACTGACCCATACTGGCTACTGGGGGAATTGGATCCTCCGCGAGCAGTCGATACACCTCATCACACAGCAGATACGCGCCGTGGTCGGCTGCAATCTCATACAGTGCTTCGATGGTCTCTTGAGAGTGATATCGTCCTGTCGGATTGTTTGGATTGTTTACGACGATAAGCGATGTGTCAGGACGTATGGCTTTGGCGACTGCGTCCGGATCGAGCGTCCATTCTGGTGGTTCCAAGTCGACGCACGTGACATCGGCAAGTGACTCCGGCACCGAGTGAAGCGACTGGTAGGTCGGCGTGACGACGACAGCGTGATCGTCATCGTTCAAAAGGGAGAGAAACACGAGGAAGTTGGCTTCTTGTGCTCCGCACGTGAACAACACCTCGTCCGCAGTACGGCCGTACCGTGCCCCAACCTCAGCACGGAGTTTAGGCTCGCCGTTGGTCGGTATCACATATCCGAGATTACCGGGATCGAGGTCAAATCGAGATGCAGGAAGACTTCGGATACCGCTTTCGGCAAGCATAATGTCGGCTTCGTGCTCGTGGGCGGCAAACCAACGCTCCAGCGTGAATGGCTCGATATCCATGCTGGCCATTCGTTGAAGGAGTAGAAAAACATCCGTATATACGGATTCTCACCAACTATGAACGTACTGTTATCAATTGAGCGTACGCTCCCTGCTCAAAGAGATCGCGGAAGTTATCGCCAGTCTTGAAGAACCGCTGCCTCGGAAACTGGCATCGTAAGCCAAGCTCCATCCCGGGAAACGTCGGCAATGACGAGCTGGTCAGAATCGACAGACACCATCACCTCACTGTCGCCGCGCGTATCCGACGCCGGGGCCGAGTCTGGAACCATGTCGAGTAATTGTTACCACAACGATATAAACGTAACGAAACGGGCCGTCCATGGTCGCACGACGTGAAGCCATTGGGCCGACGGTTGTCGGTCCGCACGAGACCACGATTGACCGAAGATAGTGGATTAATATAGACACATTGTGTGTGTCTCTCCTGTCCACGTCACGCAGCACCAAGGTGTTTACAGCCCATTAGTGTGTGAGTGAAACGGCATTTTCACTTATAGCTAGTTATTAACTGGATGCTGGTTTATTGATGGGATGTGCATGTATATGCCACACATATCGAGAGAACTCTGTGTAGCATCCCTGCATCGCCGAAAGAGGACTACAATGGAAAAATCACATACCAGACACAATGTCAGAAGAACAACGGCAAATTTATCACCAAGGATCATTGAGATGGTGGTGGAATGACAGACGATACCGGGCTTTCACGACGGAAGTTTTTGCAGGCAACCGGTGGAGCCGCCGCTGCGGTTTCATTTGCAGGATGTCTCGGCGGAGACGGCGGTTCGGGTGACGGGAACGAAAGCGGGACTGACGGTGGGACCGACGGTGGCGGTAACCAAGAACCGCAGAAGGGTGGGACCCTGAACCTAATCAGCACGGGAACGATTGATACGTTCGATCCGGTTGCAGCTGCCGATACCGCGTCCGGAGAAGTCATTCAGCAGGTTTTCGACCCACTGATTAACTACCCCAACGGGCAAGTCGAAACGAAACCACTGCTCGCCGAAAAGGTGGAAACGAACGAAGACAACACGACATACACGTTCACGCTCCGGGAGGGAGCGAAGTTCCACGACGGCAGCGACGTCACTGCGAAGGACGTTGTCTACTCCTTCGAACGGCTCGCCGGATCGCCACACACTGTCCGCGCAGACTTCATTCTCGGTTCGATGGGTGTGACCCACGAAACCGACTCCGAAGACAACTACAAACCGGGATCGCTCGGTGTCAGCGCGAAAGACGACAAAACGGTCGAAATGAAGCTCGAACGGCCGTTCCACGCGGCACTCGAGCTCCTCGCGTACAGTTCATTTTCTGTGGTACCAGAGGGTATCGTCGGCTCGCTTAAGGAAGAAGGGACGGTGGACAAACCGAGCAAGCAGTACAATGAATTCGCCAACAACAATCCGGTTGGTGCTGGCCCCTTCAAATTCAAACACTGGAACAAACAGGAGGACGCAGCAGTCACTCGGTTCGAAGACTACTACGGGGAAGGTCCGTACGTCGATGGCGTCCACTGGCAGGTAATCGAGAAGGACTCGGCGGCATTCAATTACGCGATTGAGAAGAAGGCCGACATTTTCAGTATTCCGACTGCAAAGTACGACCCAGGGAAGGTTTCCGTCGAAAACACGGACGATAAACAGCGAAAAACCGGAACGTACGGACCGATTCAGAACGGCGAGACGGTCAACTACATGAAGATCCCAGAAGTCGGGACCTTCTACATTGCGTTCAACGCACGGAACGTGCCAAAGCCTGTCCGACAAGCGGTCGCATACGTCCTAAATCCGGAAGCGATTCGCGAGCAGGTCAGGAAAAAGCGATCGCCAGCAGCCTACCATCTCATGCCGGAACTCATCTATCCCGGTGGGAAGGAGGCGTACGATAAGCACGTCGAAAATAAGTACCCCTACAGCGCCGGAGAGAGCGATATCGAAAACGCAAAGAAGGTGATGAAGGAGGCTGGATACGGCTCGAACAAGCGTTTCAAGCTCAAGTTCACCCACTACGAGTCGGAAGTGTACAGCCAGATTGGGAAAATCCTCCAACAGCAGCTCAAAGGTGCGTTCATCGATCTGTCAATCAAGCAAGCGAAGTTCCAGACGCTGATCCAGAGCGCAGAAAACGGCAACAACGAGCTGTATTCGCTCGGATGGATCGCCGACTGGCCGAGACCAGACAACTTCATGAAGCTTCTGTACCCACCGAACACCCACACCGGTAACCCAGCTTCCTATACGTACCTGAACTGGGGCCGTGATTCACCAACGAAGGCCTCGAAGAAGGCCAAAACGGCGTTCGAAACGGTTCAGAATAATCTCCAACCGACCGAGCAAGCTACGAAGAAACGAGAGCAAGCGTACGTCAAGATGGAGGAGGCGAACTGGGAGGATGCGATGGTTCTCATGACGCATCACAGCGCGACAGAGCAGTTCTACTACGACAACACCAACTACAAGAAGTTCGGTGGAATGGGTCGGTCGCGTGGTAAATTCAACGATACTTGGAAAGAACAAAGCTAGACACGGTAGCGTTCTAACGCATCGCTTCCGGTCGTTTTTCGAAGTGCGGATAACCACCTAAACGAAAGAGACAATTGCCACAAACAGAAATGCTGCAACGTATGACTTTGAGACTCCCACGCGCACTGAAGGGTGAACGCCCGTGAGTCGGTGGAGTTACTTCCTTCGACGGTTGGTGCTCGCCATCCCAGTGCTTTTCTTTGCGATGTCGATCATCTTCCTGATCATTCGCGCCGGGCCGCTCGATCCCGTCGCGGCGATCCTCGGACAGAATCAAGACCCACAGGTAGCACACCAAATGAGGGTCCAGATCGGTCTCGTCCGTCCCGACGGGACCCCAGTGCCACTCTGGGAGCAGTATATTAAATTTATGACTGACCTCGTTACATTCAACTTCGGCCAAACGTGGGTCATCAACCGCGGTACGAATGCGCTCGATCTGATCGCGGCGCGCGCTCCGGTGACGATCTGGCTCGGGTTCTGGTCGATCCTCATTGCACTATTCGTCGGGATTCCACTAGGATTCTACGCGGGATTGAATCCCAACACGCTGTCTGATTACACCGCGTCGTTCAGTGGTATCATCTGGCGAGCGATGCCGAACTTCTGGCTCGCAGTCATCCTGGCGAGCGTTCTCGCGAACTCGACACAGCTATCTCAAGAGATACTCGGTATCACGTTCACGTGGCAGACGTTTATCGTCGAAACGGGCGTCATTGGGACGCCAGAGCTCACTGATTTGGGCGATCCGACCCGGCTGATCGCGGCGATCAAGTGGATTCTTCCAGCCGCGATCGTGCTCGGATCGGCGTCGATGGGGAACGAGATGCGGATCGGGCGGACGGCAGTCCTCGAAACGATCAACTCAAACTACGTCGAAACGGCACGCGCAAAGGGACTGACGAACAGGGTCATCGTCTGGAAGCACATCTTCCGGAACGCACTCATCCCACTCGTGCCGGTCATTTCGGCCGAAGCGTTCCTCCTCATCGGTGGCTCTGTGCTCGTAGAGTACGTGTTCGGTCTCAACGGACTCGGGAAGCTCTCGTTCCAAGCGATCAACCAAGGAGATATGCCCTTGGCGGGGGCGCTCCTGTTCATCTTCGCCGTCTTCTTACAGATAGTGAACATCCTACAAGACTTCCTGTACACAGTGATCGATCCACGAATCGGGTACGAGAGTTAGAATAATGAGTGACACATCTACATCAACGACTGCGACCGTAACTGAAGAGGTCCCATTCGTACAGCGTGTTCGGGCGAACCCTCAGCCAGCACTCGTCTGGGGAGTCGTGCTGATCGCGCTACTCGCACTGCAGATCGGTGCGATTGCGTCGGTGACCGTCATGGCGCTTTCTGGTCTTACAGGGAGTATCGCGGGCGTTGCAAACGGGTTGTTGGGCGGTCCGGTCCTCCCCTCAGTCGGGAGCGCCATCGCAGGTTCGCTCAACGCAGCGGCAGGTGCTGCTGACAGTCTCCCATCACTACTGTCTCGGAATTTCATTCCGAATCAAGGATACCAGACGCCCAATGGCGCGTGGCATGGAACGTTCCTCGGACTGGAGCCGATGCTTGCGTGGCTCATCCGTGTCGTATTAGTGTATACCTACATGTTCGTCCTTCTTTGGTGGATCTGGAGAGGGTTTGACACCTACGTCAACGCCTATCGACTCGCAGACTGGACGCCGCGCGACGATATGGTTCGTCGGATGCGGACCCATCGCTGGGGTCAGTTCGGGCTGGTTATCGTCTTGCTGTTCGTCGGGATGGCGATTTTCGCCCCGACGATTAGTCCAGCGACGGCCGAACAGAACATCTACGAGATGACCTCCCATCAAATCGAGTACTACGATGCCGATGATGGAGAAGTAGACGAGATCTCCGTGCTCAACGCGAATCTTGCGTCGGCATCTCAGGGAGCCGGTTCGACGAACATCGGATTCTGGCAGTACGATGAGTACGATCGATTCCATCCGTTCGGAACACTGTCGAATCCCGGTGCGGACTTATTCACCTTCATGGCATACGGTGCGCGGCTATCGCTGGTTATCGGGTTGCTTGCCGTCAGTATTAGTGGTGTTATGGCCGCTGGCTTCGGGATGCTCACAGCGTACTACAAGGGTGCGATCGATCTCTCGGTCGTCCTCGTGAGCGACTCGATCCAGTCGCTCCCGGGGATTCTCCTGCTCATCCTCGTCTCAGTGGTGTTTCAGAGCCACTGGTTAGGGCAGATTTACAACGGCGGATTCGTGATCGCGGTCGCGTTCGGAGTGATCTACTGGCCGAGCCTGTGGCGATCGATTCGTGGTCCGGCATTCCAAGTGTCAGAACAAGAATGGGTCGACGCCGCAAAGAGCTACGGTCAGCGTTCGACGACGACAATGCGAAAGCACATGCTCCCATACATCCTCGGCTATCTCTTGATCTACGGATCGATGACGATTGGTGGCATCATCATCGGCGTTGCTGCGCTGTCGTATCTCGGCCTCGGTATCAACCCACCAACACCGGAGTGGGGACGCGCTATCGCTGCAGGACAGGACTATGTAACAGGCCCAGCGTGGCACATGGCACTCATTCCGGGAGTCCTCATCGTGATCGTCGTGACGGGATTCAACGCACTCGGTGACGGAATCCGTGACGTGCTCGATCCGGAGAGCGAGGGCGAAGACTCGGCCAATGAAGCAGCCGCAGCAGCTGGAGGAGGTGCGTAAGCATGAGTGTTCAGATCACAGAGCAACCACTACTCGCCATTGAGAATCTCCAAACGTCGTTTTTCACTGACAAGGAGACGATCCGAGCGGTTGACACCATCAATTTCGAAATTCAACGGGGAGAGACCGTCGGTATCGTCGGTGAATCTGGCTCGGGAAAGAGCGTGACTGCCCGGTCGATCATGGGACTGATCGATTCACCCGGTCGGGTTGTCGGTGGAAGCGTTCGGTTCGGTCACGAGCGGACAGTCGAACGACTCGCCAATCGATTTCCAAAACGGACGGTCGATATCGACGAACTCCGAAACGAGCACGACGTGGAAACCCTCATCGAACGCCTGTTCGATCAGGGCGTTTCACCAGCAAAGCTAACAAACGATAAAGACTACCGGAATCGGAGTACTGCAGACGTGGATGCAGTCGAATTGGTGCGAGAGAACGCAGTCACGATGCGCACCCTCGTTGAGCGTCGATTCACCGAACAGCTCGGGATAACGGACGGGAACGACTTCATCGTTCGTTCTGAGGACGGTGGGTACGTCGATACGACACACGCGCCCGAAGATGCCCTCAGAATGATCCGAGGGAACGGAATCGCGATGATCTTTCAGGATCCGCTCACCTCGTTGAACCCGGTGTACACGGTTGGAAACCAGATTAAAGAGGCACTCCGACTCCATCAGGGCTTGCGAGGAAGCGAAGCGCACAAAGAGACCATTCGTCTGCTCGAAGACGTTTCGATCCCTGATGCACGACGACGCGTCAGCGAGTATCCCCACGAATTTTCCGGCGGGATGCGCCAGCGCGCTATCATTGCGATGGCGCTCGCGTGCAAACCCGATTTGCTCATCTGCGACGAGCCGACGACCGCGCTCGATGTAACGATTCAAGCCCAGATACTTGAACTCCTGATGGACATTCAAGAAGAGCGTGATCTCGCAATCATGTTCATCACGCACGATATGGGTGTTATCGCCGAAATCGCAGACCGCGTGAACGTGATGTACGCGGGCGAGTTGATCGAGAAAGCACCCGTTGAGGAACTGTTCGCGAATCCGAAACATCCCTACACGCAGGGGCTGCTCGAATCGATACCGGGGCGGAACACGGACGAAGACCGGCTCCGAACGATCGAGGGCGACGTTCCAACACCGAACGAAGAGCCGACGTACTGTCGGTTCGCGCCCCGGTGCCCGAAGGCATTCGATGCCTGCGATACCGTCCATCCATCGAACGTGGACGTAAGTGAGACCACAGCGGATCATACGGCAGCCTGTCTACTCTATCCCGACAACATGTCAAAAGAAGATGCTGTCGAACATCACCGAACGCTCGGTAACGGTGACGCCAACGGAGGGGATCAGCAATGAGCGAAGAACTACTCACACAGCAACAACGCACTGACGAAGGTGAGCCACTGGTCGAGGTACGGGGATTGAAAACGTACTACGATACGGGTGGATTGCTCGGCTCACAACCCGTCAAGGCAGTCGACGGGGTCGATTTCACGATCGACCGCGGCGAGACACTCGGCCTTGTTGGTGAATCAGGCTGTGGAAAAACCACGCTTGGGCGAACGCTGGTCCAACTCGAACGCGCAACAGCGGGAGACGTGCTGTTCGATGGGCGCGATGTCACAACACTCTCCGGAACAGAACTAAAGACGTGGCGACGGGACGCCCAGATCGTCTTCCAAGACCCAGAATCGAGCCTCAATCACCGGATGACGATTGGTGAGATCATCAGAGAGCCGCTCGATGTCCACGGGTGGCCGAACTTCACTGTCAGCGTCGAGGACAGCCGTAATCGGTCGGTGACCGTTACCGGCGATGGAACACTCGCCGAGGAAGACGACCGATCGGTCGATATTATTGTCACCCCGGACGGGCCGACAGTCAGCGTTCGTGAGGCGCTTCCAATGACCGAAGAAGACGTGGAGGTCTCGGTCACCGATTCGAATGACTCACTGAAAGTATCCGTCTCTGTCACTAAATCGAAAAATCGACTCCGACGCGCGCGTGTTCGAGAATTGTTACAGACGGTCGGTCTTCGAGAAGAACACTACTTCCGGTACCCACACCAATTTTCGGGAGGACAGCGCCAACGCGTCGGGATTGCGCGCTCACTCGCACTCGAACCGGAGTTTGTTGTGCTCGATGAGCCAGTGAGCGCGCTGGATGTGTCCGTTCAGGCGAAAATCCTGAATCTCCTCGAAGATCTCCAAGAAGAGTTCGGACTGACGTATCTGTTCATCGCCCACGATCTTTCTGTCGTTCGTCATATTTGTGACCGAGTCGCTGTGATGTATCTCGGGCATATTATGGAGATCGGAGAGACCGAAGAGCTGTTCCAAAACCCGAAAAACCCCTACACGTACTCGCTGTTGTCGGCAATTCCGGATCCGGATCCAACATCGACGCGTCGACGCGTTACGCTGCGAGGAACACCACCCAGTCCGCGCGATCCGCCGACTGGCTGCCCGTTCAGTACGCGATGTCCGGTGAAGATCCGTCCGGAAGCGTACGCAGATATCGATGACAACGTGTGGGAGGGAATTGAACTCCTGCGCGAAATCCTTCGTGAGCGCGAGCGGGCAGAGACAGGGCTTCGTGATCGGACGAAGGAACTGTTGGGGATGAAAACGCGCTTTGATGACATCATCGAGGTCGTCGAAGAGGTGTTCGTCCGGGACACGGAGGTCACAGTGAGCGACGAAGCTGGAGAACAAGACGGGAACGAGATGGGAACATCGGAACGACTCGATGCTGCGCTTGATGGCGTTCCCCCGGAGGTTCGAACACACATCGAACGTGCAGTCGAACTCATTAGGAACGACAAGGAGCAACAAGCCAGTGCGCTCCTCGCTTCGGAGTTCGACACCAGCTGCACCCAGGAGAAGCCCAAACACCACTCCGTGAGTGAAACGGGTCGAACGAGCTTCTGTCACCGACATCAACCGGAATACGAAGAACCAGAACCGGTGTTCGAACGGATACTCGACTGATGACTACCGGCGAGGGGGTGCTTTGGAGACGACAGGCATTAGACGCGATCGTCTACGCGATCGTCGTCACGGTGATCGTCGTGATCGGTTCGATTGTGGTCAGTTTCACCCTCGGCGGAGGATGGATTGGTGTGAAATACATCCTATTCATCGTTGGGATCGGTCTATTTGGTGTCGGAACGTTCAAACTCCGACCGACAGCGCCGTGGCGCGACAGCGAGCTGGTATCGACAGACAGCGATCGAGCGTCGTGGATACAGATGCGTATCGAACAGATTCCACCACTCGATCAGTACGGCCTTCAGCCGAATGACCGGATCTCTGACGGCGTGAAGATACTTTTTGCAAGCATTCTTATTTTGATTGTATCATTCGCGCTTGAGGTTTTCTTCAGTGTTGCGCGCTGAAGTGGGGAGGACTTTAGTGCCTGAACACTACAGATGTCAGTATGACCGAAATGGGTGAAAACGAAAGCTATGCTGAAAGATTCGCTGGCTCGTCCGAGCAGGCCAAGAACGCGTGGGAGGCCACTATTCAGGATATGAAAGGGATGGCAGCAGAGCTCGAAGAGGGAGGCTGGTCGACGACAGCGATCGCGGCCGTGGATACTGCGCCGAACTCCCCGGAAGTTGGTAACCCCGATCGATTCGGGTTCGTTTACGTGATCCCAGACAATTTCGCTGATCAGTTCGTAGACGTATTCGATAGAGGACACGAAGAAGGAGGCGAATTCCAGGAGTACGAGGTGTACAGATCTGAAGTCGGAGAGCACGTGTTCCAAGTAACGGTCCTCTACGACGAGCCGACAGCGAACGCCATCTTGCTCGCTGGATCGTACGAACTGATTAACGCACAGGATCTGATGCGCGCGGCCCTCGATCAGGGGGCAATGTTCACCCATGTCCAAACACTCGATCAGACGGCTCTCGGGAGCTTCCAACACGAAGGCTGGGAACACTTCTTCCCGAACGCGAGACAACGGCTGGATGAATAACACGGAGTCTAAATAGCACAACACGGCGAAGACGCCCAAGCCGGATGGGAGCTGTGCGTGCCGGACGGTCTTCCCGCATGTGTAAGGCCTTTGTAGTCTGACGGCTACGGTGCGATATGGACGTAACTGACGTGATGACACCGCGCGAGGACCTGGTCACGGTGTCAGTTCCGGGTACGCGCGATGACGCACTCGAACACCTTCGAAGTCGTGAGTTCTCCTCGGTTGCCGTCGTGAAGCACGAGGACGGTGATGAAGCGTTTCGTGGACTCATTTCCAGAGAGGCATTGATCGAAAACCCCGATGAAGATCAGCTCGCACTCCTCGTCGAGGAAGGTCCGACGACCACGGTTGGGACGAGTCTCGAGGAGTTGGCTTCACTGATGCGCGAGACGCGCGCGCGACGAGTGCCGGTCGTCAACGGCAACAGTCTCAACGGCATCATCACGATTACCGATGTCATCCGAGCCATTGCTGAGAGTAACGTCGATGGCGAGAAGTCGGTCGGAGACCTCGCAACGCAGTCGATCAACGCGATCTACAGCGACACGCCGTTGCACGTCGCAGAGCGAGAGTTGCGCTACGCCGGTGTTCCCTACGCGATGGTGCTCGACGACGAGGCAGAGGTCACCGGCATTCTCACCGACGCGGATCTAATCGCCATCGCTGAAATCGTCGAGGGAGAAGAGGAGACAGGAGGCGCCATTGCGGGCGACGACGAAGAATGGATGTGGGAGAGCATCAAGACGGTTGGCAACCGCTATTATCCGACGCGGAACGTTGAGTTCCCCGAGGGAACTGCGGCGGACTTCATGAGTGAGGATCTGATCACAGTCTCGCGCGCGAAGACAGCGCGCGATGCTGCGCGGCTCATGCTCCGACACGACATCGAACAGATTCCGCTCGTGAGTGGTGGCGAGCTCGTCGGCATCGTCCACGATATGGACCTTCTGAGTGCACTATGAGCAAAGAACTCGTCGAACTCGCAAAGCGCCGTGGTTACTTCTTCCCAGCTTCTGGCGCATACGGCGGTACAGCTGGCTTCTACGTCTACGGCCCACAGGGTGCAGCACTGAAGCGCAATCTAACGGATGCGTGGCGTGAGTGTTTCGTTACACAGGAGGGCCACATGGAGATCGACGCGCCGACGGTTATGCCCGAAGCAGTCTTCGAAGCCTCTGGCCATCTTGACGGCTTCGATGATATGATCGTCGAGTGTCCCGAGTGCGAAGCGAGCCACCGCGCAGACCACCTCGTCGAGGATGCGACAGAGATCGAGGACGCAGAAAGCATCCCGATTCCCGAGATAGAAGAGCTGATCGCCGAGGACGATCTCCAGTGCCCGAACTGCGGTTCGTCACTCGCAGGCGTCGAAGTGTCGGCGTTCAACCTCATGTTCGGTACGAACATCGGCCCTGGCTCGTCCTCACCGGGCTACCTCCGTCCCGAGACAGCACAAGGCATCTTCGTCGAATTCCCCCGCCTGAAGGAGTACGCGCGCAATCAGTTACCGTTCGGCGTCACACAAATCGGACGAGCATACAGAAATGAGATCAGTCCGCGACGATCGATTATTCGAGTACGGGAGTTCACCCAAGCCGAACTGGAACATTTCATCGATCCGGAAACGGACGAACCATCGTTGTCCGAAGTGGCAGACGTTGAGGTACCGTTGTACTCCGCAACAGCACAGGAGAGCGACAGTAGTGGTGAAATCGAAATGTGGTCGATCGGAGATGCCGTCGAGGAAGGCGTTGTCGATGAGTGGATCGCCTACTACCTCGGCGTGGCAGCGAACTGGTACGATCGGATCGGTGTCGATATGGATCGCTTCCGCTACCGCCAGCACCGACCGAACGAGCTTTCGCACTATTCGAGCGACTGCTGGGACGCAGAGGTTGAACTCGACGGCAACTGGATCGAACTCACCGGCTTTTCCTACCGAAGTGATTACGATCTCTCAAAACACGGGTCGTACTCCGATGAGGAGTTCACCATCTTCAAACAGTACGACGAACCGATTACTGTCGAGCGACCAACGGTCGACCCAGACATGAGCGTTCTCGGTCCCGAATTCGGTAGTGCAGCCGCGGCTATCACCGACGAGTTGGAACGGCTCGCACAGGAACGCCCCGATGCGTTCGATACAGAGCAGGTGACTGTCTCTGTCGACGGCGAAGAGTACGCGGTTCCAGTTGACGCGACAGGATTCGCCGTCGAAGAGGTGACAGAATCGGGCGAGCATATCACGCCACACGTCATCGAGCCGTCGTTTGGTATCGACCGACTCATCTACACCGTGCTTGAGCACGCATACCAGGAGGATGAGGTCGACGGTGAAGAGCGGACCTCGCTGGCGCTTCGTCCCGATATCGCACCGACCACAGTCGGTGTCTTCCCACTGATGGCCAAAGATGGCCTGGCAGACCGAGCCCAAGAGATCGTACAGTACCTTCGCAACGCTGGATTCGAGGTAACCTACGACGACTCGGGCGCGATCGGTCGACGCTACCGGCGACAGGACGAGATCGGTACGCCCTACTGCGTCACGGTGGATTACGATTCACTCGACGATGACACCGTCACCGTCCGCGAGCGCGACTCGACCGAGCAAGAGCGTGTTTCGGTCGATGAACTAAGCGCGCACTTGACAGCGCGACTGTCCGATCAGACGGATACGTAGATGCAGCCGGAGGTTGAGCGTCGTCTCGTTCACGCATCTGGGGTGTCCCTCCCACTTGCGTACGTCATTGGACTTTTCACGTGGGATCAGGTACGGATGTGTTTTGTGCTCGGAACGCTCCTTACACTGACGCTCGAAGCTCTCCGGCTCTCTGGTCTGATCGAGTGGAGCATCTTCGAGACGCTCACTCGTGAGTACGAACGCGACCATCTTGCGGGATACGCGCTGTACATGTTCAGCTCGACCGTCGTTGCACTCATATTCCATCCGTCTGTGGCGCTTCCCGCGTTATTGATGCTCATGATTGCTGATCCCGTGATCGGTCTCCTCAGCTCCAGTGAACCAGCAACTGTGAAACCGGCATACATCCTGTTTTCGATGTTCGGCATCTGTACGCTCATTGCTCTCCCGTTCGTGGACATTATCCCAGCAGTCTGTGGAGCTATCGCTGCAACAGCAGCCGACGGGGCAAAGCCAATTATCGCTGGATACGTCATCGACGACAACCTCACGATCCCAATGGTAGCAGCACTGGCAATCGCCGGGAGCCATCACCTGTTGGTATCTCTTCCACCGATTGGCTGAGAATCGACCCTGGAAATTTCATCCGCATCATTTCGACACAATGCTTTTATTCATGTTAGATATTCACTATACTATTTCACTTCCACACCGGTACGAGAACGTTTATGCGGTAGAGACGACAGGATACAGATAATGGCGGCTGTCGACGAGGGACCCAATCTCGATCACCCGTTGCTGACGCCCGGACTGCTTGAGCGCCGCGAATACCAACTTCAGCTGGCTGCGACGGCAACCGGAGACCATACACTCGTCTGTCTCCCGACCGGGCTGGGGAAGACAACAGTGAGCCTGCTCGTCACTGCCCACCGACTGCACGACAGTGGGATACGTGTTTCAAATCCCGCTGCGTTGGACTCCTCCACCGATTCTACGTCCACCTCCACCTCCACGTCTACGTCTGACTCTCGGTCGGATGCCGTAGCCGAGGATTCTGAATCGGGGCAAAAACGCAAGTCGTTGTTGCTCGCTCCGACGAAGCCACTCGTCCAGCAGCACGCAACGTTCTACCGCGAGGCACTCGGCGTTCCTGACGACGAGATTGTCGTCTTCACAGGAGCGGTCAGCCCGGATGATCGTTCGGAGCTCTGGGACCAAGCGCGAATTGTCGTTGCAACGCCGCAAGTCGTTGAAAACGATCTCGTCGGCAGCCGAATCTCTCTTCATGACGTTGTCCACCTCACATTCGATGAGTGTCACCGTGCGACTGGTGATTACTCGTACAACTACATTGCAGAGCGGTATCATCAGGATGCTGCGGACCCGCTCGTGACAGGGATGAGTGCCTCACCCGGTGGCGACAAAGCGGAGATTCTGACTGTGTGTTCGAATCTCGGTCTCAGAGAGGTCGAGGTAATGACTGAGACGGACTCGGACGTGAGTACATTCACGTATCAGACTGAGGTGGAGTGGGAGCATATCGAACTCCCCGAAGAGATACTCACGATTCGTGATTCGTTGAAATCGGTGATCGGCGACCGTCTCGAACGGCTGAAACAGCTCGGTGTGACGGACACGACCAGACCGGGGATGTCACAGAAAGACTTGAACCGGATACGAGCGAAACTCCAGCGACTGATCGATTCGGGAAAGTCTGAGGGATACAAAGGGATGTCCGCCCACGCGGAGATCATGAAACTCCGGCGTGCGGTCGAACTTGTCGAGACTCAGAGCGTCGAGTCGCTTCGGCGGTACTTCGAACGACAGCGCAACGCTGCGCGCTCGTCTGGAGCGTCGAAAGCCGCACAGCGATTTGTTAGTGATCCCAAAGTGAAAGAGTCAATGCGTCGCGTCGAGGAGTACGACGATCTGCACCCGAAGTTCCGGCGTGCACGTATTCTCCTGGCACAGACGCTCGGCGTCGAGGATGGTGAGCGTATCATCGTCTTCACCGAATCTCGTGACACAGCAGAGACGCTGACCGATTTCTTCTCTGATCACTTTTCGACCCGGAAGTTCGTCGGACAGAGCGACACGGAGGGATCGGACGGGATGACACAGACCGAACAGCAGGAAACGCTCGATGCGTTCCGCGCTGGAGAGTTCGAGGTGCTCGTCTCGACATCGGTCGCAGAAGAAGGTCTTGACGTTCCAGAGGTCGATCTCGTGTTGTTCTACGAGCCGGTGCCAAAGGGCATTCGCTCCATTCAACGCAAGGGACGAACTGGACGCGGACGCGAGGGACACGTGGTGGTGCTCCTCGCAGAAGACACACGTGATGAGGCGTTCTTCTGGATCTCCCGACGGGAAGAAAAACGAATGGAAGAGGAGTTACGGGCGCTCAAAGGCGTCGTCAACGAGGTGAACAGCGAACTCGGACAATCGGCGCTCGATGGCACGGAGGAAGAACAAACGGACGAAATGACTGGCTCAGAATCCGACCACGCTGCTGCAAAGCGTGAGAAAGAAAGCGCCGGACGAAATGGCGAAAGCGAGCAAAGAGAGACCACACAAAACAACGCACAACAAGCGGGACAATCCGGGTTAGACGCATTCGTCTCGTCGGGTCCGGATGACGAGTCGGACGCCAAAGGGAGTGAAACAGAGACCCCTGTCCCATCCGCTGGAGAGGCCGATGCGGTCGAAATCGTTATCGATCAGCGAGAGCTCGATGCGACCATCGCTCGTGAACTTTCGAAACGCGAGGATATCACGACACGACTCGAAACGCTCTCCGTGGGCGATTACGTCCTTTCGGATCGGGCCGTCGTGGAGCGTAAAACCGTTGAGGATTTCCTCGACACGCTCGTGGGGAGCGACCGTTCGTTGTTTGAGCAGGTCCGAGACGCCGCGCGAAACTACTCCCGACCAGTCGTCGTCCTCGAAGGTGACAGACTGTACGAACGACGGAACGTACACCCGAACGCAATCCGGGGTGCGTTGGCGTCGCTCGCCACCGATTTTGGCGCAAGCGTTCTTCAAACGCGTGATGAGCAAGAGACGACAGAGATGCTTGAGGTCATTGCGCGCCGTGAGCAAACGGATTCGGACCGTGAAGTGAGTGTTCACGGGGAAAAAAGCGCGAAGACGCTCGCAGAACAGCAGGAGTACGTGGTTAGCTCGGTCGCAGAGATCGGTCCGGTGACGGCGCGTGCGCTGCTTGAGCACTTCGGCAGTGTTGAGACCGTCATGAGTGCTTCCGAAGAAGAGCTCATGGACGTATCAGGTGTTGGAGAAGTGACTGCGGACCGGATCAGGGAAATCGTTGGGAGCGAGTACACATAACGATAGAAACACTTCACATATCGTCGTTACTGTTGTCTGAGGAACCACCGCTAATCGTGAGACTGCAGTGTTTTTGAGGCACGATCACATAGGATACGAAGATATATCTCCGAGGATTTATTACGGGGTTGGGGTAATAACACGACGTATGAGCGGGAGTAACACGACAGTATTTGAAACGAAGATCGACTTACTCGATCTCTCGATAAGCAAAAGGGCAATTCTTGCAGGGGCGACGCTCGGGATCCTTGTCAATATGAGCGCACTGTTGATTCCAGTCCTCAACTACGTCGGTGGCGGCGTCATCGCAGGCTTCGTAGCTGCGTACATCGTCGGTGGGCCGCGTGGATGGCTGCACGGAATTATCGCCGGGATCATCGCGGGGCTCGTCGGCGGGACGAACGCTGTACTCGTCGGTCAGTTATTCGGTATCATCGAACCTCCATCGCTGATGCAGGACGCTGTCGGGATCATCGCTCCGCAGTTCAGCGGGATGGGGACGATAGGCTCGCTGCTCATTATCCTCGGGATTGCCGGTTTCATCGTTGTCGATAGCATTATCGGCGGGATGATTGGCGCCCTGCTACGGACAGTCGTCAATTCCGCGTTCAGACGCTGATCATGTTTCAGGATTCAGAGTGCGTGCCGAATGAGCTGTCGGCGTGGCAGGTTCCTCAGCGACCAGCCATAATAAATCACCCAGCCATTCCTGCAAGAGACTTTTACCACATGAGGAATGGGAGAGGATATGGAACGTAACATACGGTCGCTGTTCTCGTTCGATATCGGTATCGACGAGATCGAAGGAATAATCGGGGCCAGCCTGTTCGGAGCGTTGCAAGCCAACCTTATCCTCCATTTTCATCCCGATGGTCTCGAAGCAGTCAAGATGCTCGGTGCGACGGTGCGTGAGCCGACACTGACCGGAGGAGCACTACTGCTTTTCGTATGTGGAGTACTGCTTGGACTTCCATTTCTCGCGTTTGCCTCCGGATCAGTCAACTCGTTCGTTACGACAATCATCGCGCTGTCGAGTAAGAGCACACTGTTGCAGAAGCTTCTCGTTCCACTCCTCAACATTTCTGCGCTCGGTGTGACTCTTTTCGCTCTCGGGCAGGTCTATGGTCTCGCCGTTGGGGTCGTCTTCTACGGATTCGGAGTTCCCCTGTGGCTCTCGCTCATTGGTTACAGCGGTGCATACGCGCTTCCCTCTCTTGGACTGATCCCCCTGTTTGCCTGGATGACCTACGGTGGAATGATGGGTCTCGTTTACGGCGTGATTATGGAACGGTGAGTGTTCGGTTACAATCAAGGACGCTATCCGAACAACTGAGAATTTCCGGACTCTTTTCGAGACTGTATGATTGTGTTTTCGATCCGTTCGATACGTGGGAAGCTCATCATCGTGTGATCACGATCGACTGCGTCGTGATGATCACCGAATTGCGACCCGTTCAGAGAATGCCGACCAAGCGAAAGCACGTTCTAGAGAGTCAATAGAGCGGCTATCGATAGTTTCGCTATTTCCACGTTATTGTTCCCCCTATACTTATGTTTCGCACTTGATCATCGAACGTCAGAAGAGAACGACAGGACAAAAATGACAATAGATATTACATCCACTACAGCTAACAATTCTATTAAATAGCCACGTATATCCGGGGCAAAAACTCTAACAGAGAGACACGCAACAGAGACCAGGTCGATGAAAGCCCGTGAGCATTCGGTAGCGAAGCGGGACAACGGGAAAGCATTTCCCTCGTAAGCGGTACGTATAGTCCTTATTCGAACACAACAGGCATATTGTACGACATGCATGCAATTCGGTAAACATATAGGGCTAGACTACATCGACCGTAATCGTACGCGGACTTAATACGGTAGCTATGTACAACAAGCGCACATTCGGAAAGGGCATGGGTGCATCGTTCGCGGTATTGGCGGCAATTGGGTTACTCGTTCTTTCAACGGGAACCGCATACGCCGTCCCTCTCGCCGGGATTGGAGGATTCACCATCCAGGCTGACCAGCTCACCGCTGAATCAGCCCTCATCTACCCAGGTGCTGATGATACCAGCAGTGAGGATGCTTACCCCATGGCCGTTGTCGAACAGAAAGGCGTCACGATCAAAGGCATGAAGCTCATGAAGGAGATCAACGTCGCCAGCATGCCCGGACTCAACGGGAACGCTCGGATCGTCATGACATCTAATGGAGATGTCACGGCGGATCAGCAGATGGTCAAAATCAGTGACCTGAAGGCTGACAAAGCCACCTTCAACCAGCAGGTTATCGATGAATCCAACTCGGACAATCCGTCCGAGTCATTCGGTATTTGGTCGGGTGATGCATCTGAGTCACAAAAGAAGCTAGAGGACGGACGGCTCGTTGACACGAGCAACGATGGTCCGGCCCAGAACTTGGAGAACGCCAACATTACGGCACACTATCTCGCGTCGAGTTCAATCAGTATTCCAGGACTTCATCTTCAAGTCCAATACGATAACGACGGCGACGGGAATTACAGCGAGTAGAGGGGACGAGTAGGAACCTCTATTAAGACACAATTGCATCCCTGGAAGTGAATATGTCAAATTCAAATCGCGGTTTCATGAGCGAACGTCGACAGCGGTTCGGAGACTGGCGAGCCCGTCGTCCGTTCCTTGGCGGCTCGTTACTGCTCCTTGGAAGCGTGTTCATGGCCTACGTGGCGATCAGCTACGGGAAGGACCTCATCCTTGTCGGAAGTTCAACTGCCTTCCTCGGCCTTGTGAGTTCATCGCTCGTCTTCCTGACTGGCGTATTCGCGCTCACGAAGCCCGAGTTCTCGACGATGATCGGTTACGTCGGCGGGGCACTGTCGATCATCTCTCTCATGGGAACACTTGGTGGTCTGTTCATCGGGATGTTGCTGGGTCTGATCGGCTCAAATCTCTGTATCGCGTGGGAATCAGATGAGGTAGAGGAGACAAACCCGTTCGACTGGGGTCCCAATGCAGATTCGGACGAATCAGACGACGATGGTGTCTCTGGGCTTGTGAGTAAGTGGCGATAAAAGAATGTCGAAATATCGACTCCGTCGACGATTGAGGGCACTATTGACGATGCGAGCAGCACTCACGTGTGTGCTTGCGTTACTGGTCGTGTCGAGCGGCAGTCTCGCACTATTCAATCCCGCCGCTGCTGCGCCTGACGGTATCGATGATGAAGCGACGTTTACGGTCCGAACTGGCGGGATCTTCCCACACGCGACTGATGGTGGGCAGATCTGTGCCGAAAAGATCGACGGTGGTGTGAACAAAGTCACCGTCACGGATTCGAAACTGAAGGACGTCGATATATACCTCGGTAAGGAGGGTGGTGTCAAAGCCCACGTTAGTTTCCCCTCCGGCGAAGTGAACGGCGCACTCGTGTTGTACACAAACGGTGAAAACATGTTGGTCAACACGCTTTCGCTGCTGGGAGTCTGTCTCCCACCAGGAGTCCCGAACCCGATGCCAACGACACTCGAAGCCTACTGGCTTGGTGTCGATAACTTAGAAACACAGGGTACGAGGGTTACATCCGGTGGAGACCCACCAGAAGCGGATGGTCCGTCGCTCAAGACGGTACTCGAAACGACCAACACATCTCCCCAAGATATCGGTTACAACAACTCGTCAGATCTCACTGACAGTCTGTTGAACAACAGTTCGGGAGAGTGGGTCGTCAGCGATAACGAGGCCCCGACAATCAACAACACGACGGCTAACGACACAGCCACGCCCACACCCACAGACACTGTAGCGAACAACTCTACCCAAACGCCTGAATCCGCCACAAACACGTCAGAAGCAACTGGTACGGAAACCCAGACTACTTCTAATTCGACGGAACCGGCGGAAACGCAGACAAGTAGCACTCAGACAGCGAGCGACTCGGTGAACGAAACGGCAAGTAGCACAGACACAACGAACACACCTACGGAATCGACGACTACACAATCAAGCACGAACGCAAACGTGGTAACCGCGGATGCGGACGTGATGATGAATATGCATGTCGATGAGAAGATGTCGAAACCGCTCGGGTTGGAGTAGCGGAGCAGAACGACGCTCCCCCGAACGTATTACACACTATTCCTTTAGGACCGCTGAATTAGCGCGCTCAGACCGAAGACACTCCCGATAATAGCGCTGAGCAACGGCCACGGGCCTGCACTCAGAGTCGGGAAAAGTAGTGTTACTGCAACGACCAAGAGAAGACTGAGTACCGATAAACCGAGATAGTAGTCGTTCCACGAAACGGACCAGCCAGCTTCGCTCTCTGTTTCGGACGTCATCTCTGATTCGGTCTCCTGTTGTGTTGTTTCGTCTGCTGACTCTTCGACTGTCTCAGAAGCACCACTGTCGGGCGTCGTATCTGTGAAAAGATACGGTTCGAGTTCGTCCAGTAGCGAACAAGGCTCGATCGTCCCACGGTTTTGATCGTACGCAATGACGCCAGCATCGTCGAGTTTGGGGAGATGAGACTGATACAGTGCGATGTAGACTCGCTGCCGTGCGTTCGATGTTAGCTTCGTGACTGTCGTGTTATTCTCCCATGCTGCAACTTGTTCTGTGACGACTCGCATTTCGACGGAGTCGATCGCTGGATTTTCGAAAAGATACCGGAGTACCGACCGCCGCCGCTGGTTCTGTAGCAGATGGAAGACGTCATCTCGTTCAAGTGTTGGTGGTGTGATTTCTTCAGCGGAGGCGGGCGGGGAAATCCCAGACTGTTCCGATGGGGATGCACGTGTACTCATCGAACCGAAAGAACACAGCAAATCTCATAAAAGGGGAGAATAGTTCCGGTGGTTTTCAGTGGGTTTCACTGTTTTAGAGGCGACTGCAGTATAGGGATTGAACAGTTCGAACGATTATTCGAACGTTTTTAGCCTTTTATCATTATTTTTTACCGATAATACTGTGGCAAGGATGTTCGAATCCGTGTTTTTTACCGACAATGTAACCCAGCAGAGTTACTACGCTTCGGCCCGACAAGCGGAATGTGAGCTCGACCTATACTCTGCATCGAGAAGCCGTATGTACGCTTGTGAGAGTCACTTGTAGTAGGCGCGAGTTATGACAGACAATATCACTGCAGAGACTATCGACGTAGAGCAGCCAAAGGAGTTAGCACAGAGCGTGATGACGAACGTAGAGCGAGTTATCGTTGGTCACCACGATACCGTCGAGCATCTTGTAACGTCGTTATTAGCACAGGGGAATGTGCTCCTTGAAGACGTACCGGGCGTTGGAAAGACGATGCTCGCACGGTCCATTGCCCGGTCGATCGACGGGATATTCAAGCGGATTCAGTTCACGCCAGACCTTCTTCCGAGCGACGTGACCGGCGTGAACGTCTTCAATCAGAAGACACGAGAGTTCGACTTCCGAAACGGGCCGATATTCGCAAACGTTGTGCTCGCCGACGAGATCAACCGTGCGCCTCCAAAGACACAGAGCGCGCTGCTGGAGGCGATGGAAGAAAAGCAGGTGACAGTCGATGGCAAGACACGCCGGATGCCGGATCCGTTCACTGTCATCGCCACACAAAACTCGGTCGAGCGTAACCGTACCTATGATCTTCCGATCGCCGAAATCGATCGGTTCATGAAAAAGCTTCACCTCGGATATCCGGGCGAGGATGAAGAGTCACAGGTACTTGCCCGCGTTGTCGGTGACCATCCGATCGATTCGTTGACGCCTGTTGCGGCCATCGAGGATCTCCGGTCGGCTCGACAGACTGTCTCTCGTGTGCGTGTTGAAGACGCCATTCGAGAGTACATTACCAACCTCTCTCGATATACACGCGAAAAGGCACAGTTGGGAGTGAGTCCTCGTGGATCGATCACGTTGTTGCGCGCTGCGCAGGCACGGGCCGTGCTCAACCAGCGTAGCTACGTTATCCCAGACGATATCCAACAGGAAGCAAGAGCAGTACTTGCACACAGGATACGAGTCCCACCGAGTAGCCACGAAACGCCAGAAGAACTCATTGAGACGGCACTTGAAACTGTCGAGGTATAGAATGAAGCTGACACGACGCGGAACTGTCGTCGCTGGAGTTGCCGTCCTCGGATTCGTTCTCGGTGCAAATTCTGGCGCACGGGCATTAGATGCTGTCGTGGTACCAGCGATCGCGACACTCGCGGTTGCCGTTACAGAAGTCACGCTGACTGACCGGCCAACACTCGAACGTTCGATTCCCGAACCGGGATTTCCGGGAGACGACCGGACGCTACGTCTCCGTCTCGACACAAACCGCATGGTTAGTATCACCGATCAACTCGGAGACGGAATTCGTCCCAATACAGTGGAGCAAACCGTCGCCGGAGATCAGACGGTTGCATACAACATAGAACTCGTGCGACGCGGAGTGCATAGTATTGGCCCACTGTCTGTTGACGTGCGCGACTCGCTTGGACTCGTCACCAAACGCTATCGGTACACCGATTCTGAAACACTACTCGTTTATCCAGACATCCGCCATCTCACGTCGCCAAAACCACTACAAGCAGTCACAGAAGCGGATGAAAAGATCGAACGACAAGAATTCGATCAGCTCCGCGAGTATGTACCGGGGGACTCACTCCGTGATGTCCACTGGAAGACAAGCGCGAAACAACAGCATCAAGACGACCTCTTTGTCGTTGAGTACACACACGGTGGGGGTGAAGGTATCTCGATCGCTGCTGAGTCAACCGCAGACAGTCACGGACGGAGTGTCGACGCGATGGCGACGGCGACCGCGAGCATCGTTGCATATCTCATCGATCGCGGTATCGAAGTCAGCCTCGCAGTCCCGAACGGACATCTCGAAAAGGGACACGATGAACGCCATCGACAGCGAATGCTCGAACTTCTCGCGCGAACTAACCCGGGCCGCGTCTCGATGGAACGCGTCGAGTCAGCAGACGTATACGTTCTCGGTGAACGGGGCCGGGTAACCATCGAAGTTGGAGACGGGGGACAAACGATCTCGTTTGACCAGCTAACCAATCAGGAGCCAATTGAGGGCGCTCGTGATGACCTCGACAGCAGGAAACAGAAAACTGCAATCGACAGCAGCGACAGGCACCGAAGTCAAAAGATACGGAAAGAGAAAGAGAAAAGCGGGAGCGATAGCGGCGAGGAAAGTGAGAGTGTTCCCGCATGAGTAGGCTGAGAGAAAAATTCGACACAAAACAGCGATTTCAAGCTGAGTCGCCGTGGCTATTCGCACTCCTTGGACTCTTCGTTCTGAGTTGGTCGTATTTGAGTGTGCTCCATCGCGCAGTCGATATCACCGGCGACATGCAGCTGTTTTTCATTATTGTGACTGGGGCATTCGTCGGTGGAATCGTTATTGGACGATTCATGATGCCACTGATTGCGTACCTCTGTGCTGCCTTCATCGCAGCAGGTGGGGTCGCACTGTACGTCCCAACACTCCCAGAAGGATATTCGTTCGTCATCTCAACAGATATTCTCTTGGCAGATTTTGGTGCACTCATCACAGGATTGTCGATCCTCCGAATCATCAACGCTGGCGTCTGGGCGACAGCAGTCGCACCCGTACCTGTATTTCTCACGTCGTATTTCGCCTCTCGAAAACAGTATGGACGGGCAACGAGCGTAGGATGCGTTGCGCTTGGGTTCTTCATTCTCACAGGGGACGTGGACGTAACAACCGGTCTCATCGGTGTGCTCGGGGCAGCAGCGACGGTTGGGTTCGGAGACCTCGATCACAGCGGTGGGAATCTCTCGGCAGCAAATGCGCTCGCTATTGTTCTTGCTGTGATCGTCGTTCTCACGGCCACAGTGAGTGTCGTTCCTGGCGGTGAGAGTCACCCAGTGCTCTCAAGAGAGGGAGCGAACGATCCACAGACAGTTGAGGGGAGCCTCACGAACGCTGACAACGAGCTCTCGATCCAAGGATCGATACGCCTCAGCCCCTCAGTTCGATTCACAGTCGAGAGCGACCAGCAGGCGTACTGGCGTGTTGGGGCGTACGACCGTTACACTGGATCGAGTTGGATACGAACCGTAAACAGCCATTCGTACAATGGTTCGCTATCACAGCCACCGGGACCGAACCAAAACATTCGACAAACAGTTCGTGCCAAGCAACCGGTGAACGTCATGCCCGCGGCGTGGAAGCCCATTTCCGTCGATAACCACTCGGCGCGCGTAACAGGTTTTGAGGGCGTACAACCAGAGACACGACTCAATGCAGGTGATTCGTACAGTGTTGTCAGTTCGGTCCCAGCGGCTTCTCCGGAGGAGTTGCGCACCAGTTCTGATGACTATCCGGACGAAGTCCTCCGTCGATACACAAAAAACCCGGGCAGCACACCCGAACGAGTCAAAGAGTACACTGACAAGCTAACCACGAACGCCAACAACAGCTACGATACGGCACGGATCATCGAAGAACATCTCCAGCGGAGCAAGAACTACTCGCTCGATGTACAGCGACCGAACGACCACATCGCGGACAGCTTCCTCTTCGAGATGGACCGTGGGTACTGTACGTACTTTGCCACGACGATGGTTACAATGCTTCGAACGCAGGATATTCCGGCCCGGTTCGTCGTCGGATACACGCCGGGCCAGCGTGTAGACTCGAATAAGTGGGTCGTCCGTGGACTTGACTCACATGCATGGGTCGAAGTGTACATCCCTGAATACGGATGGATCAAATTCGACCCGACGCCGGGTGGAGCGCGCCAGCAAGCAGAACAGAACGTCATCGAAACCGCCCGATCTGAGGGAGTCCCAAACGTCGATACGAACGAGACGGAACCGACACCAACACCGACCCCTGATGAAAACGAGAGTGCGGGTAACGGAACCACCTCGACCGAGACATCCACACCCCAATCAGAAGCTCAACAGCAAACCAGAGAGGGTTCATCGAACAACCCATCTCCTCCGGGATTCACGCCGAGTGGCGAGAGCGATCTAAGCGACTCGGATGCCGACAAGGAGGGTGGATTGAGCGATTTGCAGATTATGCTCCCTTCGAGAGATCGAATGTTTTTGGGAACGATCGTCCTGTTGGGAATTGCGGCCGTGGTACGCCGCAGTGGCGTCGGTGGACGGGCCTACCGAGAAGTGTGGCTCCGCCGACAGCCGCGTACCGATCCTGAGAGTGACATCGAACGCGCATTCGAACGACTCGAATACATCCTTGCACGCGAGCATCGACCGCGGAGACCGGGAGAGACGAGAAAGCAGTACGTTCGTGTCGTTGGTGACGATTCTGCACGGCGGGTTGAGGAGATATACGAACGCGCCGTATACGGAGGGGAGGCGACAGAGGCGCTTGCAGACGAAGCGATCGATATCGTTAATCGACGTGTGCGCGAACGATCTCTCCTATAGCGCATCTCGCAGACTCTCAAGGGCACGACGAGACGGCGTTTTTTGGCTGAACGGTCGATAGTGTTTAATAGGGCCATCGAGTACTTCCGCTCGTAATGTCGGAAGTCTGCTCGACGTGTGGATTGCCCCAGGAACTCTGCGTCTGTGAAGACGTTGCAAAAGAGTCCCAGGAGATTACAATCCGCATCGACGAGCGCCGATACGGAAAAGAGGTAACGGTCATCGAAGGGTTCGATCCACGTGATGTCGACATGGATTCGCTCTCATCGGATCTCAAATCGAAGTTCGCGTGTGGCGGTACCGTCGAAGACGGTTCCATCGAACTCCAAGGAAATCATAGTGGTCGAATCGAAGACTTCCTCCGCGAACAGGGATTCAACGTGGCTTAACGCAAAATTACGCCGCACGATCATGTGAACAGATCCAACGAGGAGGCCGTCCTCCGTTAACACTTTACCTACAAGAGAAAATAGCTCAGAGGATGCGGTTAGAAGGGCGCTTTTGTTCCGTCGTTCGTCTCTGCGTTCCCGTTGTTCGACTCGAGCGCGTATTCCCATCCCTGTAATCCGTCAGCTAGGCTCTCGATAGTCGTATCGTTCGTTCCCTCGTACGATTCGATGAGCCTGGCCGCCTGAATCGACGACTTTCCAAGTGGACAGATAGTGACGATGTGGTCGTCGTCATCGAGTTCCTCAACCCGCTGTGGAAGTTCTTCGAACGGAATGTTGTCGCTGCTGGGGATGTGTCCACGTTCGAACGCAGTCCGGTTTCGAATGTCGACGAGTCGAACGTCCTCATCAGTATCGAGCAACGTCTTCAACTCTGCTGCGGTAATCTCGCCGTCCATGTCCGATCAAACCACCGGATACGGATATAGTACCGGATCTATCCGCACAGAAGAACACAGCATCAAAGGTGGCGACAGAGATACGCAATGTACTAAACAGATCGCTTAGAGCAGTCCTTCGTGTTCTGCTAGTAGCAGTCCTTCGATCGTGGCGTCATTGGAGGGTGGGGTCCGTGCTTGTTCAAGTGCCTCGCTAACGGGCACACGACGAACGGTAATGAACTCGTTCGTATCGAGTTTGCGGTCGGTTGGGTCAAGATCGGAGGCGAAAACGTGTCCGCGACGATGTGTGAGCACGCCGGTCGCCACCCAGAAGTCATCGAGGAAGATGATTTCGTTCGGATCGTGCCCGGTTTCCTCGCGGAGTTCGCGCGCACCTGCCGCTTCGTAGGCAGCAGGAGGAACATCTGCAGTTGCCGCCAATCCACCCGGTGTGTCCGAACGGTCGATGTTATCCGGAGCAGCCGGCAGATCATCGGCATCGACGATGCCAGCGGGGAGTTCGAGACATAATCGACGGATCGGAGGCCGAAACTGCTCAACCATCACCAGCTCATCTCCGTCCCGGGCAACGACGACCACAGCAGGCGGGAGTGTCGCCCAGTAGTACTGCTTTTCTGTCCCGTCTGGCTGTTTGAATCGATCGTAACCGCCAGTGTACCAGCCCGTTTCGTATTCGGTGACAGACTCGATAAACTGCCATCCGTCGGGGTCGGTATCTGTACTCGTTTCGTGATCGTGATCGTGATTGGAGTCGGGACCGGACTCGTTGAATTCACTCATCTGTGGTGTGTTCTTCGAATGCGTTCCGGTAGTGACGACCGAACGCCTGTCGTTGGAGCGTTCCGACAGCTGCTGTTTCCTCATTTTGAAACGTCGCTGCGACAATCACACCCGCAAACGGGATCGGATGCCAGACGACGTGGTCGACGTTCTCATTCCCTGCGAGTTCGACCTCGTCGTTTCGATCAGCACACCACTCGTCGAACTCCTCGCGTGTGCCAACTGTAACTTCGAGTAATGACGCGAAAAGGGCCTCGCGCGCGGTCATCACGACATCAGTGGTGACGCGCTCTCGATACTCGTCTCTGTCGAACGACATCGCCTTTGCAACCTCACGAACGACGGTTTGGGCGGAGAATCCGAGTGCGTCGTATTGCTCGTGTGCCGCCTCGACCGTTTCAGGGGCGAAGATACCGACCGAATGCATGATCGAGGGTACTCGGGAGGGATAGTTATGTTCATCGCAGGCGCTATGATCGACTCTGCTGTGTAGTACTGAGCATGGCTGATACCGTGTTGGTTGATGAGAATCGAGGAATGGAACGATACCAACTCGAAACGTCACCGATTACTCTTCGTCAGTTTCTAATTTCGATTCGGTCATTCGTCGAGCCTCTTCCAAAACGGCCTGTGCCTCTACGTCCAACGTTCCGGACTGGGCGTCCAGTTGTTGTTCTCGACCATTTCCAACGCCCTGTTCGGCCATCGATGGTTCATCGAACAACTGTCCAGACCGTTCGCGGTCGTGTTGATGCTCACCACCGGTAGTTGTATCTTCGAACACCTGTGGAAACGTCGTCTCCTCGGATAGTTCGGTGAGTACGTCGGCTAACTCGTCTTGGCCCATATCAGACCAACCGGAAACACGTTCATCGAGCCACGCCTCGTGTTCGTCACCATGGATGATCGCAGTGAACGCGACGTGGTTCGCGAGGTGACTGCCATCAGCCTGCGGGATCTCACAGACAGGGCACTCGTATCCCATGGCCACTGTACAGCCGCCGTGCGGAAAGCCCTTGTGAGATACAACAAGCACCGATCGAAATAACAGCGTC
This sequence comes from Halocatena marina, assembly GCF_025913575.1. Lineage (NCBI taxonomy): Archaea > Methanobacteriati > Methanobacteriota > Halobacteria > Halobacteriales > Natronomonadaceae > Halocatena > Halocatena marina. The sequence continues at coordinate 241,779 of NZ_CP109785.1, read as the reverse complement.
GAACAGTCCATCAAAAAGCGCGAGTGGAAGATGCAGAGCGTCGTAATACGACAGCAAACTGAAAAGATCGTGATTCTGCTGGATGTGTTAATATCGCATATATGGATTAATATTATATTCATCCATGCACAACACACGACAATGGTGTGGATGAGCGGTTTGTTGCGATACAAGACACCGGTGACCAATTCGCGGACCAACAGCACTGGCTACTCGAGTAGCGGCGGCAAAATCAGAGGAGGTATTTAAAGATGGCAACCGGCGTCTCAATTTCACAGGAACAAGCCGAGAACGAGGAGTCTGAATCTGCGGTCGTAACGGCTCGACGGCAACTCGAACGTGCGGCTGCACTTCTCGACCTCGATCCGAATGTAATCGAGCGTCTCAAGCATCCACAGCGAGTCGAGCGAGTTTCGCTTCCGTTAGAGCGAGATGATGGTACTGTCGAGGTATTCACGGGATATCGTGCCCAACACGACTCGGTTCGTGGGCCGTTCAAGGGCGGACTCCGCTATCACCCGGAGGTGAACGAAGAGGAGTGTGTCGGGCTTTCGATGTGGATGACGTGGAAATGCGCCGTGATGGACCTTCCGTTCGGTGGCGCAAAAGGTGGTGTCGTCGTCAATCCGAAGCTACTCAGTCAAAACGAGAAAGAACGGCTGACTCGCCGGTTTGCACAGGAACTCCGGAGCGTCATTGGGCCGATGCACGACATTCCTGCACCGGATATGGGCACCGATGCGGAAACGATGGGGTGGTTTATGGACGCCTACAGCATGCAGGAAGGCGAAACGACACCCGGTGTCGTCACAGGGAAGCCACCGGTTATCGGTGGCTCCTACGGCCGTGAGGAAGCCCCCGGTCGAAGCGTCGCTATCGTCACACGTGAGGCGTGTAAATACTACAGCCAACCACTCGATGAAACGACCATCGCTGTACAAGGATTCGGGAGCGTTGGTGCGAACGCTGCTCGCCTTCTCGACGAATGGGGAGCAAATGTCGTTGCCGCAAGTGATGTCAACGGAGCAATCTACGATCCCGACGGACTGGACACAGAAGCGATCAAATCACACGGCGAGGAACCCGCTGCCGTAACTGGATTTTCCGGTACCGAAGCGCTCTCAAACGAAGAATTGCTCACGCTTGACGTAGACGTCCTCATTCCTGCTGCGGTTGGAAACGTGCTCACAGAATCGAACGCGGGAGATGTTTCCGCCTCGATGATTGTCGAAGGAGCGAACGGTCCGACGACATCGACTGCAGATTCGATTTTCGAGCGACGGGACGTCCCAGTCATTCCTGATATCCTCGCCAACGCGGGTGGTGTCACTGTCTCGTACTTCGAATGGCTCCAAGACATCAACCGACGGGGTTGGTCGCTCGAACGCGTGAACGAAGAGCTCGAAGCAGAAATGCTCTCAGCGTGGACGAGCGTCATAAACGCCTACGAGAGTGAAGATGAAATCTCGTGGCGTGATGCCGCGTACGTCGTTGGACTCAAACGAATCGTCGAAGCCCACGAATCGCGTGGACTGTGGCCCTGAGTCGGAAACACTGTAACTGAGACAGAAGTGAACTGTTTCGGGGAAGGGAGAGACTGGGAGATAGTATCGTTTTCGCTTATTAGTCTCGAACCATTATCAGCGCGTCTTCGCCATTTTCGTAGTATCGAGGAACAGTCCGTCGGTGGGTGAATCCGTGTTGCTGATAGAGTCGAATCGCCGTATCATTGCTCTCTCTGACTTCTAGCTTAACGGAATAGACGCCCCGCATACCGAGATCCGAAAGCGTCCGTTGGAGAAGTCTTGTGCCAATGCCCTGTCCTCGAAAGTCTGGATGGACGGCGAAGTCCTTTATGTGTCCGAGTGCGCTACCGTGGTTTGGAACCGAATCAGCGACGATATATCCCGCTATTAAACTTCCTTGCTCGGCCACGAGAAACCCCTCACCACCGACAAACCGCTCGAACGCTTGGAACGGCCACGGCTGTGCAAAAGAGGCGTGCTCGATTCGAAAGACATCGAGCAGATCCGCCCGTGTCGCTTGACGAACAGCGAAATCGTTCCCCGGTACGGACGTAGTCACGGCACCCAATACGTACCGTAGGATGATAGAGTCTCCGGCATGGAGCGAGTCGAAACCCGAGTCGATGAAGCAAAAAGAGAATAGACAGATGAAAGAACGCCGATCAGTCGTCGGCTGGTGTCGCGTCGCTCGTGCTCTGGTCGTAGTGCTTTCGCGTGTGGGAAAGCTTCCCGCCGTCTGCGAGGATCTCACGCTCGCGCTCGGACGCATCGAGGGTAGCGGTGAGTTCCCAGTCGCCGTTCACACGGACGGTGAACGCTTCCTGACCGGAGCGGACTGCTTCATCCACATTGTCGACGATTTCGATGTCGTCGCCCTGCTCGATCTGCTCGTAATCGTCTTCGTCGATAGCAAGCGGGAGCAGTCCGAAGTTGAACAGATTCGCCTTGTGGATGCGAGCGAAGTTCTGTGCGAGAACGCCCTCGATACCGAGGTACATCGGGCAGAGTGCCGCGTGCTCGCGCGACGATCCTTGGCCATAGTTTTCTCCAGCGACGAGGAAGCCACCGTCCGCATCGAGCGCACGCTGTGCGAACGAATCGTCGACGCGTGAGAGCGTGAATTCGCTCAGTTTGGGGATGTTCGAGCGATACATCAAGATGTCCTGCGTGGCCGGGATGATGTGGTCTGTCGTGATGTTATCATCCATCTTCAGGAGTGCTGGGCCAGCAAGCTCGGATTCGAGCGAGTCCTTGAGTGGCACGTCACCGATATTTGGTCCCTTCACCAACGAATCATCGACTGCCTCGTCGGGAGCGATGAGGTCGGTCGTCGAACCATCGTACTGTTCGGGCATCTCGAGACCGGGGGCTTCGAGATCACCGAGTTCATCCGCAAGATCGCGTGGATCGATGATTTCGCCTTTGAGTGCCGCTGCAGTAGCGACTTCGGGCGAGCAGAGATACACTGAGTCGTCCTCGATTCCGGAGCGACCCTCGAAATTGCGGTTGAACGTTCGCAAGCTGACTGAGTCGGATGCAGGCACGTGGCCGATTCCGATACACGCACCACAGGTCGCCTCGGAGAAGTTGACACCAGCAGCCATCATCTCAGCCGTCCATCCCTGACGAGCGAGCAGCTCAGAGGCTTGCTTCGAACCGGGAGCGACGATCATCTCAGTCTTCTTGTCGATCTCACGACCTTCGAGCATCTTCGCTGACGGGAGGATGTCCTCGTAGGCACCATTGGTACACGAACCGATGATGACTTGCTCGACATCCGTGCCGGCAACCTCGCTGACCGGAACGACGTTGTCGGGCATCGATGGCGTGGCGATGAGCGGTTCAAGCTCAGAGAGGTCGATGACAACCTCGTCGTCGTACTCAGCGTCGTCGTCGGGCTGAAGCTCAACGTGGGCGTCCTCGCGTCCGAGTCGAGAGAGGAACTCTTCAGTCCGCTCGTCAGTCGGGAAGAGCGAACTCGTCGCACCCAACTCCGTCCCCATGTTCGTGATGGTCGTCCGCTCGGGCACCGAAAGCGATTCGACGCCAGGACCAGTGTACTCGAAGATTTTCCCAACACCGCCTTTGACCGAAAGCTTCCGGAGCAGTTCGAGGATGACATCCTTTGCAGTTGCCCATTCCGGAAGTTCGCCTTCGAGTCGAACGCTCACAACCTCAGGCATCTCGATGTAGTAGGGTCCACCACCCATCGCAACAGCGACGTCGAGACCACCCGATCCAATAGCGAGCTGACCAAGCCCGCCTGGAGTCGGCGTGTGCGAGTCAGAACCGAGGAGCGTCTTGCCGGGTGCCGCGAAGTGTTCCTTGTGAACCTGATGACAGATACCGTTTCCGGGTCGAGAGAAATGTGCACCGAACGTCCCCGCTGCAGAACGGAGGAATCGGTGATCGTCAGTGTTTTTGAAGTCGAACTGGTATGTCTGGTGATCACAGTACTGTGCTGCGAGTTCAGTCTGGACCTCATCGAGGCCGAGTGCCTCGAACTGTAGCCAAACGAGCGTACCAGTCGTATCCTGTGTGAGGACTTGATCGATCTCGATGCCGATCTCCTCTCCGGTTTCGAGTTCTCCTTCGACGAGATGATCGGTGAGGATCTTCTCGGTCAGCGTCTGTCCCATATCATTCACACGTCACCATCCCACGGATATAAACTCCTCGTGTTCGGCTTCTTTTGCGTTCTCTCGCCCGAAATCGGGGTTTCAGCTGTTTTCGACGGGGAGAGACTCATTAACGAGCGTTACGATTGTTCAACGACAGCTTCACCATGCTATTCTTCTCACACGACCATCAAACGGGCATGGTAACTTTTCTCTTAGAATTCTATTCAGAAAATTGTAGATGAAATATTGATGGGGAAATTCGACGTCGATGTAGGCTGTCGCATCTGAAAGCAAGAAAGTATCAGCCTCCCGCCCACCACAGTTTCAAGCTGGGGAGCGTCGGCAGGCGGCTCATAGAGTACCTCCGGGCCGGGGGCAGCGACGTGGAGTCGGTCTGTGGTATCGTCTCGGCAATTGCTGTCGTACTCGATGGAAATCCAGTCCTGATGAGGGCAGTAGACAGGCCGACTGATGTCAACACCGCTTATCGTGATGGTCTTCCGATCGATTCGGTGGAACTCCGCCTGCTAGTATCTACCACGATGTACCACACCCATCTCGACACATATCAGGATAAAAAATACCGTGAGCATATCGTCCAATGGCCGGAGTATCACGGAAAGATCGAAGAGGGTTGGAACGGCCCGGTCGTGTAACCTATCTGATTGTACAATGTTACCACATAATGTTCATCGTTAGTCACTCTTCTACAAAATATCATCACAACATTCAATTAACTACAATCTATGTAGAATATGATGGAGAAAATCCATTCGAAAGACACGGCGATTCGTGGAATCGATCGGGAGTACGGGAGTACGTGGAGGTGGAGTGACCACAGCGAGACAGCGGTTGAGTTGTCTCACCGACAATGGTCCAGCATGCGGTGGGATTCACTTTTGCAGCGGTACTGGACGAGCGGTCGTAACTGACAATGGACGGTGAATCATGTCACAAAACACACCAGATCCCCACGAGCACACTCGATTTCTTGCGATGTCGCGGGCCCGGATTAGACTACTCAGATATCTCGATAACACCCCGCAATCACCCCGTGAACTCGCAAGTGCGCTTTCATTATCCCGCCGAGGAATTCAGCGAAATTTATCGAAACTAGTCGAGCGGGGGTGGGCAAAGAAGGTGAACGGTGCCTACCGGCTCACAACGAACGGAAAACTCATCACCGAACAGTACGTGGACTTTCGGACCACGGTCGGCATAATCCACGAGTGCAAACCATTCTTCGAATATCTCCCCGACTGTGATCACGTCCCGGCTCCCGAGTGGCTTCACGATGCGGAGATATTCGTTGCAACATCTGATCAGCCGCACGCACCGATTAGGCAGTACGTGAACGGTCTCAAAAACAGCTCACCCACGACAGTCCGGAGTCTCCTTCCGGTTCTCAGCCAGTACTACACCGACCTCTACGTGGAACTGACCGAGCGCGGAGCCGAAATCGAACTCGTGGTAGACGAGACAGTGCTCAAAAGCGATAGCGTACAGAGCCTCGCGGTGTCAGCATCTGGGTCCTCTCCTGAAAGTATCGTGTTACACGAATCTCCACAGCCGATCGACTTCGGTCTCACACTCTCCGACCACTGCGGCTTTATGAGCGCATACGACGAACGAGGACGGATTCGGGCGTGTATCGAGTGCGACGATCCTGCATTTCTGAACTGGGCGGTAGAACTATACCAGAACTACCGGAACGGCGCACGAACGGTCAATTCTGGAGAGATAATCCCAAGAAAAGGCGATCCAGTGGGGTGAGCCACGTCAGAAAGAGGTATTCACACAGCCACATCTCGATTCATCGCTGACGATCGTTTTAGTTCAATGGTGTTTTTGGGTACTATCGTATGACAACAGATACACAATTCTCGAATCAGCGATAGATTCACTACTGTTGATTCTTAGAGGTTCTATCTGAACACTAAAACTATAAGTGGTGACCGATCAATGGAAACACGAAGACCGCTGGACGCGATCACTGGCTTAGATGAAAGGGTGCCCAAACACCCTTCCGGTGGTCTTCAGTAAGACAAAGACCATGTATGGTTTGGATTCAGGCGGACGTAAAAGTATCGAACAGTTACGAGAAGAAATAGACGAGACGATTCTACATCACGTGTGGAACGAAACAAACTGCTGTCCACTTTGTGACTGCACGAGCGATATCGAATTCGGTGAGCGAACGCCGTCCAGTATCAGTGTTACCGTCGAAGGGTGTGAACTCTGTAATGCCGTGTTACAGTCAGTCGTCGGAGACATCCGAGAGTAGATTCACCGGTCTCGATTCACTGCTGGATTTTGTGCTATGTCTCTCGAATGGGTTCGATTATTCCTCCGGTGCTGGTCCGAAGTTCTCCATCTTTGCTGGTTCGACAGCCACACCGGCAGCAGATAGTGCCTCTGTTGCCCAATCGAGAAACTCCGAGAAGCCGTAGACGAACACTTGTGCATTCTCAGTCTCAGTCTCCTCAATTGCTGCCGTGAGGCTATCAGATTCTGTACCGACGAACACCTGTGCACCCCGCTGTGAAAGCGCGCTGAGACGGTCTTCGTGGATTGGCTGCTCGTCGCGGTAAACGATAGTGGTCGTACCGCCGTCGTCGAGCGTTCGGCCGGCAATCCCAACTGCTGGCCCAACACCGGGACCGCCCGCGAGGATCAGCGTTCGCTGTTCCTCTTCGTAGTAAGCGTTACCGAACGGCCCAGCGACACGGATCGAATCGCCCGATTCGAGGTTCGCGAGATACGGACCAAACGTTCCCGATGGATCGATAGTGAGCGTTGTCTCGAACGTGTCGGTAACACGCGGGGATGAGATTGTATAAAAACGAGAGACGGATTCACCGTCAATTTCGGTAGAAAGCTTGACGAACTGACCGGGACGGGCGTCGAAATCGGACGGAGTACGTAGTTCGAGCGCGATGGCCTCGGCTCCAACGGAGCGGACAGTCACAACCGAGACAGTTGTCGGGTCCATGCGTGTGATTACTGCTGACTGTACGTTAGTGCATTGACTCGGACTCACTAAACCGCTCGCGTGGCGTTCGATTAGTGTCTACTGATTAGTGCTATCGAATGTCAGAGGGATGGAACTCGTTCGCATTCGTTGTGTGGTGCACCACAGCCGTTTTCAAACAGCGTGAATTACCCGACTGACTTCCCCAATGATTCACTCAGCCCACAATACAAATAAATGTGCTTACCGAGGTCACGGCGGGCGTAAACGAACAAAAACGGAACAGAGATAGAATAAAGATAGTACAAATCCACCACGAAACAAAACAAATTGGAACAATGGTAAAAGAAATAAGTCGACAAGGAGAATAAAATAAAAGTATATAGTGTGATAGTTCGGTCGAAGATCGAAGGAGAAGAGCGGGAATAGACAATTTACGAACTGATTCGAACGAATCTCTATTAGGCATTCAGAAGCCTTTTGCACGGGCGAGAGGTACGTTTGCAACAGTATGCACGAAGACCTTAATTGGGCCATCGGCGGCGAAGCTGGCGATGGTATCGACTCAACGGGAAAAATTTTCGCCCAGGCACTTTCGCGGGCCGGACGACACGTCTTCACATCCAAGGACTTTGCTTCTCGAATTCGTGGTGGATACACGGCGTACAAGGTCCGGACGTCGGTTGATCGGGTCGAGAGCGTCGTCGACCGCCTCGATATCCTCATCGCGCTCACCCAGCGCACTGTCGATGAGAATCTCGATGAACTCCACGAGGGGAGCGTCATCATCTACGACGGTGAGCGAACGACGATGCAGGATCTCGAAGTTCCCGACGAGATGATCGATCTCAATGTGCCGCTCAAGCGCCTCGCTGAAGACGCGGGAGGAGCGATCATGCGTAACGTCGTTGCACTCGGCGCAGCTTGCGAAGTCGCGGACTTCCCGATCGAGAACCTCGATGAATCGCTGGAAAAGCGGTTCAAAGACAAGGGAACTGCAATCGTTGAGAACAACCAGCAAGCCGCTCGCTTGGGACGTGACTACGTTGAGGAGAACTACGACCACGAGTTCGAGTACGAACTCGAAACGACGGACAACGACTACGTGCTCTTGAACGGGGACGAGGCGATTGGTATGGGAGCGATCGCCGCAGGTTGTCGGTTCTACGCTGGCTATCCGATTACGCCGGCGACGAACGTCATGGAGTATCTCACCGGACGGATCGAGCGCTACGGTGGAGCGGTCATCCAAGCAGAGGATGAACTTTCAGCGATCAATATCGCACTCGGTGCGGCACGGGCGGGAGCACGATCGATGACGGCCACCTCTGGTCCGGGAATCGATCTGATGACCGAAACGTTTGGACTAATCGCTACGACCGAGACACCGTTGGTTATCTGTGATGTGATGCGCTCGGGCCCCTCGACGGGAATGCCGACGAAACAGGAACAAGCGGACCTCAACCAGATGCTCTACGGCGGCCACGGTGAAGTTCCTCGATTCGTCGTTGCACCGACGACGATCTCTGAGTGTTTCCACAAGACCATCGAGGCGTTTAACCTCGCAGAAAAGTATCAGGTCCCAGTCTATCTCGCGAGCGATCTCGCGCTCGCCGTAACCGAGCAGACGTTCTCACCCGAGGAGTTCGATATGGATGCGGTCGAGATCGACCGTGGTAATCTCGTCGAATCCGACGACATCGAGGCGTGGCAGAACGATCAAGGACAGTTCCAGCCACACTACCCAACTGAGGACGGCATCAGTCCACGAACGACGCCCGGAACGTCCGGTGGCGCGCATATGACGACTGGGTTGGAACACGACGAACTCGGCCGCAGGACAGAGGACACAGACGTTCGTATCGAACAGGTCGACAAACGCGATCGAAAAGTCGAAACCGCAATCGAACGCGAGGATTGGTCCTACCGCGAGTTCGGAGACCCCGATGCAGACACGCTCGTCATTTCGTGGGGATCGAACGAGGGCGCAATGCGTGAAGCGCTCGACTTTTTGGAAGATGACGGAATTTCAGTCAGATTCATCTCCTGTTCATACATGTACCCACGAGCGGATCTGACCGAAGAGATCGAAAGCGCGGATCAGGTTATCGTCGTCGAGTGCAACGCGGGCGGTCAGTTCGCCGATCTTCTCGAACACGACACCCTTACCCGCGTCGATCGTATCAATAAATACAACGGCATCCGGTTCAAAGCAGACGAGCTTGCAACTGATGTCAAAGACATGATCGCAGAGAGCACGGAGGTGACAGCATGAGTACCGACATACGGTTTACTGATTTCAAATCCGACAAACAACCGACGTGGTGTCCCGGCTGTGGTGACTTCGGGACGATGAACGGCATGATGAAGGCGCTCGCAAACACGGGCAACGACCCCGATAACACGTTCATCGTGGCTGGAATCGGCTGCTCGGGGAAGATCGGGACGTACATGCACTCGTACGCACTTCACGGCGTTCACGGACGCGCACTCCCGGTTGGAGTGGGCGTGAAGGCCGCCAATCCCGAGCTCGAAGTGATGGTTGCTGGTGGTGACGGTGATGGCTACTCCATCGGCGTCGGTCACTTCATTCACGCAGTGCGTCGAAACATGGACATGACGTACGTGGTCATGGACAACCGCATCTACGGCCTGACGAAAGGGCAGTTCTCGCCGACCAGTCGCGAGGATTTCGAGACCACCACCTCACCGGAAGGACCACAGCAGGCACCGGTTAACCCGCTCGCACTCGCGCTTGCAGCCGGTGGGACGTTCATCGCCCAGTCGTTCTCTTCTGACGCTCAGCGCCACGCTGAGATCGTCCAGAAAGCCGTCGAACACGATGGCTTTGGCTTTGTCAACGTCTACAGTCCTTGCGTGACGTTCAACGACGTTGACACCTACGACTACTTCCGCGATTCGTTGGTCGATCTTGGTGAAGACGACGAGTACGACCCAACGGACTACGACCAAGCGACGGACGTCATCCTCGACAGCGAAAAAGAGTACCAAGGCGTCATCTACCAGAACGAAGAAAGCGTCTCGTACAACGAATCGCACGGACTAACCGAGAACATGGCCGACATCCCTGATGGCGCGCCCGAGGACGCAATGGATCTCGTCCGAGAGTTCTACTAAGGGGCACTGCTGAACAACTGCGGACACGAATTCTACTCGTTTCGATCCTGATTTTCATTGATTGGATCGTCCAGCACGCACGCTCACGCGACGATGTTCATCTCCTTGATCTGTTCTTGATACCGATTTCGGATCGTGACTTCCGTTACCTGCGCAACAGAGGCGATGTCGTTCTGTGTGCGTTTCTCGTTGCAGAGCAACGAGGCGGCATAGATTGCTGCGGCCGCATACCCTGTTGGAGATTTCCCAGACAGTAGTCCGTTTCCGGCTGTCACATCGATGATCTCGTTCGCTTTCGTCTGTACTTCCTCGGAGAGATCGAGATCCGAGCAAAAGCGTGGAACATACTGTTTTGGGTCAGCGGGTTTCAGTTCCAGTCCGAGATTCTGTGAGACGTGGCGATACGTTCGTGCAATCTCCCGTCGATCGATACGCGCGACTTCTGTCACCTCATCGAGACTGCGTGGAATACCTTCCTGTCGACAGGCGGCATAGAGAGTTGCTGTGGCGACACCTTCGATCGAACGTCCGCGAATGAGATCCTCGCTCAGTGCGCGTCGGTAGATGACGGATGCAACCTCACGAACCGACTTGGGAACGCCGAGCGCGCTGGCCATGCGGTCAATCTCAGAGAGCGCGAACCGAAGATTTCGTTCCGCATTATCCACCGTCCGAAGACGGTCGTGCCACTTTCGCAACCGATTCATCTGGTTGCGCTTTTTCGTAGAGAGGAACTGCCCGTACGCGTCCTTGTTCTTCCAACTGATGTCGGTCGTGAGTCCCTTGTCGTGCATCGTGTGCGTCGTTGGGGCCCCGACACGGGACTTTTGATTTCGCTCCTGACTGTCGAACGCGCGCCATTCAGGACCACGATCGACCAAATCGTCCTCAACAACAAGCCCACACTCCCCACAGCACCGCTCTCCCTGTTCCTGAACGACGCTCGTAGAGCCGCATTCGGGACATTCGGTTCGTCCAGATTCTACGTGCTCTGTGTCGTGGTCTCCGTCGTGTTCTGCTTCGTCGTGTTCTTCAGCGGTACGGCGCTCGTGCCGTTTGAGTGTACGTTCGGTCGTGGCGTGTGACATTGTCTTGTGGTATAGCGTGTCGGCTGAGATCTGGATACCCGCCGACGGCGGGTCGCTTCGATATTCGCCTACATTACTCGGATGCTGTCTTCAGTTATCCATCACCATCCGTACTAAAAGGGGATTATCACCAATCTCTCAAAATGGTCGAAAAGACGGGAAGGAACCGTCGAGAACGCGCGAAATCGGGTGATTCCAAATGAAAATGTCTCTCAGAGAATCGCGGCTCCAAATCACCGCACGAAGCGTATTGTTGAGCCATTCCTTGCATGGTTAGCTATCATTCTATGGTTAGCTAATGTGACGTCATGCCTGCAGACGATCTTGAACACGAACCGGAGGTCGTCGGACAACAGACTGAACAACCCCCAGTAGTGAATTCGGCTAAAGTTTAAATCGGATTAGTTGTCGAATCCACGGCATGCAGACGAGTGCAGGTATGCCGAACGAGACGATGACTGTCCCGCCACCGGTTGCGCCCGCTGATTCGGCGGCGTGGTACGCACCGGACGTGTGCTCTCAGTACGAGATCCATTCGGGAGTTGTTGCAACGATTCGGCAGACGAGATCGGCGACAACAACAGAAAAGAACAGGGAGTTTGCGTACGAGGTCCGCGAACCACGGTTGTCTGAGCACAGCACGACGGTGCTCGAACGGATTGTCGAGTATTTTTCAGCGGCGGATCTGGAGCGACCACTCACGCGGAGAGGGGCCATTGAACGGATGCAGCAGGGATTCGACCAGAAGTACGAGCAGAAAATCGATCAATTGATCGATCTCTCGTCTGCTGCGCGGCGACGAGTTGAATATCACGCCCTTGCACGCATCCGATGTTTCGAGGAGCTCACGCCGTACGCTCTCGACGATCGAATTGAGGGCGTTGACTGGACTGATGAAAACGTCACGGTGTACACGCGCGAGTACACCGCGACAGCGAGCATCGAGGAAACAGTACACCGGAACCGATTCACCAACGAACGTCTTCGTCGGTACACTGTTTCGTTTCTCGATTTCGAGATACCAGTCGTCATCTACCGCGAGCGCGCTCTCGATGTGGATCCGCTCTCGAACAAAACGTCGTTTGAGAGTTCAGCCAACGATCCGTTCACGACGAAATACGCGGTGCTAGAGCCGGATCTGTTACCGGGAGATACAGAGCTGATTGAGGAGTGCAAAGAGCGTCTCTGGGAAATCGATGTGGATGAGATTCTCGTAAGCCGAGCAGCTGACAGATCGCCCGGCTCATCCGGCACTAACAGGATCACGTTTGTCCGTGAACGCGCCGAAACACTCCTCGCACGTCAGCTCACTTCACAAAACACGCGTGCGTGGTTAGATTCGGTCCGATATCGATTCCACGCGGCGCTTGTGGAGTACAATCTTCTCGAACCACCGATCAGTGACAGATATTCACCAGATCGACTAACGGATCTCCTTTACTACGTTCTTCGAGATTACATCGGTCACGGACAGTTGACGATCCCGATCCGCGATGGACGGCTGGAAGACATCGAGGCCAATCGCGTCGGAGATCGAATCAAGGTCGTCCCTCGGGGCATGGAGCGAATTCCAACGAACCACGTGTTCGAGGACGAAGAAGCGTTCATCAACGTCGTCACACAGCTCGCAGCTGCCGACGGCATCGAACTCAACGCGAGCACACCAAGCGCGAAGGTAAATCTCGATCCAGTTGACATCGCTGGTGAATCGACTGGTGAGACGATCCGGTGTGCTGTCGCGTTGCCGATCATCTCAGAAGACGGCCCTCACATCTCAATCCGTAAGCAATCACCAGATCCGCTCACGCCGGTCGACCTTGTTCAGAACGGAAGTATCCCAACTGAGTTCGTTGCCCTCCTCTGGCTCTTGTTCGAATACCACGGTGTCGTGCTCTTTTCGGGACCAACCGGTGTTGGAAAGACGACACTAATGAACGCTCACATTCCATTCATTCCACACGATGCTCGCCCGATCAGCATCGATGAGGGATCCCGAGAGGTTCGTTTACCCCACGAAACGGGGGTCTCACTGAGAACTCGCGATCATCAGGAGACACGCAAGCAGATGACGATGGCCGATCTGATGGTTGAGGCGAACTACCTCAACCCTGATGTCGAAGTCATCGCCGAAATCAACACTCCAGAGAGTTTCGCCACGTTCGGCGAGATCATGTCGACCGGCCACGGAATTATTGGGACCACGCACGCAGAAACAATGGAGAGACTCGTCAACCGAGTTATCGAACAGGGACTTCCATCGTATCTGCTCTCAGAGATCGATCTCGTAATCTTCCCACGCTATGTCGATGGCAAGCGCTACGTCGGAGAGGTGGTCGAAATCGTTTCCGAGCCAGACGGTGTCGACACGACGACCATCAGGCGTGAGGACACGACGATTCATTACAACACGATCCTTAAGCGAACGCCAGACGGAGATTTCACATTCGCTTACGACGAGTCTGCGTCCGATGATTCAGAGACTGCATCAATTCGGCTGTTCGAACGATTGGCCGAACGGACGGACTACCAAACTGAAGATATTGAGTCATCGTTCGATCGGAAACACCGATACGTCGAGCATCTCATCGAAGAAGACGTAACTGACATCGATGATTTGTTTGGATTCCTTACCTCTTTCAGAAAAACTAACAGCACAACAATCGGCCGGGAGAGACAAAACCAGCTGTTCGCACCTCACTGGGATTGGCGCGAAGATACCACACACAACCGTAATTCAGAGAACGATATCGCCATAAATTCAGAAGGAAATATCTTCTATCAAAGTAGTGTCGAACTCGAGAGCATAGGCGAAAAGGAGGAATGGGATGACGAGTAATCCTGGCCTGCTCGATCGAGGGTTGTATGCACTGTTTTCCCGGCATGCTGAGAGCACACGACACGATCAGGACCGGCGATATTTTCGTGGTACAGCATTCAAGATGGATTTCGATTTCTATCTGGCACGGATCTACGGTCTCTCGTGGGGCGTGTTCGTTCTTACAGTAATCGTGTCGGCGACCGTCGTGGGTACCGTCCCTGCCACAGGTATTCCCCGATCGGTACTGACAAGTTTCGAAGCATGGTCCCTCTCACGCGTCTACGTGGCCCTCGCAAGCGGAACGCTGCTGGGACTCATTGGAAAGCGTTTAGTTTTGTTGGGAGGACGGGGCTATCTCAAGTGGATTAGGACCGTCAGACGCGAAAATATCGAACAAACGCTACCAGGGGCTGTCAGATATCTCCGTACACTGGCGGCAGGGAGCGACGATCAACGAACACTGCTCCGGAAGGTTGCAGAACAGGAGACGTATGGCGAAACCGCCGTCGGATTTCGAAGGGCGCTCAACCACGCTGCACTAACCGGAAACCTCGATTCGGGTCTCCGGAGGGTAGCACGAGACACCCCTTCAGAGGATCTTCTTGCTCCCTTTCTGCTGAAGTTCGGCGAACACGCTAGCCAGGGGGGTGATGCACTCTCCGGTTACCTACGGATGGAATCACGAATGCTCTCGCACCGACAAGCACGTTCACGACAGCGATCGAGCGACTTCCTCGAGCTCATCGCAGAGATGTTCGTCGTCTTGTTGGTCCTTCCAGCGCTTCTCGTTATCATTCTCACGGTTATGGCCGTGCTGTCACCCAGTCTTTCTCAAACGATATCCACGCCCGTGGGATCCATTTCCCTCCGATCAGTGTTAGTCTACGGAAGTGCAATATTTGTTCTCTGGATCGGTATCGGAACGTCGTGGCTGATCGGAACGCTCCGGCCACCAGATTTGGTCGATCCGGCCTACAGGCGACCCGAAGGAATTCTTGCGACACTCGATAGTGCATCAATCAACCCAATCAGTGCGGGTATCGTTATGACACCAATTACGCTCGTCGTCGTTGTGGTTTGTGCGGTTGCTGGATACAACATAGTGAACGTCCTCCTCATTGGTTATGTCACCATTGGGATTCCCGTTGGTATTGTGTCAACACGACGTGCGAGGCGTGATGATGCAAAGGATCACGAAATGCGCGATTTCGTCCACGCTGTTGCCGGCCACGTGAGCCTCGGACGGCCATTCGATGCGGCAGTCACCCGGGTCGCACGAGATGTCGATCTCGGCCCACTTCAACCGGATGTCAACGCTCTCGCATTCAATCTTGGGCTATTGACGACTGCAGACAGCGACGAGAGTGATGTCCGGACAGCAGCACTCGATCGATTCGTCGATCGTGTTGGAACGTCACTCACGGAACAGACGATCGGTCTCGTAACCGGCGCACTCGATGTCGGAAGCGATATCGACGACGTTTTCGAGACGCTCCAAACGGAAATTGGACGACTCTATCACGAGAAACGGGCACTCCGAAGCACGATGGCCGTATACGTCGCTGTCGGCTGGACGACTGCAGTGCTCATCGTTGGTATCATGATCGCAGTTAATAGCTATGTGATAGATAGTTTCACTCAGCTCGCCTCTGTGTCCGGGATGAATGCAGGAGTAGCAATCAATCCAGACGCTATTCAACCAGAGCGTGATCGATTTCAGTTCTATGTCGTCACGCAATCAACAATGCTCGCGTGTGGCTGGTTTGCCGGGACTGCCCGTCGCGGGAAGTATGAGGCTTTGCTTCACTCAGCACTGCTGGTCGGAGCAGCCTATGCCGTTTTCTCAGGGACGGGGATGATATGAGTCAGAACACGAAGCCGGACTATAATCGTTCGACCCGTGCTCAATCACACGTCATCGGGGTTGCATTACTTCTCGGTGTAGCGGTCATCTCGATGAGTGCTCTCACCGCGAGCGTTGGAGTTCTCATCGAGCAGCAGACAACAAGCGCGGACGCGACGCGTGTCGCTGACGAGATGGACACCGCCTTCTCTCCAGCCAAGATGACCGGTACGCACCATGAACGATTGTCGTTCTCCGAAGGAACGCTTCGATCGTCTGATCGTCAACTGCGGCTACTCACCGACTCGAACGTGGTTCGCACCGTCGACGTTAACGCGCTCGTCTTCACCACAGGAAACAGTCGTGTCGCATTCGTTTCCGGTGCGATCGTTTGCGGATCATCTGGAAACGCGTGGCTTCACACCGAACCACCAATAACCAGATCATCCGACGGTGACATGCTCATCGTTGGAACGTCGAAAATAGGGACAACCGATGCCGTCTCGGGAGCTGGAGGCGTAATCGCAACACTGCGTACCAACGTAACCCACACGAGAAAACGGATTGGGAATGGAACGTACGCAGTTGCGATCGAGACAGAGACGCCTAAACCATTTGTCCGATATTTTTCCGACTGGGAAGGGACAGTCGAACGACGAGATATTGACGGGGACGGCATTGAAAGCGTCATTGCAACGCTTGGGAGCGAACAGGACACCTATCTCGTAATTCACGATTTCAACACGGAGGTAAACAGTGGATAACCGTGGTCTCACTCCGATTATCAGTAAAGCGCTCTCGATTAGTATCGTTGTCCTGTACATCGGTATCCTGACAGCCGTGTTGTACGGTAGCGTGATACCGGAATACCGGACGGCAACCGCTAACGAGGTCAGTGATCGGACACTGGCAACCGCTGCAGAGCGGGTACAACAAGCTGTGCCACCTCCTACACGACATATCGATGCTCGATTCGGCCTCGAATTGCCAGCGACAATTCGAGATCAGGCGTATTCACTACAGGCAGCAAATCGATCGCTTGTTCTCAATCATCCCCATCCGAATATTGGCGGGCGGGTTCCGCTTGTACTGCCAAGAACCGTTATCGGAATTGAGGGCAAGTGGCAGAGCCACGAAACGCTCATTGTTCGAGTTGTAGGAAAGGACTCTAGATACATCATAAATTTGAATAGTGAGAACAATGAGTAGGAAGGATCGTCGCGGAAGGAACATCGACGAAAGGGGACAGGGGAATCTCCTTGCACTCGTCGTTTCGCTGTTCGTGCTGACGACGGCTGTTGGTTTCTCTCTCATACTCATCGATGGTGCATATCGAACTGCCGATAGAAATTCAGGGGAGCGACATATTGCTGTTTCACTCGCCGAGAAATTAGTAAGCGAAGAATCGAATCTGACAGCACGAGCAAATGTTATCAATAGAACGCGAGCACGATCACTGACACGCACACAGCTCAATCGCACGTATCCGATCTCACATGGGATTGATATCCAGATTCAACTCGGTAACAAGACAATTCTAAAACGAGGCGATCCGACAGGAGGAACTACGGTTCGTCGTGTGGTACTCATCAAGCATCAAAACACTGTGTCGGTTCCGTTTCGTGGTGAGACACTCACACTGTCACCCCGGAGTTCACGGGCAACGATTACTATCGACCCCGCTGCGGCGATCACGACAGTTCGAGCGAATGATCGGGTCGCTCTCTACGCACCGAATGGTATCGAAGGCACGTTCGATGTCGATCTTTCACGCTATGAAGAGACAGAGTTGCGGCTTGAACCAGCCGGAGCGGCGGGCTCAGTAACTGTCACGCATTATCCGGTACAGACGACGAAGACGGAACTAGTGGTGACAGTCGATGGGTAATGAACATCGAGCAGAGAGCGACAATGAAAAAATAATAAAACTCGACACCGCTCGTGGCCACTCGACCGTCGATAAAGCACAACTGTCGCTGTCGCTATTAGAAGTCGCACTCGGTACGATATTCATATTCGCCGTGCTACTCGGTGTCGTCCTCGGCATTCCAGCGCCGGATACTCCTGATGCACAACTCGAAATCTACGCGGATGACGTGGCAACAGTACTGACAAACGAACCAGCCCACAATCGAGGACAGGGAACTTCTCGACTATCCGAAATCATCCACTCACCAACTTCATTCGATCGCGAACGTGGGCAGCTGAAACATCGCATCAGCCATCTGCTTCCGGGGAATGTGATGTTCCACATTAGAACACCACACGGTTCTGCCGGGTATCAGGTACCGTCTGGTGTCTCTCTTGGAACCGCGACTACGACGACCATGAACGGTGATGTAACCATTATCGTGTGGTATGTATGACAAAAGGAAACGGCTCAAATGAGAGTGCAACGACAGAGAGAGGACAGATGGTGCTCGTTGCAGCGATATTCGTTGCTATTTCCCTCATTCCAATCGTCTTCGCGTATCTTCAGTTAGGATACAATGACGATGTCGAGGTGAGCAGCGAACACGCTGAACCAGTGGCAAACGCAAAACAGCTGCTCGAACATGCCATTCACAGGACAGGGACGAACGTCTCCACCCGCAACGAGTGGAACCGCCGTAATAACACAGTCATCAACGTCCGTAATCGTCTACAGCCACACATTACCGCCCTCGAACGGTCTCAGATTGAAAAAGGGACCGTGTACCACGTCACCTACAACGACTCAGCGGCGGCCGCATGGGCTGTCACACACTGTCCAAGTGGGCCTGCCCGACAGTTTGGCCCCTGCAAAAATAACCGTGGTGTTGTCGTACAGAATCGTATCGGCGAAACCCACGTTCTCGTGGTTGCACTCGACGTGAGGATCACGACCGAACAGAGTCGTATTGAAACAACAGTACTCATCAAAGCTGAGTGGTGATTAAATAATTGCCCAATATTTGCACTCATCAAGCGCATATATATCGAATATCCGTGTTAAAATCGAACCATAAATAGAAATTCATTCACCGTTGAGAGGTGGTGCAGTTTGTAGAATTTGGTGTTTCGATATTATAATAAATAGAGTCCAAGACTATTGAGCAACGCTCGACCCACCACCGGATATTTCGATACGATTACCCAACCAAAGGTCAGGACACCACCAATGAAGAGTACGAACTGCGTCCATCCTTGATCGGGAACGATGCCGAGAGAGAGCCGAAACGGCGCAAACGGTAACAATGGACGGATTCCAGATGGTGTGAGCAAATCGCCAAGTATGTGAATAATGACAGAACTAGAGCCAATAAAAAAGCCAATCCACGCGTTCCGATTGGCATCAATAGGGTTCTGTTGCGACATGTCAGAGATAACTATAGATTGTCCAAAAATAAACTGCATAACCATACTCACGAGATGTCGAGAGAGAATGTATAAGAGAATACTACAGAGAATGCCGACAACAAGTGCCGAGAGGATAGAATGGCTTGTACCCCGATTTTGAACACCAGGAATACCTGAGATGATATCAGGCAATGGTTCGAGCATGAACAACCCGAGAATACCGATCATCGCGAGTGTTGTTTGATCTGTGTGCAGAAAGTAATAGGCGACTGGTGCAAAAACGAGCAGGTTGAACCCGACGTGACCATGACGATCCATGCCGGTACTGTCACACGTAGCTATTTGAATGTCATCTTGACAGTCTGTCAGAGATGGTGTCAAACTACATTCGCCCAACAACAACACACGATCAGGTCATTTACGCGATTACTATTCCAGACATATATCATGAGATTGACCTACCCCATATCTCGTTGCGGTCGTAGAGAGGACACATCACGTACAGTAGGAAAGTAGAAGCTTAGACGGCCACATGATATCTACTCGTACCACCTGCTTTTGTTTTATTTTTCATACATAATTATATGCGCAAAGATCCCATATAGAAGGTATGGGTAGAGACGACGTCAGCCGCCGGGGCGTCATAAAGGGGATTGGCATGGTTACAGGTGCCAACCTGGTGGGACGAGGAGCCGCCAGCAGCACGGAGCCGTCCAATCAGGCAGGCGCTGGCGGTCACTCGGCAGTTGAGACAGCCCCACGAACGTGGCCACAACCCGGGGGAACCGCGACCAAAACGGGCTATCGACGAGGGGCAAAGGGACCGAAATCGAGCGTCGCATTCCGCTGGCAGCACGAGGCGGCCGCCCGGATCTCGGGGGTCGTTGTGGCCGATTCGACCGTGTACGCGAGCGACCGCACCAGCCTCATCGCGCTCGCCGCTGAGGACGGAGCGGAGCGGTGGCGAATGGCCGATAGCGACCTCACATCCGTGAGCACGCCAGCCGTGGCTGAAACGCTCGTCTACGTGGGTTGCACACAGCAAGGCTCACACGGGCGTGCTTCGGCTCGGCGTAGCTCAGTGGTGGCGCTCGAAGCAGCGACCGGGACTGAGGTGTGGCGGTTCGAGCCGGACCGCCAGGCGGCGGCCTTTTGCGCACCGACAGTCGCTGGCGATATCGTGTATATTATCGGGCGAAACTTCGGGGCTGGCACCGTTGGCCGGCTCTATGCACTCGACAGCGCAACCGGTGCACTCCTCTGGACGCACGAGACGGGCCGTTCTGGCATCAACGGCTACGAAGCCCCTCCGGTGGCAGTCGAAAACGAGACCGTCTATCTCGCCGGCGATGAACTAGCCGCGCTCGAAGCAACGACCGGCGATGTCCGCTGGGCAGTCGATGCGGGCGTGACCTACCGGGCGACGGGTCAGAACACCCCAGCAGTCGGTGACGACTACATCTACGTCGGCCACGGAACCGAAACGGCGACGACGGTCGAAGCACGGCGACGCACCGACGGCGCACGCGTCTGGACCCACACCGTGCAGCCGTCTCACCAGATCTCTGCGGGACAACTGAACGCGCAAACGGGGGTATGGACCGGCGCTGCGGTGGACGATGCAACCGTCTACATCGGCTTTAACGACCGCACGCCACAGCCAGAGGGCCGCGCCCGCGTGCTCGCGCTCGGGGCCGAGACGGGGACCGTCCAGTGGCAGCGGGTGTTCAACGACAGCCGCGTCACCGTCCAGACGCCAGCCATTGCCGATGGCACCCTCTATACAGGCGGCGCTGCGCTTGCCCTCGCTGACGGGCGCATCCGCTGGCGGCTGGATGCGCCGACCGACGATCTGACGAACGCATTCGCCCCACCCGCAGTGGCCGACGAAACCGTCTACGTCGGGGGAACCTCACTGCGCGCGATCACCGGACGACTCTGAGACGAGCGAGACGCTATTGTTCATCCTGACGTGAAAAAAGAGCCACTCACTCAGATAGCGATGCCGTTCAGCATGCTCACCCACGCAGAGCCGTTCCAGATCGCGAGTCCGAAAGGACCGGTGGTGCCGTTGTTGATGCCGCGCTCGCCTTCGTAGCGACCGGTGACTTCAGAGAGGTCCGTCGGTTCGAGCACGCCGTAATTTCGCGTCTGCTCGCCGGTATCGGCGACGAGAAACGGTGTGCTGTCGAGCGAAAAGTGGCTATCGCGGTGGAGATCCGTATTGAGCGAGTCGTCGTTCACGACCAGTCCGCTCAGGTCTCGATATTCGATATTCCGGAGCGAGCAGTTGTTCGACTCCAGAAAGCGGACGCCGTTCGTCTCGGGGGCGTCATAGCCGTTGATATACGTCTCGGCAAGCGTCGCCGTCTGTGCCTTGGCAAAGAGGACCTGATCAGAGGTATTCTGGGCGTTCCCCTCGATATAGGCGTCTGAGAGCGTGAACACCTCACTCCCATCGATATAGGCACCCTGATCGCCGTTGCGCTCTAATCCGCCCCCGATCCACGAACTCGCGTAATTATTCTGTGACCAGACCCCCCGACCGTCGTTCCCGACCGCCCGACAGCCAACGAACGTCGTGCTGTGCGCGCGATCGTCGATGAAGAACCCATTCCCTCGATTCGAGTGCGCGTCACAGTAGAAAAACCGGTTACTGTTCGGTGGGTGATTGAGGTTGAGTAGTAAATATCCGTGCTGGGCTGCATTTTCTGCGAGACAGCCGACGAAGTTGCAAAACCGAGCGTTCTGGACTCGAAAGGCCGAATCGGCACCGTTCGCATCGACGTACATATTCACCAGGGTAATGCCCGGCGGCCGGTTCGATCCGTTCAGATCGAGAATGAACGAAGCCTCTCCTGCGCTGGGAACGGCGATCCGGTTGTGGGGATTTGATTCGATGCGAATCTCCGTATCGATCGTCACCGGCCACGAATCATTCGTTGCATCGTATCCGTCCGTCACGACCACGGCATCACCTCTCTTAGACTTGTTCAACACCGACTGTAACGAATCTCGTTTGCGGACGATGTACGTTCCCATTATTCATCCTATCACGGTCAGGAAGCGACGTTAATGTTTTCATTCATTAATATATGTCTATATTAAAAGACTATATAATCATAAAGATAAGTTTCTTAAATATGGATTTATTCTCGTCGTTAGCAATCAGATAGTTAAGATCGGTAAAAATTGAATGTCCTCAACTACTATTTTCAAATATATTAATAATTGTATTGATACCCGACAATATAAGCTCGCAATATTCATTACTGGCGTTACCTTGGATTCAGTAGTGGCGGGCGATACCGGGGATGAGCCGGCGGAAGATTCGGCGGAGAGTCTACCGGCTGACGATCTATTCGAGCTACTGTCGCATCATCGTCGTCGATACGTAATAGAGTGTCTCGATCGCTATGGATCGCCGATGTCATTACCCGACTTAGCAGACGAGTGTGTCGTGATGGAACATCAGACCGCTCTTGATGACATTCCCGCTGAGACGGTAAAGAGAATGTACATGTCACTCTATCACTGTCACATCCCGAAGCTGGTCACGGCAGACGCTATCGACTACGATCAGGAGAGCGATTCGGTAGCTATCGGTCCGACAGCTTCACAGCTCAGATCACATCTCACACTCGCCCGTTCGAGTCTCCCCTTACCAACCGAGAGCGCACTCGAAGAACTTCGTAATACGACTACAAACGAGAACGAGAGTTTAACAATAGAACAAGCGAGTCAGGTGCTGCAGCGTGCGGGGTACGACGAAGAGAACACGATACAGATACTGGATCGTCTCGAAAACACCGGATACGTTCATTTCGTCAACGGATACGTACGGTTGATTGGCTGACGCGGTTGACTCTTACTTAGTCAGTCGTATTTAATTGTGCTCGTAAGACGCATCATCGATCGTGCTAGCAGCAACGCCAAAATCAGGAACGGATCACTTGTTATCGGATATCCATCTGCCTGAAGCGCAGTCGGCCCACACTCACGAGCACGACAGTTGTCATAAAGAGGATCAGTGCGCCAGTCAGATCGTACGTGTTGTGAACCAGAATCGCCGTTGGATCGTAGTAGTACGTAGGGCTAATAGCAGCGAGCCACTCGTGCTCGGTGCCACCGAAAAGTGATTCAAGCACGAACAGGCCGAACAGACAGGCCGTGCTCGCCCACTTGGAAGTACTCTGTTTACTCGAGTGGACCGAAAACAGTAGACCAATCGCCGCACAGACGAGCAAGTATGGGATCGAGAGTGCGTGCACTGCGCTGATATCGATGAGCGAGAGAGATTCACCGATCAGTATAGTCCCAATATAGACAATGAGCCCAACAACGACGTTAATTACGAGCATCGTGATGCACAGCGAGAGAAACCGTTCGCGGACGATTTTCGAGCGCGAGACGGGTGCCGACAACAGCATTTCCATGCGATCGCTTTCGACGTCACCGGCAATCATCGAGCCACCGTTGTGAGCGAAGTACAGACCAAGCAAGAACACCCAACCGAACTGATACAACTCTACTGCGAGGAGTCCTTCGATTGTCCCGAGTGCTGCAATCCCGAACGCGGTCTGCACTGATCTCGGATACGTCTCGGCAATGGCCGAAAGTTCACCTCGGCTGATTGTTTCCGGAGCGATTGCGAAAAACAACAGTGCAAGCCCTGCGAGAACGATCGTAATCGCACCCGTCCCGAGCATTCGTCGCTTCGTTTCGTACCTCGTGATCTCAAACATCGCTACCACCGTCCTCGACCGCCCCGAGTCGTTTGCCATAACAACGGGTGAAGATCTCTTCCAGTGGTTCCTCTACGATGTTCAGATCGGTGACCGTATAGTCACGGAACTGTTCGAAAAGCGCGTCATACTCCCCGGTGTACGTGAACTGCACAGTCGTTCGAGGCCGTATTATCTGACCGACAGCAGATCCATCCACGTTTTCACTCTCCTGAGACACGAACTGTCGATCCTCATGTCCGTCACTCCTAGCTTTATCCGCCGGGAACTGGTCTTCATCGTCGTTCATCGAATACACAGCCTCTGTTTCTTGAGCGATTTCGATAGCATGGACACCGTCAAATTCGAAGTCATCCACATCGACCGGATTGGAGAGTTCCACCCGAACTGACTTTCCACCGCGATCGAGCAATGTTTCAGTGTCTTCGAGTCCGACGAGATGGCCATTTCGTATGATAGCGACTCGGTCACATATTTTGCAGACATTGTTGAGAATATTTGAGGCTAAGAAAATAGTTGTCCCTCGTTCTCGCTCTGTATGGAGGAACCCGTAGAATCGCTCTCGCAGCAGGTGATCCATCCCCGTCGTTGGTTCGTCCATGATAACAAGGTCAGGATCGTGCATGAATGCAAGAACGATCGCTAACGCCTGTACATCCTCACGAGAGTACTTCCCGATCACCTGATCGAGGGGGAGAGCGAACAGTTCGAGGAGTTCGTCCATTCGTTCCTCGCTCTTGAGCGATGCGTGATGCGTGAGTAGCTGCCGACCAGTGACCTTCTCATCGAACGACGGATCGCTCGGAAGATATCCGACATCCCGTTTCATCGCTCTACGGTCTCGGCGGTCCAAGGTGTTGTAATCGAGAACAGTCGCTCTCCCGCGTGTCGGTACTTGAAGGCCCATTAACGTTCGAACCGTTGTCGTTTTCCCGGCTCCGTCCGGACCCAAAAGACCGAACACTTCTCCCTCCTGAACAGAGAACCTGAGCTTCTCGACACCCCGCGTCTCACCGTAGTACTTCGTCAGTCCGTCCGCTTCGATGATCGCCATGCTCAGTTGCTATTCAAGGTACAATTTATGCCCATTTGAATGTAGTGTTCTTCTGTTTTTGCTATCAGCTGAGAAGTGTCGCCCATCACGACTCCGAATACCCCACAGTATCCGAGTATCCGACGAGCAATCGACAACGAGGATCGCTTCAAGACCAGAAATAGTTCGATCAGTAAACGGATCTCCCGGATAATTCGAAACCACTCACCTTCAACGAATTTGCAATATTCCTACAAAATAGAACTCCGAATGCTGCGTAGTTCGAGTATCGTGAAAAGCAGGTGGCGTCAATCGAGATGGTAGTTAAACCAACGGTCGATTAATCCAGTGAGCATCGTTGCAAAGCCAGTTCCGGCGCTCCAGATGGCTGCTTCTCGGTCAGGATCGGGGAGTTCTTCGCTGCCGAGAACGCTGAGCAATACGGTCTCAGCATCGACGGTGAGGACACGTCCACCATGTCCTTCGATCATCGGATCTTCATGGATCACCTGTGTTCTGATGCCATCGGCATCAGCAAATCGTTCACAGACCGCCGGATTCTCGCTAACGACGGTCACCTCAACGCCAGAAGCAGCGGCTGTAGTGAGCGTATCCATGATCGCATCACTCAGCATCGTTTCCTCGGCCGCTCCAAACAGAATCCGATCGTCAGCCATTTCAACAAGTTCAACGATGCGGTTACTGACCGTCGCTTCACCGAGACTCGTCCAGACATCCACTTGTGACTCACTGTCTTCTGCGTGTTCACCGCGGACCGATTCGAGGTATTCGAACGCGTTCTGTTCCTCGTTGTCAAGACGTGCGCGGAGTCGCGCTCGCGCTTCATCGAGGTCGACTGATCGGTACTGAATCGGATTCGACTGTTGCACTTCGATGAGCCCCAGTGCTTCGAGATGCTCTGCAGCGCCGTACACCTGCGAACGTGGAACGTCCGTGATTCGGTCTACTTCACTTGCGGTACCGTTTTCGAGCTTTTGTAGCGCGACAAACACCGATGCTTCGTATTTCGAGAGCCCCAGACGCTGCAGCGCGCTGATAGCGTCGTCCTCGGTTGGTGACATTGGTTCAGTCATCGTCTGTTGATGGTGTTTCATCGCCAAATTTGAACGAAGATGGTCTCGATCGGATGGAACCGCGCGGTCCGAACCAGCGCGTCCAGACGACCAACAGGCTCGGCAGGACGAACACGCTCGCAAAGAACGCGTAAATAATGGTCAAACCAGTGATGATACCGAACTGCCTGAGTGGTGGCAAAATCGCAAACGCGAGCACACCAAATCCACCGACAGTCGTTGCGGCGCTTCCGAGTAGTGCCCCACCAGTTCCGGTAACAGCCGTCTGCAGCGCTTGCCAGGCTGATGCTCCCTCCTGAAGTTCGAGACTGTACCGTTCCGAGAGATGGATACTGTAGGCGATACCCAACCCGACAGTGAGACTCGTGATAAGTCCCGTGATCATGTTAAACGGAATGGAAAGCACGTACATGGTGCCGAGAATCCACGCAACGCTGAATCCGACGGGCAACAGCGTCACGAACCCGAGCAGCGCACTCCCGTGAAGGAACCGGTAGACGAACATCAAGAAGACGAACGTCACAACGAGCGTGATGAGCAGACTTTTGACCACAGTCTCAAGAAGCTGGTCTTGCACCTGTTTGAACACGATCGGCTGCCCGGTTGCGATAGCTCGCAAATTATTCGATCCTTCGAACGTCCCGGCAACAGTGCGCATCTGTTCGGTCACTTCATTGCCGCTTGCACCACCCTTGGTCGAAACGGACACACGTAGCGCTTCGTACTCACCGTCGTTGCGGTAGACGACCGACGATGCCGCTTGCGGATTCGTCTCGTACAGCGCATCGTATACTTGCTCGAGGTTCGTATCCGGAACACCATCGCCGTTCGTATCTGATTCCACAAACGTTTCGTTGAACGATTCGTTGTCCGCTGCGACTGTCTCCATCACAGACAGCGGACTTTCGATATCGCTTTGGCCACTGGAGAGGACGACCGTCGCATCCTGATCACTCGCGTTCTGTTCGGCGCGTTCGACGGTTGTCAACGCGTTCGGGTTAGTGACGTCCCCCCTGATGAGGATGACGGCGTTCGAATCCTCTCGTAAGAAATGGTCGTTGACGTACTCAAGCGACGATTTCGCAGTGTATTCGCTCGGAGCGAGTGGTTCGGGGAGTGAATCCATCCACGCTGGTGGATCGTCCGCGAGGAAATCTTCTTGTGAGAAGCTGGTATCGACCTGCGATGCGCCGATACCGCCTGCAACCGTCAGCAAGAGCGCGACGACGAGAACAACCTGTGGTGCCCGCCGTGCGGCTGTTGCACCGCCAGAGAGGAGTGATCCGAGCGCGCCACCGCCGGTTCCAAACGCGCGCTTTGTTCGATCCCAGCCGCGTGCTTCCAGCGCACTGTCGAGTTCGACCTTCAATGCCGGAATGAGTACACCGAAGATGACCAACGCGGCACAGATGCCAACCGAACTCACGATACCGAACTCGCGGATCGGCGGAACTGAGCTAGTGAGGTTCGAAAGGAAGCCAATGACTGCGGTGAGAGTCACTAGAACGAGTGCACTCGCAATTCCTCCAAGCGCAGTGTTCATCGAGTTTCTGACGCCCTTGATCTGCTCGCGCGACTCGCGGTGACGCATGAAGACGTGGATCGCGTAATCGATCGACAGACCGATCAACAACACCGGAACCGCGATAAAGATCTGGCTGAAGGAGATACCAGTCCAGCCCATGAATCCGAACGTCCAAATGAGAACCAGTGTGATGCCGAACACACCAAGAAGAATATCGAGCAGATCGCGGTAGGCGATGACGAGAACGATGAGAACGAACAACAGCGCCAGTGGGCCAACGATGACGAGGCTGTCGGTCATTGAACGTTCGATCTCATCGCTGATGATCCCAGCTCCGAAGACGTACGCGTTGTCAGCGTACTGTCCGCGAGTAACGTCACGAACCGCGAGTTGTGATTCGATGAGCCGATCACTCGCTGTCCCTTGTGCCGAGGTCTCGCTCTCTGCCGTCTGCGTGAGGAGGACCATCGTCGCGTTGGCCGTCGTCGTTCCGGGCTCGTAATTGGTGGGCATGAACGCGAACACACCAGACTGGTCGCTCCCATTGTCACGACCACTCTTGCCAAGAACAGCCTCTACAACCGTCTCGATTTCCGATTGGTTCCGCGATTCGAGAACGTCGATGCGCTCTGATACTGAGAGATTCAGGCTGCCGTTCCTGAGCTCATCTCTGTCGGCTTCGAGCGCATCCGTTCGCTGTTCAAGCTTGTTTGCGTCTGATTTGAGTGCATCAGAGTCGTTCTGTAGCGCCTGCCCTCGTTTCTTCAGTTCAGCAGAATCGTTTTCGAGCGCAGATTGCTTCGCTTCCAGTTGCTGGGCGTCCTGTTCTAACGCGTTCTGGTCTGCCTTCAGCTGCTCGCCTTTCGCTTCCAGCTGTTGGGCGTCCTGTTCTAACGCGTTCTTATCTGCCTTCAGCTGCTCGCCTTTCGCTTCCAGCTGTTGGGCGTCCTGCTCTAACGCGTTCTGGTCTGCCTCCAGCTGCTCGCCTTCTTGTTCGAGTTGTCGTTTCCGTTGTTCGAGCGATTCACTTTCTGCCTCCAGCTCCTTGCCTTCTTGTTCGAGTTGTCGTTTCCGTTGTTCGAGTTCAGCGCGGCTCTCATTGAGCGACTGTGCGCGTTCTCGAAGTGCAGCACCGTCGCGTTCCAATTCGTTTCGATCCGCCTGGAGTCTATCGGCTCGCTCTTTGAGTGCGGCCGTATCGTTCGCTAGATCGAGCGATTTCTGTTTGAGTTTCTGAGCTCGCCGTTCGAGTTCATCTGGCGGAACGGTTCCGGATTTACGGTCAGCAGCGAGTTCCTTCCATTGTTGTTCGAGTTCCGCGCGGCGCTCTGTGAGCGAGGCTCGGGTTTCGTTGACCGACTGAGCACGCTGTTCGAGTTCTTGTTGCCGTTGTTCGAGTCCAGCGCGACTCTCATTCAGTTCGTCCGCGCGCTGTTTGAGAGCAGCTCCATCCCGTTCGAGCTGTCGTTGACTCTGATTCAGTGCTCTGGCGCGCTGTTCGAGTTCCTGACCATCCTTCTGAAGCTCTCGACTGCTCTCATTCAGTTTGTCCGCACGCTCTTTCAGCGCTGCTCCGCGCTGTTCCAACTCCCGCTGACTCTGATTAAGCTCCTTCGCGCGCTGTTCGAGTTCTTCACCGCGCTGCTGTAATTTCTTCTGGCTCTGGTTGAGCTCCTCACCGCGCTGTTTCAGCTGTTCACCGCGCTGTTCGAGTTTCTTACCGCGCTGTTTCAGCTGTTCACCGCGCTGTTCGAGTTCTGATTTGGACTCGTTGAGCGCGTCTGATCGCTGTTTCAGCTGCTCAGATCGGTTTTGTATCGCATTCCCCTGCTGCTTGAGCTTGTCTGCGCGTGCTTTCAGCTGCTCTGCGCGATCCATTTGAACAGCAGCCGTCGAGATGACGTTGGCAACACCGACCGTCTGAGAATCGTTCGCCAAGGTCTTGTTGATGGTTTCGTTCTCGCGGAGGGCTTGTTGCAGCTCCAACTGCTCGATAAGCGATGCTTTCGAGATGACATTATCGTCACGGACAATGACCTGAACCGTTGTGGTGTTAGATGATCCCTCTGTGAAATTTTCCGTAGTATACTCTTGTGCGTGAGCCGCCTGACTCGTACCGCTCTGAAACTCTTCGAGCGATGATGTCTGTTCAACCATCGGCGCTCCCGATCCGATGACTACCGTCGCCAGCAAAAGCACGACAATGACGAGACGGCTATACCTCGTTACTCCATTCAATACTCGATCTAAGACGTCCATTAGTCACTCGTTGTGGTATAGTTGGCACACAATCACAGCCGCTTCGTTGTTAGTATGATCCTACTAACAGCGCCATCTGTTAAGAGTATCGATAGGTCTTCGAACATTCTAACAAGTATCGGAAAATTCGTGACGTTCGATAAATTAGTCCGCGTTCGGCTCGCTGTGGTCAGAGCAATTCGAGTGCTCCAATGGTGATCAAGGCGAGCATTGACTGAAAGAGGAGTGTTCCGACTGCAGAACCCACGACGAAGTGTCGGAGATCCATGCGTGCGAATCCGGCGGGAACGGTAATCATTCCTCGTGTGAATGGAAGCGAATTGCTTGCGACTACTGATATCGGCCCCCAACGCTTGAACCAGCGGTCAAAGCGATCAAGACGCTTATCAGAGACACGAAACCACCGACTTTTGGAGAGATACTCACGACCACCGCGTTTTGCCAGCATAAAAAGCAATGTCTGACCAATCGTCGCGCCGATGGCGGCGATGATGATTACTACCGCAATTTCGACGCTCGATTGATTCGTGAGCAAGTAGATGGCACCCGGTACAAGTGATTCGCTCGGTGCAAAATACAGCAACATCGCACCTTCGAGAATGAAGATGCTAAACAGAGCGACGTAGCCATACTGTGTGAGTATACGTCCTGCAGGAGCTGAGAGATCAGGGAGCATTGGTGTTCTCGAATGTCAGCCTCTACTCTGATCTATAGACATAGACATGCTTAACGTTTAATATATTCAACCATTGATGAAATAATAGGAATTTAAAAGGGTCTACTGTTAGTATTTCCACCATAGTTTATCCATTTACTGACCGAGAGAAAAGATTAGATTACCGGTAGACTACGATATCTGCCGACATTCAGACCTCGGCTATTTCGCTCCATCCATACAGTCAGACATCCATGTTTTTACCCATATTTTACTTCACCAAAGTTAGGATTCGAGATGTCGCTCGTGAATATAGCGTTGTTATACGAACAGAAAAACGCAGTCGACCAACATTGCTGTGAACGCGGCCATTAAGTTCACCTCACGAATAGTCCGTCTATGGCACTCGAAACGATGGCTCCAAACCCAGTTTGGGATGCAGATGCCTACGACGAGACGGTAGCGACCTTGCAGGCGAACGAGGACGCAACGTATACGATCTGGGGTGCGGACTGGTGTAAGGACTGTCGATCACAGCTTCCTAATTTCGGTGCGGCGCTCGATGCGGCTGACATTGCCGACGAACAGATTGAACACATCGCAGTCGATCGGGACAAGCAGGGTCCCGGTGTCGAAGAGTACGGCATCGAGTACATCCCAACCATTGTTGTCGAGCGCGACGGTGAAGAGATAGCTCGATTCGTCGAGAGTGAAGACATACCGATAGCGGTGTATCTCGCTGAGCAGCTTTCAGAGTGAGCGTTATGCGTTCTGTTCGCGCCACGCAAACGCGTCGTCGATATCTCTCTTCGGCGGTGAGCAAGTGAACCCTTCACAGAGATAAACTGTCGGATCGTCGTCGATAGCTTCTCGACCGGCCCAGATCGGCGGCGCTTCGTCCAGATCGAGCGCATCGAGCCACGCGTTCAAGCCATCCTCAGAGGGAGGACGCACTGTGAGGAGTCGGCGGGGGAGATAGGTTGATGCGACTCGCTCACGGTACTGGGTTGGTATCTCGTTGGCCGCGATGGTGAGTTCGAGAAATCCCGAAGCGTATTCGTCCGCAGCAAGCACAAGAGAGACACACCGGAGTGGATCCGATTCGATAGTCGAGGCGTGCGTCGAAAGGACGCTGTCAGCGATCGTTCTAAACCGATCGTGAGGAACAAACTGATCGAGTGCAAGAAACAGCGAAACAGCAACCCCCGTACTGGATGGCGTCGATTGATCAGATAATTCTTGCGGTCGAGTGATTGTCGTTTCGCCGCTCGCGGGCGTGAAGTAGAGCGTGCGTTCTTCTGCGTCCCAAAATTCACGCTCGATGCTCGTTGCGAGATCGAGCGCGAAATTAAGGTGCTCGACTTCACCAGTCGCTTCGTACAGATTCAGCGCGCCCCTCCCGAGGAATGCATAATCCGAGAGGAATCCATCACCTGTCACGTCACCGTCTTTGTATCGATGCCAAAGGCGGCCACCATCACCATCACCATCACTATCACTATCGCTATCGCTGGTGCTGTCGGTCCAGAGATGTTCTCGAACGAACGAAAGGGCCGCACGCGCTGTTTCGGCGAAATCTGTAGTGGAATCAGAATGTGGGGCTGAATCAGATTCGAAACTGGATTCGTCGAGCGCCAGCGCTCCCTCAGCGAACGCGGAGATCATGAGTCCGTTCCATCCCGTCAGCACTTTCTCATCCCGTCCGGGACGGACACGCTTCTCGCGGGCCTCGAACACTTGTTTGCGGGCGTGTTCCAGTTTCGTTTCGATCGTCTCCGCAGGGAGGTCGTACTCTGTGCTCAGTTGTTCGATGCTGGTACTCACGGTGAGGACGGTACGGTTGTTCTCGAAATTACCCGTTGGTGTAATGCCGTACCGGTCACAGAAGAGATCGGCCGCCGTCTGGTCCTCAATCGCCTCGCTGATCTGCTCGGGCGTCCAGACGTAGAACGTTCCCTCTTCACCCTCGCTTTGTGCATCGAGCGTTGCGTAGAAGCCACCCTCGTCGTGAGTGAGTTCGCGTTTGACGAACTCGAGTGTCTCGCTGGCGGCCGCTGCGTAGGGTGTGCGGCCAGTGAGTTGATATCCTTCGAGGAGCATCCGTGTGATTTCAGCGTTATCGTAGAGCATCTTCTCGAAGTGCGGGACGACCCATTTGCGGTCAGTCGTATAACGGTGAAAGCCACCACCAACGTGGTCGAACAGCCCACCGTTCACCATTGCATCGAGTGTTTCTTCAATAATTTCACGATACACTGATCGTCCGGTTTGTTCGTACGCGCGTCCGAGCGCCCGCAAGCGACCCATTTGAGGGAACTTCTGTCCGGATCCGAATCCCCCGTACTCGCGGTCTGCACTCCGGACAGCCGCCTGCACACCGGTGTCAAGTACGCTATCAGAGACCGATCCAGGTTGGTCCGGCACGGATTCGAGTTCGTCCTCAATAGCAGTGGTCCACTGCTCGGCGCGCTTTTCGATTTCCTGTCGATCTTCCGTTGAAGACCACGAATCAGCAATATTCTCAAGGAGCGAATCGAATCCGGGGACGCGGCCGCGCGGAGAGGGTGGGAAGTACGTCCCGACGTAGAAGGGCTTTTCATCGGGCGTGAGCCACACCGAAAGCGGCCACCCACCGCCACCAGTAACGAGTTGACAGATGGTCATGTAGATGGAGTCAAGATCCGGGCGCTCCTCGCGGTCGATTTTGATGGGAACGAACTGCTCGTTCAACATTGATGCGATCGATTCGTCCTGAAAGCTCTCCTCTTCCATGACGTGACACCAGTGACACGCCGAATAGCCGATCGAAAGAAAGATCGGTACATCGCGTTCTTTGGCGCTGTCGAGCGCTTGTTGATCCCACGGCTGCCAATTGACCGGATTGTCGGCGTGCTGTCGGAGATACGGACTCTGCTCCTCATCAAGACGGTTGCGACGAGTCGGGTCGGTCATAGGTAGCCTACAACCGCAGTGGACGTAAATAGCAGGACAGCCGGAAGCACGAACACCATTCTGTGACTGACGAAGAATCGGGCTCAATCGTGGACGGATTGACGCTCGATAGCGGTTGTACGCTTTGGCCCGTGCAGTCTGCTCTCACGACAGTCCGATGGGAGATGAGAGATGG
The DNA here is from genome assembly GCF_025913575.1 of Halocatena marina. Taxonomy (NCBI): domain Archaea; kingdom Methanobacteriati; phylum Methanobacteriota; class Halobacteria; order Halobacteriales; family Natronomonadaceae; genus Halocatena; species Halocatena marina. The sequence continues at coordinate 208,018 of NZ_CP109785.1, read as the reverse complement.
GAGATGGGATATACACCGGAAAGACAACGCTTACATCTTCGTGTGCACCCCTCTCGCTCATGGGAGAGACCGTTTTACTCGTTGGTGGTGGTGGGCGGGAACACGCAATTGCCCGCGCGCTGGCTGATTCCGAAGCATCGCTGTATGCCTGCGCGTCGAATCGCAATCCCGGTATTGCCCAGCTCGCGGAGGGATTCGAAACGCTCGATGAAACACATCCGACCGCGGTCGTCACATACGCGACAGAGATTGAGGCGACCCTCGCCGTCATCGGACCAGAGGCACCACTCGCCGCCGGTGTGGCGGATGCGCTCGATGAGGTTGGTGTGTACGCGTTCGGTCCACAAGAGAGCGAGGCGCGCATCGAGACGGACAAGGCGTTTCAGCGCCGGTTCATGGCCCAGCACGACATCCCCGGCTGTCCCGACTTTGCGACGTTCGATCAAATGGAGGCCGCCTGTGAGTATATCGATGCATCTGATTCACATCTCGCAGTCAAGCCCGCGGGGCTCACCGGTGGAAAAGGTGTCCGAGTGACTGGCGATCAGATCACGAAAGACGAAGCGAAAACATACCTCCGCGAGTCCGAGTACGATCGCGTGGTGCTTGAGGAGCGACTCGTTGGTGAGGAGTTCACTGTGCAAGCGTTCGTTGCGAACGGTGAGTACCGAGTCTCACCCGCCGTTCAAGACCACAAGCGCGCCTACGAAGGAGACGAGGGACCGAACACCGGTGGGATGGGAAGCTATTCTGCAGCAGGGGACAACCTCCCGTTTATGACCGAAGCGGATTATGAAGACGCCGTTTCGGTCATCGATGCGGTCGTCGAGACACTCGATGGCTACAAAGGTGCGCTCTACGGGCAGTTCATGCTCACCGCTGACGGTGTTTCAGTCGTCGAGTTCAACGCTCGCTTTGGCGACCCTGAAGCAATGAACATCCTACCAATCCTCGAAACACCTCTCCTCGATATGCTGTGTGCCGCCCGCGACGACGAGCCACTTCCGGAGCTCGAATTCACACAGCAGGCAACCGTCTGTAAGTACGCTGTTCCGGCAGGCTACCCGACAGACCCGAAAGCAGGGACGATCGTCGAAATCGACGAGGAAAGCGCGGGCGATGCCCTGCTCTTCTATGCCAGCGTCGACGAACGCGAAGACGGAATTTACACCACCACATCGCGCTCATTCGCCGTCGTCGGACTCGCCGACACCATCGAAACCGCAGAGCAGATCGCAGAAGACGCGCTCGCTGCCGACGAGAGTGGACTTCACATCCGACACGACATCGGAACCCCCGAACTCGTCCAACAGCGGATCGACCACATGAACGAACTACGCGGATAGCATCTATCATCCATCGAAGCGAAGAGCGCAGTTTAAGAACTGTCACAGCGATTCGGAGAGCCAGCCACCAAGTGTTTCAGAAGTAGCGTATCATGCCAGACGATTCCAGCACCACCCGACACGATCGACTCGCCCGACACGTGACATCCGGAGCTTTCAACTCGCTCCGACACTGGACGAGCGCAAAAAATCCCCTACGCGTCGTGCTCAACTACGTCGTCATCCTCCTCGTACGCCACTCACCGAGCTTACGACTGAAGAATTATCTTCTCCGGGCAATCGGTGTGACCGTCGGGCGCGGCGTTTCGTGGGGACTCGAATCGACGCCGGACGTGTTCTGGCCCGAACTAGTCACAGTCGAAGATGATGCGATTATCGGATACGACGCTACCCTCCTTTGTCACGAATTCTTACAGGACGAGTACCGAACTGGCGAGGTTGTCGTTGGTGAGCGGGCGATGATTGGTGCCGGAGCTATTGTTCTCCCCGGCGTGCGGATCGGAGCTGGCGCGAAAGTGGCCGCCAATTCGCTCGTAGCGAAAGACGTGCCACCGGGAGCGACGGTCGCAGGCGTGCCCGCAGAAGAACACACACAACTCGGGTAACATCTCGATCGGTCTCCGAATCTCAGGGCGTGATAGCTGTCTCGGTGATTGTGAGGTCTCCGTCGATCTCGACAGTGAGTGTCTCATCACCAAGTTCGATCTGAACCGAGAATCGCCACGGGTCAGTGTCGAGGACGGTCGTCATCGTATCAGTGACAGCCCACGAGAGAGTCCATTCCGGGATTGCTGTAAGGTCTTCTCCGTGGCTATAATAAAAGGAGATAGTGATCGGATGATAGAGCAGAATCTGAGAGATCGGCATGTACTGAAACCCAGTACAATCGGTACAGTGATAGACAGCGTAGGCAGTGAGATCTCGAGTATCGTGAAGAGAGGGAAGTGAGTCATCACCAGCGTGTACTTCAGCAGTCACCTCACTGGCACACCATGGACACTGACCGGAGGCCATAGAATCCCGAATCATCCTGCTGCGTCGATGTACTGCCTGTAGCAGTTCTTCCTCGTTCCGGTCGTTCAGCCCGTGGGATGGGAAGTAGATATCTGTATAATTTGAATCACAGGAGTCACAGCGAACCCGAAAGAGCGTCTCGTAAAGATGCGCTTCGATGGGATCGCCACATCGGTGACAATCTGTTCCGACGGAAAATCGATCGATTGCTGGGTCGGTATGGTCGGTGAGCAGTCCCGCAACGAGCGTCCGATAGAGAACCATCCCCGGCCATCGAAGCCGATACCCATCAGATCCCTTGGCAACGTAGTTCCCCACCAATTTCTTCAGGTGGTAGTTGAAGCGGCCAGAATCTCGGATGTCGACACGGGATTTGAGATCAGCGTAGGCGAGTTCCGGAATCCCCGTTTCGGGCGAAGCAGTTGCACGCCCCAGTTCCTGAATAATCCGGACACGGGTGTCATCAGCGAGTAACGAAAAGGCAGCGTCTTGATCGAGTGATTCAGACATGGTTCAATTACTATTGCATACCGGATTTCGATCTCCTATGAGTCAAGCGGGTGTTGCAAGACGATCGTTTCGGTTCGAGCTGGTCCAATTCCGACAGCATACACGGGAAGACCGAGTTCTGCGCTCACGTATTCGATATACGTCCGCGCAGATTCGGGGAGCGAGTCGTAGCCTTCATTTTGCAGCTTGCTCCAGTCCTGGTCCGGCCAGCTATCGAAGGTTCTGTACTCAGGGGTACATCTCGCCCATGCGTCCGTCGTCGACGGGAGGCCGGTCACCGTCTCACCATCGAGTTTGTAGGTTTCACACACGCGCAGCTCGTTCAACCCCCCGAGTGCATCGACGTGATTGAGGACGATTCCAGTAAATCCGTTCACGCGAGCTGCGTGCCGGAGCATCGGCAAGTCCAGCCAACCGATTCGTCGAGGGCGCCCAGTTACTGTACCGAACCCTCCGACTTTTTCCCGAACCTCCGATGCAGATTCATCGTCCAGTTCGGTCGGGAGGGGTCCTTTGCCGACTCGTGAGAGATAGGCCTTCACCACCCCAATGATTCGACCATCTGTGACAAGCGTTGGGCTGACTCCCGTCCCGGTTATGGCACCCCCAACGGTCGGATTCGACGACGTAACGAATGGATAGTTCCCGTGCTCAACGTCGATATGCGTCCCTTGGGCGCTCTCAAACAGAATGGTCGCTCCATCGCGGTCTTTCTCAGTGAGATACGTCCCCGTATCGACGACCATCTCCTCGCGTTCGAGTCGCTCGCCAAAGTCTCGGAGTGTATCGATGAGGTGCTCTGTGTCGAATTCGGCTCCTGTATCGATGCCGAACACCGCTTGGGCGAGTCGTCGCTTTTTCCGAACGGTGTATTGGAGGCGACGACGAAGCGCCGACTCGTTCAGCACGTCCCCGATGCGAATTCCGCGGCGACCAGCTTTGTCTTCGTAAGCGGGTCCGATTCCGTTGCCAGTTGTTCCAACCGCCAGACTGTCGTCGTTTTTCGCGGCTTCCTCAGCCCGGTCTAGCACTCGATGATACGGGAGAACAACGTGAGCGCGATCGGAAACACGCACATCAGGATCCAGTCCTCGTCTGCGAAGCTCCGAAATCTCGTCAAACAGTATTTCTAAGTCGACCACACAGCCATTTCCAAGCACACCGGTCTTTCCTCGAATGACTCCACTGGGGATGAGTCTGAGTTTGTACTCTTCACCGTGGTGGACAACCGTATGGCCGGCATTGGTGCCGCCCTGATACCGAACGACCACGTCCACAGTTTCACCGAACAGATCGACAACGCTGCCTTTCCCTTCGTCGCCCAGTTGCGCTCCGATGACAGTTGCGTTCACGAATCAGACCACTCCGGTGTCCACAATAGTCATTCTGTGAATCACGCTTCACAAGATATCGAGTTGTCGCGCTGTCACGGTACTGATGTACGCCAACAAAACGCAATCGAGAACTGGGATCTCGGGCGTGTCACGCCCGCCAGTTTCGGTGCATTCTCACGATCTAATACGGATGACGCCCGAACGGAGCACGAGATGATTGGGGAGGATGAACTCCTCATCATCGTTTTCGATGTGAGTGACGAACACACCAACTTCCTGAACGATACCCCGATTGCCGTCGACATCGATGGTATCTCCGATCGAGTAGGGCTGTGAGAGGATGAGATACAGTCCCGCAGCACCCGCAGCGAGGAGATCCTTGAACGCAAGACCCGAGAAAACGACGACAGCGAAGACGTATCCACCGAAGAGAACGAGGAGCGGCCCGGTTTCCACTTTGAGCTGTGCGAGTGCGATGAGTGAAGCAACAAAGATAATGCTGTGCTTGGCCAGACGAGGAAGCAGACTCATCTCGGATAGCTTGACATCTTGGAACCGTTCACGGATCTCGACCTCAGCTTTGTCACCAATGATCAGTCCGATGATGAGCACCAGCGCAGCGACAAACACCCGTAACAGGTATGTCGGAAGCTGTTGGAGGTAGAATCTCGTGTCGAGGACACCCTCGATGCTCAACGCCAGTCCAACCGTGAGTGCGATGACGAAGAGAGTGATGAATCCCGAGAGGAGACCGGCCGTCGATGTGCCAAGACGATTGACCGTCCGCTCGAACGTCGTTCCTTCGACCGCTCCGGGAATCCCGGCCGCTGTGAGAAGGCGGCGGCTCAACCGACCGGCGATGATACCGACCAGCAGGCCGGTAATAAGCACTACAACCGGAATGACCGAAGTCGATAGTTCGTTCAGTACGTTGCCGACAAATGGACCTGACTGTGCCATCTCAGTATGCCTCCGGGTCGAGTTCAAAGATTAACTCTCCACCGGAGAACGCTCGCACTAGTCCGTCACTCTCGGATAAGACGATGGCGATGGCGTTCGTATCGCGCGTGATCGCCCCTGCAGCCATATGGCGCGTCCCGAGACCTTTCGGGATGTCAACGCCCTCTGCCGACGGTTCGAGATAGCGGTACGCAGAGACAATTTTACCCGCATCAGAAATGACGAATGCACCGTCGAGCCGAGAGAACTCTTTTAACATCACATCAACAATTGGATCCCCAACATGAACGTGTGATTTCTCGAATGGGTTATACGACAGCGATCGGGATTTGTTCATCACTTTCCCCGCATCACCGACAACAAACAATGCTCCAACTGGTTTGCCTTTTTGTCCCTTCTTTCCAAGCCCAATCACGACTTCGAGTACGTTACGGATGACTGATGATTCAGCGCGGGAATTAACGAAGAGATCATAAATTCCAGTATGCGTAAATTCACCAGCACGAACACGCACTAACGAATCCACACTATCATCGAAGAGGTTCATCGCACAAAGGACAATGGTGCCGCTGTCAATGTGGCCGTGATCGACACCACCTTCTAAACCGAACCGGATACGCTCTGTGATGTTAGTGAACTCGATTGGTAACTCAACGAACGCTTCCGCATCGACGTTATTTTCTTCTGCAACGACGACAATAGGAACATCCGTTCCATGAACAAACGTTTCATGATTAGCAGCACTCGGCGAGAACAAAAAGACAGCATCTGCGTCCCCAATTATATTCGACACTAAATCCCCCAACCCTGACATAATTGTGTCTCTATAGTCGATGGAGTGGCGATACGGGAAAACCTTTCCGGCCGTCAGATCCTAACGATGGTTAATCCATATAGACCAAAGTCCACAATTAATCCTTCGGATTATGTCGAATTCATGTTATAACAGGAGACAAGGTCCAACGTTCACACCGGGAACTACAGTTTTTGCTTCGCTGCTCGGAGGAGTCCGTCGATGATTTCGGGAGTTGTCGGGTGATACGCTCGGTCGGGGATCTCGTGGACATCCATACCGCGTTCGACGACGATCTGCATTGTCTTTGCCATCACATCCGCGTGGAGATGCATTCCTTGATATCCGATCACAGTCCCATCGGCACTGACGATAAGCCGCGCGAGACCTGAGGCTGCATCTTTTGTGAGGAAGACGCCATCGTCGCTTGCCTGCCGATCGATAACAGTGTGGTCGATGCCCGCTGTGCGGGCAGAAGTAGCCGTGTGGCCAATACGAGCGATAGGATAGACACCGAGTCCGGCGAAAATCACGCGGTGTGTGACGTTCTCGTATGGACGAAGACTGCGACCATCTCGGTGGCGGAGAATGTTCTCAGCGGCTCGATATCCCTGTTCTTTTGCGACGTGGAGAATGGGTTCCTTACCGTTTACATCACCGACAACGAACGTTCGCTCATCGTCACGAGCCTGCATTGTGTCAGTTACCCAATCATCATCTGGTTCGAGCGCAGTGTGTTCGAGACCGAGCCCGGCGAGTTCAGGTTGGCGACCGGTGAATACGAACAGCTTCTCTGCCTCAATCGTTCGTTCCGAACCGTCTTGATCGACGAGCATTCGAATACCGTCGTTCGTCGACTCGATAGCACGTTCGTGCGTGTTCGTGAGAATCTCAATGTCGAACTCTTCGCGGTAGATGGACATGAGTTCGTCACCGAATGGAGGATCAGCCTCGTCGAGTGGACGATCGTCGTGCTCAACGACAGTAAGATCCATCCCGCCTGCCTCGACAAGGTATGGAACGAGCTCGATACCAACGTAGCCAAATCCCATGACGATACCCGAGTCAGGAAGAGTAGTAGCATCGAGCACATCAGCGCTGGTCATGAATTCAACCGCGTCGATCCCATCGAGTTCGGGAATCTTCGGCGTCGAGCCAGTTGCAATGACGACGTAATCGGCTTCTATCTCCCGTTCACCGACGCGTATCGTGTGGTCGTCGACGAACTGTGCAGTATCGTGAATGAATTCGACATTGTCGCGCTCAGAGAGCTCCTGAACGGTCGAACGACGATGAGCCGCGAAGTTTGAGATATGCTCGTTTTTCGTTGCAACGGTATGTTCGAGGTCAACATCGGGACGCGACCCGACGAGGCGATCGTCGTGTCGGGCTTGATATCGATGCGCACCTGCCGAAAGCACCTCTTTCGACGGCATACATCCTCGGAGGATACAGAGACCACCACCAGGATCGCCGTCATCCACCAGTGTGAGTTTCACCTCCTCATCTACAACCTCGCCCTTGTCTGCGAGTTCTGTGGCGACGGCGACGCCAGCGCTGCCGTATGCGCCGATGACGACAATCTGCATCATAGTAAAACAGCGACCAGCCAACCGCTTAGATGTTTGGTAGCCTACACCTGCGAACTGATGTCCATCGATGCGTCGGACTGTACCCACGCGCAATGATTGCTTGGATCGTACATCACTACGTCACCGTCTTCGAGCTCAAGGACGATGCATTCCCATTCGGTATCCTCACCGTCCGTGCTGTCGTATGTTCGTGTACTCATTATCTTTTCTGCCGGGCCTGTTGATTCCATGCGTTACTATAGCACAAGATAATATAAGCTTTCAGTAACCGGAAGATTAATGGGGGTATCGTGCTGATTGGTAACATTCTACAAAGAATACGTGCGTCAGGCGGTTTTACCAGTTGCCTCAATCAAGAGAGATTACCATAAATTAGAAAGTCCCAAAGTAACGTGTTATACGCCCTTCCATTCGTTCAGCGCGAAAAATGGCAGATGTGTGATACCGTGTTTCGAACAGTCCTGCTCATCAGAACTCACGCATTGATGCCACGAATTCGAGCGTACTCGTGCAAATTGCTGCTTTCAGAATAGTAATCCACTTACCCAGGCACGCTCACTCCACGATATGGTCCGAGGGCAGTAACATGCGCGTGGTCATCATTGGGGCAGGTCAAGTTGGATCCTCAATCGCTGCAAACCTCGACGAAGATCACGAGGTCATCGTCATCGATAAAGACACGGCGCGAGTCGATGCGCTCACCTATTCGCTCGATGTACTCGCCATTGAAGGCGACGGCGTGTCGCTCTCAACGCTCCAAGAGGCCGAGGTCGAAGATGCAGACTTGTTTATTTCTAGTACTGATGACGACGAGACCAACATCGTGGCCTGCGCGACAGCAAGGACAGTGAGTGATGCATTCACGATTGCCCGAGTGAAGCGAACGCACTACCTCGATACGTGGAAGCGCTCTGGTGGCGCGTTTGGCGTCGACTTTATGGTTTGTACCAATCTTCTGGCCGCCGAGACAATCGTTCGAATTATCGGACTGCCAGCATCTCAGGACGTCGATGTCTTCGCCGGAGGGAAAGTTCTCATGGCAGAGTTCCGAGTCCCCAAAGGCAGTCCAGTGGCTGGACAAACCGTCGCCGAGGTCGATTGTTTCGTAGAGTTGACGTTCGCAGCCATATTCCGTGATGGAGATGTCATCATTCCCGAAGGGGAGACGGTCATCGAAGCCGACGACGACCTGATCGTGATCGGGAGTCCCGAGAGCACGCATGCTTTCGCTGGTGATCTCGCGCGCGACAACGACAGCGCGAATCGGGACGTTGTCATCGTTGGCGGAAGTGAGGCAGCAGTCCAGATCGCACAGTTACTCGAAGATCGCGGTCTCCGTCCACGATTGATCGAGCACGACCCCGACCGCGCCCGTGAACTCGCCGAGATGCTCGCCGGAACGACCGTGATGAAAAGCGATGCTACGGATCGAGAGTTTCTCAACCGCGAACACGTCGGCGACGCAGACGTAGCGATTGCCGCGCTCGAATCGGATGAGAAGAACTTGTTCTCCTCGTTACTCGCATCCCGAATCGGCGTCGATCGAACGATTTCGCTCGTCGAAACCGCTGCGTACACTGACCTCTTCGAGGCGGTGGGAGTTGGTGCAGCGGTGAATCCACGCGATGCAACAGCTGAAGAGATCATTCGATTTACGCGTGACAGCGACACAGAAAACGTCGCACTCATCGAACACGACCGAGCAGAGGTGCTCGAAATCGAAGTCGATGCCGACAGTGTTCTCACAGGGCAGCCGATCCGAGAATCCGCAGCCGACCTGCCAGCACGTGTGACCGTTGGGGCTATTACCCGTGACGGTACGCTCATCACACCGCGTGGTGACACCGTCATCGAAGTCGGAGACCACGTTGTACTGTTCGCCGAGACAGCGGTCGTTGATGCGGTGGCAAAAGCTGTATGAGTTGGCGGTTGCGCGTTGATTGGCGGGCGAGCGTCGGTCTCGTCGGAACTGTCATCAAATACCTCTCCGGAACGTTTCTCATTCCGCTCGCAGTTGGATTCTACTACGGTGAGGATGTACCGACATTTGCGGTGTCCTTTCTGTTCACCATCGTGGTAGGGGTGGCTCTCGAGCGAATTGATCCCGACCCCGACTTAGGCGCGCGTGAAGGGTTCCTGATGGTTGGGCTGACATGGTTAGTCGTTGCCCTCGTCGGAATGGTTCCGTATCTGATTGCGGGAGTCGTCGGCACCGAGTCGACACTCGCACAGCCCGAAAATGCGCTGTTCGAGTCGATGAGTGGCTTCACTACCACGGGTGCAACAGTGATGGGCAGTATCTCGCTCGCGGACCATTCGCACGCCATCATGCTCTGGCGTCAGCTCACCCAATGGCTCGGAGGAATGGGAATCATCGTTCTTGCGGTCGCCATTCTTCCGGAGCTTTCAGTTGGAGGGGCACAGCTGATGGACGCCGAAGCTCCGGGACCTGGCATTCAGAAGCTTACCCCCCGTATCGCCGAGACTGCGCGCGTACTCTGGCTGGCGTATCTCGGATTCACCGTCGCCGAAATGGCGCTTCTGTACGGACTCCACCTCGCTGGGTTGGCTCCGAACATGGGCCTGTACAATGCTGTTGCTCATCCACTTACGACGATGCCGACGGGTGGATTTTCACCCGAGGCTCGCTCTATCGAGGCGTTCTCAGCTGCGGTTCAGTGGGCAATCATTCCCTTCATGGTCGCTGCAGGGACGAACTTCGCACTGTTCTGGCACGTTTTCAACGGCGAGCCAGAGCGGCTAACCCGTGATACTGAATTCCGGGCGTACGTCGGCGTTCTTGCCGCTCTCACTGCTGTTGTTACTGGACTCCTCTTCGTTGGCACAGGTATTGAAACAACCACGACGAACGTTCCGCCGATCGTCGGTGAAATCGAAGATTCAGCACGCCATGCGACATTTCAGATCGTTTCTATCGTCACGACAACGGGCTATGCTAACATGGATTTCAACACCTGGAGTGACCCCGCCAAGTACATACTGTTGTTTGCGATGTTCATCGGCGGATCTGCAGGTTCAACCGGTGGCGCGGTCAAAATTGTCCGTTGGGTAGTGATCATCAAATCCATCCGGCGAGAGCTGTTCACTACTGTACACCCAGAGGCGGTCTCACCGGTCCGACTAGGTGGACGAGCGCTCGATGAACGGGCCATTCGAGGAATCTATGGATTTACCCTGCTGTATCTCGTATTCTTCTTTGTTGCTATCATTTTCGTGATTGCGGACGCGTGGCGGGTCGGCCATCAAGTGACCGCATTCGAAGCGATGAGTGCCGTCGCTGCTACGCTTGGTAACGTCGGGCCAGGCTTTGGCGAAGTCGGTCCGATGAATAGTTACCTCCCATTTCCGGCAACCTCGAAGCTGTTTATGGTGTTTCTGATGTGGGTCGGACGACTCGAAATCCTGCCGGTGCTCGTGCTCCTTACACCAGCCTATTGGCGCACCTAAGTCGTGAGTAGTTCTCGCTCGTAGGTGAAATCGAGTATAACGGAGAACAGAGCTATTCGAGAATCGAAGCAGCGTCGAAATCAACAACAGATACGATGTTCTAGTTAGGCTGTGATATCTGCGTCCGATTCGATGCTGTCGATTTTGACGAAGCCGTACTCACACTCGGTACAGCTCCATTTCGTTTTCTCACCGAGATGGACAAGCGTACTCGCCGTGCGATAGAACGTGTGTTCCTCATCACAGGACGGGCAATAGTGAGTGATTTCGAGGCTCATATCGCATCATGGATGGCCACGTCACTTCATGCTTTCTAAGTGTTCATCCCGCTCAGTGAAGGTCGAAGCGTCGTGTTTTTCCCTCCACAGGCCGGATTGGCGGACAAGCGATGGCCCGCTATCACATCGAGACGTACGGTTGCACTGCCAACCGTGGCGAGAGCCGTCAGATAGAGCAACTGCTCCGCGATGGAGGCCATCACCGTGCGAACGGCCCCGAGGAAGCCGACGTGGCAATTCTCAACACCTGTACCGTCGTGGAGAAAACTGAGCGCAACATGCTCAAACGGGCCAAAGAGCTCGAAGAAGCGACAGCAGATCTCATTGTTACTGGCTGTATGGCGCTCGCACAGGGTGAAACATTTAATGAAGCTGGCGTCGATGCCGATATTCTCCACTGGGATGCTGTTCCGAACGCCGTTCTAAACGGCGAGTGTCCGACGACGACACCGGATACCGAGCCAGTTCTCGACGGTGTCATTGGTATCCTTCCGATTGCCCGGGGTTGCATGAGCGACTGTTCGTACTGCATCACAAAGCAAGCAACCGGGAAGATCGACAGCCCGTCCGTCGAAGAGAACGTCGAGAAGGCTCGCGCACTCGTCCACGCGGGTGCAAAGGAGATTCGCATCACGGGGCAAGACACTGGCGTTTACGGCTGGGACGGGGGCGAACGAAAACTACACACGCTCCTCGAACGCATCTGTGAGATTGACGGAACGTTCCGCATCCGCGTCGGTATGGCAAACCCGAAAGGATTACACGGTATCCGTGAGGAACTCGCACGAGTATTTGCCGAAAACGAGAAATTGTACAACTTCATTCATGCTCCTGTTCAGTCCGGGAGTAACACTGTTCTTGGTGAGATGCGCCGTCAACATCAGGTTCGGGAGTTCGTCGAGGTCGTTGAAACGTTTGATGCCGCACTCGATCACTGGACACTTTCGACGGATTTCATCGTCGGTTTCCCGACCGAAACGGACACTGATCACGAGCAGAGCCTCGCACTGATGCGAGAAGTCCGCCCTGAAAAGATCAATGTAACGCGGTTTTCAAAGCGACCGGATACTGATGCCGCTCAACTGAAAGGTCTCGGAGGAACACTCAAAAAAGAACGCTCGTCTGAGATGGTTGAGCTGAAAATGGAGATCGTGGGCGATGCGTATGGCGAGATGGTTGGTGAACGTCATGAGGTACTTGTCGTTCAGCCGGGAACTGGAGATTCAGTGCAGTGTTACGATGAAGCATACCGACAAGTTGTCATTACGAACGCTAGCGAACACGGTATCGAACCGGGGGACGTTCTCGACGTTGAAATCACGAGCGCGGAAAACGTCTATTGTTTTGGAAATCCGATATAAAATAATCGCTCACCGGTTAGAGGACTGAAAACACGGATATCGGTGCATGATTGTGATGTTCGGAAACTATCAAAAAGTATACTAAGGGAGAACTTAGAGATATAAATGAACGTAAAGGGGATACAATGAACCAAATAGTTGTCAAACAAGATGCCCATGACTTGGGTATCGTAAGTCCGGTTGGCTGCCGTATACGAGGGCTTGATGTCCAAATAGGGGCACCCGAATTAGACGGAGATATCAATAAAGTTGAAAAGATAGTAAACGACAACCTCGATGCAATACTTGATAAGCCAGAGGTGAAACAATTTCATGAGTTTTTCTCGAAGATCGGTTACCCCGATCAAACTCCCTCCGGAGAACAACTCGTGAAAATCGTCGAGAAGAAAGGACTCAAGAGGCGCAACAACGTCGTCGACGCATACAATATTGCGAGTGCTGAGTTTGGTGTAAGCCTTGGGATGCATGATGCTGCAACCCTGGGTGGAGATGTAATCATCCAGCGAGCGAGTGGTGGAGAGCGTTTCCTCCCAATTTTCCACGATGAGTACATTGTGGCCCAATCTGGCGATCTCGTATACGGCACCGACGATCATATGCTCGCGTTATTCGGTGAAGTAACGAGAGATGCCGAAAAGTTTAGAGTCACTGATTTGACGAATGAAGTATTGCTAGTGGCACGTGGCAATCGAAAAACTTCTGAAGATTATAATCGAGCAGCTTGTCGTCGAGCCTATGACTTGATCTCGAAAACTTGTCCAGATGCTGAGATGGAGTTCCTCGACGTTGTCGTTGAATCGAATAAGAAAGCGACTCTGGCTTAGACCGGTTCTGCTTCAGGCCAGAGAGATTCAAATATCCCGATTGCATTAGCAAGATGTTCTTTGTCCATAACTGGCTCTCCCCGTCCACCGAGCGATGGCGGGATCAAATAACCAAACCAACCATCATCATCCACGCAGTTATTTTCATGAACGTAATTATATAGTATCGGATCATCCTTTTCGAGCTTATCCTCTGATAGATGATACAGTGCATAGCCAGACAATAGAGGAGCAGTCGTTATTTTGAAACTACAATTGTTACGAACAGCGGTTTCGCTCTTGGTTTGTTCTATTAAGAGTGTCCTGAAATCATTGACAATGCTAGACCAGTCAGTGTTAGCATTTTGTGCAAGGAGATACTGGTATTTCCTTCCACGACTCAGATTGTTAGCGACAGTCGCGAAAAAGCTTCCTGGAATTTCTGTGGGAGACATATTATAGCTGAAATCTCGTAAGATTAACCTTGTCGTCTCACTATGCTTTTCTAATGATCCAGTTTCAGTATCTGTGATTATTCCTGCATACAGATGTCGTCCGGAATCTTCAGATAAGAATTTCTCAATCTCTTCATCCAACATCTGTGACAGCTGTCGCCCAACGTGAGCAACTAGTGCCGTCCGTTCAGCAGTTCGAATCTGCATTTCTTGGAGCGAATCATCCATTCGTTCTGCGATTGGACCAACACTAACTTCTTCTGCCTCTTCGCTCTCGCCGAGGACTAAATAATCGAGACTTACATCGAGTGCTCGTGCAAGAGCAACGAGCTTGTCCAAGCTGGGTTGTGTTTCACCTTTTCGGTACTGGCTAATCGAGGCGGGAGAAACCCCGATCTCACGGGCGACTTCAGCACCACTTGAGTCACTTTCCATCAATAGTTCTGAAAGTTTCTCTTGTAGCTTAATCTCTGGTTGATATTCCATAGTCACACTCAATTATCTCACCTACCAAAATATTTTGGATTAGATACCATGAGCAATACTAAATCGAATTAAGATGAAGTGAATTATCTCAAACATATAAGTATATGTGGCTTGTTTCTGGAGACCGTGCGAAGCTAACGAGCGTACAACTGGTTACCAAACGAAAAGTTCGTGATGTACACCAGTTGTCAGGAAACTGCCGAGACGATGTGTCCAGCATCGTCCGGCAAGCAAGAACACACGACCATGAGAGGACTACTGCACGACAGCTGTATGCGCCCTATTGTGACATTAAAGGAGGGCTATGTCGTGTTTGTTTCCAGTCGTGTGAACCAGATGCATCGTGTCGATTCGCTCTCCTCGCAATCGTCGACCGCCGGCGAAAGGGTGGAGCGATCAGCACTACATTAGCGGCCCACGACTAACTGAGTCGAAACGAGATAATACCGATGCGTTCACAAAAACGGACTACAGATACGAATAGTTTCTGCATTGAACAGCAGTGGCGGCTCACTGCTACTGAGGGAGAGACAGATGAATGATCACGCAAAGTCACAGAGTGGGGTGTTTGCGCTCCGAAAAGAAGCAGAGAGTGACAAGGATGTGATCCGACTGCTTCGTGAGGAGCGCGTGGTCGTATCCTTCGATGACCCCGAGTTCGACGCATACGTGAAAGCACCAGAAGGAGTCGTTCACGAGTTTACCGTGCTCTACAGCGACAGTCACGCCGACCGTCAAAATCCCGATCAGAGATGGAAGCGGACGAGTATTGATCCATTCACGCTCAAGCGCGAACTGCGGCGTCGTGAGTTCAGTATCGAGTCTGATGACTCACAAACGCCGTTTTCCGATCGATGATGGGTAAACGACCAACACGCTGTTCGTAATACATTATGGAACTATCACTACCAAGTCAACAAACGTGTCCACACTGTGACTCGAACGTTGAAGCGGATCCAAAGCGCGGAGAAACAGTCTGCACCGAATGCGGCACAATCGTCACTGAAGGAACCGTCGATCACGGTCCAGAATGGACCGCATACACTGCAAGCGAACGTGAGGACTGTTCTCGAGTCGGGCGGCCAACGACAGCGTCGCTTCACGACAGGGGGCTATCGACCGTTATCAGTCAAGAAGACCGAGATGCACACGGTCGACGACTCAGCTCGCGCAAGCGCCAACAGATGCGGCGTCTCCGGACATGGGACGAACGGTACCGCACTCGTGATTCGAAAGAGCGGAATCTCAGGCAAGCCTTCGGAGAGATTAATCGGATGTCGAGTGCGCTTGGATTGCCCAAACCCGTTCGTGAAACTGCGAGCGTTATCTATCGACGCGCGCTTGCCGAGAACCTCCTCATCGGGCGATCGATCGAAGGGATTGCCACGAGCGCGGTGTATGCGGCTGCCCGTCGGGAGGGTATTCCACGTACACTCGATGAAGTCACGACGGTCGCGCGCGTCGAACGACAGCGGATTGCACGAGCGTATCGTGTCATTTCCACCGAGCTTGGACTAGCGATTGAGCCATCCGATCCAACTGCCTACCTCCCTCGATTTGCATCCGAGCTCGATTGCTCCGAGGACGTTCACAGAGAAGCGCACGATATTCTCGAAACGGTGTCGGGAACAACCTACACGAGTGGCAAACACCCCGCAGGACTGGCCGCCGCTGCGCTGTACGCCAGCGCCTGTCTAACCGGCGAGCAACTCACGCAACACGAGATCAGCAATGTGGCAGATATTACCCGAATGACAATCAGGACACACTACCGGGAGTTGATTGACCAATACGGGACCGATGACAGAGGATGACATTGCAAGCACCGACGGCCCGGTTGTCGCCTACACGAACGTCCTGTGTCGGGACTGTAACATGATCATGACAAACGTCAATAGCGGAGTTCGGCGCTGTCCACAATGTGGGATTATGGCGGACATTCGGTGTGATGTTACGGTGATCGACGACAAGATGTGAGCTCAGTAAGAAAAGCTGAGTACGTGACAGTAGAGCAGTTGACCGTCAAGGTATAGTGACGGACGAAACGAGACGGTTTCTCACCAACGATAGACGTAGCCGATTACTGCCGTCTAGCAGTAGGTGCTTTCATATTACGACCAACACCAGATCTGAGCGTCATCATTCATTGTCATCGTTTTCTTCGGCCCCGATTCGTCCGCTTTCATTTTCCTTCCATTCCCCGAGTTCTTTTGGATCGAGATGAACAAATACATCATCGATCTCGGGGATATTTCGAATCG
Source organism: Halocatena marina (assembly GCF_025913575.1). Classification (NCBI taxonomy): domain Archaea; kingdom Methanobacteriati; phylum Methanobacteriota; class Halobacteria; order Halobacteriales; family Natronomonadaceae; genus Halocatena; species Halocatena marina. The sequence continues at coordinate 191,357 of NZ_CP109785.1, read as the reverse complement.
ATTCGACGACTGTCGTTTCAATATCGTGGGCTTCGATCAGCGTCCGGTTGCCTTCGATTTCGAGGTGGAGACTCACATCAACCTCAGGACCGACGTAATGAGGGACGACGTCGTGAACGCCGTTGACTTCGGGGTGAGCGAGCGCTCGGTCGAGGATCTCCTCTCGGAGACCGTCCGGAGGTGCCACACCGACGAGATAACCGAAGTTGTCGATGACGATCTCTACACCAGTGTACAGTATGCCCACGGAGACGATGGCACCGGCGATCGGATCGAGGACTAATACCCCCAGATCAGCACCGACGACACCGACGAGTGCTGCGCCAGCCGTAAAAACATCAATGCGGTTGTCGAGTGCGGCTGCCTTGATGGCGGGCGAGTGATACGTCTCACTCATCTGAAGACAGTACCGATAGAGCAGGTATTTCACAAGTGCGGCTCCAGCGAGAACACCGATAGCTGGAAGACCGGCAACAGCGACGGTTCCAGTCAAAATAGACTGGACAGCGTTCCAGAGGACAGTAATGCCAGCGGCAAAGATTCCGAGCGCGACAAACAGTGCGACGAACGGTTCAATGCGCTCGTGGCCGTGGGGATGGGTCGTATCGGGCGGCTGGGTCGTCACATAGAGACCAGCGACGACGACGAGGCTATAGACGGCATCAGCGAGACTGTTCACTGCCTCTGAACCGACAGCAATACTCCCAGTTGTTACATAAACACCACCCTTTGCCAGTGCGAGGACGGCATTGATCCCCAACACAAGGAGTCCGACATGCCGAAGGGCGGTGTCCCGATCCATATCACTTTGAACGTGATTCGAAGCGAAAGTCGCTTCGTTCACTCATTTTGTGCTTCGACTTTCACTGCACCCGAGTCTGCTATGTATGTTCTCTCCTGTGCTGAAAACGCCTCGTGAAGTCGATCGTAGGTGTTCTCGATGGCGTCAACGATGACCTTCGTGTCACCGATGACTGGCATAAAGTTCGTATCTCCGTCCCAACGGGGGACGACGTGCGTGTGAAGATGATCCCCGATCGAGCCACCAGCGGCCCGTCCAAGATTCAAGCCTGCGTTAAAGCCGTTCGGGTCGAGCGCACGATCGAGCGCCTCAAACGTCCGCTGTTTCAATCGTGCATGGTCAAGCAGCACCTGATCAGAGAGATCACCGTACTCACCAGTGTGGCTGTATGGAATAACCATTGCGTGTCCTGGATTGTATGGATAATTGTTGAGCAGGACGTACGCGTGTTCACTCCGAGCAACGATCCAGTTCTCTCGATCGTTCGCTTGTTCTGGCAACGAACAGAACACACACCCGTCAGAGTCATCGTTCGCATCTCCACGCTCGACCCACTCAATACGCCACGGGGCGAACACCTGGTCCATGCGCTTTCTGAGTGCCGCGAACCGTTAAGCGTAGCGTACCACGTTATTTCTGGCACGACGGTTGGTTGATGATACTTAAATATAGTGGCCCTATGCATGTGATTTCACCGTAAACCGTTGGAAAAACGTTTGTAAACTCTCTCGTCCAATCTAAAACAGTCTCTGCTAAAACCGGCTTCCGTACGGCGATAATCGACGTAAACGACCCCCAACAGAGATAGGTTTTTATACCCCGGTATGTGGTAGGAGGAGTTGATGGGAGCAACGAAGCACCAATCGAAGCAGAATGCTATCTACGAGGAGTGCCCGACGTGCGACAGAGAAACGTCACACAGTGTTTCACTCCAGATTCTCACTGAAAGCAATAAGACCGAAAACGCACAGTTCTCGCGTGAGCCCTACCGCGTGAGTAAGTGCCAAATTTGCGGTACAGAGACGACCCTCCGGATGAACAATGCGTAGATCTATCGAGACGAAATCTCTACTTTACACAGTTTGAAGGAAGTTCCGAACGAGGGCATGACCCGAGCTGGTGAGCACGCTTTCGGGATGAAATTGTACACACTTAATCGGATATTCGCGGTGGCGAACTGCCATAACGAGATCGACCCCGTCGGATTGGGTAGTCGCTGAGATTTCGAAACACGCTGGGATGTCAGTTGCAACGAGCGAATGATATCGACCACCCCGAAGCGGATTCTCAAGTCCATCGAATACACCACTGCTGTCGTGTTCGATCGGGAATGCTTTGCCGTGGACTGGTTTTGGCGCGTGCTCAATCGCTCCACCGTACGCGTAGACGGCTGCCTCTAATCCAAGGCAGATCCCGAGTGTTGGTACTGTAGTACTTAGCTCTGTGAGCACATCCAGCGTGATGCCGATATCCCGGTCGTTTTTCGGGTGACCAGGTCCCGGACTGATGACGATCGCATCTGGATCGACTGTGCGCACGTCATCGAGCGAGGCAGTGTTGCGCAGCACCTCGGTATCAGCGTGCTGGCTGACGTACTCAACAAGATTGTACGTGAACGAATCGAAGTTGTCAATAAAACAGACACGTGTCTCAGTCATCGTCCTGCCTCTGGTGGGTTCACATTCTCCGGTTCGTTGGTCTCGATTTCCGATAGCGCGGCTAACACCCCATTCATTTTCTGTTCTGTTTCCTCGTACTCCGCAGTGGGGTCGCTATCGGCGACGATACCAGCTCCCGCCTGAACTGTAACCCGATCACGGTCATCGAAACCAGCCGCGACATCGCACACGCCATGCTCGATTGTCGCAGTTCGAATGACGATCGCTACGTCTGCATCACCGGTCCACGAGTAGTATCCCACGCCACCACCGTAGACACCGCGTGGACTGGTTTCGAGTGATGCGATGATTTCCATCGCTCGTATCTTCGGCGCGCCAGTCAGCGTTCCCGCCGGGAATGCAGCCCGAGTTGCATCAAACGCGTTGCAATCGGATGCGAGCATCCCCGTGACTGTGCTCTCGATATGCTGAACGTGACTATATTTGAACACGTTCATGAACTCCTCGACGGTAACGCTTCCTGGTTCACTCACGCGGCGGACATCGTTACGCGCAAGATCGACGAGCATCGTGTGTTCTGCACATTCCTTTTCATCAGCGAGCATTTCGCCCGCCAGCCGACGATCCTCAACAGGACTACTTCCCCGGTTACACGTCCCCGCAAGTGGATACATCATCACCTCATCGTTCTGTACTGAGACGAGCGTCTCCGGACTGGCACCGACGATCGTCAGGTCATCGTAGCCGAGAACATACATGTACGGCGATGGGTTGATCTCTCGAAGCGCACTGTACAGTCCAAGTGGATCGATCTCTCCGTACAGCTCTCGTGTGCGGGAGATAACACCTTGATAGATGTCTCCGTCGAGAACGTGCTCTTTGGCCCGCCGAACCGCGGTTTCGTACTCCGCTTTGTCCCCCGCGACCGAACCCTCCTTCGAGAAACCACCCGTCTCGATCTCACCATGCTCAGCCAGCAGTGCACGCACGCGCTCTGTCTCCGAAACGAGATCGGCATACACTGCTCGCGCATCTTCATCAGGACGGATAACTGGCGTGAACACGAGTTCGAGGGTGTCCTCGACGTGATCGAAAACGAGCGTCGTATCGCTCAGAACGAACTGTGCGTCGGGCACGCGAGTATCGGGACGGTCGTATCCCCGCTCTTCGAGAAAGAGATCGTATACAGCGTCGTAGCCGAGCACACCGACGAGCCCACCATCGAGCTGTCGCCGGGATCGATCGGGAAATCCCTGAAGGGTAGCGTCTGGAAGCACAGAGCTGAGCGTTTCGAGAACGTCACCCTCAACAGTCGTGTTGAGGATCCCCTCGTATCGATCGTCGAGAAGTTCGATATCCACTTCATCACCGATCACAGTGATAACGGCAGCAGGATCGTACCCAACGAACGAGTAGCGAGCGTGTCTGTCGGTGTTCTCTGTCGCAGACGTGAATGCTCCATCTGGGTCGCTTGAGGCAACCTTCTCACCGCTTTCGAGTAAAAATCCGTACGCGTCATCGTGTTCGGTTAGCGCAGCATACGCTGCAAGTGGCTCAACGTCGCTGTCCAGCGCTGCCGTCGTTCGAATCACAGCGGGTCGATCGTCCTCGGAGAGAGAGACGAACTCGCTCCGAGAGAGATCCATAGTCGTGCTTGCACTCGTAGTTGCAGTCGCGTGCCCGATCTCGTTTCTCTTTCCGTTCGACTCACGGTGTCCGTTCATACTGCCCTCCGGGCCTGTTCGACGAACGATCGAACAGCGTCGGCGTCTTTCTTTCCACCGCGCTGTTCGACACCACTTGCAACATCCACGCCGTATGGATCGACGATTTCAATCGCACGTGAGACGTTTTCGGGGGTGAGACCACCAGCAAGCACGACGGGAGTGTCGATCTTCTCGATTTTGTCGCGCGTGCGTTCCCAATCGTGTGTCGATCCGGTTCCTCCTGCACCATTTTCGTCCAATGAGTCGACAAGCAGTGCGTCTGCAACCTGTTCATAGCACGCCGTGTCGGCTGCCGTCACAGCGGGGATCACGGCGGTAGTCGTCATGGACGAGAGACATTCCACGGCATCAGGAGACAGTCCATGGACCTGAACGATATCCGGACGCACGTGTTCGATGCGTTCGACGACATCGTGTACCCGTTCGGGCATGGTTACAAGGACTGTGCTAACGAATGGAGGAGTCGTCGCAACAAGAGTGGCCGCCGTCTCCGGCGTGACCTCCCGCGGTGTTTCGACTGTGACACCGCTGATGAACCCGACGGCATCCGCGCCAGCAGCGACAGCAATATCGCGGTCATTCTGCGTCGTGATACCACAAATCTTGATTCGCGTTTGGCTCGTTTGATCCGTCTGCTTTTGTCCCGTACGACGTAGATTGTTCATGTATTGGTAATGTCGTTCAACGTGTTTATATGAGCTATTTGGCAACCGCGATGGATTGGAGTTCGTCGAGTGTCGCACGAGCGGCACCTGATTCGATCGTCTCACGGGCACGTTCGGCACCCGATTCGATGCTGTCCGCCTCGCCAGCGACGTAGATAGCAGCTCCAGCGTTCGCAAGCACGATGTCGCGCTTTGGCCCCGTCAGTTCACCAGACACGATCCCACTGAGTGCCTCAGCGTTCTCACTGGGTGTTCCACCCGCAACCGCCTCGATCGAGGCTTGTTTGAGATCGAGATCTTCTGGCGTGATGGTGTACTCCTCGATTGCATCATCAGTGATCTCAGCAACTCGTGTGGGGCCATGAATGGCGATCTCATCGAGACCCGAGCCGTGGACAACGAGTGCTCGTTCAATATCCATTCGGGCGAGCGCGCGTGCGATGATGCCAACGAGCTCGCGGTTGTATACACCGACAACCTGTGCGCTCGCTCCAGCGGGATTCGTCAACGGACCGAGAACGTTGAAGATCGTTCGAATGCCGAGCTCTCTGCGCGGCCCGATAACCGCCTTCATCGCAGGATGGAACACAGGGGCGAGCATGAATCCGATGCCGTGCGCTTCGATTCCGCGTTCGACGGCAGCGGGCTCGGCGTCGATCTGCACGTTCAGTTCTTCGAGAACGTCTGCGCTTCCCGATGAGGACGAAACGGAGTAGTTGCCGTGTTTTGCAACGGGAACACCGGCACCACTGGCGACGATAGCGCTGGTCGTCGAAACGTTGATTGTGTCGTAGTCGTCTCCACCCGTCCCACATGTGTCGACGAGTGGTGTACGACTTGGCGAGATCGTGCGTGCCGCATCACGCATCCCTTCTGCGAACCCGGCAATCTCACGCTCTGTTTCCCCTTTCGCGCGTAGTGCCGTGAGGAGTGCCCCGATTTGTGCCTCTGTCGCATCCTCGAAAACGGCGCTCGCCGCTGCCCGAGACTCTTCCTGTGTCAGATCCTCACCCTCGGCCACACGCTCGATGTATGTATTCATAGTGGAACCAATGTTCGAAGTTGTCCTACCATGTTCAAATGTGTACATCGACTTAATGCTGTCGACAGCGTGAGTGAGTGTCTATAGCACAGATCAAGGCGAAAACTACTTGCCAAATGGCGATACGAAGCCGGGATGTGCGAAGCGATTCGGAAAGGTTGAAGTATCTCTCCGCAGTAGAGTGAATTGCAACAGCAAAACGGGTTCGTGGTCTAGGCTGGTTATGACACCTCCTTGACATGGAGGAGGTCGGCAGTTCAAATCTGCCCGAACCCACTATTTTGGTCACTCTGTTTCCGTTCTCTTGCTAACGAGACACTATTAACGCAGTTTTTGGTCCGATTACTTTCGCTCTGCTAGGTGAACATAGATTTAACAGGCTTTTGTAGATAGTTGTAATGCCGAACGAGCATGGCGTAGTACACGAAGACGAAGCAGAGCAAATGGAACGCTCACACGGCGAGAAGTTTGCTGGCACGGGACTCCGACTCGGAGCGACTGCTGGAGGCGAGGAGCTGGGTTGTACACTGTACGAGGTACCGCCGGAACGAAGCCCAGTTCCCTATCATTATCATACCGCTAACGAGGAAGCCATTTACGTGCTTGATGGGACAGGAAGACTCAGAACAGAGACAGAGGAGATCGACATTTCCGAGGGAAGCTACGTTGCTCTCCCCGCAGGAGAAGACGGCGCACACCAAGTGATCAACTCCTCGGACGAACCGCTTCGGTTTCTGTGTGTATCCACGATGAACGAACCCGATGTGATGGTCTACCCAGATTCGAACAAGGTCGGAATGGTCGCGGGAGCAGCCCCCGGAGGTCCACGAAAAAAGGTAACGCTACAGAAAATGTTCCACGCAGATTCCGATGTCGACTACTGGGAAGGAGAATAGGCACATCCAGTCCCATCCCATCCTATCCAATCTTTCCCCACATCAGATTACACGGCACTGCTCCAGTGCTAGCTATCTGTTCGTGGGTTCGTGTTCGCATCAGTCTGTGTGTCCCTGTTTTCAGTTTGGATCGAGGGCGCGTGGTCGTCGAGTGCTCGCAGATTTTCGTGGATGCCGACGACCAACGCAGGGACGACGAACATGAAGATGTGTTCTTCGAGGGGAATACCGATCAGTTCGATCCCGGTTCGGAGTGGGATACTGAATACGCCCACTTCTAGTGTATACCAGTCCCAGATGTAGGCGAAGGGATAGAGAACGAGTATCGTGCGGGCTGCGGTGCGTAGTGCACCAGCGCGTAATAACAGCAACAACGCGACTGAGCCCCACAAGAATTCGGTTGCGAGGTAAGTGTACGGCCCGAAAACGCCGATATCGGGAATACCGATGTCGAAAAGCATACTAGCCATAGAGGTCCCAGGGCCATAGCCGTTGGCGCGCCACTTTGATTACCATACAAAACAAACGAGACGCGGAGGCTACCATGGACATTGCAGACATTGCGACGCAAGAAGATGTTGAGGTCGATGCCGGCCAACGCCTTGCAAAAGTGCGGGCCATCTTCGAGCGCGAGAATCCGAAGGGGATCATTGTTACCAATAGCGGGGAGTACGCTGGAGTCATCACCGAGCGGAGATTGTTACAATCTCACGTTGAAGACAGCACGAAAGTGGGTGCAATGGCCGAATCGGCACCGAAAATCGACCGCACCGCTGACGTGAGAGATGTCGCACGAATGCTCGTCGAGGGAGGAACGAAAGTCGCCCCTGTCTTCGAGCACGACGATCACTGGGGTATAATCACTGCTGATGCAATCCTCGAAACCGTTCTCGACAATCTCGATATCCTCTCTGTCGAGCAGATCTATACTGAAAACGTAGTCACAGCCACAGAAGATACCAACATTGGGCGTGCGATCAACCTCCTTCGGGAGAACGGGATTTCACGACTTCCAGTGGTCAACGAGAGTGGAAAGCTTACGGGAATGGTCACCACTCACGACATCATAGACGTCGCTGTCCGTGACATGGACAAGGCCACCCACGGCGACCGTGCCGGTGACAGAGAACGAATTCTCGATCTTCCTGTATACGACGTGATGCGCAGCCCAGTGACGACGATTGGGCTCGAAAATTCCGTCGAAGCGGCTGTCAAACTGATGCTCGAACACGATTACGGCGGACTAGTGGTCACCCCGATGGATGAAGACGATCTCGTTGCGGGCGTTCTCACCAAAACTGACGTGCTCCGAGCACTCACGTTTACTGAAGAGGAATATCTCGACGTTCAGATTACCAATATTGATCTCCTCAATACGCTTCAACGAGAAGAAATTAGACAGAGCATCGAGCAGGTCGTTGAGAAATATCAACGAATGAATGTCGAGCACGCACACGTCCGCTTCCAGAAACACAAAGAAAAACTCCGTGGAACGCCGCTCATCCAGTGCCAAATCCGTCTTCGGACCAACCGTGGTCAGGTCGCTGGATCGGGTGAAGGATACGGTGCCAACTCGGCGTTCCGTGTTGCTCTTGACCGCCTCGAACGCAATGTCCTTGAACTGAAAGGGACGCACAGCGATGAACAGTATCAAGGACAGCTACTCCGGAAGTTAAACGAACTCTAAGGCGATAGGGGCAGCGGCCCATTCGTATCTCTATCGACGACTGATTCACGCATGAAGAGGAAAACCACCAGATATCAATAGTAGCACGTGTATGTGACGGTCAAAATGGATGGTATAACGGTGCGACCGTACGAGCAGGACGATGCGGATGGTCTTTGGACACTCAAGCAGTCTTTCGAGTTGGAACTTGGACAGAAAGACGAAGAGAAAGGAGAGCGGTACGAAGCAAAGCTCACCGAAGAGTACCGACGTGGCTACCTCTCGTGGGTCGCGGACTGCATCGAACGCGATGACGGATGCCTTATCGTTGCAGAGGACGACGAACTGATCGGATACGCGTTCGTCCTTCCCGAGTCGTTGTCGTTTATTTGGGACGCAGCAGTGTTGAACGAGCTCTATCTCTCCTCAGAATATCGAGGAACTGATGCGGCAACCATGCTCATCACTGCCGCACTCGATCATGCACGCGAACAAACACTCCCACTTGATCGAATGCTCCTTGATGTCGATCCAGCGAACGAACGCGCACGAGCATTCTACGAAACGTTTGGTTTCGAACCGTGGGCTGAAATGATCGGACGCGAACTATGAATTTCATTGGTAGAGTAGCACGGTAACATTGGCTGCGTCCTGAGCGACAAATGACAAGCTGTGATCGACGGTGCGCGTCACTAAGAGTACGTCACACATTCTCCGCGTACACAGTTACAGTCAATCAAAGTAGGAAGTCTCACGTCCGGGGTATGCGAGAGTTCAACTCTCAGGACGCGAGACAATTGCTTGTACGATCGCGTAGTACTTTATTTTCGTGTTTTTCCTCATAACAACCTTTGTCATGTTATTACTATAATAACAGCATATAAAATACAGCAACCCCGAGTATTACCCATAGAGAATTGTCAATATATGTGACAAAATTTGTTTTCGGCGTATTGTATATAATATTGCATTGTGCGATAATATATTCACAATATATTAGTGAGCAAAAAATATAAGTTGGTGCCAAATAATTGGTTACTTGGGTATGCGAGAGAATACAAACCCTGTTTCGCGGAGACAGTTGCTACAAACGATCGGCGGAACTGCAGCCCTCGCCAGTTTTGGTGGGCTTGCAGCAGCTCGTCCCGACGATGTTGTAGAGGTCAACGTCGGGTACGACAAGGAGAGTGGACGACAGGCGACTATTTCAGCATCGAATCAGACTGTTCGAGAGTTTGGATTCAACGCTGCTACGATTCGGGTACCAAAGCGGGCGCTAAAAGGACTCCGTCAGCGTTCTGATGTCCGATATGTAGAAGAAAACGGACAGATGCACGCGCTCGCTCAGTCTAACCCATGGGGTGTTGACCGAGTCGACGCTGACAACGCTCACGACAGTGGGTATACCGGTTCCGGCGCCGACATCGCTATCATCGACACTGGAATTGATAGTGATCACCCAGATCTACAGGCCAACCTCGGTTCAGGAACCGCATTTACAAGCTGTTCTGGATCGGACTGCAACTACGACTGGGACGACGACAACGGCCACGGAACGCACTGTGCCGGGTCCGCCAACGCGGTCAACAACAGTCAAGGTGTCGTTGGTGTGAGCACCAACGCAACGCTCCACGCAGTCAAGGTACTCACTGGTACCGGAAGCGGCTCGTTCTCGGACGTCGCTGCCGGAATCGAATACGTCGCCGATCAAGGCTGGGACGTCGCCAGCCTGAGCCTCGGTGGCGGTCAGTCATCTGCGGTCACAGACGCTGTCCAATACGCCTACAACCGTGGCGTTCTCGTGGTCGCTGCTGCTGGTAATAGCGGACCGTGCAGCGACTGTGTTGGCTACCCGGCCGCCGAGCCAGAAGCTATTGCGGTGAGTGCGACCAACAGCTCCGACGGACTTGCAAGCTTCTCCTCAACCGGTCCGGAAGTCGAGATCGCCGCTCCAGGAGCCGATATCTACTCAACGTACACTGGCGGTGGATACTCAACGCTCAGTGGGACATCGATGGCCTGTCCACACGTGAGTGGTGCTGGTGCCCAGCTCATGGCACAAGGCTACACGAACACCGAAGCACGTCAACGCCTAACGGATACAGCCGAAGACATCGGCCTGTCTAGCAACGAACAAGGATCGGGCCTCCTCGACGTCGCGGCTGCGCTCGGAGTGAGCTCGTAATATCCGCTCTGGCCTGACTCCAGCGGATTTCTGCCACTCTCCAACTATTTTGAGAACTATACAGTGCTCGAGTAGCTGTGTGACAAACCAACAATAGGGAGGGCTCCACCAGACGGGGAGTCATGCTACGCACACGTCTGACCGGTTTCCAAGGTCGAGTTAGTGTGGTGTCTGGGGAGGTCGGCTGTTGAGTAGCAGTAAGCGCATAGCCGACAGTAAATATTTACTATTCATATTATACAAAATTGTTTCGGTGTTCAGTTTGAATACGTACAATAACGTAATCACTCACCAGATCGGTTGTGGTACTGCGTATCGAACGCCGGAGTCAACGCTCAGAGAGGCAGGGCCACTCAGTTCGTTCAATCGTGTACCCACCACAGGCAGGACAGACGTGTCGCTGTAGTTCAAAGCGCATCCCACAGCCGCCGCACTTGTAGGGGGACCGTTCCGTGGGTGTGGTGTTCGTGAGTTCCCGCCTGAGCGCGGTGACAATGTTCATTCCGTTTCACCAATCCCGATGTGAATGGTATGTAGAATAGTGATAAAAGCCTTTAGATGGGTAAAATGGTGATTAGATGCATTTCTAAATGAAAGTGACTTTCATACAAATGTTATTTATTCAATTACCGAACATCAATTAAAATCTTCGAATATCAATAATATATCCCTAACTACTCACTCATCACATCATATGATTTAGTGATTGAAACGAGGCCGAGATAGATACTGGAAATAAGAGAGCTATTCAGTCGTGACGAGTATCGAGATACCGGAGGACGCCTCGGGTGTTCATCGCCGCTTCGGCGCGAGCCTTTCGTTCGCCCCAGACGCCGCTCATCGGAGTTTCGGCGATGAAGTGATCGACGACGTCATCCTTTTGCTGTCGAACCATTTCGACAGACTCGATCCATTCGGTGAGTACGTCGGCATACTCATCAAGTCGGTGTTCGGTGGGTGCGGGACCATAGTGAGCATATAGGAGCGTCGCTGGTTCAAGTGATTGGATGAGTTCGATATCAGCAAGACACTGTTCGAGGTCGAAGTCCGGCGGTGGCGTCGTCTGGCGAACAGCATCGATGGCAGGCACGTAGATACCGGCAGCGTCGGCAGTAAATACAGCGTTATTCTCTGGGTCTTCGAATACGACCTGATGGGGTGCGTGACCAGGCACATGGTGAGTAACCAGCTGGTGGGTACCGAGATCAATGATATCGCCGTCGGTGAGTTCCCGAATACGATCTTCTGGTACGGAGATGGGTTCACGATAGAACTCCCACTGATCTTCGACAGCGGCTTTTGTACCAGCGATTAGCCGCGACGGATCGACAAGATGGCGGGCACCACGCTCGTGGACGACAACGTCGGCGTTCGGACAGTCTCGAGCGAGATACCCCGCACCGCCAGCGTGATCGAGATGGATATGTGTTGGCGCGATGATTTCGAGCTCATCGCGGGCAATACCGACCCTCTCTATTGCGTCGAGAATAGCGTCATAGCGCATGCCAATTCCGGTGTCGACCACAGCAGGTCGCTCTGCATCGAGAATGTAGACCGCGCCATATTCAGGGGTATCATACATTCCGGTGTCGATGTAATACAGATCGGTGCAGTCGCCCGTTTCGACTGGATACAGGTCGCCGATAGCCATACCAGAGAGGAACGAGCAGGAGACAAAAGGATTCTGTCGTTCGTGTTCACGAAGATCACGGATGCGATACGCCTTAGTTCTGTCCGTGGGAATCAGGTCGCATGTTACCGAGGCAGTTCGTCCGCGAGCATCCAGATGTCGTTCGGGACACACTCGAAAAACGAGGAATGACCGACGAAGTTGATCTCGATCGCGTACTCACGATCGACGAGGAGTGGCGCAAACTCAAAGCGCGTGGCGACGAGCTCCGTCACGAGCGCAACGAGGTCAGCGAGCGTATCGGTCAGCTCAAGCGGGACGGAAAGGAGGACGAAGCACAGCAAGCGATCGAACGCTCACAGGAACTCAAAGCCGAACTCGACACCGTCGAGGAACGCGCAGAAGAACTGAACGAGGAGCTTGAGGCAGCGCTACTCGAACTCCCGCAGATCCTTCATGAGAGTGTTCCGCCGGGAGAGGGCGAAGAAGACAACGTAGAGCTCCGTCGTGAGGGCTTCGACGGGCTGCGTCATCTTCCATCAGAGATTGTTCCACACTACGAACTTGGTGAACGGTTGGCTATTATCGACGAGGCGCGCGGCGCAAAGACGACTGGAAGTGGCTACTACTTCCTTACTGGTGACGGTGCGCGGCTCGAACACGCACTCGTCCAGTTCATGCTCGATCTCCACCGCGAGCAGGGATACGTGGACGTCTTCCCACCGATTCCCATCAACAGCGAATCGATGACAGGGACCGGTCAGCTGCCGAAGTTCGCCGAAGACGCGTACAAGATCGAAAACGAAGATCTCTGGCTCTGTCCCACTGCAGAGGTCCCTGTAACGAATATGTACGCTGATGAGATCCTCCTCCGTGATGATCTCCCACTCAAACATCAGGCGTATACACCGAACTTCCGACGTGAAGCCGGAGAGCACGGCACTGAAACGCGCGGAATCGTCCGCGTCCACCAGTTCAACAAGGTCGAGCTGGTCAACTTCGTCGAACCGGAGACGAGCTACGACCGTTTCGACGCATTATTGGATGAAGCTGAGGAGACGCTCCGTCGGCTCGAACTGCCCTATCGTATCCTCGAAATCTGTGCCGGTGATATCGGTGATAAGCAATCGAAACAGGTCGATATCGAAGTGTGGGCACCCGCTGACGACATGCCCGATGGGCCTGAAGAAGGCGGTCGCTGGCTGGAAGTGTCGAGTGCGTCGAACTTCGAGGATTTCCAAGCGCGCCGAGCAGGACTGCGTTACCGGCCTGAGCGCCACGAAAGTGCAGAATACCTCCACACGCTCAACGCCTCGGGACTTGCACTTCCACGCGTGATGGTTGCTATCCTCGAATACTACCAGAACGAGGATGGTACTGTGAACGTTCCCGATGCGCTCCAACCATATATGGGAGGACAGGAAGTCATCGCGGGGCATGAACCGGTGGGTGAAAGCGCGCTCGGGAGCGGCGATCGAGAGTAACACCAGTCAGGCTTTGATGTGAGTGTGGCCCGACAGTAGATCGGGAACAGGGGTAACGACACAACAGAATGAACGGTTTTTTCGATATACGTTCCCGTTAGCTGGTAATATGACAAACTCGTATGAAGATCATCAGTATATTTATAATGGTTCGCGGCACGATGATCGGTAGAGAACGCCAGTGCCGGAGGCGTGTTCGTTCGTAAATCACGCCGGGTGCAGGGACACCCAACGCTGGGGTTCTCTCAACGACAGAACCCATGATCCGAAATGAGACCGACGTAGGTAACGGTATCGAAAAATATCATACAAACTACCAGTGTGAGAAATTAGTTAGTTCTGACGTCGTGCGGTGCCGATACTGCGGAATTACAGTTGAAACGAGTCGAGTACCGCTCGAACATAGTGCCGGCTGTCCAGTAAGCTCGGCTGATCGATTCACAGACTCGATGTGGGGTGATAACCGATGAACCTCCCAGTTATGCAGTTTCGCAACCGAATGGGGCAGCGCGTTAATCCGTCAATGGTCGAGAATCGCAGTGCGGTCTCAACCGCTGAACTCAGTCACGTCGTCGATGTTGGTGACAGTGTGTGGTGTCGACCGTGCCAGTGTCTGGACTGTACACATGCCGAGCAAGTCGAACGAGTGCTAACGGCAGCAGGCATCGGAAACGAGGAAGCAAACGGTGCTTGGGAGCTTCCGCAGATTACACGCATCACCAACTATCGCGCGGTGGGCGAAACGATCTCAGGATGTTGGTTCGAGAACGAAGCACGGCTTCGGTATCACGAGCAAACAGATGGGCGCGTGAGCCGCGTGGTGTTTGCGCCAGAGGACTCACGAACGCCGGCAGCGACGACACCACTGCCAGATGCGAACAGCGCAGCGACGTGTCTGGTCAAGGCGCTTGCTGAGTACAGCGACTACCGGCGAAACGGTGATTATAGTGGATTGAAACGAGAGCGACCGGAGTTAGCGATCGTTGCGGGAGGAACAAAGCGCACGGACTGACCGGTTGCACAACTCAACAGTGCAACCTTGGGTACGAGGAGCCTACTGGTATGTGAGCGTTGTCTGGTGAGATACATTCGATACTCGAACACGGTGTTGTCCGATGAATCTCGTCGCGCTGGATAAATTCTGGAGAAACAGTGCGAGGTATCGATCACCCATGACCAGAGCGATAGATAGCCACGAATAGCCGCGGAGTTACTCCTGCGTTGAACGAGAGTACGTTTTCAGCGATGCGATCACACCGTTTTCAACCGAGAATACATCGACGAACTCGATCCACGTCTCACCGTTCGCTCGGTTGAGAGTCCCACGGACAGCAATAGCCTGCTCTTTTCGGAACAGATCCACAATGTCGTGTGTCGTGTCGGTCTCGGGGCGTTCATCGCGCATGAATCGAACGAAGGCATCGCGGCCATCGATCGTTCGATCAGGGCGGTCGTGGATGAACGCGGGCGCGAGAACGGTCTGAAGTGCATCGTAATCGTGCTCGTCGATAGCTCGGTAATACTCACGGACGAGTTCGTCCATGGCGAAACCACGCGCGGTGGTCACAAGAGCGCGCTGGTCGGTCGGCTTTTATCGGTGGCGCGACGAGTACAGGCGTGGAGATTCACGTCCGGTACGAGGGAGACGACGATCCCGAGAAGTGCAGTGCTCGCAAGCTCGCGCGCTTTGACCTCACAGAGTTACACCAGTCGGCGCGCTCGGTCCCTCCGGGAATTGTTCTCAATCCGTTCGCAGAGCAGGCACTCTCACCAGCCGACACTGACGATGTCCTCATCGCACTCGATTGCTCGTGGGAAACAGCCGAAAGCGAAGCATTCCAACTACGGGGCACACATCGAGCACTCCCATTCCTCGTCGCCGCCAATCCCGTGAACTACGGACAGCCCTTCCAGCTGAACACTGTCGAAGCGTTCGCCGGTGCACTGTGTATTCTCGGCGAGCGTGAACAGGCAGAACAACTCCTCTCGAAATTTCGGTGGGGACACACGTTCCTCGAACTCAACGCCGAACCACTTTCTCGCTACGCCGCGTGCGAGGACTCCACTGCCATCGTTTCAGTCCAACAGGACTACCTTGAAAGTGAGGACTAATTGTACCAAGTAGCTAACCACCAAAGGTGATGAAAATCAGACCGAGCGGCTCTCTTTCGCCTTTGGTCGAAGATTTTTGTATCCACATTTCCGGCAGCTGTCTGCGCGTGCCGGATTGCGAGCGTTACAGCGCATGCAAATCATCTTGTTGAGGAGCCGATCTTCTGCCTCGGGGAAACTAGCCATACTCATACTCTGTCGAGTCCGCTACTTAGGATTTCCGAGAACGACCGCTACGAAGCGAAGCTATGCTCAAGCCACCACACTGTCGCGCTTTCGAGGAGATCTCGTCTCTCAAACTCTCGCTGCAATAGAAACAACAGCCCCGATTAGAGAAGCTGCCAATCATCAAAATCATCCACGCTCAATAGAAACGTGTATCAGAATTTGAGCTGAAATCAGTAGCCGTGTTCGTGTTTGTCGATATTCTCGAACGAACCCAAACCACCGCAATCGAGTTCCTGAAGTGCTCTCGCTCCTAATCGTAGACAATGAGTGACCCCAGCTCAAGCTCAGGCTCCAGCCCTCGCTCTAGTTCCAGTTCTGATTCCGATTCCAATTCTGGTTCGTCACCGCTCTCACCCGACCGTCCCGACCTCGAACGACCGTTCCGCGTAGAGGCACCATTCGAGCCTGCCGGTGATCAGCCAACAGCCATCGAGCAGCTTGCTGCGGGCTATGGAAATGGAGCAAGCGAACAAACGTTGCTGGGCGTGACTGGATCGGGAAAGACCAATACCGTTTCGTGGCTCATCGAACAGGTGCAAAAACCGACACTCGTTATTGCACACAACAAGACCCTCGCGGCGCAGTTGTACGACGAGTTCCGAACGCTGTTTCCGGACAACGCCGTCGAGTACTTCGTTTCTTACTACGATTACTATCAGCCCGAGGCGTACGTCGAGCAAACCGACACGTACATCGATAAGGACGCCTCGATCAACGAGGAGATCGATCGACTCCGACACTCAGCGACGCGCTCGTTACTCACTCGCAACGACGTCATCGTCGTCGCTTCGGTCTCGGCCATCTACGGGCTTGGTGATCCTGCGAACTACGAGGAGATGGCCCTTCGGCTCGAAGTTGGTCAACAGATCGATCGTGATGAGCTCCTCGCATCGCTTGTCGATCTTAACTACGAGCGCAATGATGTAGACTTCACGCAAGGGACGTTCCGAGTCCGAGGCGACACTGTCGAGGTGTTCCCCATGTATGGGCGGTACGCCGTCCGCGTCGAATTCTGGGGTGAGGAGGTCGATCGGATGCAGAAGATCGATGTTTTAGAGGGCGAATCGAAGGGCGAACAGCGCGCAGTGCTCTTTCACCCCGCAGAACACTACTCGATTCCCGAAGAGCGCCTCGAACGAGCTATCGAAGAGATCGAAGGACTCCTCCAAGAACGCGTTTCGTACTTCGAGCGGCAAGGCGACCTCCTCGCCGCCCAGCGCATCGAGGAGCGCACAACCTTCGACCTCGAAATGCTCCGTGAAACAGGGTACTGTTCGGGAATCGAGAACTACTCTGTTCACATGAGCGACCGCGACTCGGGGGAACCACCGTACACGCTGCTCGATTATTTCCCAGATGACTTCCTCACTGTTGTCGATGAGTCACACCAAACGTTACCACAAATTCGCGGCCAGCTTGCGGGAGACAAAGCGCGCAAGGATTCACTCGTCGAGAACGGCTTCCGGCTTCCCACAGCCTACGATAATCGTCCCCTGTCGTTCGAGGAGTTCGAAGAGCGTACTGCCGATAAGCTCTACGTCAGCGCGACACCCGCCGAGTACGAGCGCGAACACTCAGATCAGATCGCAGAACAGATCGTGCGGCCAACGCATCTCGTAGATCCGAGCATCGAGACCGCTAGTGCGACGAACCAGATCGATGACCTCCTCACGCGAATCGATAATCGGATCGAGGACGGCGAGCGCGTGCTCGTTACGACACTGACCAAACGAATGGCTGAAGATCTCACCGAATACCTCGAAGAGGCTGGTGTCGCGGTCGAGTACATGCACGATGAGACGGACACACTCGAACGCCACGAGCTCGTCCGAGGACTCCGTCTCGGCGAGTTCGATGTGCTTGTCGGAATCAACCTACTTCGTGAAGGACTTGACATTCCTGAGGTGTCACTGGTGGCCATTCTCGACGCCGATCAGGAGGGATTCCTGCGCTCTACGACCACCCTCGTTCAGACAATGGGTCGTGCAGCACGCAACGTCAACGGCGAAGTCATACTGTATGCCGATGAGATGACCGACTCGATGCAATCGGCCATCGAAGAGACCCAGCGACGTCGAGAGATTCAACAGCAGTTCAACGAGGAACACGGCTATACACCCGAGACGATCCAGAAGGAGGTTGGAGAAACGAATCTCCCCGGAAGCAAGACAGACACCAGTGGCGTCACTGGCGTCGAACCCGATTCGAGCACAGAAGCAAAAGAGTACATCTCGGAACTCGAACAGCGAATGCAGGAAGCTGCGGACAATCTCGAATTCGAGCTGGCTGCGGACATTCGTGACCGGATTCGAAACATCCACGAAGAATTCGAGATCGACGAGTCCGGAATTGCACCCGAGTCCGAGGAGTTCTGAGCGATTACTGACTGCGTTCGGATTCTGTAACGATCGTCTCTTCTCCCCGAGTGATCTGCTCGATGTTGTCGATACCGATCAGATCGCGGGTCTCTGCATCAAACGTCAAACTCTCCAGATCGATAGGGGACGCTCGAGCATCACCGCCAGTGAGGTGCTTGCCGTAGCGCCCGAGGAGTGACGTGAGTTCCTGTGGGAGCACGTACGTGGTGGAGTCGCTCTGGCCGATCTCTGCGAGTGTTTCCATGCCTTTATCGATGACAGCCCGCTCACCCATCGATTCGGCTGCTTTCGCTCGAAGCACTGTCGATACAGCATCTCCCTGTGCTTCCAAGACCTGCGATTGCTTTTCTCCCTGCGCACGAATGATATTTGACTGTTTGTCACCCTGTGCGCGCTCAATGGCGCTCACACGTTCACCCTGTGCATCGAGGATCATCGCTCGACGACGGCGCTCTGCGGACGACTGCTGTTCCATCGCGCTCACGACACCTCGACTCGGATTCACCTCGCGTACCTCGACAGCTTCGATTCGTACTCCCCACTGGTCGGTTGGTTCGTCGATCTCCTGCCGAATGCGGCCATTGATCTCATCACGGCGTGAAAGCGTCTCATCGAGTTTCATATCTCCGAGCACCGCCCGAAGTGTTGTCTGAGCAAGGAGGGACGTTGCCCGACGGTAGTGATCGACCCCGAGGTACGCTCGCTTGGCATCCATCACTCTGATGTAAACGACGGCGTCTGCCGTTACGGGAGAATTGTCCCGCGTGATCGCCTCTTGGCGAGGAACATCGAGGGTCTGTGTCCGCAGATCGAACCGGTGTGTTTGGGAAACGAACGGCGGGACGATGTGAATACCAGGATCGAGCAGTTCTCGGTACTCTCCGAACACCGTGAGCGCGCGCTTTTCGTACGCCTGCACGATTTCGACAGCACTCGTTACCGTCGCAATCGCGACTGCTAGAATGAGGATTCCGGTAGCAAGTACTGGATCAGCAGGGGCAAGGACGAACACGAGGGCAAGAATGAACAGACCCAGCAGGTAAACAGCGAGCCGCCCGAGTGTCCACTTAGCCGACAACCGACCGACGGTGCGATACGGACTGCTCATATCTTACTATTTGACGAACAAGAGTTAAGCATTTCGTGCATACAAATTGAATCCACCCCTCAAAAAATAAAATTCACAGTACGAACACAGTCCTTCGAGATGATGTAACGAGAGCATCACATAGTTTTTAGATCGAATAGAAGATCACACATTGCAACGACATAATACTGTCACAGTCCAACACGAACTATGGCGCGCAAACGGTGGTCGGAGAATCCGACACGCCGTGCTTTCTTACAGCGGGTCGCAGCTGGTTCACTCGCTGGTATCGTCGGTGCCAGTGTTGGGACCACTGATGCGACGACTCGTGATACGCACATCGAGCGTGTCGAGATCGAATCATTCGACGGGACAACGATCGTCGGGAGCGTATACGAGCCAGCGGGTGCAGCGACAACTGCCACCGACCGATCGTATCCTGCAGTGCTCATGACCCACACGTGGGGCAGTGACCGAATGGGTACAGCGCAGGTCAGAATGGCCGAGTACTACGCACAAAATGGATACGTCGTCCTTGTCTACGATTCCCGAGGATTCGGGGAGTCAGACGGCACGGTCGGACTCAACGGACCAAATGAGGTACGGGACGCCTCGGCACTCATTTCGTGGCTCGGTCGACGTTCGACTGTCGAGGTCGATGAACCGATCGACGGGCGAGTGAATCCACGAGTTGGAATGGATGGTATCTCGTATGCGGGTGGACTTCAACTAACTGTCGCAGCAGCAGACGATCGTCTCGATGCGATAGTTCCGCGGTTAGCGTGGCACGATCTCTCGTACTCGTTCGCTCCCGACGGTGTAATCAAGAAGGGGTGGGCAACACTGTTGTACGTCACTGGTATCGCAGATTCGCGCGGTATTTCATTGGAGGACATGGTTCTGTCGTTCGAGAATATCGAACACGGCGTCGAGCCGCAACTCCACGAGATATACCGGGACACGATGGTAGAAAACGAACTAACCGAGGATGCGTGGGAGTACTTGAACGCCCGCTCGCCGATTGAGAAGTTAGATCAGATAGACATCCCCACGCTGTTCATCGCAGGATGGTCAGATACGCTGTTCACCCCGCAGGAAGCGATTCGGAACTACCGAAAGCTCCGTAACCAAGCCGTCGAAACGCGCCTGCTCTTGCACGACGGTGGACACACGCTCGGCGTCTCCAGTACATCGGGAGGGACAGCAGCGTACATCGACGACATCGCTCGTGCGTGGATGGACACACACCTCACAGACGGGACATCACCGATGAACCTCCCACCAATCACCTACTACCACCAGCAGTCAGACTCGTGGGAAGCAATCAATCGGTTCCCTGCTGCCGAGGACGGATTGACGTTCTCACTCGAATCTGCCGCGCTGGGAACACATTCACTACTTGTCAACACCGTTGTCTCGACCTCGATGAATCAGTTCGTCCCGATTCTCGAAGGCGGAGTGACGGCGGTCTCGTTCGACTTTCCGGTGGACGAACCATTCGAACTTCTCGGACCCCCCGTCCTCGATGTTACTATCGCTCCGCTCGGTCGGGAAACACGGCTGTTCGCAATGCTCTCTCGTATTCACAGTGAGAATGAGACACAGCTCTACAACCAAGTGACACCATTCAGCGTTGAAACTGAAGACGACACTGCCGAAGAATTGATGGAGCGAAAAAATAGGCGTGGCTTGGAACTACAATCGGAGCAAAAGCATATCGAATTAGTCGTCACCCAGCACCAATTCGACTCCGATGACGCCCTTCGACTCACGCTTGCCACGACAGACGACGCCTTTTTCGCCTCTCGGACATCGCTCGGGGCTCTTGTCTACCATTCGGAAGAAACCCCTGCAACGCTCTCGGTGCCGGTTCGAAGACGAGATTTTTAATATGCAAGTAGCCAGTGTGAATAGCACAAATATACAGATGTAGGGTGAAACTTCTGTCACAACCAACTGCCACAGTGCCTCATTCTGGCAACGGTGCGGGCTGTGTGGGTGGAGGGCCGAAGCGTCGTCGAACCTGTCCGAACGAGATGAATAAGTAACTGCTGAGATGGAGATCGTTACTTATCCATCACCTAGCAGTCAGAGGAATCGGAAGAGGTGTCATCCTCTGCATCGTCTGACTGATTCGACGTATCGTCGCTCTGCTCCGACTCACCCGACGTATTGTCTTCTGTGTCATCCGACTGATCCGACTCATTCGACGTGTTGTCACTCTCTTCGTTCGAGTCGTCAGTATCGGTATCCGCATCCGTTTCGTTTGGTGTTTCGTTCGTCTCCTCGTTATCGTCACCGGATTCTGAATTATCGGAGTCCTCATCATCCGTTGGCTGATCGGAGCTCTGACCCGACACGTTGACACTCATTTCGTACGACGCCTTCTCGTCGAACGTTACGATGGTCGAGCTTTCGATGTTCGGATTGACGCGGAGGAAGTGCGTCCCGGTCGTCATCGCCGTGTAGGTAAGCTCGTGGTCTCTCCCGATTGGTTCGTGTGCGAGGGAGTATTCTGTATCGTAGTATGGATCAAGCTCCACGTCGCTCGCGTTCGGCCCGACGAGGGACGTCGACGGCGTGAAGCTCCCGTCGTACTCAGCAGAGACGGTGATCGTCTCCCCTTTTTCGAGATCGATCGCGTACGTATCCCGATCGGAGCCGCTCAGCACGCCGGCGATCGTCTCGTCCGCCTCGATCTGAGTGGCCGTGTTGGGTTGCTCGTTCGGGTCGTTCTCATCAAGCTCCGTCGTCTCGACGGTCAACTCATAATCGGTTGATTCATTGAAATTATTACCGGCGGGTTGTATCCGGACGTAGTAGGTCCCGGACTGCTCGGCGACGTCACCACCCATCGCAGTCCCACCCGTGACCATTCGCATGGTATGATAGCCAGGGACCATCAGGTCAGCAGGACCTTCGCCGATCCGCTCACCGTCCGGATTGTAGAGTTCGAATTCGAGGTCTTCCTCATTCTCCGTCGTGAGGGTGAGATTGGCGAAGATACTCTTCCCAGATTCAACCTCAACGGCGTGCCAATCGACATCTCCCTGTTCGATTGTCCCAGTTTCAGTCTGTCCGACATCGATTGCGGTCGCGGTTGCCCGGCTGTCGTTGTCGTCCGAGCTACCGGCAGCCAGCACGCTGGCGGGAAATCCACCAGCTCCGACAGCAGACACAACGAGGAGGGCGGCCAACAGCCCGACAGTCATTCGTTTTCCTATCATAGTATCGTGCTCAATCGAGAGATCTGCCGCTAATCGTAGGTAGGCAGCCTCTTTGAAGCATATCGATATCTCGATAAGTTGGTAATAGGTTTTGTGGCCGTGTAGATTAGTTTAGTTTCTATACGATTATTTTACAAACCATGATATAGAATATATCCGAATTAGACAATCGAGGCAATACGGATGTTTTCGACGGTCCAACTATCCGAACAGATTACAGCGTTGAGTACTGCGTGAAACCGCTCCGTCACAGCCCAGTCTGCCGCAGTGCGTCACTCCGACAACGGGTGCGGGCTATGACAGACGGAGGGCCGAAGCATCATCGAACCCATCCGAAAGAAAATAAATGATCGATTTCTGAGGTGTGGATTTACTTATCCATCACCTAGCAGTCGGAGAGATCGGAGGAGTCCTCATCTGTTTCGTCTGACTGATCCGACGTCTCGTCTGCATCATCCGACTGATCCGACTCATCCGATGTATCGTCTTCTGTGTCGTCTGTACTATCTGTGGAGTCCTCATCTGTTTCGTCTGACTCATCCGACGTACTGTCGTCTGTGTCGTCCGTGTTGTCTGAGGAATCCTCATCTGTTTCGTCTGACTGATTCGATTCATCCGAGACCATTCCATTGCTCTCTTCGATCCGCTCTGGATCATCGGCGCCGGATGATGGTTTGTTCAACTCGTTTTCGTTCTTGTTCTCGTTCGAGTCGTCAGTATCGTTTGGTGTTTCGTTTCGCTCCTCATCGTCGGGATCGTCCGTCGGTGGGGAGGAATTGTTCTGTCCAGCTACGTCGACACTCATTTCGTAGGGACTGCTCTCGAAGAACGAACCAGCCGTGGACATTTCCACAGGGGTTACGACCTTGAGGTAGTACATTCCGGTCTGATTTGCAGTAAACGAGAGCGTTCCATCCATGACATCGTCATTCGCTACAGCGTAACTGTCCGAGAAGTAGTAATCCTCGGGCATCGGACTGGGGACACTAGAGTTGGCGACCCAGAGCGACTGACCTCCTGAGCCAGTGACGTTGACAGTCTGACCTTGTTCGAGATCAAGCGCGTAGAGGTCTCGGTCGTATCCGGTCAGCGTTCCGGCAACGGTCTCACCCGATTCGATGTGGGTGGCCGATTCCGGTTGCTCGTTCGGATCGTACTGATCGAGTTCGTCCGTCTCGACGGTGAGGGAATAGTCCGCTCCCTCATCACCTTCGACACGGATATAATGTGTTCCGTCCTGTTCGACGACATCTGCACCGTACGCGATGTTGCTTGCAGGACTCGTTCGGTACGCGTTGATCGGTCTGTCGAACGGTGCTTCACCGATTCGATTGTCACTCGGATCGTACACGTCGAAGGACACCTCTGTGGAGGGATCCTCACGGTTCGTGTGCACGACCTCGGCGGTGAAGCCCTGCCCTTCATCGAGATCAACGGCATACCAGTCCGAATCATTCTCCGAGTCTAACGCACTGTTGGTCGTCTCACCGATGGCGATCTCAGTCGCGTTCGTGCGGCTGTTGTCGCCGTCGGAGGCCGAATCGTCGTCCTCGCCGGAGACGTCAACGGAGATCTCATACGACGCCTTCTCGTTGAATGATCCGATCGTCGAACTATCTCCGTACGGATTAACGCGGAGGAAGTGCGTC
This sequence comes from Halocatena marina, assembly GCF_025913575.1. NCBI lineage: Archaea > Methanobacteriati > Methanobacteriota > Halobacteria > Halobacteriales > Natronomonadaceae > Halocatena > Halocatena marina. Next base: position 166,960 of record NZ_CP109785.1, on the reverse strand, counting down.
CCGGTCGTCGTCGCTGTGTAGGTGAACTTGTGTTCCCCACCGGCCTGCTCGCGTGCAACGGAGTACTCCCGATCATGGTATGGATCGAGTGTCGCGTCGCTCGCGTTCGGCCCGACGAGATACGTATACGGCAAGAAATCACTGTCCTCGTAATCAGCAGAGACGGTGATCGTCTCCCCTTTTTCGAGGTCAACCGCGTACGTATCCCGATCGGAGCCGCTCAGGACACCAGCGATCGTCTCGTCCGCTTCGATCTGAGTGGCCGTGTTGGGTTGCTCGTTCGGGTCGTTCCCATCGAGCTCGTCCGTCTCGACGGTCAGCTCGTAGTCGGTCGGTTCGCCAACCGTCTCTCCGGCGGCTTGTACCCGGACATAGTAGGTCCCAGACTGCTCGGCGACATCACCGCCAAAGGCAGAGTCGCCAGCAACCAATCGCTTGGTAGAGTAAGCGGGCCCCAGCATGTCGTTTGGATACTCGCCGATCTTCTCACCATCCGAATTGAAGAGATCGAATCTGAGGTTTTCAGCGTTCTCCGTCGTGATGGTAAGCGTAGCGAAGATACTCTTCCCAGACTCAACCTCGACGGCGTGCCAATCTACGTCACTCTGTTCGATTGTTCCATTCGCAGCAGTTCCGACATCGATGGCCGTGGCGGTTGCCCGGCTGTCGTTGTCGTCCGAGCTACTGACGGCCAACACACTGGAGGGTAATCCGGCTCCAATAGCAGACACAACGAGGAGGGCGGCCAACAGCCCGACTGAAATTCGTTTTCCGATCATAGTATCGTGCTTCAATCGAGAGACCTCCTGCAGACAATGAGATGACTGCGGCCTCTCGGAAGCATATCGGTATTTCGATAAGTGATTAATAGGTTTTGTGGCCGCGGAGGTAGATTACAGCCGTTGTGCGATCGTTTTCGTCGTTTGCTTCCAGACCCAGGAACGCTTTCGGGTTCGGTAATCGAGGCAACACGGAGATTGTCGATCGATCCGAACCGTCGAGGCAGGTTTGTCCATGTTTTGAGTTGCCTGAAACGTTGTCAGGCCTGTCCAGAAGAAAATAAATAGCCGATTGCTGAGGTGTGGATTTGCTTTTCCATCACCTAGCAGTCGGAGAGATCGGAGGAGTCCTCATCTGTTTCGTCTGACTGATCCGACGTCTCGTCTGCATCATCCGACTGATCCGACTCATCCGATGTCTCGTCTTCTGTGTCGTCTGTGCTATCTGAGGAATCCTTATCTGTTTCGTCTGACTCATCCGACGTACTGTCGTCTGTGTCGTCCGTGTTGTCTGAGGAATCCTCATCTGTTTCGTCTGACTGATTCGATTCATCCGATTCCGTCCTGTCACTCTCTTCGGTCCGTTCAGGATCGTCGACACCGGATGACGGTTCGGTCGAGTCGTTTTCGTTCTTGTTCTCGTTCGAGTCGTCAGTACCGTTTGGTGTTTCGTTTCGCTCCTCATCGTCGGGATCGTCCGTCGGTGGGGAGGAATTGTTCTGTCCAGCTACGTCGACACTCATTTCGTAGGGACTGCTCTCGAAGAACGTACCGAGCGTAGACTCCTCCGCGTTGGTGACGACTTTGAAGTAGTACGTTCCAGTCTGGTGTGCGGTGAACGAGAGCGGTCCGTGCATGTAATCAGTGTACGCTACGGTGTAATTGTCCGAGAAGTAGTAATCCTCGGGCATCGGACTGGGGACACTAGAGTTGGCGACCCAGAGTGACAGATATGCCGAAGTGTTACCCGTAACATTGACCGTCTCGCCTTGTTCGAGATCGAGCGCATAGAGATCCCGATCGTATCCAGTCAGCGTTCCGGCAACGGTCTCACCCGATTCGATGTGGGTGGCCGATTCCGGTTGCTCGTTCGGATCGTACTGATCGAGTTCGTCCGTCTCGACGGTGAGGGAATAGTCCGCTCCCTCATCACCTTCGACACGGATATAATGTGTTCCGTCCTGTTCGACGACATCTGCACCGTACGCGATGTTGCTTGCAGGACTCGTTCGGTACGCGTTGATCGGTCTGTCGAACGGTGCTTCACCGATTCGATTGTCACTCGGATCGTACACGTCGAAGGACACCGCTGTGGAGGGATCCTCACGGTTCGTGTGCACGACCTCGGCGGTGAAGCCCTGCCCTTCATCGAGATCGACGGCATACCAGTCCGAATCATTCTCTGAGTCTAACGTACTGTTGGTCGTCTCATTGACAGCGATTGCGGTCGCGGTTACCCGGCTGTCGTTGTCGTCCGAGCTACCGGCAGCCAGCACGCTGGCGGGAAATCCACCAGCTCCGACAGCAGACACAACGAGGAGGGCGGCCAACAGCCCGACAGTCATTCGTTTTCCTATCATAGTATCATGTTACTACCAAGATATTTACCACAGACTATAAGATGACTGCGGCTTCTTGGAAGCATATCGGTATTCAGATAAGTGGGTAATAGGTTTTGTGTCCGTGCGGGTTAATTACAGCCTCTGTTCGATCGTTTTCGCCGTTTGCTTCCCAACCCCAGGAACGCTTTCGAGTTCAGTAATCGAGGCAGCACGGATATTGTCAATCGACCCAAACCGCCGGAGCAGATTCGTCCGCGTCTTGGATCCGACGCCTGGGACATCATCGAGCACAGTGGTTACCTCATCACGGAGCGTTTGGTGGTACTGGACGGCAAAGCGGTGTGCTTCGTCACGGACGCGTTGGAGGAGGTGAAGGTGTGGTGCATCACTCGGCCAATCGAACGTTCGCTGTGCTGTGATGACCACTTCGTTAGCTTTGGCAAGCGCGATACAGGGGATGTCCCAGTCGGTTTCAGAGAGTGAATCCAGTGCGGCATCGAGCTGTCCGTCGCCCCCATCAATTAACAGGAGGTCGGGATCCGGACGATCGTCCTGTCCGGACACCGCACGGTCGGCTCGCCAGTGAATGAGTTCCCGCATATTCGCGTAGTCGTCGTTGCGTTCAGTGAGCTTCTTTCGGCGGTAGGCGGATTTATCCGGAGCGCCCTCTACGAACGTGACGTTGCTCCCGACGACCGCTGTCCCGTGGGCGTGACTCACATCAAAGCCTTCGATGCGCTGAATCGAACGGAGACCGAGCGCATCGGCGAGCATCGCCGCTTCGTCTGACCGTTCGATTCCACGAACACGCCCGCGTCGGGCGTTCTTCAGCGCGAGATCGACAAGCGTTGACTCACGTCCAGTTCCTGGAACACTTACAGCAACCCCCTCGGCGTCCAACCACTCAATGACGTTTCCGTCTGATGGTCGTTCGGGGAGGAGGAGGGCGTCTGGAAGTCGACGTTCAGCGTAGTACTGAGGAATGAACGCGCTCAGTACGCCAGCGACGCTCGATTCGGATGTACCAGCACCCTCATGGTCCGGCTCGGGTCCTGAAAGCGAGTATCGGTCCCGATCGATTAGTTTGCCATTCTCACTGCGGAGTCGAGCGACGGTCACGTCGGTCCCCTCGATAGCGACACCGAGCACGTCGACGGTCCGTTCGTCGCGAGCAATGACCGCTTCGCCACCGCCCTCGTGGAATGCTTCGACCGCTTGCAGTCGATCGCGGAGATTTGCTGCGCGTTCGAACTGCTGGGCCTGACTCGCCGCTTCCATCGAGCGCTGGAGCGGATCGGAGAGAACGCCCGTCTCGCCCTCGAAAAATCGTTTCACAGACGCCGTGTCATCGAGATAGTTCTCATCGGTGACCTCCCCGGTACAAGGGGCAGTACAGAGACCGATGTCGTAATCGAGACAAGGTCGATCGCGGTTTGCGAACTTGTGGTCTGAGCAGCCACGGATACCATAGTTTTCCCGAAGTGCCTTTACGACGGTCTCGACCCTTGATTTGTCAGTGTATGGGCCGTAGACAGTCGCAGCCTCGTCGGGATCGCGCGTGATTTCGATCCGCGGATACTCGTGATCGGTCAACTGGACGAGCGGGTAGGATTTGTCGTCTTTCAACCGGACGTTGTATTTCGGCTGATGACGCTTGATGAGATTCGCTTCGAGGAGGAGTGCTTGGGTCTCAGTGTCCGTTACAGCGAAATCGAAGGCCGAAGCACGCTCAACCATCCGCCGGATGCGTTCGGATCGCGGGTCAGCGTACGACCGGACGCGATCGCGTAGCGCCACCGCTTTCCCCACATAGAGAACGACGCCGTCGGTATCGAGAAACTGGTATACGCCCGGCTCACGGGGGAGGTCACTTACCCGCTCGCGCACTGTCGCCCTATCCATCAAAACAACGTAGTGTCCGAGTGAGATTGAAGGTGACGCGATCGATGGACATACGGTCACTGCACAAACTGGATCAGAGAGCGCAGTCGGTGCTTACAATTTGGACCGAACAGAACGGGATGTATGGACAACGAGGTCCGTCTCTGGATGGTCGAGCGCACCTACGATACGCGCAACCTGATCACACTCATCTACGCGACGACAGACGGGGAGCGATACTATCAGAAGGAGCTCTCTTCGAGCCTCCTTTCACGAACGACTGTGACCGCAGCGATTGAAGTCGCAGACGAGGACCTCGAACCGACGAGTGACGACACGCGCCAACGATACGCAGAAGAAGCGACTCGAATGGCAGAAAAACATGCGCCAGACGATGAAGTATAACGGACGCAAGAAACCATCGCAAGCGCGAACACGCACGATTTACTATCCCAACGAGTAATCGATTTATGCCCGATTATGGTAAGGTTGACGCCGATTTCTTCGATGAGTACATCTACCCGCATCTCGGCGCGTCCCGTGATGAGGTGCGTCTCGGACCGACAGCGGGTGTCGATTTCGGTGTCGTTGAAGTGGACGACAGCGCACTCGTCGTGGCAACCGACCCCCTTTCGATCCTTCCGGCGCTTGGTTTCGAGCGGGCGGCCACGTTTGCCCTCGACATCGTCCTCGCTGACGTGGCCGTAAGCGGTCTCCCACCCCAGTATCTCTCGATTTCCTTTACGCTGCCACCAGAAATGACCGACGAGGAGTTCGCAACCGTTTGGCAAGCCATCGACGAGAAGGCGACTGATCTCGGAGTGAGTGTCGTTACAGGCCACACAGCACGGTACGAGGGGTGTGAGTACCCGTGGGTCGGAGGCGCGAGTGTCTTTGCCCTCGGTAATCCGGACGATATCGTTCGACCGAACGGGACGCAACCGGGAGATGACGTTATCGTCACAACTGGGCCAGCAGTAGAGGCCGTTGGCTTGCTTACGACGCTGTTTGGTGAGCAGATGGATCTCCCCGAAGCAACGCTAACGATGGCGACGGACGGACTCGCTGAAACAGGAACGGTCCGCGATGCACTCACCGCAGCCACGACAGGCCCGATCACAGCGATGCACGACGCAACAGAGTGCGGATTACAGGGAGCGCTGACAGAAATTGCCGAGAGCGCAGGTGTCAGACTGGATATCGACCGTTCGGCAGTACCAACGAAGCCCGCTGTTCAGGAGGTGTGTTCGTATCTCGACATAGAACCGTGGCACGCAACGAGTTCCGGGACACTTCTCATCACTGTTCGTCCCGACGGAACCGAATCCGTTATCGAGGCGCTTAGAGACCGAGGAACGACTGCGGCTGTCATCGGGACGGCGAGTAACGGCTCCGGAACGTATATCGATAGCGAGCGAGTCAGGCACCCGTCGGTCGATCCCTCGTGGACAGTGTATGCCGAATACGCCGACCAACAAACAGACAACTAGTAAATTCGTGTTATATATCTATTTATAAAATGCATATCATTCAGTCTATTCGCGCGACACGATAAAATAGCCATTTGAAGCTACTGGGTGTATTATACACCCACAATGCCATAATCAGAATGTGGTCGGCATGGCACCACAGACCGATACAAGCGGTGTTCGTGGTAGCCCTCGACTGTCGGTAACGAGACGTGACCATTGGATTGCACGAGCCGCACCCACCGACACGCGACGCATGTCACCGTCGGAGCCGGGCCTCCGGATACTGTCGCACGTCGGTCTCGCATACCCACCGGCGCGTGCAGAGATGATTGGTCGAGGAAATACCACAGCATCAGTGGACGAATCGGTTAAATTGCATGCCAGATCTCCCTCGGCCGGACGGTCAGGGAGGTACCACTAGCGTAGCTATCAGGGATGTCAGAGGCAGACAAAAATCGGCGATAGCTTGGGTACGTCATCGGCAGGAGTCGCGTGGGGATGTGAATTTCCACAGGCTCTCATCTATGCCATTGTTGCGCTTTTCGAAGTCTTCTTTCGTTTTTTCAACGATACCGACAAAACGTTTGGTCGCTACAAAATGTGATTAGAAAGTGATGATGATCAGACTATTTCGTTAGCGTCAGTTGTACTATTGTCAGTATCAGACGGTTCCGAGCCGTTTTCTTGCTCGGAGACATCCACCGTCTGCAACGTCTCAGCCGAATCTATGATGAGGGAGACGTTTTGTCCGTGTTCGAACGATGCTGGTGGATTTTGCACACGGAATAAGCACACGTCATCACCAGCATCGACGACGCTTGCCTGATATATTTGTCCCGCAACGACCGATTCGATGTTATCGATCTGTTCTCGGAGGGCTTGTAGTGAGGCATCGACCGACGTGGTCTCACTCGTCTTTCTCCCGTTCGTAGCACTAGAGGCAGCACTGTTAGCATCGTGACTAGCGACATCCTCGTCGTTCGGAGCACGGTGTCGCCACGATCCATCGGGTGATTCAGCCGGCAGGAGTCGCTCTTGGATCACCTCGACGTCGAGCCCTTCGGCTGCAAAGTCGATCGTGCCCGTCCGCACAGGCAGCGGCAGCGAGAGCTCGTACTCACTCGGGGTAGGCTCGTCGTGGTAGGCTGTCGCGCGCTGGCGGATGTGTTGGGCTGCGTCCGGATCGATTTCGGCCGGCGCAACCCAGTCCGTACCGTCATAGAGGGTGTAGATCAGATCGTCGTCGATCGACCAGACGAAGCTGTCGGGGAGATGGATCCCCTCCGCCTCTGGTGTGGGTCGCTCTGCGAGCACCACCTGCACCGGAGCGAGCGCCTCGACGACCGTTGCGAGGGTTTCGGGGTCGGGATAGTTGTGCCACGGGAACGATTGGACCATGCATTGAGTGGCAGTAATCGGCGTGGCCACCCCACGCGTGAGCCGAAGAACGGCTGCCTCCGGATCGCCCGCAAGCGCCTCGAACAGCTGTCCGGCGGGGCCTTGCACGGGGGCGTCCGGCTCCGCGATCGCAACCGTGCCCGGCGTGAGCACCTTTTCGGGTGGGGCGTCTGGCAGGCGGGTCACGTTCGGAATCGAGTAGCCCAGCTGTTCACATAGCGTTGCGGTCCGCCCGGTGACGGTGATCGGAAACGGCGATCCGAGTCGCTTGCCGAGATGGCCCAGCAGATACGCGGCGTGGATTCCTGTTGGCTCGTCCGCCGTGACGAGTACCGTCGCGTCCTCACGCGCGCGCTCGCAGACGATCGAGAGCGTCTCGGTCAGCGCGGGGGCGAACGGATCGGCCGTGGCACCCGAGAGAACCAGTGAATCGATCGCCACCGGGAGATCGAGGCCGATACCAGAATAGCCCGCCGCCCGCCTGATCGTACACTCATCCGCAACGAACAACGTGTGCGCGTCCGCCTCCTCTGAGATTTCGAGGAGGAAGCCTGCCGCGCCTGGTGTGTGACCAACCGGCAGTGGGTGTAACTGCACCCCACGGACGAGTTGAGTCCAGGTATCGACCGTGGCTAACTGCGTGAGAATAGCGTCGGGGTGCTCAATATCGCGCAGGGGAGCACTGCACGCTTCGGCGAGGATCGTTGCGGTATCGGGCGCGGCATAGATCGGCGTCTCCTCGCGTACGTTCTCACCGAGCGTACAGTAGTACTCCGGATGAGCGTTGTTGATGATGATTCCCGCCAGATACTCACCACGGGACTCATCCAGCAGTTCGTCAACGGAAACGCCGCGACCAGAATTCACCAGCAAACACGCTACTCGATCGTCAACAACGTCCTCGAACCGCAAGAGGAGTGACTCGCCACCGACATCTGGGTTGGCGCGCTGATAATGCAGCCTCATCTATCCCGGACATTGAACCAAAAATATATAATGATGTTCTATAGATGGGTGAAAAATCACGTGACATCGGTGAACTGGATGACGTGTAAATATTGATGTTACTTTAACATTTGACCCGTTTCGACAGTAGTTCCGGTTTAAATATCAATCGTGGATATCGTGTTCGTCCAGAAGCGAGACGAACGCGGTTTCGTCGAGTACGTCAACGTCGTGTTCTGTTGCATCATCGAGTTTGTTCTGTCCAGGACTGTCGCCAGTCACGAGGTAATCGGTGTTGCCTGAGACACTGCTAGTAGCGTTCGCCCCGAAGCGTTCGACGAGATCCTGAGCCTCGCTACGGGTGTACCGATCGAGCGCTCCTGTGAACACGAACGTCATTCCTTCGAGAGCGTCGTCCGTCGTTACGTCGAGTGATTGTGGTTCGACGCCGTGCTCGCGGAGTCCTTCGACAACGGTCAGATTCTGTTCGCTCTCAAAAAATTCCTGAATCTCGTTCGCAATGGTTGGACCGACATCATCAACAGATCGTAGTTCCGCTTCACTTGCGTCGAGTATTGCATCGAGTGTTCCAAACTCAAGAGCAAGCGAACGGGCTGTTGTCGCCCCGACTTCAGGGACACCGAGCGCGGTAAGGAAATCGTCGAGTGGCGGCCCCATCGATGCCGTTAGCTCTTCGACGATGTTTTCCGCACTCGTCCTCCCCCATCCATCGAGCCGAGCAAGATCGGACGTCCGGAGATCATAGAGGTCCGGGAGCGATTCGACCAACCCAGATTCGATGAGTTGATCGAGTCGCTGTTCACCGAGTCCCTCAATGTCGAGACCACTCCGGCTCGCGTAGTGTTCGATCGCCCGCTTGAGTTGCATCGGGCAGGCAAGACCACCCGTACAGAACGCGAGCGGCCCCTCGCGCTCAACCGGACTATCGCAGATCGGACACGTTCCTGGGAACTCGAAATGCGAGTCGTTCTCGTGTTCTGTGACTTCACTCACGTACGGAATGACGTCCCCCGCACGTTCAATGCGGACGCCGTCGCCGACATCGACGTTCAGCGATTCGATCTGGTCGGGATTGTGAAGACTTGCTCTTGAGACCGTCACACCAGCAACCTCGACAGGATCGAGCAACGCAACCGGCGTGAGCCGTCCCGTCCGGCCAACTTGAACCACGATGTCGCGGACAGTCGTCTCTTCGGTCCGTGCTGGGAGCTTGTAGGCGTAGGCCCACCGCGGTGCACGGGCGGTGCTACCGAGCCGATCGCACCGCTGGCGATCGTTCACTGTAATAACAGTGCCATCGATCTCGTACGCGAGATCGTCTCGCACTGCAACCAGCTCGTCTCGGTACTCGATGGCAGATTCGATATCCGCGACAACCGTCGTTCTGTCGTTTACTTTTAGTCCCCACTCAGGAAGTGTCTCGTGGATCTCCCAGTTCGAATCGAACGGATGAGAGGTGTCGAGCACGTCGAACACGAAACAATCGAGCGGACGCTCTGCGGTTACGCGCGGGTCGAGCTGTCGAAGTGTGCCTGCAGCGGCGTTTCGAGGGTTCGCAAACGGGTCATCACCACGTTCGACGCGTTCTCGGTTATGCGCCTGAAACGCATCACGGGGCATGAACACCTCACCCCGGACCGCGAGGAACTCCGGGTAGTCCCCCGAAAGCGAGAGTGGAATCGAACGAATAGTTCGGATATTTTCGGTTACGTTTTCGCCCGTTTCGCCGTCGCCACGCGTCGCAGCCCGCACGTATCGGCCCTCTTCGTAGACGATTTCGATCGACAGCCCGTCGAACTTCGGCTCGCACACGTATTCGACGCTCTCGTCAGCGTACGCATCGAGCGATGTTTGCGTATCCTCACCACTCGAAGAGAGACCGAGCTCCGTGTGGACGCGCCGGTCGAACTCACGGACATCCTCGACTTCGCCGCTCGAATCGATCGACAACATTGGCGCGACGTGATCGACACTCCCGAGTTCGTCGAGCGGTTCGCCGCCGACACGCTGGGTCGGGCTGTTGGTCGTATCGAGATCAAACTGCTCTTCCAGTGCTTGCAAGCGAGAAAAGAGAGCGTCGTAGGTCCGGTCGGGAATCACTGGGTCGGCGTCAACGTAGTACCGACGATCGTGGTATCGGATCGCATCACGGAGTTGTTCTGCCTGCTCGTTAGCCGCCGTTTCACTCATGGATTCAACGTCGTCGAACTCCGTCTCGGGAGATCTGATGTATGGGTTGCTGTCCGGCCGCTCGCGAGACTGACTCATTGACTGGTGTAGGTCGAGATCCGGTATAAAAGCAGGCAAAGGTACGACAGATGCGTCATCGGCCTACACAGTCGATCCAACAGAGACGATAGAATTGAAGGTACTTCGGAATTGTTCGAATCGAATCATCACCGTTGAGGACCGGCGAGGTTTGTTGGGAACGGTGGGGCTTATCTTTCCACGGGAGTAGATGAGCGTATGCCGGACGATGATGATTTCCTTCTCTTGAACCCGGGACCGGTACCGCTCTCGGGTAATGTGCGCCGGGTAATGGACGAGCCGATGGTGTCGCACCGGTCGGCGGAATTCGAGGCGACATACGAACGCGCACAGCAGGGACTCGATTACGTCTTCACTCAGTCGACGCTCGACGATCACCGCCACGACAGCAACGGGACGAGTCTCATTCTCAACGGGACGGCGACGATGGGGATGGAGATGGCCGTTGCGAACCTTACTGACGCGGAGAGTGACGTCGTCGCTCTCGTGAACGGGAAGTTCGGCCGTCGGTTCAAGCGGATCGCAGAGCGCCACGCTCGCGTGACCCCCGTTGAGGTCGAGTGGGGCCAATCGTTCGATCTCGACGCAGTCGAACAGGCAGTCGCAGACGCTGATCTCGTGACGATGGTCCACAACGAGACGAGTACCGGTGTTCTGAACCCTGTCGAAGCTGTGGGTGAACTCACAGCAGAACACGACGCGTTGTTTGTTGTCGATGGTGTCACGAGCATCGGCGGCGACGTGTTCCGCGTCGACGATTGGAACGTCGATATCGCCATCACAGACGCACAGAAAGCACTCGCAGCACCGCCGGGCATCAGCGCACTCTACGTTACCGAACGCGCTGCTGACGCCGCTGATGGCGACTCTGCACCGTTCTACGAAGATTTGGAGTGGCATCTCCGGAAGGCCGACGATCACCAAACCCCGTTTACGAGTTCCGTTCCCCTGTTTCGCGCGCTCGCGGTGGCTGTCGAAGAGATCCGCGAGGAGGGAATGGAAAGCCGGATCGACCGCCATCGACGCCAGTCACAGGCCTTCCGCGCTGGATTCGAGGCACTCGGACTCAAACGCTTCCCCGACATCGAACCCCCAACGAGCCTCTCGAACACGCTCACAGCAATCGAACTACCCGATGAAGTGAAAGCAGCACCAGAGGAGTTCTTTGGGGCAATCACAGAGCGAAACGTAAGCATCAGCGGTGGCCAAGCCCATCTCGGTGGACAGATCTTTCGGGTGAGCAATATGGGTCACTTATCCTCAGCGCAGGTGCTCAGAGGGATCCGAACAGTTGGAGAGGCACTGAACGAAGTCGGCGTCGAATGCGATGTCGAATCGAGCATCGAGACAGCAACAGAGATACTGAACAAGTAATACCTTCGCCCGCACTACTCCACATCGTGGAATAGTCCAGTCCAGTTTAGTCCAGTCTATTCTAGTTTAGTTTAGTTTAGTCGTGGTCAGTTTGGAGCCGCGTTGTCGTCTCGATAAGTGGGTGGTGTGAGTAATCGACCACAGAGATATCATTGATTCCGTCGAGGTCGCCCTTTCGTGCCGTTTCTGCCATCCCCAGCTTGACTGCTTCCTTGAGAACGATGACGTACGCGTCCATTTCATCGATACCGAGTCGATGGGCCGCTTTCACGCGGTGATGGCCGTCGGCGAGCAACAGCCTGCTCCCACCATTATCGATAACCACGAGCGGTTCGGCTAATCCGTTTTGTAGCTCGTAGGACCGGCCCTCCAGCTCGTCCGTATACACCGTTCCTTGGGTGGGAGTAAGATCATCGAGAGAAACCGTCCGTCGAACCTGTCGCATATCCACCTCGTGGATATTCTTGAGCGTTTGTACGAGCTTATCGACCTTTCCGGGAGTGGCGCGCTCGATCTGACTCCGAACGACATCGGCATTCGAGATGATACCGACGAGGTGTCCGGCATCGTCGACGACAGGAAGCTTCTGGATTCCCGAACGGAGGATAACGCGTGCGGCGTCGGTGATATCCATTTCGGGATGGGCAACGATGAGATCCTCATTCATCACTTTGAAGACAGGGTCTTCGTCCTCAGCGAGCAGAAGGTCGCGTGCAGTGATGATCCCCTGAACGTACCGTCCAGTACACACCGGAAAGCCGCTGTGACCCTCGTTTTCCGCGATGCGACGGGCAACGTCAGCAACCGTTTCATCCGGGCTGACAGTCACGACTTCCCGGGTCATATAATCTTTAACGCGGGGTTTGCCTCCATCACTGTTTGCCATTATATTCGAGGAGGTCAGACTCGGTTAAATGTTTCTCGGTCGGCATCACCAGTAGACGTGATTGGGATTAGAGGCGTCGGTATCATCCATTAGTTCCCAATATGGTCGATTTCGAATCGTTTCGAAAAACCGTTCGTCAATGACTTTCCGAACGATATCGACCAACTGATCACGTTTACTGTCACTTTTGCTCGTCCTCTCGTTTTCGACGTTATCGGTGGTATTGCTCCCTTCTGTGCGATCATCACTTTGGTCTCCATCTCCAGAGTCAGTACTGTCGCCATTGTCTGTCGTTTCTTCGATAACACCGAGGACACCAAGCGGGATCTGTGCGCCAGCCATATCGGCATGACCACCAGCATCACCAATCTGGTCGAACGCATCACGAAGGGTCTCACCGACATCGAGGGTTGTACTCCGGGCACGTCCCGAGGCATAAATGGTCCCGTCTTTGATCCCGTATACGAGCGTCGTCGTGATCCCATCCATATTGAGCAAGTGATCAGAGGCCTGCGCGATTGCGTCTCGATCTCTGAAATGACCGACACAACTCGTGAGCACCGAGTCGTTGATTGTCCGATTTCTGATCGCTCGGCCGATCGTTTCGACCGTTTCCGTGCTCATTCTCGGTGATTCGACCCGTTCGAGCACCGGCATGTCCACCGAGGGCATAAGGTACGCTGCTGCCTCGAAGTCATCGACTGCGATCTCGCGGCTGAACTCTTTGGTGTCGACCCAGATACCGAACAGCAGCCCCGTTGCAATCTCTGTCGACGGCACAATATCGAGACGCTGATAGTAATCAACGAGAAGCGTACTCGTCGCTCCAACGTCACTTCGCAGATCGACGAACCGCGCCTCAACAGGCTTGCGCGGTGGATGGTGATCGATGACGATATCGATCTCCGTCTCGGGGGGGAGTTGATCGTTTACGCCTGGGCGCGCGTGATCAACGAGCGCGACACCACTGTAGTCGGAGAGATCGAACGCATCATTCTCGAAATGGAGAAGATCGTACTCAAGGAGATTCACGAGCGCGCGGTTTTCTTGATGGGTAATATCTCCTGAGTAACACGGATCTGCCGGACAGTTCAGTCGTTCTGCGAGATTCGCAAGCGCAATCGCGCTCGCAATCGCGTCCGGATCTGGATTGTCGTGCATCACGACAGCGAGTCGTCCATCGAGGTCACGAAGCGTCCGGTGGAGTTGGCGGACGCGGTGACCCTGCCGTCCAGCGGATGCGAGTACCTGTTCTGTAAGCGCCACACCTGGGTCGATTACTCTGTCCGCGACTGCTGACAGCGTTGATCGTATCTCATCATCGGCGTTCTCTCCCGTATACGCGACGAGTAGTGCGTCGGGGTATGTCTCACGCGCGAGGAGTGCCGTCCGACGGTTTCGCTCGGCGTCGTCGCTCGCGACGATGACCGAATCCACGGTGGAATCCCGTGTCCACGGGAGTGCCTCCGAATCCGTGCTGTCGCCCTGTGTGGCCGGAATACCATCGCCACGGAGCGTTTCTGCTCGGTTCGTATCGTTAACGATAACCTGTAGCGTTCCAGGGCGCTCATCGAGTGTATCGACCAGCAGCTGCCCGAGTGATCCACACCCAAGCACCAGCCGGGTTACCATACACCCCATAGTAGAGTCAGTCGGTAAATACTTCCTCCTTCTGCTCTATCCATCGCGGTGCGGTTCCGTTCACCGTATTCCAGATATACATGTCATATTCAGTTTATGTGACAACCGGTTACCGCTGACAGAAGACACAGGGACAGCGTCGATGTCACATTCGCAATCGAATACCAGCATCACACCAGTATCGATTTCGATTGTAGAAGAGCAGATGCGTTCTCAGTTTTCAGAACAGTGCACTAGCGGCCTCGAACGCAGGGTCAGAGAAGAGGAAGAGTGCCGGTAGGAGCAGGACAGTCACGACAGCGGCGGCAATCACAGCGGCGTAGAGACCGCTCGGATAGCCGTCGATGGTGAAGTCGTCGGTCGGGTCCTCGATCCACATCGCCTTCACCACACGGGTGTAGAAGTAAAGCGACAGCGCGCTGTTGATGATGAGCGCAGCGGCGAGAACGAACGTCTGAGCGCTGACTGTTGCAAAGAGGAGGAAGTATTTCGAGAGGAATCCACCGCCGATGGGTAGCCCTGCAAGGTTAAACAGGAACACGGTCATGGCCGCACAGGCAACCGGTGCCTTGTTGGCAAGACCGTTGTAGTCCTCGAAGGTTCTCCCGATCCCCCAGTATTCGGCAAGCGCAACGAACAGGAACGCACCAGTGTTCATGAAGCCGTAGACGAGGAGGTGAATCATTCCTGCGCCGAGAACGAGACCTTGATCGGCCGGACCAGTCAGTGCTGCAAGCGCAATGAGCACGTAGCCAGCGTGGCCAATCGAAGAGTACGCAAGCATCCGCTTGACATTCTCTTGGGTGGCTGCGGCGAAGTTACCGAGGGTCATCGTCACCAGTGCGAGAATCTGGAACGCGAACACCCAATCGACACCTGCGATCCCGCTTGTCGGGAACGCGGTGATGAACACGCGGAAGGCGAGGACGAACCCGGCAGCCTTCGAAGCAGACGACAGGAATCCCGAGATGGGTGCCGGAGCGCCTTCGTACGCCTCCGGTGCCCAGAAGTGGAACGGGACGCTTGCCATCTTGAACGCGAGTCCACCGAGGATCATCACCACACCGAATCCGAGGACGCCAATGAGACTCTCATCGAATCCGCCCTGAAGCGTGCTCGCAATGTCAGGTAGGAGAAGACTTCCTGTAACGGCGTAGATGAGGCTGACACCATATACGAAGACCGCAGACGAGAGCGCACCGATGAGGAAATACTTCAGACCAGCTTCGACGCTTCCGCGGTTATCCTTGATGTACGCGACAAGTGCGTACGATGGGAGCGAAGTGAGTTCGAGGCTCACGAACGCCGTTGCAAGGCTGTTCGAGCTAGCCATGAGCGTCATTCCCGTAGCCGAAAGCAGGACGAGAATGTAGTATTCGGCCTGATATGGACGGTCACGGAGATATTCGTAGCTAGCGAGCGAGACGAGCGCGGTGACGCTTGCAATGATGAACGTAAAGAAGAGGCTCATCTCGTCGACGACGAGCTGTCCCTCAAACAGTGAGAGCGCACTCGCGTTCGCTCCCCCGACACCGATCAGGAGAAAGGTCCCGGTCACGACGAGCGTAACGAGCGAGCCGAAAACCGTGAGACCGGAAAGCAGCTGGCTGTTTTCCGATTCAGGTGAGATACTATCGATGACGAACAGTACGAGTGCCGTGAACGCGAGAATGATCGACGGCGCAAGGGCTTCGTATCCGGTGATCTGGATCTGCAACAGGTTTGGATTCATAGGACACCACCTCCGATGAGCTTTAGCGTATCAAGGACTGGCTGGGCATCTGCCTGCTGTCCTTGAGTGAGCTCGGTCATCGGCCTGACTGCGCCCTCGATCATTTGGAAGATCACGTCGGGTGCAGAGCCAAGCACGATGATGAGAGTGAGGAGCACGAACAGTGGGATCACGTCGTGTGTGGGCGCGCGAGTGATCTCGTAGTCGGTCTCGACGTTGAATGAGCCGAACAACGTCCGTTGCATCGCAAACAGGTAATAGCCCGCTACGATGACGATACCGAACATTGCGATTCCCGTAAACACAGGCGCGAATGGGAAGCTGGCCCCGAACGAGCCGACGAAGACGAAGAACTCGCCCATGAAGCCGGACATCAGCGGGAGTCCCATATACGCGAACGAACCAGCGACGAGTGCGCCGGTTGTGATCGGCATCCTGTCGGCGAGACCGCTCATGTCACCGACCATCCGCGTGTGCGTCGTGTTGTAGATAACACCTACGCAGAGGAACAGGAGACCCGAAATGAGTCCGTGGCTGATCATCTGGAACGTCGCACCACCAATGCCGTAGAGCGTGAACGCGACTAATCCGAGGATGACGTAGCCCATCGAAGAGACTGACGAGTATGCGACAATGCGTTTTAAGTCCTGCTGGGCCAGTGCGAGTAACGCTCCGTAGATCACCGACACGACCGCGAACAGCACGAGAACGATCGCGTACTGCTGGGCCACCTCGGGTAACAGCGTGAAGTTGAACCGCAACAGCGCGTACGTACCCATCTTCAAGAGGACGCCCGCTAGGATCACCGACACCGGCGTCGGTGCCTCAACGTGAGCATCCGGCAGCCACGTGTGGACGGGAACAACCGGGACCTTCACCGCAAACCCGGCGAACATGAGGAAGAAGGCAACCGTCTTCACAGTACTCGGAGCCAATCCGGCGACCGACTGCACGGCGGTGTCGGATCCGGTGATTGTCTGTGCAATCTCGGGGAGTCCGAGCGTCTGGACCGATCCACCAAGCCCGAACACGAGAACGAAAAAGCCGACGAACATCACTAGCGAGGCGACGTTCGTGTAGACGAAGAACTTCATCGCGGCGTACTTCCGTCGTGGGCCACCCCAGACACCGATCAGGAAGTACATTGGGATGAGAACGGCTTCCCAGAAGATGAACCAAACGAAGAAATCGAGTGCTGCGAACACGCCGATGAGACTCGCCTCCATCATGAGCATCAACCCGTAGAACTGTGATTTGCGCTCATTGATTGGCGTCCACGCGCTCACAATAGCGAGCGACGTCAACACCGTCGTGAGAACGATCAACGGCATACTCACGCCGTCGAGACCGACGTGGTAGAACAGGTCATAGGGACCGACGCTCAGCCACTTGACCCGCGTCTCGAACGCCAACGTTGCTCCTTCGAGTAGCGCGTTGCCGACGCCGTCGAACGTGGCGTACATGTACACGCTGCCGATGATGGGGAGCAGGCTAATCAAGAACGAGAGCCGTGCTGAGTACCGATCCGGTGCGAGGAAGACGACTGCTGCGCCAACGAGACAGACCCCGAGGAGGAATTCGATCATCATACGAACCACCCCCCGAGGAGACCGATAGCAAGAAGGAGCGCGACCAGACCCAGCGTGAGCAGAGCCGCGTAGTTGGAGACAATTCCGGTTTGGATGCGGCGAATGCGGCTTCCAGAGAACAACGAGATGCTAGAGATGCCGTTGACAGCACCATCGATGACACCTTGGTCGAACGTATCAGCCGCTTGGGCAACATTCGCGGTCACACCCTCTGCGAGCCATACCTGATATTCGTCTTGGTAGTAGTTGTTGAACAGCACCGTCTTGATGGATCCGAGTTTGTCCGTGTGTTCGATGGGTTCGGGCACGTTGTAGAGAACGTGTGCAGCCCCTGCTCCCAAGAGCGCAAGCGCGAGCGAGACAGCCGCTGAGCCGAGCATCACGCTGTTACTGACCTCGACAGCCTCGTAGCCTGCCCACTCTGCGAGCAACGTTTCGTAATGCTCGACAGTGAGTGCCTCGCCGCCGTGGGCGAACCAGCTGTGGAGGAAGTCGATGTGAGTCCCGGTCAGCTTTGCGATCGGTGCCATGTTGATGAATCCGATGACAGTAGCGAGGATACCGAGCACCACCAGCGGGACTTTCATATTCCAACTGATGAGGTGAGGGTCTTTGGCTACGCTCGTCCGTGGCTCACCGTGGAAGGTGAGGAACACCATCCGGAAGGTGTAGAGTCCCGTGAAGAACACACCGAGCAGTCCCATCGCGTATGCGGCGAAGAAGACCGGGTCGTTCATGCCACGGAGGAGTGCCTCGAACAGCACCTCGTCTTTCGACCAAAAGCCCGAGAACGGAAGGATGCCCGCGAGTGCGAGCGAGCCTGCGAGGAAGGTATAATACGTGACTGGAAGATGCTCTTTCAGTCCGCCCATCTTCCACATATCCTCGTCGTGGTGCATCGCAATGATGACCGCTCCTGCACCGAGGAACAGCAGGGCCTTGAACATCGCGTGCGTGGTCAGATGGAAGACACCAGCGACGTAGCCACCGACACCGAGTGCGAGCATCATATACCCGTACTGGGAGATGGTCGAGTACGCGAGCACCTGCTTGAGTTCGCGCTTGACGACGCCCATCGTCGCCGCGAACAGCGCTGTAAATCCACCAACAAACGCGATAATCGAGAGTGCAGTCGGTGAAAGCGCATAGAAACCGTACATGCGTGCAACGAGATAGACACCCGCTGCGACCATTGTTGCCGCGTGAATGAGCGCAGAGACGGGCGTCGGGCCTTCCATCGCGTCAGGAAGCCACGTGTGAAGCGGGAACTGTGCAGATTTCCCAACGACACCACCCAGCACGAGGAGACCGATGATCGTGAACCACGTTTGCGGATCGAATCCGAAGGTGTGAACCTCGCCGCCACCGGTTCCTGCGAGGACTTCTTCAGCGATGACTGGGAAGCTCCCATCTCCTGCGAAGGCTGCCGTCCCGAACGTCGCAAAGACGGCGACCACGCCGATGAGGAAGAAGTAGTCACCAAATCGGGTGACGAGGAACGCTTTCTTCGCTGCCGACGGTGGACCTGCCTCGCGGAACCAGAAGCCGATGAGCAGGTACGAACACAGTCCGACGAGCTCGAAGAACATGAACGCCATGAACAGGTTCGACGCCATGACGAATGCGAGCATGCTGAAGCTGAACAGGCTCAGCTCGGCATAGTATCGCGGAAGACCTGTTTCACCCTCATCGTTCATGTATCCGAGCGAGAAGATGAACACCAAAAAGGAGATGAGAGAGACGATGAGCAGCATCAACGTCGAGAGTTGATCGATGAGAATTCCAAACTGAAGCGCGAACGGATCTTGGATAGAGACAAGCGTATAGATATGTTCGAAATGTGGGTGTCCTGTCGTGAGAACAGTAGCGTACATCCACACAGACAGTAGCAGAGACCCACCTGTCGCTGTGATTCCGGCGAGCGCTCCTTTCTTGGGCATATACTGACCCGCAAAGAGCGCGATAACGAACGATACAAGCGGTAGTATAGCGATCGCTGGCGCGAATTCGAATGCTCCTGCCATGATTACCACCTCATTGTCGTTGCTGTCGTGACGTCCACATCATTGAAGTTGCGATAGAGTACGAGGATGATACCGATTCCGACGGCGACTTCTGCAGCGGCGAGCGCCATCGTGAACAGGCTGAACACCTGCCCAGTGAGATTTCCGTTCTGAACCGAGAAGGCGACGAGGTTGATGTTCGCTGCGTTCAACATCAACTCGACGCTCATCAGGAACACCAACGCGTTCCGACGCGTCAGAACACCAAACAGGCCAATACAGAACACTGCTGCCGAGAGGACAAGATAATACTCTGATGGAACCATCAATGATCGTCCTCCGTGTGCGCGTCCGTACCGTCTCCACCGTCTGTTCGAACATCCATGTCCGTGAGCCCATCGTTAGATTCGGATTCAGATCCGGATCCGGATCCGGATTCAGATCCAGGTCCGGATAGGGGTCCTTTACCGCTCTCACGCCGGGCGAGCATCACGGCGGCGGCGAGTGCAGCCACGAGGACAACATCGATAATCTCGAACGTGACGAGGAAGTTCTCTGATGGGATCGGTCCTTCGAGATCGAACATCGCATAGCCGATACTCGCAGTGATTGATCCCTCGCCGAACCCCTGTGGTGCTGGAAACTCAGCTGATAGGAACGCTGCTGCCATGACAACGAACAGAGCGACCGCAGCCATCCCTGGAATGAGATGACGGCCGAGTTTCAACCGTGGGCGAGTCGTCATGCGACCGCCTCCTCACCCGAGCTATCGCGGGTGAGCATAACCGCGAATGTGATCAAAATCAGGACGCCCCCGACGTATACGAGCACCTGCATCGTTGCCACGAACGCCGCTTGGCGCATGACGTAGTGCACTGCTACCGAAAGTAACGCGATCCCCAGTAGGAGAGCAGAGTGCCAAACGTCGCGCACGAGGACGACGCCTAAACTGCTTCCCACTGTGATAACGGCAAACAGCGCGAATGCCAATGTCTCGTACGGTGCTACAGCCATTAGTGTCCCTCGTATTGGCTTCCCTTTGAAGATTTCGAGAACGGGTTGACCACGCTCTCCATCGATATCACTGCACAAACCACACGACGTCGGCCCACTGAAATCACCGAACGATTAATAACTGAATAGCCAACATATCTTCCTTAATAGTCTTTGCCATATATGGCATGTGGCAAACATTACCAACAAAACAAAACAAGAATATGAATATGAAGAGAAAATTTAATGATCTACTATAAGATATTTCGACCGCACTCATTGGAATCTACGTATAATCATCAATAGAATCGTGCATTATTACACTGTTTAACACAAATATCAATTAATGATAAAACCCGCAGTGTACCATGAAATGAACATCTTTAAATCACACCTACTCATATGATATTTCGCTATGGTCCGAGACAAGTCTCGTCGCCGATTTTTGCAATTGGCGGCTGCTGGTGCAACATCAGCCGGAGTTAGTCGTATCGCAACTACCCGAGGGCGGGCACTGCCTGCCGTCGGTGGTCCCTCGGTCATCGGCCAAACTGGCCGAATCGTCGCTGGTCAGAGCGATCCCGACCGCTGGGCCCGTGTCTCATTCGATATCCCGTTTGCACTCACCCCCGTCGTTATCATGAACCCCGTCACCGCAAACGAGGCGGCACCCGTCGATGTCCACATCCGGAAGGTTACCCGGAACGGCTTTGAGTTCCGCCTCGAAGAGTGGGATTACCAAGACGGCGAGCACGCCGCCGAAGAACTACACTTCCTTGCGATGGCACGCGGTGTCCACGAACTCGTCGGCGCACTCCTCAACGCCGAAGCTGGCTTCGTCGCCGCTAACACCACTGCACAGAGCGTCTCCTTCACGCAGTCGTTCTCCCAGCGCCCCACCGTCTTTGCACAGGCACAGACGCATAACGGCCGCCGCGGCGATGCCGCCGGCAAGGGCGATTCCATCACCACCCGCGTCGACGTCGCGGGCACCAACCAGTTCACCGTCAAACTCCAAGAACAGGAGCGCTACCAACAGTTCCACCGCTCGGAAACGGTTGGCTACATCGCGCTCGAACCCGGTGAGGGCATCCTCGATCCGCCGCTTGGCAAGCTCGATTCGATCCTCGGCGGCTTCGAAGTCGACGCCACCACCCAGACCGTCACGCACGACGATTACCCACTCGAGTTCGCAAACGACTACGACTCACCCATCTGCCTCGCCGACATGCAGACACTCGCCGGGCACAACACCGCCACCACCCGCGTGAGCGATATCGACGGAACTGGTGCAACCGTCGCTGTCGAGGAAGAACAGAGTGCTGACACCGAAGTCGAACACGTCCCCGAAGCCATCGGCTACGCCGTCTTCGAAGACGACGCCCTCCTCTACGTCTGAAGCGGACTTCATTCGATTCTTAGCCTGTTTTTGCTAAGTATCGCATTACACTTTTTCTGCTATTCTACTATTTTATTATTTTACACAATTGAATACCTATGTATCGAGAAGTGGAAACGTTTGTGTACGATGATTCGTATGGACTATCTGTACTACACATGGCTAACCGAAACAACACGCAAACTGTCGATCGAGTTACCGATCTTCGGGTCAATGATCGCATTCACGTTCGCTCGGTGGAAACAGGCAGAGAGGATTCGTTTATTGTTGCAAGTTTCGAGCTCGATATGGTCAACGGCCGTCCGGAAGTCAGTGCACAACTCCGTACGCCTCACAATGAACAGGGATCAATCATCGTGTTCGATACACCCGACAGCATCTGTTTGAGTCCAACAGATGCACCACAGCGACAAGAGATTGAAGCAGAAGTCATCTTGTACGATACACGATAACAGTACGAGGCAGAGACAGAGCACCGGTAAGCCAGTGATGCCCGCACTAAACACGATTGAGCCAGATCGAAGAACGCCCGGAGCAGAATACTCAGGACAGGTCAGATCAGATCAGATCAGATCAAATCAGATCAAATCAAATGAACCCCATTGAGCACTGCTCGTCCGACAGCTCAGCTAATCATATGTGCTTCGTACCGCTGACATCTCGTCCTGTACAGTTCATTTCGAGGTAATATACTACATTGTGCTACAGCACGCCGAGCACGTAAGCGTACCACGCTGCACTCAACGGTATGATGAAAGAGTTGAGAACGAGCACAAAGCGGTGGTACTCAAACACAGCAACGGTCGGGAACGAGAGCACGAGACTGGCCGGGACAGTTGCGGCCCAGATAGCAGTGAAGCCGAAAATAAAGACACCGAATACAAGAGCCACACCGGCAACGAGTGCCGGGTCAGATCGATCTTGTCTCCCAGCGGCAAAAATAATGATACAAACGAGTGTAAATAGCCCACCGAGCAGCGGGTTAAGCGGTCCGGCTCCGTAGTAGGCACCGACCGAGCGGGCATTGATGAGGAAGTATGGTAGTACGAGAACAGAGATGAAAGCGATGGAAGCAACGATACCGACAGTAGGGGCAAGGCGCACGTCGTCCATACCAGACGACCGAGTGCCAGCGGCTTAGTTCTCGTGAAATCCCACCACAAGGTACACAACCCTCCGGCCCTCGGTTCATGTATGGGACTTGGTGGAACTGCAAAAAAGCTCCAGAAGGTCGCTAACATGGCTGAGGACCTGTATGCAAGGCTGAACGACCTCCGAGAGCAACTCATGGGACTCCGCGAAACCGTCGAGCGGACGAATACGGAAGTCGATCAGCTCCGGTACGAACACGAAGTCACACGCGCGCTCCTCGAACGAGTGGCAGAACAACAAGGGATCGACGTGGACGAAGTTATCGAAAACGTTGACACGAATGCACCCGATCAGGCCACCCCAGGACAGGGACAACACGGTCAAGGGTACGACCAAGGGCAGGGACAAGGATACGACCAAGGGCAGGGCCAAGGATACGATCAAGGGCAGGGCCAAGGATATGACCAAGGGCAGGGCCAAGGATACGATCAAGGTCGTAGACAAGGACAAGGTACTGCTCAGGGACCATCTTCGTCTGATCGAAGGCCGCAAAACGGGTGAGTGGTGAGTTAGACCAGCCGCTTGTGTTCCACTTTCATGCAGCGATCTTGAACGAACTCTCGTTCGGACGATTCAATACGCTGGCCAGCTTCGTCGTCTCGGATACCGAGCTGGAGCCAGACGGCACGCACGTCCTCCCGTTCAAGAACATCATCGACGATGTCAGCGACTTCTTCGCTCGGTCGGAATACGTTGACGACATCGATCTCGGTATCGACATCGCCGAGTGAATCGTGGGCTGTTCGTCCGAGGATCTCGTCTGCGTACGGATTGACGGGAATAACCGTGTATCCGTTCTCATCCATATATTTCGGGATTTCGTGTGCGTCTTTACCAGGTGTCGACGAACAGCCGACGACAGCGATGGTGTCGTGATCGAGAATCGTGCGAAGGATATCGTCGCCCGATGGCTGTGTGGCCATACAGCTACTACCACTGAAACGGGTAAAAGCCTGCTCCCGATACGCGCGTTAATGATTATAGAGATAGTGGAACTGCTCGACCGGCGACGAACGCTGCTGCCGCGAGGAACATCCCGTATTTAATGTGGGACTGGGCGGCTGTCGGATCACGAAAGCTCTCGACGGACGCGAGAAGGAGGATCACATCTGCCGGGATAACAACCACGAGATACGCGATACCGAATGTTCCGAGAAGGTAGGGGAGCGGACTTACGAGAACAGTAAGAATAGTACACGCGA
Source organism: Halocatena marina (assembly GCF_025913575.1). Taxonomy (NCBI): domain Archaea; kingdom Methanobacteriati; phylum Methanobacteriota; class Halobacteria; order Halobacteriales; family Natronomonadaceae; genus Halocatena; species Halocatena marina. The sequence goes on along the minus strand of NZ_CP109785.1, from coordinate 142,663 downwards.
GCGCGAGAGAAAGCGATGCTCGTTCACCGATAGCGATCGGTAACGTGTTGAGTCCCTCCTCTCGATCACCGACAATATCCTCGACATCTTTCACGATTTCGCGTGTGATCGTTGAAAGTGCAGCCAGCACTGCAAGTGTGCCAACCACGGCGAGATTACTGCTTGCCATCGCCAGATCGTTACCTGCCACTGCCGCACCACCAAACAGGAACGTACTGCCACCGAGGCAGGCGACGACGACGTTGCCGACGCCGGGAAGACCCTTGAACAGCTCAGTATAGGCGATGAGGGCAACGAGGTCGACCGCTGCAATGGCGATAGCGAGCGTCGGGAGCGTGAATGCCAGCACGATCGCGACGATGAAGCTTACGACGCTGAAGATAAGAGCCTCACGCGGCGTAACCGCACCACGAGGGATCGGTCGATCAGGAGCATTGATTCGATCGATCTCCCGATCGAAGTAGTCGTTGATCGTGTTCCCCGCCCCGGCTGCAAGAACGGTGGCTGCACCAGCCATCCCGGCCTGAAATGATTCGGTAGCGATACCACCAGCAACGTACGCGCCGATGAGTGTGAGTACTCCGGCGGCAATGGCATTCACGGGGCGAGTGAGTTCGACCAATCCACGCAGCCTGTCCATGCAAAGCGGTGCCGTGGCAATGAAATAAGCGGTGCGAAAGCGATGGACAGGTTTAAATTATTCCGACGAAAGTAACAGATAGGGCGCTTAGCTCAGCCTGGACAGAGTGCTTGGCTTCGGACCAAGTTGCCGGGGGTTCAAATCCCTCAGCGCCCGTTCGTTTTCTGAACAGTTCTGAATTGGAGCGATGCGGTCGTGTGGTTCACTGTATCCGACGTTCTCGAAGAGCCTTCTTCATCAATCGCTATGAGTCTGTGCGCTGCAAGTTGTGTTGTAGACACGTGATGGTGCAGACCATCCGGCGATCCATCGAGAATGTCGGGCAGTATTAATCACAACCACTACATCACCTGAATCCACAGAGGTGCACACAGGCTTTACCTCATCCGCCCACACGTATCTGATAGATGACTAACGACGTGGTTGTCGGCATCGACGGGGGTGGCACCCGGACGCGCGTTATCGTCGCTAATGTTGGTGGACGCGTGCTGGGAACTGCTGAACGGGGTGGCGCGAGTACCGAGTTCAACGACCCAGAAAAAGCGCGGCAGAATCTCCGCGAAGGAGTCAAGACTGCGCTCGCCGATGCTGAGCGAACACCGGGCGACGTAGCGGAACTCACAGCCGGTATCGGGGGACTCGCCACACCCCAGAGCTATACGGAAGCTGAACAGTTCCTCGCTATCGACGCGCTCGCCTGCGAGACGCGCGTGGTTAACGACGCAGTGGTAGCCCACATCGGGGCACTCCGTGACGATGCAGGTATCGTAGCCATTGGTGGCACCGGTTCTCTCGTCTTTGGAATCACGGCTGATGGTGATCAGGTCAGCAACTACGACTGTCTGCACTACGCCCGCGCCGGTGCACACAATCTTGGCGAACGAGCGCTCCACGCACTCCTCAGTGGCGAAGCTCCCACGGACTGGCGACTCGGGAATCGACTACTGGAGCGCTGGGACTGCGAGTCGGTAGTCACCCTCCAATCGGCCGTCCGCAAGGGAGACCGGTTCACCAACACGTTGTCTGGGAATCCACTCGATCGTGTGGCACCGTTGATCACAGGCGCAGCAGCAGACGGAGATCCCTTTGCACGAGCCATCTGCGATGACGCAATTGCAGAGGTTGTGACCGGTATCCGACTCGTCGGTGGGTTTCTTGAAACGCCTGTAGCCGTTGCTCCGGCAGGCAGCGTACTCCTGAGTGAGTACATGACCGCCGAACTTCGTCGACAGGTTACGGACACCGAAGGCTACCGGGCTGTGAAACCGGCGATGAGCCCTGTCGCAGGCGCGGCCTTCGACGCTATCGACCGAGCAACCGGCGTCGACGATGCGGTGGTAGAACGACTGACGGAGCACGCTATGGGGCACGCTTGATTCACGCCATCCATACAATTTCGTAACGACGGATTGGAAGCAGATTCGTGAACCGTCACGTGAGCAACCCCAATGCTTGGCGATTTTCTTCAGAATAGTCTGAGTCACGTGCCACAGCAACACGAAACCAACATATAAGAAAAATTGGTAAATTACCACCAGAACCACAGTTTCCAAAGTAGAGTACCACCTTGTCTTAGATAAATCATACACCACCCGTACAAACGTTTGAAATCAAAGAAACCAGCACAAGCGTTTTGCGTGCGTGAGACGTCTCATCGACCATGAGAACGCTCGATGAGACGGATTTCACTATTCTGCGCCTCCTCACTGAAAACGCTCGTCGACCGTACAGTGAGATCGCCGAACACGTCGATATGAGTTCACCGTCAGTCTCAGAACGCATCAGTCGACTTCAGGATCTTGGAGTTGTTCGGCGGTTCACGGTCGATCTCGATCGTTCAAAGTTGAGCGGTGGAGTTCCCGTTCTCGTGGATCTCTCAGTTCAGCCAGAGGCCGTCGAACGGGTTCGTGCGTCGCTTTCCGCAGCCGACAGCGTCGAACACGTCTTCACGACTGCCGAAGCACACATACTGTTTCAAGGACGAATACCGGACGGAACTGTTCGTACGTTTCTCACAGAAACAATTGAACTCGAGGACATCACGGAATACAACGTGATTCTCCTGACTGATGTAGACTGGACGCCACACACCGGCGGGACCGAACTTGCACTCACGTGTGCACAGTGTGGAAACACCGTTGACGAGGACGGAGAGACAGTGACTCTCGATGAAGAACGCTACTATCTCTGCTGTCCATCGTGCAAACAGCAGTTCGAACAACAGTACGAACGACTGCGCGCTGACGCAGTTGACTGAAATCAACGAAACCGAGCAAGAACTGTGAGTATCAGTGTTGGACGTTGGTTTCAGTTGCTTCGCTTTCAGTTCCATTCTCAGAGTCAGGTCCGTTTGCACGCGTCTCTGCGTGAACTTTCTTGATGAGAAGATCAACCGCGCTGCGGTTGAGTCCCTCGGGAATAATGATGTCTGCGTGTTTTTTGGACGGTTCGATGAACTGCTCGTGCATCGGTTTCACCGTCGTGAGATACTGATTCATGACGCCTTCGAGATCACGATCGCGTTCGATGACATCACGTTGAATTCGCCGAAGGATGCGCACGTCGGCGTCAGTTTGGACGTACACGCAGAGGTCGTACAGTTCACGTAGACGATCTTCGAACAGCGAGAGGATTCCTTCGACGATAATGATGTCTGTCGGTGCGACTACCACGCGCTCGTCTTTACGATTATGGACCGTGAAATCGTACTGCGGCATCTCAACAGCATCACCACCAAGGAGGATCTCGACGTGCTCAGTGAGTAGATCCCACTCGAATGCAGAGGGGTGGTCGTAGTTCACCTGTTCACGCTCATCCATCGGGAGATGTGTGAGATCACGATAGTAGTTGTCGAGTGGAATAATCGTCACAGCCTCGCCAACAGTATCGCCAACCTCACGCGCGACAGCGGTCTTTCCCGCGCCCGTCCCACCAGCGATTCCAATCACGAACGAGGGTTTAGCCATTGGACTACCTATCGACCCCCAGGCGATTTAACATTGATTTCTCACCTCGAATATGACCCTCATTGTACAACAATATTTCTTACAGAACCATATATAGATACACTTCCAAATTCACTATGCAAGATCAGCTATAGAGCACAACACCGATATCGAGTCTGAAACCGTCGTCCGCGTGTGAATTAGTATCAACACACCACAAACGTAATAGTAATTCTTTACACAGATTCGGTGTGATGAGCGAACTTGCGCTCGACGACCTCTACGACCTCACGGCCATAACAGATCTCGCGCTCTCCCCTGACGGTGAGCGTGTGGCGTTCGTTGCCGATGAATTCGATTCCCAAGCGGACAAACGGAGACATTCGCTGTTCGTCGCTCCCAGTGATGGACGGAAAGAGCCATATCGCCTGACGCGTGCTTCAGGCGCAAGTAGCCCGAAATGGAGCCCGGACGGAACGAAGCTCGGATTTCTCGCTGCTCGGGAGTGCGATACGGCCTTGCGCGTCGGAGTGTCCGACGAGAACGACGAAGAGGACGCAGACACTGCTGATGCAGATGATGAGCCAAAGACACAAGTCTGGATCTTCGACCTCGCGCGCGGCGGTGACGCACAGCAGGTGACCACTCGTGACGAAGGGGTTCGGGAGTTCGACTGGGAACCTGATGGTGAGCGACTCGTAATTAGTGCGCGTGATCCAACCGAAGACGAGCGCGAGACACTCGAACGGAGGCGGGACGACGGACCAATCGAGATCGAGCGTCTCCAGCACAAGGCAGACGGCGTCGGTTGGCTTGATAGTGTCCGAACGTATCTGTTCGTCGTTGATATCGAGACAGGCGATGAAACACGGATTGACACTGCCTACGGAGCAGGCACCTACGAACCGCTCATGGGACTCCAGCCCGCGTGGGGTCCCTCGGATCGGATTGCTTTTCTCTCGAATCGGACCGAGCAGCCCGATGACTCCGCAGTCTATGACGTATTCACAGTCGCTCCAGACGGAGGCGATCTGCGACAACTAACCGATTCGGATCTTCGAATCACCCAGCCATCCTGGAGTCCAGACGGTGAGCGACTCGCATTCGTCGGTGGACATCCGACGAACTGGTACCGGCCAACAGAAGTGTACATCACAGAGACCGACGGAGAGTACGAATCGATCACGGCTGGTCTCGACCGAACGGTCGCGTGGAACGGCAGCCCCGACTGGATCGACGACGAGACACTTCTCGCAGCAATCGGTGATGAAGCGAGATCACGACTGATCCGCTGTCACGTCAACGGAGATCCAGCCGAACGCATCTTCGAAGAGCAGAGCGAGTACAGCACGATCTCCACCTTCAGTGCAAGTTCCAGTGCGTCAGAGAGCGGTAGCGACATCGCTCTCGTCCGAACTGCACCTGATGCGACACGGAACGTATTCACCACGAACAGCGACTTCGACGAGTTGACTCCTGTTACCGATATGAACGCCGCGTTCGAAGACAGGGAACTACCCCAGTGTAAGCGCGTCCACTTCGAGAGCGGAACAGAAGATTCTCCGGAAACAGAAAACGGATCAATTGAAGGCCTCGCGTTCCTCCCCGCCACATTCGATCTCGATAATCCCGACACGCACCCCCTTGTCGTGAGCATCCACGGTGGGCCGATGTCGTACGATACGCCTGCGTTCAATTTCGGTCGGACGTATTGGACGAGTCAGGGGTACGTCGTCCTCTGTGTGAACTACCGTGGAAGCACCTCTTATGGTCGAGCGTTCTCCGAACAGCTACGCGGGACGCGCGGAGAGCTTGAGAGCGAAGACATCATCAACGGCGTCGAGCACCTCGTGGATCGAGGATGGGTCGATCCCGACCGACTGTTCGTTACGGGCTTTTCGTACGGTGGTATCACGACCGCCCACGTCGTTGCTCGCACTGACCAGTTCGCAGCCGCGGCACCCGAGCACGGCATCTACGATTTATACTCGATGTTCGGAACGGACGACAACCATCTCTGGGCCGAGGATGAGTTCGGTCTCCCGTGGGAGAACATCGATCAATACCGCGAATATTCGAGCATCACGCGCGTCGGTGAGATGAACACGCCACTGCTCATCACGGCCGGCGAGAACGACTGGCGCTGTCCACCGACGCAAGCCGAACAGCTCTATGTGAGCGTCAAAAAACGCGGCGTCCCTTCGAAGCTCGTCGTCTACCAGAACGAGCACCACAACGTAGATTCCCCCGAACGAGCCATCCATCGACTCCAAACCATCGAGCAGTGGTTTAACAAGCACGATCCGGATCACGAGACAGGAACAGAAACAGAACCCTGACCGCACCAGCAACTCAGCGTTTCACAGTTGCAGCGTGCCGCGTCGTCCACGACGTGAATCGGTGAAACGAACACGAGACTGTATCCGATTTCAATATCGAATATCAACCACGTTTTCCGAGTTCATTATTATCCATCTGCAAAATCTGTTATTTTATTGTATATGTTGATGATATCAGGAGCCATCCAGTAGAGTTATGTCCCATTCGGAAACGAAACACACTCGTGTGGTCGAATCTTCGCTCCGCGGATAGTCGGGTCTCCCGCAGAACGTTTCTCTCTGCGCTCGGTGCGGGTCTCATCAGTAGCACTGCTGGTTGTGTTCACCCGCTCCCGCCGCCACAAGGGGTACTCATCCAGAAGGGCATCTTCGGGGAACGCAACAACCGGAGAGTCCCCGTGCTCAAGATCAAGACCAACGAAACCACGATCGAAGACGGTGTCGTAAAAGATGTGCTTCCTCGGTCGGAAGAGCCGGCGAACACAACCATATCTGGACCCCTCAACGACCAATTGGAGCAGCGATACGACGATGTCTACTACTACATTCAGGTCCGAAAGCTGAATCCCCACGGTCCACTGGTCGAAACCAAGAACGGAAAACGTCCAAGACAGCCTGCGATCGGGGGCACTCCACGGTATCTCCTTTCTCGGGAATCATTCGGGAAGTTGATTGCAGGAGACCGAATCGAGTATACCCTTGATTTGTTCAATAGTGGAACGATCGCGGCCCTGACGCTGATAATAAGAGAGGGCACCATCAAAGAAAAGCGACGTGCATCGGATACGTCTGGAAAGAAACCGGCGTACCGAATCACGGTCAGTCACGGAGAGCGTCCAAACGGTGATCCGTCGACAATGACGTACTATGCAACGTCGGACGTCTACGAGAGTATACAAACTGGCACGAGGACCTATTTCGATATCATCTTCGAGAACCGAGTTCGGCCGACGATACGGAGCTTTTCGCCGGATCCGTACGGAAATCTATAGAGCCAAACATCCAGTGCAAGGAGTCATCTACTCTCAAACTACTCTGGTTGTGAATTCGGATACGGCACGTGACTTTTGTTTGTTCTTCGATTGATGTGATCGGTACGATCCGATTGCCCTGCTGACGTAGCGCACTCGATCGATCGCCAGATCATTACGGTAGTATCGCTCCTCCTCGTTTCGGGTCGAACGCAATTATCCACGGTATCCGAGCGTTCAGTGCCTGAACGTAGTGACCGATGTGCTCTACTCATGGATGGGCTGCCGACAGCTATCCAACAGATGGGTGCTGGAAGAAAAAAGAGTAATCGTCTGTTCGTAATGTGTTACAACCTTCGTCGCTGTTCGGGTGTTGAGCGAGCCCCAGAGTTTTCCACCGAATCCAGCATCACGACACCAACCGAATGCCACGCTTGTAGCATACTCTCGACATCGTCTGTGGTGAAATAATAACAGTAACCGATGCCAGTCAGAATCATGAGGACGAATGAATAGTACACCATAGCCGTGTAGATGCCGGTGGCGAAAAGAGCAAAGTAGATCCCGTTGATGAGAAAGAATCCACCGAGCACCTGCAGAGCCGTGTTGACGAGTTCTATCCACTCCTTCGGCTGTTCGGATTCTTGCCTCCGAGAGGTCGCTCCATCCAGCGATTCCATGTGCTCTCTTACACACACATACTCAAGTATGTTCGTCAGACAATCGGCATACGACTCCACTTCCCACGTCAGAAAACCCGTCTTTGGTCAGTTCGTGGCTGTGTTTGTCTCTCTTTGTTACGTCACCCCACCTTACACAATGCTTTTATCACGGGATCTGTGACCGCTAACATGGCGAAGGTTCCTCAGGATCAGTCCTTTCTGGAGAAGCTGCAAGTACCGGAAGCGTTGACGTTTGACGACGTTCTGTTGCGTCCGATGGAGAGTCACGTCGAGCCGGATGACGCCGACACGCAAACGCGCGTCTCGAAGAACGTCACGCTGTCCATTCCGATTCTGTCTGCAGCGATGGATACCGTCACCGGGAGTGAGATGGCGATTGAGATGGCTCGACAGGGCGGACTCGGTGTGCTCCATCGAAACATGCCCATCGAAGAAACGGTCCAAGCAATCGACCGGATCAAGCGTGCGGACGAGCTCATTATTCGAGACGTGGTAACTGCCACACCTGAGCAAACCGTTCACGAAGTCGATCAGATGATGGACTCCGAGGGCGTTAGTGGTGCCCCTGTTGTCGATGATGACGGTGTCGTCCTCGGTATTATCTCTGGAACGGACATCCGACCGTATCTCGAAGTCGGTGAACGGGATGAGGTACGGGAAGCGATGACTGACGAAGTCATCACGGCAAGCGACGGTGTCACCGCACGAGAGGCGCTCGAACTCATGTACGAGCACAAAATCGAACGCGTCCCGATCGTCGACGAAGCGGGAATACTCACTGGACTCGTCACGATGCAGGGAATTCTCCAACGACGCGAGTACGATGAGGCCGCTCGTGACGACGCAGACTATCTCCGTGTCGGTGTCGCCGTCGGTCCGTTCGAAGATGACCGCGCAGTCGCCGCTGACGATGCTGGTGTGGACGTGATCTTCATCGACTGTGCGCACGCACACAACCGCAATGTCATCGAGAGTGCCCGCGACATCAAATCGATGGTCGATGCCGACGTTGTTGTCGGTAACATCGGCACTGCGGATGCTGCTGAGACGCTCGTCGACTTTGCGGATGGGTTGAAAGTGGGGATCGGACCTGGCAGCATCTGTACGACCCGTGTTGTCAGCGGAGCCGGGATTCCACAGATCACCGCGATTGCCGATGTCGCCGATGTTGCCGCCGCTGCCGACGTTCCGGTTATCGCGGACGGCGGAATCCGCTACTCTGGCGATGCGATCAAAGCCATCGCCGCTGGCGCGGACGCTGTTATGCTCGGATCGTACTTCGCAGGGACGGATGAAGCACCTGGGCGTGTCGTGACCATGAACGGCAAGAAGTACAAGCAGTACCGTGGCATGGGAAGCGTCGGCGCGATGCAGTCCGGAAGCGGAGATCGGTACCTGAAAGAGGCGAGCGATGACGAGGAGTTCGTCCCAGAAGGCGTCGAGGCCGCGACACCCTACAAGGGAAGCCTCGAAAGTGAACTGTATCAGCTCGTCGGTGGGATGCAGTCCGGAATGGGCTACGTTGGAGCCGAATCCATTGATGAATTCAAAGCCCGCGCTGAGTTCGTGCGTGTCTCCTCCGCCGGACAGACCGAAGGCCATCCACACGACGTCGTCATCACCGACGAAGCACCAAATTACAAACCAAGAGAGTAATCCATCGAGCCAGTCAGCTTATAGGACTAAACGGTGTGGGACGATTAGGGGATAACGAGGGAGTACAATTTTCACACGGCTTTCAAAATGATGAATCGAAATCGAGGGGACGTATCACTGAAAGTACTCAAATCTGATTCGAAATAGGAATTGTTCAATTCGAAATGAGAAGCGGGCTGAGAGGGATTTGAACCCTCGGCCGTCTGGTTAAGAGCCAGATGCTCTGCCTGGCTGAGCTATCAGCCCTCACCAACTGGTTGCGACGGTTGACTGATATACGTTTCCTTTGCCGATCGGAGAGAACCGTTCACGAAGGACGATTGTGATAGTGTTTCACGACAGTTTGAAGTCAAGATGATTCGTGTATCTCAACTTGTTCTACAGACAACGAGAGTTCGCTCCATCATTCAAAGTATGTAGATGGACAGCAAGCACAGACATCCGTCTCGGCTAGCGACTTCCTCCGAGCATTGCCACTGGGAAGAGGAGAGTTTCAAGTATATCGGCACCACAGGTAGGGTAGCATGAGCACCGCCATTACGATGGCGTCGATGTCTACTTACGCGATTCTTGGCTGTGGGAGTGTCGGTCACGCCGTCGCGGAGGAACTCGAACGAGAGGACAAAGATGTCCTTATTCTCGATATGGACGAGGGACGCGTCGAAGCACTCCGGGATCAGGATCTCGACGCTCGAACGGCTGATATCCGCGATCAAGCGGTCGCCGAATCCATCGCCGACCGGGATGTCGTCCTCATCATGTCCTCCGATGTGGACGCGAATAAGGCAGCGGTGAAAAATCTCCGAGAACAGAGTGGGGACCGGTATATCGTCGTCCGCGCATCAGATCCAGTCTCCGCCGATGAGTTCACCGAGCTTGGCGCAGACGTTGTCATCAATCCGTCCTCTGTTATTGCTGATTCCGCACTTCGTGCACTCGAATCCGGGGAACTCGAATACAAGACTGAAAAGCTCGTCGACACCATCGACAGCACGAACACTCGAATGGCGATCGTAACTCATCGCCAACCAAATCCGGATGCCATCGCTGGTGCGGTCGCCTTACAGGCTATTGCATCAGATCGTGGTATCGAATCTGACGTGATCTACGATGGCGAGATGTCGCTTCAAGAAAATCGTGCGTTCGTGAACCTACTTGAGATCGATCTCGTCTCGCAAGCAGAGGTCGTTCTCGATAGCTACGATACGATCGCGCTCGTTAACCATGCACACGCCACTGATCCACTGGTGGATGGTGTCGTCGATATCTATATCGATCACGCCGAACCATCGTTCGAGATCGAGGCGTCGTTCTCCGACATCCGCTCTAATATCTCGTCCACTTCGACGATTCTGACGAAGTATCTACAGGTGCTCGATCTCACTGTCTCCGAAGAAGTCGCAACGGCACTCCTGTACGGTATTCGAGCGGAAACACTCGATTTCAAACGCGATACGACGCCAGCGGATCTCACCGCCGCGGCGTATCTCTATCCGTTTGCTGATCACGACACGCTGGAACAAGTCGAGGCACCGAGTATGAGTCCCGAGACGCTCGATGTACTCGCAGAAGCCATTCACAATCGAGAGGTGAAAGGCAGTCATCTCGTTACGAACGCTGGGTTTGTCCGCGACCGCGATGCACTCGGACAAGCCGCACAGCGCCTTCTCAACCTCGAAGGAATCACGACGAGCGCCGTCTTTGCTATCACCGAAGACGCGATTCAACTGGCCGCCCGGTCGAAGGATATCCGCATGAATATCGGTTCCGTCCTCGATGATGCCTTCGGAGACATGGGCGAGGCAGCAGGCCACTCGACAGACGCCAGCGCGACGATCCCACTTGGTATCTTTACTGGTATCGAAACGAGCGAAGAGAACCGCGATACGCTTCTCTCTCTCGTCGAAGAAGCAGTTCGAACCAAACTGTTCGAAGCACTTGGTGTCGAAACGAGCGACGGAAACGGATCGTAAAGACAGCAGAAATCGCTATTCTCCTCGTTCGAATTACTACTGGTACTTACGTGCGATAGGACGAAGAGATAATCGACGCTACCGACGGTCGATAGGACGACTGTGTCTTATTCTACAGTATCGTTGTTTCCATCGTCAGATTCTTTGAGTCGGTCGATAGTATCATTGACAATAACAATATCGCCAACAGACCGAACCCATCGGTAAGGAACGATGATACCTCGTCTATCAGCAACGTAGTCTCGAAATAATTCTTCGTTGATGTTTCCCAGCGCGAGTCCAGTTACTGCTTCTGTGTCGAGGTCTAGTTTGAGATCCTCGACTTGTCCGATGAACGTCCCGCTGGCCGAATATACATCGTGATCGATGAGGGCCGTAATCTCCCGTGATTTCGGCTCGGACTCCATACCTCCGCGTCGAGCGGGAGGGTCTTAACCGTTGGTGCCATTGTCGGCCCGGATACATTGGATAAACGCCATTATCCCAGCGTCTGCATCGATAATGCGTCGTTCCATTCATTTTCAAAATATGTATTTGCCCACGTGATGGCTTTGTGTGAGTCGTTGATGATGACTCCGCGAAGGCCTTCCGATCCATACACTCGAAGCTCAACGGCGGTATGGGAAGCTGATTCGACGATTGTCAGCCCAAACGATGTTTCCTCGGTAGCCTGTCTGAGCTCGATTTGTCCAGTACTGATCACTTCTGTTAGCGGATCGTAGTATTCGGTGACGAGTTGTTCGATAAGTGACGGAGAAACGATGATTGATACACTGGTTCCGTCCACAACCTGCTCGTAGTACAAATTGAGGTGTGGTGTCGAGATCGTCGATAGAACAGTTCGGACCTGGTCTGCCTCCGAGAGCAGCGCTGCGCTTCGATCGATGGGAACGCGCGCCGAATCTCGCGTCGTACGAAGAACCTCTGCATCTGCGAGAACTGCCGGCGCGATCTGTGCGTCTGACCCGAGTGCGCCGAGAAGGTCTGTAGACTTGTTGATTGTATCCATCGTTGTTGTAAACTGTTCGTACGATTTGAGCGCAAGTCGGCCGGTTAGTGTCGTCTGATAGTGATCATCAACCTGTTCGACATATCCCGTTTTTTCGAGTTTACAGACGGCTCGGTTAATCGTCGATGATGACAAACCAACTGCCGTCTGGAGTTCCTCCGTGTCTTTCGGCTCGGAATCGAGCTGTCGGAGGAGCGCTGCTCGATCGACGAGCAGCTGCGATGGATCTGATCCACTCATTGAACAGATGATCAGTACACAGAAATAAAAATAGCGCGGGGCGAAAATGGGGACACCCCATATAATTAGACGATAGATTTATATATGATTATCCAAGTTCGAACGGGGGTTTCAAGGAGTAAGGTGATATACGAGGGGCTGTTTGGTGAAAACGCCGGATGCCTCTGACAACCCGGCAGCTATCCCGATCGGTGGCGGTCTGCCCGAACCGCCACGGATTTCGATAATAATAATAGATCGATGTGTCCCCACAGTAGCTACTGCATCGGCCCTCCTCGTGTTAGGACCTAACGTGCCCTCGTTCGATATCGCCGCGTGCGATCAGGAGTCGTGAGTCAGAGTAGCCTCAGCATGGGCATCCCGCGCCTTCGGCGCGGGTGGGAGCGTGCTCGCTCGACGATACTGCTGATCTGTATGGCCAGCGAAGTGAAAACAGACAACACACAAACCCATTGTCCAACTTCGAATGACATCTGGTTAATAATATATATCTTCAATATTAGCTCTGAAATTGATAGATCCTGCCGATTTATTTTCCTCTACCATAATACGTGTCATAGAGATGCAATTCTCCGTTGGTGAGACACCCATTGAAGTCAATCGGGGGACTGTCGTGATGGTACTCTTTGGACTCGCACTTTTCACGCTCGGAGGGTACGACTACGTCCAGCAGTCGGCGGCGATTGACGACGCAGTTTCCGTAGAGGCAACTATCGTTGAGTCCTCCATTGTACAACCAGAGGACAGCAGCGAATACGAGGTTCGCGTTGCGTATCGCTACTACTATCAGGGAACTGAGTACAAGAGCAACAAATTATTTCCTAGTGATATCAGTCAATTGTATGAGTCAAGATCGAAGGCGGAGTCCGTAATCGCATCATACGAACCTGACACAACGGTCACTGCGTATGTCGATCCTGCTGCCCCCAACGAGGCGTTCTTAGAGCGGCAAACGACACAAGATCCGCTTATATTCATGCTGATTGGCGCGTTTGCAATACTCTGGATAGCGCTCGATGCCGTCGGTGCGCAAAATCCTGGTCAGGGTACGAAGCTGCGACCCAAAAGCGAATACGAATCAACACGGTATCAAACACTGTTTGGCATTGACCGTGACACAATCAACAGCACTAGTAAGAGGTCAATCGTAGCGGCGCTGATTGCCCTGGAGGTGTCGATAGTCGCAGTGGTGTTTCTCGCGTTCTCGGCAGATTCGCCTGGCACTCCCTCATCACCAAGGGCGGTTGAACTGTTGGATCCGATCGGGTTACTACTCATTACAGCGTTGATTGCGATTCTCCTAGTGATCGCATCGTTATTGCTCTATAGTCTCTGGTCGTTCACCGAGTATCGGCGGCTCCGTGAGCGAATATCGGAACCGCACCCACCAAGTCCGTTCAAACACCCCACACGGCTCGTTACGATACTCACTACAAATGATGATCTTGACGATTATGGAAGACGGGTCAAGAAAACCGGTTTCACGTTCGTATTGGCACTCTTCTTCATCGGAGCGCTCCTGAATGAACTTGTGTTCTGAAGGACAGTAATCCGCTGAGACAGTCTCCGACAGCGTGGGACTGAGTGAGGTCAGACCGACGACACTGAGGACTTCGATTCATGAGAGAACCGGGGCTCGGCAGACAGGATACGAACAACATGAGGGGTATGGATGTAGCTGCGTGAGCATATTCCCTACTATCAAAATGAATTAATTCTATAATATTCTATCCCGCAAACTTACTCACGAAGTACGTCCACTCATCGATGGCTTGCGTACCGAGAATGTCGAACGAAGAGGATTCACTCGTGTGCAGCGTCCCACACATCTGCTTTATTGATATTATTGCAGTTATTGCACTGAATACGGCCCATCGAATCGACAGCAGTGTCAAATGTATCACAATTCGAGCAGAAAAAGCCCCACTGTCTGTCCCCACGTTCGGTGTGATAGACGATATAGAAAGGTCCCTTTGACCCGTTCTCACCCGTCGTGGAATCGATGTACAGCGTTTCACCCGTTGGATGTGTCCGCGCTTCCATACCCGGTCATCGGTGCCACGAAATACATATGCTACGACATCTCGCTTGACAGCAAACCGCAGAGTGTCTTCGGACAGCCAGAGACAGGAATTATAGCGGTAGCGTGTTGATTCCTTTGCTGGTGGTCCTGTTTCGAGCTCGTCTGTTACGAAAAGCCACACGTACCCGTGAAGAGTAGAGACCGAGAACTCACCGGAACGACAGCACACATGACAACCCCATATCAGTCTTCTCTCAGCCGGCATATCCAGTCATCGAACGCTAACAGACCGGGATGACACTCAATAGATAAATAGTAGCAACAGTGGTAGTAAAGCGTTGGAGAGCGGGTGAGACGGCGTTGAGATCGTATACAACGAAGCGTTGCTTTCAATTATACTGAAGATACACCCCGGCAGTTGCCAGCCTAGCGCCCTTTGCCTTCGCCGTCAATATCATCTGCGTCGGCTGAGGTGTACCCGACACGACAGCCGACATCACCGCCGCCACCGGAACCCATGCGTGCTGTCTACACCAGACGGTTCACGCATGCGTTCATAGCGCCGATATGAATCGGGGGCCATCATCCGGCAAACGGCGGAACATCCACTCAAACACGGACGAACGGACAGAACACTCCGGTCACAACACTGGAATTCTGATAGCGTGCGCCGCATCCTCGCGTGTCGGAGTGTTCTGTCCGACGTCTGTCGACAGATGTTTGTCAAGTTGGATCTTACTGATGGTGGTAGAACGTGTACTGACTGATTCATTTCGAAGCAACCGAGTCATCACTAACAGTGAGAGAGCCAACACGACAGAATCACAGTCCGAATACGTGGTCGATAGAAGACATCCATTGGCTGTGTTATCCACACAAAGTCCCATTGATACAAGAACCACAGTGTGAAATCGCTCTCACAATAGCAATAATATATTAATAAATTGTTACTTCGGTCGAGCGAGCGAGATGACTGAGTGTGTTTTCATCGAAACGAGGGCCATATCGACATATATCCATACACGGATTCGTATTGTCCCCATATAAGATTGATCTGATATTCTGTTAGATAGAGTCCACTCTTCCAAGTAACGATATTTCGACGTTGTTCCATATATCAGAATAGTCTAATGACTTTCGATAGGTGGTATATGTCTGACGCAACCCAAAGTCACTTTTAGCTTAGTGCCATAGGTAGGGTAACTCTATGTCCCGTAGTCCTTCGTTGCCGGACCGGCCCCAGTTGGAGTTGGATCCGGAAATGTCGCCCGCTGAGCGACTTGATGCGCTGCAGCGACATTACGGACGAATTCTTGAAGTCAATGAACAGCTCACCGATCAGCTCGAAACAACGCAATCACAGCAAGGCGCACTGCGTGATGATGTCGATCAACTCCAGCGAGAAAACGAGACGCTGAAAACTTCTGCTCAGTATATTGCGACCGTCGAGGAAATTATCGACGATCAGGTTGTCATCAAGCAACACGGAAACAACCAGGAGGTGTTGACAGAGCTCTCACCACGGCTTCAAGAACAGATTGAAGCCGGTGACCGCGTTTCGATCAGCGACTCATTTACCGTCCAGTCGGTTCTTAGCAACGAAACTGATGCACGCGCACAGGCAATGCAAGTTGACCAGCGGCCGACGGTCTCCTACGGTGACATCGGCGGACTCGACGATAAGATCGTTGAAGTGCGCGAGACAGTCGAAGAGCCGCTGCTCAATCCCGAGCAGTTCGATGCTGTTGGTATCGATCCGCCGTCGGGCGTGTTGCTCTACGGACCCCCGGGGACAGGGAAGACGATGCTTGCAAAGGCGGTTGCCAACCAGACCGACGCGACGTTCATCAAAATGGCTGGCTCGGAACTCGTCCAGAAATTCATCGGAGAGGGTGCACGTCTCGTGCGTGACCTCTTTGAACTGGCCGAAGAGCGCGAGCCTGCCGTTATTTTCATCGACGAGATCGACGCGATCGCCTCGAAGCGGACGGATTCGAAAACGTCGGGCGATGCCGAAGTCCAGCGTACTATGATGCAGTTGCTCTCCGAGATGGACGGCTTCGACGGACGGGGACAGATCAGCATCATCGCGGCCACCAACCGATTCGACATGCTCGACCGCGCTATCCTCCGACCCGGACGGTTCGATCGTCTTATCGAGATACCAACGCCCGATCAGGAAGGTCGAGAGCGCATCATCGAAATCCACGCTTCAGAGATGGATATCAACGAATCGGTCGAGTACAGCGAGCTCGCAACGATGACAGAGGGCTTCAGTGGTGCCGAATTGGCGAGTTTCGTCACCGAGGCCGGGATGTTTGCAATCCGTGAAGAACGCACGACTGTCCGCGATGAGGACTTCGAGGCCGCCTACGAGAAACTAGAGGACGACGAAGAGACGACAGTAACGACCGCTGCGTTCTACTGAGAACGCTGGGTCTGTGGCGACAACACAATGTTTTGATCGGGACTCTTCTACTGATTCTGCGTGAGCGCGGTCTACTTCCGAATCTGATACGCCACCTGTTCGTTATGTATCCTGCGCATCGACAGCAGCGACGCCAGCGAGGTTGACGATATCGGCGACTTCGTCACCGCGCTGGAGGACGTGCACAGGTTTGTCCATACCGACGAGCATCGGACCGATCGCGTCGGCTCCACCCAGTCGCTGGAGGAGTTTGTATCCGATGTTACCTGCCTCAAGGTTCGGGAACACGAGGACGTTCGCTGGTCCATCGAGTTCAGAGAAACCGTACGTCCCCTCAAGTATTTCCTCGACGACTGCCGTGTCGGCCTGCATCTCCCCATCAACGGGGAAATCGACCGACGGATTCGTCTGTAGTTGCTTGGCTGCCAATCGTGGCTTGCGGGTGCCTTCGGTCCGTACACTCCCGAAGTCCGAATACGACAGGAACGCGACGCGTGGCGAGACGTTGAATCGGCGCGCTAGATTCGCCGTGTGCTGGGCGATCTCTGCCAAGACATCTTCATCCGGGTCCTGATTCACCGTTGCATCGGCGCAGAACACCACGCGATTTTGGAACGTCAGCATGTACACGCCTGCAGCGTATTCTGCGTCGGGAGCAGTTCCGATTACCTGCAGCGGCGGGCGCAGCGCCGACGGATAGTGGTGGGTCAACCCCGTCAACAGCGCATCCGCATCACCCATCTCGACCATGACGCTTCCGAGGTGATTTCCATCCGTGATCAGATCGTTCGCCTCTCGTTGTGTGATTCCTTTGCGCTTTCGCAGTTCATAGAGTCGATCGGCGTACGGTTCGAGCGACTCTTCGCCCGGATCGACGATCTCGGGGGTGAAATCGAGCCCAAGCGAAAGGGCAGTTTCGCTGATGTGCCCACGATCGCCGATAAGGACAGGCTCGGCGATTTCCTGCTCTTCGAGCTGGTAAGCCGCCCGAATCATCTTATCGTCATCACCCTCAGCAAGGACGATCCGTTGGGTGTCGGATTTGGCCTTGTTGAGAACGATCCGCATCATCTCGTGTGATTTGCCGAGACGGGCTTCGAGCTGCTCGCGGTACGGCTCAATTTCCAGTGAATTTCGGCTGACGCCACTTTCGATTGCCGCTTTTGCGACAGCCGACGACACTTCGAAGAGAACGCGCGAATCGATCGGCTTCGGGATAATATACTCCGGTCCAAACTGGAGTGGTTGATCGCCGTAGGCTTTGAGAACGGCGTCCGGTACGTCTTTGCGAGCGAGTTCCGCCAGTGCCTCGGCTGCGGCGACCATCATCGGTTCGTTGATATCTGTCGCGCGCGCGTCCAGTGCTCCGCGGAAGATGAACGGGAATCCAAGCACGTTGTTCACCTGATTCGGATAATCCGAGCGCCCTGTCGCCATGATCACGGTGTCCTCGCGCGCTTCTTTTGCCGCGTCGTAGTCGATTTCGGGATCCGGATTCGCCATTGCGAAGACGATTGGATCACTCGCCATCGAGCGGACCATCTCTTGTGAGACAATTCCGCCCGCCGACAAGCCAACGAACACGTCCGAATCGGCCATCGCATCGCTCAGTGTTCCGTCTTGGATGTCTCTGGCGAACTGTTGTTTGAATTTGTTGATTTCACCGTTATCGACGCGTGATTCCGTGATGATCCCTGAGGAATCACACATCGTAATATTCTCTTTTCGTGCACCGAGTGAAACGTAAAAGCGCGCTGTCGCGATAGCGCTCGCACCCGCTCCCGAGAAAACAATATCGAGATCCTGCAGGTCTTTGCCGACCACATCGGCAGCGTTGAGCAGCGCAGCGCCAGAGATAATCGCAGTTCCGTGCTGGTCGTCGTGGAACACCGGAATGTCCATCCGCTCGCGCAGTCGTGATTCGATTTCGAAACAGGCAGGAGCTGCGATGTCTTCGAGGTTGATTCCGCCGAACGTCGGCTCCATCGCTGCAACTGCATCGACGAACGCATCGACATCGGTTTCGTCAAGTTCGATGTCAAAGACATCGATATCCGCAAATCGCTTGAACAACACGCCTTTGCCTTCCATCACCGGTTTGGAAGCCTGCGCACCAATATCACCCAGCCCCAGTACCGCGCTTCCGTTTGAGACTACACCGACGAGATTCCCCTTCGCCGTGTACTGGTAGGCTTTTGTTGGATCGTCGTCGATCGCGAGACACGGGGCCGCAACCCCTGGTGAGTACGCGAGACTCAGATCACGCTGGGTGTTCGTCGGCTTAGTCGTCGAAATCGCTAGCTTCCCTGGTGGCTCCTCTCGATGATACGCTAATGAGTCCTCATCCAGTCCCATGATGGCCTTCTGAGGAGGAACCCTAAATAACTACTCCGAATATATTGCGATCGGCCCTTAACCAGTCCGTCTCTTGAGAGATGTGTGCTATCAGGCTCCGTCGAGAGGGTGGGATTCAAATGAACGGGATACAGAGTTTCGTGTATGAGGTTCCGATTTCGCCAGCTCATGCTAGCCACGACAGGCCTAACGTTCGTGCTCATGCTGCTCGGTATCTACACCGCCGCGTTCGGTGCCGGGTTAACATGCGGGGCGCGGTGGCCGTTCTGTGATGGATGGCTCGGATTGTTTCCTGCGACAATTCCGAGTTTCATCGAGTGGTTCCACCGCCTCGTCGCCATGGTCACCGGCTTTGTCATCATCGGGACGGCGTATGCCGCGTGGACGCGCGCTGATGACCGCCGAATCGCGTGGATAGTCACGCTTGCAGTGCTGCTGTTGCCCCTTCAGATTGGCCTCGGCGCTGTGACGGTAACACTCAGTGGACTGTTGTCGTGGGGCTACACACCGAGCGTTCAGATCCTTCACTACACAGTTGCACTCACTATCCTCACGCTGTTGACCGTTGGCACAGCACTTTCACTCACTCCAACAAACGCCGAGTCAGCCACACGACTATCACGACGCCTTCTCCGGCGACTGACTGCAACGGTCCTCATCCTCGTCCCAATTCAGTACCTGTTCAGCTACGGCACGCTGTTCGTCTACTCTGCCGAAATTCAAATTGTCTACTACGCACTCACACTGGCGATCTACGCAGTACTCGTTTCGATCGCCGTCTGGACAACAGAATACGAGGGCATATCTGTGGCTCCATCGTCGTCATCGACATCCTCGTCCTCGTCTTCCACTGGATCGGTGTCGTCATCGTTCACCCGTCTCCGGTGGTTGTCTACGCTTGGTTCTGGTGTGCTTGCCGTCCAGATGCTTCTCGGCCGCCAGCTGTGGGGGACGGTCATTCCGCCACTCATCACGGATGGACTCAGCATCGTGCTGTTCGTCATAGCCCTCGTTACTGTGTGGATCGTCTTCCGTGACGGTGGATCGACACCGGCTAGCGCACAGACGCAAAGATCCGATTAGAGTAACGTTCGGGTTCTTTTCCGCCCTTGCTCATTCATTCGCGGTTGCGGTTCTGTGATCGAGAAACGTCACAAAAAAGACACTGCCAGGACGAGACGGTGAACTACAGAAAATCACTCAGTCCTGATTGTTGATCGTCGGCCGCCTCGGAACCATCTCCGGTCGGTTCCTCCTCGGGAGCCGCCGACTCTCCGTCGTTCTGGGTTTCGGATTCATCGTCTGTATCGGCATCCGAACCGTTGTCTGAACTGATCTCGATTTCGTTACCGGCGCCCTCAGTTTCGACACGTTTCTCGCTCGGTTCCGAACGCAGTTGTTCTGCGTCCGCAACGATTGATTGGACCTTGTTCGTATCCTCACCGCTTCCAGTGACGAATGCGACGTGTTCGGCATCGAGATCATATCGGGCGGCCACAGCGACGGTCAGCTCGCGGTTCTTGCAGTGGTGTGTGATCACCGAGAGATAGGGAAGAATTTGCCTGCGCGCTGTCGCCATGCTTGTCCCGCTCGATTCAGCGATTTGTTGCGCGATGTAGTCGCGTTTTGTCCGGGTGCTTTTCGATCGTCCGAGCTTTGACCAGTAGCTCGGTGGGCCATAGCGCGTCCATCCTCCTTTCGGCTCTTGACGTGCGGCGGCGACGCCAGCAGTCATGTTGTCACTCGCATACCGCCAGTACGTGTAGTTCTGCGTTGCACGCACTCGTCCGAGCCAGCGATCAGCAGCCGCGAGATACTCGTAGGCGTCTGCGAGTTCTTCCCCGTCGTAATCTTTCGGTACGTTGTCTTCGATCCAACTGATGGCGTCATCAGGTGTTTCGTCGACATCGTACGAGAATTCGAGCGCACCACGTGCGTCTTGCTCTTTGAAAACGGCATCAAGGAGCTGAAAAATCCCCTCGGTCCGATCTCGTTCGCCCGTCACCACGTCAGCGGTGTCGAGTCGGTCGGTCTGTTCAGCAATTGCTTGCAGATCGTTCACCGCTCCTCGAAGATCTCCGCTGTTGGTCTCGGCGATTGTTTTCAACGCGTCCTCGTCGTATTCGATGCTCTCCTTTCGACAGATATCCCGGAGTACGGGGACGATCGAACGCGCGGAAACGTCCCGGAACTCGATATCTCGACAGGCATTCCGGAGCGCGTTCGACATCTCGTAGTACTCGTTTGCAATGAGGACCATGGGCTGTCGCGTTTCCTTTGCGAGCCGGGTAACAACGCGTGCGCCGCCCCTGTCCGCAGTACCGTGGATGTTGTCCGCTTCGTCCAGGATGACGAGCTGACGGCCCGTCCCCGACAGCGACTGATTCATCGCTGCCCCACCAGCGAACCGTTCGATGGCGTCCGCGGTGCGCTGATCGCTCGCGTTGAGTTCGATTGTCGACCACTCCATATCATTTGCGAGCGCGTGTGCAGCAGATGTCTTCCCAACACCGGGACTCCCATGCAAAATGATCGATTCTTGGTGATTCTCCCACGACTCCGCCCACTCGCGTAGTGCATCGCGCGCTTTGTTGTTTCCCCGAACCTCCGCCAGCGTCGATGGGCGGTACTTCTCTGTCCAGTCAGTCATCGTTCCACCGGTCACAGTCGTGCTGCTCCCATACTCCAGCCCATTCGACGTGCATGTTTCGTACACATCTCTCGGGCAGTTTCAAACTTAACAGTGCGGTTGTTCACGGCACAGCAGCGCGCAGAGTAGAACAGTAGAGCACAATGCTCAATGGTCGATCTCTTTCAAATCGAGTCGGGGCGCGAAGTCTTCGTACGTCTCGTCACTCGATACGACGGTATCGCCGTTGGATTCGACGAGATGGAGCGCGTCGAAGGGCGTGAATCCGTGATCTTCGACGTAACTCGCCGCCGCGACTACCGTATCCACATCACCCCGAACCTCGACAAGGTTCGCAGCGTTGGCAATGACATGCTCGGTGTCGCGCTCCTCTCGGTACGCGACGAGGAGGAGTTCGATAAGCGCGAACTGCGACGTCCAGAGCGAGTCACGGTGTTCGCGGTACACGGTCTCGGCTGCGTCACCGAGCCAATCCTCATCCTTGATGAGTGCAAGCAGAAAGTCCGTCTCTGCGTACATCCAATTTAACTCCCAGCCTCGTCGATCGCTTCCCGTCGTGCTTCCTCACGGAGTTCGTGGGCCGTCTTCTCCACACCAGCAAATTCCTCGCGGAGCGCTGAGAGGGGATTGTCCGCGATTGGAACGAGCTTGACGCTATCGTGGAGTGTAACGATGTAGTAGTGTTCCCCGTAGCGCTCCCGAATCTCCTTTGGAAGCGTGAGTCGGCCACGGTTGTCGAGCGTTGCCTCGGACATAAACGAGAAGACGGTGGGTAGAGATAAAAAAGTTCCCTAACAAATCGATTATTCCCACAAAGAGTGTTGGCGTGAAATCAGGTCGACACGAACTCATCGTCACGATCCTCCATCATACTCAGTGATGTGTGTCACCACACGACAATCCTGCCGAACGCTTTTCGCTGTCTCACGATACGTCGTGTGTATGTTTCCCGAAACCATCGAGACCGACCGTCTTCGGCTCGAACAGCTCACGATGGAGCACTTATTCGAGTTATACGATCACACTTCGGTCGACGCTCCGGCGATCGACGAAATCACGCAGTACGTCACGTGGTCGCCAAATCGGTCGCTCAAAGAAACGCGATCGTTCATCGAAGAACAGGAGACACAGTGGGAGAAGGGCGAGGAGGCGACCTATGTCGTGTACCCACGAGAAGAAGAGGACAATGCCGGCGAGTTCGGTGGCTGCACCGGACTCAGTATCGACTGGTCCCGCCGAACCGGTCAACTCGGGTTCTGGTTGCGCAAGCCGCTCTGGGGTCGTGGCTACTCACATGAACGAGCGACAGCACTCATCGCTCTCGCGTTCGATCGGCTCGACCTCGATCTCGTGACCGTCAACCATCACCCGGACAACGAACAATCAGCGCGCGCAATTCAGAAATACGTCGAAGCACACGGCGGCCGCCGTGACGGCTACCTGCGTAACCACCTCGTCTATCAGGACGGCACTGTCGCCGACGAAGTTCGATATAGCATCGCACGAGAAGAATACGACGCGAATAAGAGCTGAAAACGTGCGCTCAACCGGCGTCGCTTGATCATGCCAGCAGCATCCCTACAAAGACAGCGTTTCTAATTGTTTTCATGAGCGATGAAAAAACCGACCGCCAGCGCAGACACGAACAGGAACACGAACGTGACGTGACCCTCGCCAAGGAGAAAGAAGATGAAGCCGAGGAAGACGAGAACGAAGAGATTGCTCGTGAGCACCGAGACGAGCAGAAAAAAGAGGAAGACCGCAGATCAGCGGTCCGTGAGAAGGAAGCCGAAAAACAGGAGAATATCGACAACCACCGCGACGAAAAACCATTTGAAAGTTAACTACAAACGAATCGAGAATCTAACTAGACGGAGGGAAACACTTACTGTTATAATCCGCGAGGCTGAACGGCCAGTATGGCCTCCATAGAATTAGACGGCGTAACCAAACGCTTTGGTAACGTCACCGCCCTGAATAATTTAGATCTTACAGTAAATGAAGGAGAAATATACGGTTTTTTAGGTCCAAACGGAGCTGGAAAATCGACGACGATCAACATCTTACTCGATTTCGTGCGGCCGACGTCTGGAAACGTTCAGGTTCTTGGCCATGATGCACACGAAGAGAGCGTCGCAGTTCGCCAGCGCGTGGGCGTGCTCCCGGACGGATATCACGTGTACGACCGACTCACTGGGCGCAAACACCTCCAATTTGCCATCGATTCGAAAGAAGCAAACGATGATCCGGACGCGATTCTCGAACGCGTCGGCATCGCCGACGATGGCGATCGGAAGGCTGGTGGGTACTCGAAAGGGATGAAACAGCGGCTCGTCCTCGGAATGGCGCTTGTCGGTAAGCCTGATCTTCTCATTCTCGATGAGCCATCGACGGGACTCGATCCCTCCGGAGCGCGCGAAATGCGCGAGATCATCCGTCAGGAGCGCGACCGGGGCGCAGCTGTGTTCTTTTCGAGTCACATCCTCGGTCAGGTCGATGCAGTGTGTGATCGGGTCGGCATTCTCCGTGAAGGGGAACTCGTTGCAGAGGACACGGTCAGTGGGCTCCGAAACGCGGTTAGCACCGGATCGACACTGGTGGTCAACGTCGATCATGTTCCCAATGACATCAAAGGTCGGCTCCAAGCACTCACTGGTGTGTCGAGCGTCACTGTAGATGATACAGTCATCAAGATCGATACGAATAACGGATCGAAATCGGCGGTGTTGACCACGATCGAAGAGAGTGGCGTGAATGTCGAGGACTTCTCGACGAGAGACGCGTCGCTCGAAGATCTGTTCATTGCGTATACGAGCGACAAACAGGAGGTGACAGCATGAGCTGGTCCGTCATCGCGGAGAAGGACTTTCAGGACGCCATCCGTTCGAAAGTGCTGTGGGGGCTATCAGTACTGTTCATCCTTTTTGCGGCCGGTGCCGCGTTTGCGTACTCTCAGATTCAAGGCCTCCAGCAGGGAGGCCCGGGTCTATCCTCTATCGGCCTCCTCAACTTCCTCCAAGGTCCAGTTGGATTCCTCGTGCCAATTATTGGGTTACTGCTGGGATATAAAGCACTCTCTGGAGAAGTCGAGACAGGAAGCATCAAGCTACTGCTTTCGCTCCCGCACAATCGTACGAACGTTATTCTCGGTAAACTTCTGGGGCGGACGTCTGTCCTTGCGATATCAGCTGTCGTCGGATTCGCCGCGGCGACGGTCGTCCTTCTCGCATTCTATCCGGAGCTTTCACCGGTCAGCTACGGTCTATTCATTCTGTTGACCATTGTGTTCGGTGCAGTCTACGTGAGCATTGGGCTCGGAATTTCTGCACTGACGAAATCCACATCGAAAGCCGCAGCCGGAATCTTCGGGATGTTTATTCTTTTCAACGTACTGTGGCAGTGGATTGGATTCGGAATCCACTATGTCCTCAATGGAACTATCTTCTTCCGACAACCACCAGACTGGTTCTTGTTATTTATTCGGCTGAGCCCTAACGGTGCGTTCAATGGCACCCTCAGTGTGCTACTCGATCCAACAAACCCAATGGCGAATATGATGTCCCAAAGCGGCGATCCGTTCTACCTGTCTGCGTGGTTTGCGTTCCTCATCCTGCTCTGTTGGATTGCCCTCCCGATCGGGTTCGGTAACCTCCGATTCCAGCGCCTGGATCTATAACCTTCATAACAACTTCATTTTCACTGTGGACAGTCACTCTGGTAGTGACGAAGACGACACTGGACGGGTGGTGATCGGACCCGAAAACGAGCGTGAGAGAACGTCGAGTGGGTCGGACGAGAATCGTCGGTACCACGGTCGTCGGAGGCGGGGCATGAATAGATGCTCACAGTCGTACTCGCGGGCCAACCGCTGGATCTCCCGCTGAAGCGAACCGATCCGCCCAACGCACCGATACGCGACAGACATCCCTCGAAGTGCCTCAGTAGCGACAGTTCTGGCGATTAACGCAGCGCGGTCTTGGGCCTGTGTGAGTGAATACTCACCATCCCACGTATCGAAGGCAGCGTATGATTGTTGGCGGCGAGCAAACGACGACTCGGGGACAATGTGGGCCACGATGAGAGACTGATCGGTACTCGCTGCATACGAACCAGCATCACACACGATTCGATCAGATTCCCCATCAGGGAATCCGACAGCGAGAACACTCATCGCCAGTCACCGAAAAACGGCATCACACATAGATACACATCTTGACATTCTGTTGTATGTTCCATAGTCAGGAAGTATCCTCAACAAAGAGACGAGGAAAACCATCATATGCCTGTGCCATAAGCGGACTGTAAGTGAACGTGATGTCGACGGTTGAAACACAATTACGGACATAAGTATGAAAATTTAGATGCATTATTTTCCCAGCAATCTGTGTACAGATCAGTAGACATAAGCAGTTACCGGAAGTGTACCAAGCGATGAACGGAAATGGAACACTGCGGCTTGGTATCGTTGGTGGTGGATATATCGGACGTTCTGTTGGCGGAGGATTCGTAGATCATCCCGATGCGACCGTCGCGGCTCTGACAGATATCGATGAGGCAGTACTCGACAGCACTGGAGAGGCGCTCGGAGTCTCCGATGCGGCTCGCTATCACGAGTACGAATCGATGCTTGAGGAAGAACAGCTCGATGCTGTTCTCGTTGGGACGCCGCACACGCTCCACTACGAGCAGGTACTCGCTGCAATGGATCGTGACCTGCACGTGCTTTGTGATAAGCCTCTAACAACAGATCTCGACCACGCACGAGAGCTTCGAGACCGGACACGTGCCAGCGATGAGGTGCTGATGATTGGCTACCAGCGTCACCTCAACCCGTCGTTCGGCGCAGTCAAAGAGCGCTGGGAGCAAAACGGCCTGACGCCGGAATGGATCACAGCCGAAATATCACAAGACTGGATCGATAGGTTCAACGACACGTGGCGTTGTAATCCGGACCTTTCGGGCGGCGGATATCTCTACGACACGGGAAGCCACCTTCTCGATGCGATTCTCTGGACGACAGGATTGACGCCGACAGCTGTCTCTGCTCAGATGACGTTCGTCGATGAAGAGCGCCGTGTAGACGACTGGGCAGACGTTACCATCGCCTTCGAGGAAGGAGCGAAAGCGTCCGTGACGACCTACGGACGAACGCCGTGCGTCCGAGAACACATTCACGTGTGGGATCAAGAGGGGTCGGTCTACGTCGATGGCGTGGATTGGAAACCGCGTGAGATGCTCGAAATTGATGCCGACAGCAGCGAACACAGCCCTGCCGTGAATCGGAGCGAGCAGCGAACGAAGGCCGAGGCGTTCATTGCGGCGATTCGTGGCGAGGAACCGCCTGCCGCAACGGCACAGGACGGACTCCGAGTCACTGCAGTGACAGAGGCAGCTTACGAATCGGCGTGGAACGACGGCGAGTGGGTCGACATCGATCCTGCAGACGTGGTAATCGACTGAAAGACACCGTTCACGGTGGATCCAGACTGTCGTGGCGGGGAGAACAGGCACGGCTCTGCTGCGTTGGACCGAGAAGCAAACGATTACATCGTTCGGCTCGTGGGTGGGATATGGTCCTACGAACGCCGCCGTTGCGCGACGTACACGCGGATCGGGGGGCGAAGTTCACGGAATTTGGCGGGTGGGATATGCCAGTGGAGTTCGATTCCATCAGGACTGAGCACGAGGCTGTCCGGGAATCAGCCGGGCTATTCGACGTCTCGCACATGGGCGAGATCGAAGTGCGTGGTCCTGATGCGACCGAACTGATGCAGCGGCTCACCACGAACGACGTACGGAAACTCTCATCTGGGGTGGGTCAGTACTCGGCGATCACCGACGAGAGCGGGATTCTCATCGACGATACAGTCGTTTACAGTCTCGATGACGGGTATCTGTTCGTTCCGAACGCTGGCCACGACGAGGAGATAGAAGAACGCTGGCGAACGCATCGGGATGAGTGGGAACTTGACTGTACAATCGAGAACACGACCGAGCAGTACGCGATGTTCGCCGTGCAAGGACCGGACAGCGTGGACCTCGTCGATTCGGCCACAGAGACCACACAAGCGATAGATAGCTTCGAAATCAAGACAGTCACCATCGATGGCATCGAGTGTCTCGCGTCTCGCACGGGGTACACAGGCGAAGATGGGTTCGAACTGATTGTGCCGTGGGACGATGCGGAGACGGTGTGGGGAGCGTTCGACTGTCAGCCCTGTGGATTAGGTGCCCGCGATACCCTCCGGCTCGAACAGGGGTTTCTCCTCTCCGGTCAGGATTTCCATCACGAAGAAAATCCCCGAACGCCGTTCGAGGCAGGAATCAGCTTCGTCGTCGCGCTCGATACGGAGTTCGTCGGACGCGACGAACTTGCTGAGCAGACAGATCCCGACGAGCAGTTCGTGGGAATCGAACTCACCGAGCGGGGAGTTCCTCGCCACGGCTACGACATCGTCGACGCCGACGAACGAATCATCGGTACCGTCACCAGTGGAACGATGAGTCCGACGCTCGAAAGGCCGATCGCACTCGGATACGTTCCCGCTGAGTATGCCGATCCGGAGACAGACGTTTGGATCGACATCCGCGGACGAGAAAAAGCAGCATACATCACGAACCCACCCTTCGAACATTCCATAGAATAATGAGCTTCGACACTCCAGACGATCTCCGATACCTAGAAACGCACGAATGGGCACGTATCGACACCGACGACGAAACTGCACGTATCGGTATCTCAGAGTTCGCACAGGATGAGCTCGGGGATATCGTATTCGTCGAGGTTCCCGACACGGGAGAAACACTGACACAACAGAAAGAATTCGGTGTTGTCGAATCCATCAAGGCCGTCTCGGATCTGTACGCCCCGCTTTCGGGAACAGTCAGCGCGGTGAACGAGGAACTGTTCGATGCACCCGAACTCGTCAACGACGATCCGTACGGTGATGGGTGGATGCTCGAACTCGAAGACATCGACACCGACAATATCGAAACGCTGCTCACGGCCAAAGAGTACGAAGAACAGATCGAGTAGCAGTCTCAACGACAAGAAGACGTTCGATTCGTTCACCAGAATCCTTTCGTCTGTTCCAGACGAATCCATCAACATCGGACAGTAACCGAATGAGCGTACCTACACTACTACACGAGGTGGTAACCGGCGTCAGCACTGATCACTCGTTGGTGCTTGTTCTCGTGCTTTCTGGTCTGGCATCTCTCAGTATACTAGCGCTTGCCGTCGCCGCCTTGATTCGCCGTCGCTCGTGGTCGTACTTGCTGGTGACGCTGGCGATCGGCATGCTCGGATTACGAGTTACGCTCGGTGGGTTGATGCTGACAGGACTCATCGATCTCGAAACACACCACCTCATCGAACACGGAGTCGACTTTCTCATGGCGGGCCTCCTACTCGCTGCGGTCTACGTTGCCCGAACGACGAACAGACCAAGTGAAAAACAAGATCGAGAACAGTACGAGCAGCGATAGAGCAAAGCAGATCAGTCGTCGCCCTGCTGGTCTACTAGTTCTTGCTTCTGTGTCCCAGACTCCTGACTGTGTGCGCGCTGCGGTCGTGATAGCGACGGGAACTGGGACTGAGATTGCGTCTGGTCACGTTCGTCGAATCTGGGATTGAACAGTTGTAGTGCAGTATTGATTGTAGACCAGTCGTCTCGTTCTGCGGCATCGCGGAGGCTCTTCGTTGGGGCAGAGAGTAGTTGACCAACGATCGCGTCAGCAAGTGATCCAACGATTTCCTGTTGTTCAGGGGAGAGTTCGCCGGTCGCTTCAAGTTGCGAGAAAGCAGTCGACAGTTCTCGTTGTTTCACACTTTCTGCAGCCTCGTACATGACAGCGATGACCTCGTCAGCACGCTTTCTCTTATATTGGGTGAGGAGCCGTTCGGTTTCCTCGTCGATCATCGCCTCAACCTCTTCGGCAGCAGCGCGCCGATTGGCGGTCGTCTCGTCAGTGATCGATTCGAGGGAAGCGAGATCGTGGCGGGTAATGCTCGGAATAGAATCTACATCAGAAGCGATATCGCGCGGCTGGGCGATATCGATGAGGAGCGTTGTGCTAGCTTCTTCGAGCATCGAACTGTCGATAACCGTCGAATCGCTCCCTGTTGCGCTCACAACAACATCGCTTTCGGCAAGCGCCGACGGCAATGCCTCGAGTCCGATGGCCTCAGCGCCATCGATCGTTCCTGCGATGTGTTCTGCGTGTGGAATGGTCCGGTTTGCGATGACGAGTTGGTCGGCCTCGGCTGCCAACGAACTGGCGGCGATCGTTCCCATTTCGCCCGCACCGACGACGAGTGCCGAAGCGTCGTCGAGATCGATATCGCGTGCGGCGAGTCGGACCGCGGCGCTTCCCAGCGATACGACGCCTTCGTTGATCTCTGTCTCAGTTCTGGCCCGTTCACCGACGTGAAGCGCCTTCGTAAGCGCTTCTTCGAGCATCGGTCCGATAGCGTCCATCGATCGAGCGCTCAGATACGCTTCGCGGAGCTGTCCGAGGATCTGATCCTCGCCGAGCACGATCGATTCGAGCCCGCAAGAGACGCGCATGAGATGCCGAAGCGATTCTTCGTGCCCGAGTTCGCGGACAGCATCAGATGGAACATCACGCACGACTGATGAGAGTGCATCGTGCCCGTCTTTGGGCGATTCAGTAACGACGTACGCCTCCGAGCGGTTGCACGTTTGGAGGCAAACGGCTTCGGTGACAGACGCGTGTTCGAGAAGCGACTCGACGACGGACGTATCACGTGTCGTACAGGCAAGTTCGATCGTATCGAGGTCTGCGTGACCGTGAGCTACGCTAAACCCACTGATGATGCCATATCCGACCGTCATTCCGTATCACCCAATTCAGCAGTAATGACTTCTCTCACTACTTGATCCGTTTTTGCACTGCCTTCACCTAAAGCCTTCCAAACGCGTTCGGATCGGACGACTGCGCGTACGGCAGCCCGTCGTTCTTCGGGTGGGTGACTGTCTTGCAACGTTGCACGGAGTGCTCCTGTGATCCGGGCTAGTTCATCTGCTCCCTCGATCTCCTGCTCAATGCGTTCTCGGAGAACGCGACTCAGCGCCGGGCTTCCAGTAGCGATGCCGACGACGATTGGATCCGCACGCACCATAGCGGGGACGGCAACGCTTCCCACGTCCCGTTCGCCCGCTCGATCTGCGCGGTTCACGAGCACAGCGCGGTCTTGGGCAGCGGCGGCGATAGCGTCGTTCAGTTCCTCGTCGTCCGTTGTGGCGACCACGAGCGCCGGTTCGATCCGGTCGATCCAGCCACCAACGTCGTTGGCAGTGGGCGCCGCACGGATGCGCTCTGCCGTTCCGAACGACGCGTCAGCGAACGTGGGACTGATGACGAACACCTCGGCTTCGTGGGCGAACGTCCGAGATCGGCGCGCACCGACGGCTCCTCCACCAAAGACGAGCACGCGGGCACCAGCGAAATCGTGCAGCAGTGGAATCACGGCGTCTGTGTATTCGTTTCCATCCGCTCGTCGAGTCGGATACCTGTTTTCTTCAACACCTGAGTTGAGAACAGCGTGTCCCAATCGGCGTCGCCGACGTCCCAGAACTCGCCCATTCGTTCGTGAACACGCTCGATGCGCGCTTGGCTCTCGCTCTCGCTGCGTCCGTGGGTCATCGCAAAGAAATTGTACGGCCATACGCCTTCGTGGCGCGGACGCTGATAGCAGTGGGTGACATATCCGAGCGAGGCGATTGCTGGTCCGACCTCACTGACAAGCTCATCTGGAACGTTCCAGACTGTCATTCCGTTTTCCGTGTAACCGAGCGCGTAGTGATTCGGAATCACGCCTACGCGTCGAATTTTTCCCTCACGATCGAACCGAGCGATCGTTTCGAGCACCCACTCTCGTGACTGACCAATGCTCTCAGCGATGTCGAGATACGGCGTTGGAGTGAGTGGAAAGCCGTCCTGAATTGTGAGTACCAGTTCGCGTTCGTCAGGCGTGATCGTCGTCCGATCGGACGGTGTCACGTCGGGGCCGGGTCCCAGTCCGGAACAGTCGATGTCGCCGTCATTAATCGGACCGTCGAGGAAGAACTTCGCCTCAACGCGGAACTCGCGCTGTTTCGGCATGTTGTACGTCTGCTGGCCGGTCTCTGATTCGATGGCATCGAGCACCTGTTCGACGCGGTCGGAATCGGCCACCGACACGACGAACCACATGTTCAGATGTGGGTGCTCTCGCTCGTAGTTGTGTGCCACCTCTCGGTGCGCGTTTACTTGCTCTGTGATCTCGTCGAACCGATCCTCAGGTGCGTGCATCGCAACGAGTGTGGCCGTCCCACCGATCTCTTCTGCGTTGACGAGCGCTCCAAACCGCGTGAGTACACCCTCATCATCGAGTGTCTTGATCCGCGAGAGGAGTTCATCAGCCGTGAGATCAATCGATCGATTCTGAAGTGCTGTTGCTGCTGGCTCGAACGGATGCTCGACGACCGGAAATCCACCCTGAAACGCGTTGATGATCGCCCGATCTGTTCGGTCCAACTGTTCGACCGTGCTCATATGCTCTCTCGACGCCATCGACTGATAAACGACGCGCTCGGACCGGCGATCACAAATACGAGACGGCTGTTTTGTACTCGCACATGAGTTCCTTTATCGTCTGCTCTCGGTGTGGAACGACAGAATCGTACGCTGATGAACACGTGGCAAGATCTGAAGGGTGGACGAATCTCTCGATCGATGGCGTCGTCGGGCCCGCGAATCAGTCTGAGTGGGCTGGACTGTGTCCCGAGTGCTCTGAAACGAGCTAATCAGTCGTTTGCTCGATACAAGCATCAGTACATAAAAAACACCCGCCATGAGGAGGTTCCTCACTCGTGTATCTGGGCGGCGTACAGTCGGGACATGGACAGACAGACAACCCGAGAGACGCCGAGCGAACAGTGGCAGGCGTTTCGAGGCTCACCAACGGGAACAGACCTCGAATGCAAGGGCTGGAGACAGGAGGCCGCCTTCCGGCTGTTGAACAACAACCTCGATCCAGAGGTGGCCGAGCGCCCGGAGGATCTCGTTGTCTATGGGGGGACCGGACGCGCTGCTCGGAGCTGGGACGCATACGACGCGATCGTGGAGGAACTCCGACAATTGGAGAACGATGAGACGCTGCTAGTGCAGTCGGGGAAGCCTGTCGGACGGTTTCGAACGCACGAGCAGGCTCCACGAGTGCTGATTGCGAATTCGAATCTCGTCGGGAAGTGGGATAACTGGGAGCAGTTCCACGAACTCGAAGCGAAGGGACTGATCATGTACGGCCAGATGACCGCTGGATCGTGGGCGTACATCGGAACGCAAGGGATCATTCAGGGCACGTACGAAACGCTCGCTGAGCTCGCTCGACAGCAGTATCAGGGAGATCTCCGTGGACGAATCGTCGTAACGGGTGGACTCGGCGGAATGGGGGGCGCACAGCCGCTCGCGGTGACGATGAACAACGGTGTCTGTATTGCTGCTGAAGTGGACGAGAGCCGGATCGACCGGCGGATCGAGACCGGCTACTGCATGGATAAAACCGAGAATCTCGACGAGGCCCTCGAGCGAGTGAAAGAGGCTGCAGAGTCGGGCGAGCCGTACAGCGTCGGCGTTCACACGAACGCCGCAGACATGCTCGAAGCGATGCTCGATCGAGATTTCATTCCGGATGTTGTCACTGACCAGACGAGCGCCCACGACGAACTTGAAGGATATTATCCGAGCGGCTACACGGTTGCGGAGGCCGACGCGCTCCGCAACGAGAATCCAGAGCAGTACGTCGAGCACTCGTTGGACACGATGGAACGGCACGTCGATGCCATCCTTGGGCTGCAAGAGAAGGGTGCGATTGCTTTCGAGTACGGAAACAACATCCGTGGACAGGTGAACGAACACCGACGGAAGGCTTCCAAATCAGACGATCGCAACCCGTTCGACTTTCCTGGGTTCGTACCGGCGTACATCCGTCCGTTGTTCTGTCAAGGTAAGGGACCGTTCCGATGGGTCGCACTTTCGGGGAATCCAGAAGACATTCATACAACGGACGAGGCAGTCCTCGAGCTCTTTCCAGAAAAAGAGCACCTCCACCGATGGATCACACTCGCACAGGATCAGGTGTCGTTTCAGGGGCTTCCGAGCCGCGTTTGTTGGCTCGGGTACCAGACCGACGATGAAGGACTCACCGAGCGCGCGCAGTTTGCGCTTTGTATCAACGAACTCGTCGCCAAAGGAGAGATCGACGCCCCGATCGTCGTTACGCGCGATCACCTCGACGCTGGCAGCGTCGCCAGCCCGCACCGCGAAACTGAAGCGATGAGAGATGGGAGCGACGCGATCGCTGACTGGCCGATCCTGAACGCGCTGCTCAACTGCGCTGCAGGCGCAGACATCGTCAGCGTTCACGACGGTGGCGGTGTTGGCATCGGGAACGCGGTACACGCCAACAACCACGTTGTGCTCGATGGGACTGATCGCGCGCGCGAGACCGCAAAGCGTGTGTTCACGACCGATCCCGGGATGGGCATCATCCGACACGCTGATGCGGGCTACGAGACAGCGCTCAAAGAAGCGACCCGATCGAACGTCCACGTCCCGATGCAACAACAAAACCGAGAATGATTGAATCAACACAATTCAGCTGGCATGGCCCGTCGAACGATCCGAACGACGAGCAGTTCGGAGATGTCGTCGAACCGACAACATTCGCCGAAGCGAACGACGACGCTGCCGTCTTGCTCGGTGAACCGACTGACCGAGCTGTAATCGGGCGGAAGGGAGCGCGCAAGGGACCGTCACAACTGCGTTCGGAACTAGCCCGAACGAAGACGCACCACTTCACGGGCGGCCCCGTCGATTCCATTGGTGATCTTGGTGACGTTGGCTTTTCCGAGGAGGCAGACGTTGCTGCGAGACAGGACACGGCAGCGTCGATCGCACGTGAGGTCCACGAGCTCGATGCTCGCCCGGTGTTTCTTGGAGGCGACAACTCGATGACATACTCGAACGTCCGTCCGTTGCTCGCGTCTGATACGGTCGGGGTCGTGAGCTTCGACGCTCACCTCGATTGTCGTGCGGGCGAGCCATCGAGCGGCACGCCCTATCGTCAACTGTTCGAGGACGGACTCGACGCGTTCGCCGTGGTTGGGGCGCGCCATTTCGAAAACTCGACCGCTTACGCAGCGTACGTCGAGGAACGGGGAACCATCATCACGGCCGAAGATGCCACAAACCCGTCTGCTGCTATCCAAGCAACACTCGATGCGATGGCAGACGTGGATCGGATCTACGTCAGTCTCGATCTCGACGTGCTGGATGCACCAGCCGCACCGGGTGTGAGCGCGCCGACACCGGGCGGACTCACGACTCGTGAACTCTATCGAATGCTTCGAGAAGTAGCTCGCGACGATCGCGTCGCTGGATTCGAAGTCGTCGAATGCGCGCCATCGCTGGATATCAACGGCCGAACTGCTATGGCAGGAGCGCGCGCTATCGCTCACGTTCTGAACGCATGGATGGGGGTTGAATCATGATCGACACGGTCATCCACGACGCTAACGAGATCGTGGTCGGACCAGCGGAGGATCGCTCAAGGCTCAAGCAGCACGAAGACGGGGCCATCGCAGTCGTCGATGGGACGATCGCTGCGGTCGGCCCGAACGATGCTGTGACGCGCGAGTATCCACCGGAGAACGCAGCGCACGCCATTGACGCGAGCGAGAAAGCAATTATTCCGGGATTCGTCGATTCACACACGCATGCGCTGTTTGCGGGAGATCGCTCCGATGAGTTCGAGGCGAAACTCAGCGGGGCGACCTATCAGGAGATTCTCGCGGAGGGTGGTGGCATCCTTCGAACGGTCCGGGCCACCCGCGAAGCGACGGATCAAGAGCTACTCGATCGGTTGCTCGGGTACTTAGACGTGATGCTCGCTCACGGTACGACTACGGTGGAAGTGAAATCCGGCTACGGATTAGATACAGAGACAGAACTCCGGATGCTGTCCATCCTCGATCGCGCCGACAAGGAGCATTCGGTCGACGTGGTTCCGACGTTCATGGGGGCACACGCAGTACCACCAGCGTACGACAGCGACGAATACACCGAAATCGTCATCGACGAGCAACTGCCAGCCGTTGTCGACCAAGACGTCGCGGAGTTCTGTGATGTCTTCTGTGAAGCGGACGTTTTCAGCGTCGAACAGTCACGCCAAATTCTCGAAGCTGGCACGGAGCACGGACTACAACCGAAGGTCCACGCCGAGGAGTTCGTTCATTTCGGGGGTGCACAGCTCGCTGCCGAACTCGAAGCGATGAGCGCAGATCACCTGCTCCACGCCGACTCCTCGGACATCAACGCACTCGATGAAGCAGGCGTCGCTCCTGTGTTGCTTCCTGGAACGGCGTTCTCGCTGGGCGCGGAATACGCCGACGCTCGTGCATTTCTCGAACAGGGCGTCTCCGTCGCGCTTGCCTCTGACTTCAATCCAAACTGTCACTCACCAAGTATGCAGTTTGCCGTCGCTCTGGGGTGTATTGGAATGGAGATGACACCCGCAGAAGCCATCGTGGCCGCGACCCACGGCGGAGCGCGCGCACTCGATCGTGATACAGGAACGCTTGAGCAGGGAGCGCCAGCCGACCTCAGTCTCATCGATGCTCCAAGCCACGTCCACATCCCATACACGTTCGGTGTCAACAACGTCGAAGCCGTCATGAAAGGAGGAGAGATAGTCTATGACCATTGAACTCGACGGTGAGTCACTAACACCGGCGGACGTTGTTGCCGTCGCACGCAAAAACGAGTCAGTAACTGTTCCCGAAGCGACCCTCGAAGCAGTGCGTTCCTCACGCGCCCGTGTTGAGCGCGTCGTCGAGAGCGAGGAGCCGGTGTACGGACTGAACACTGGATTCGGTCAGCTCGTCACCGAACGAATTCCCGAGGATGACCTCGAACGATTGCAGACGAACCTGATTCGGAGCCACGCTGCTGGTGCTGGTCGGGAGCTGAGACGAGCGGAGGTTCGTGCGCTGATGCTGACGCGGCTTAACGCGCTCGTGAAAGGCTACTCCGGTGTGCGCGAGCGGGTCGTCACCCACATCGAGACGATGTTGAACGAGGGGATTCATCCTATCGTGACCTCTCGCGGGAGCCTCGGTGCCAGCGGTGATCTCGCGCCACTCGCGCACATGTCACTCGTCCTCATCGGCGAAGGAGAGGCGATCGTCGATGGGGAACGACGTTCCGGTGAAACGGCACTTCGTGCGGCGGGTCTCGAACCGCTCTCACTCGCGGCGAAAGAGGGCCTCGCACTCATCAACGGTACGCAACTCACAGTCGGCCTCGCTGCACTCACGCTTGTGGATGCCGAACAAGCGTTGCAGGCCGCTGACGTTGCCGGTGCACTCACCACGGAAGTGACGATGGGAACAACCGCATCGTGTGATCCCGCGATCCAGCGCGTGCGTCCACACCGCGGGCAGTCGATTAGTGCAGAAAATGTGCGGAACGTGACCGAACAATCAGAGATCGTCGAGTCACACCGGAACTGCGATCGGGTTCAGGATGCGTACTCGATCCGCTGTCTCCCACAAGTTCATGGGGCGGTCCGTGATGCAGTGTCTCATCTACGGGAGGCGATCGAAGTGGAACTCAACAGCGCCACGGATAATCCCCTCATTTTCTCAGCAGCAGAGACGGACGATCGCGCGAGCGGAACCGACGACGTTGGCGTCATTTCCGGCGGTAACTTTCACGGCGAACCGCTTGGACTGCGACTCGATTACGCCACGACCGCGCTAACGGATTTGGCGGCGATCTGTGAACGCCGCGTCGATCGGTTACTCAACCCAAACGTTCAGGAAGCGCATCTACCGCCGTTTCTCACCGAGCAGAGTGGACTCCGATCGGGATACATGATTGCACAGTACACCGCCGCGTCGCTGGTGAACGAAAACCGATCTCTTGGACCGGCGTCGATCGACAACACACCCGTCAGCGGCGGACAAGAAGACCATGTCAGCATGAGCGCACAGTCTGCGTTCAACGCCCGACGGGTCGTTGAAAACACGACCAGAACGGTCGCTGTCGAACTGCTCTGTGGCGCACAGGCGCTCGAATTCGTCGATAGCGATCTCTCACCGGGAGTTGGGACTGCTCGGGCGTACGAACGCATCCGCGATCACGTACCGCCACTCAGAGAAGACCGCCCACTTCGTGAGGAAATCGAAACAGTCACACAACTGATTCGATCAGGGACGTTTATCGACGGGATATTGTAATTCCATCAATAGTTGTTGATCGGCCGACAGCACGGTGGAAGTAGGAGAATATTTCTGGTATGTGCGGTTTGGTATCCGGTCTCGTTGAACGGTCAATGTGGATATCATAGTATGATCTCTCGGAGAGATGTTCTGATGCAGACTGGCGTACTTGGCGCGTGTGTGATTAGTGGCTGTACTGGATCGTCGCCGGGGAGTGAAAAGAGCAAGAGTGAGAGTGGTTCAACGGAGGTAGCGGCTGGACCAGGGGGAGATTTCGTATTCACTCCAGAGACGGTCGAAATTTCAGTTGGAGAGACGGTGACGTGGACGTTCGAGAGCACCGGGCACAACGTGAGTGCAAAACCGAAGGACGACCCCAAAATCGAGATTCCAGATGGTGCCAAACCCTTCGCATCCTACAAAGGTCACAAAAAATACCAATTAGTTGAAAAAGGAGAGACGTACGAGCATACGTTCGAGACTGCTGGAGAATACACGTACGTCTGTACTCCACACGCAACATCAGGCATGGTTGGAACCGTGATGGTCTCCGAGTGACTCCACCTCAGAGAGCGAGTAACAAAACGGAGATTCTAAACATGACAATGAACGATATTGAAGCGAGTGAGAGAGAATCGGCCACTACGACAGACACCACTCAGGCCGAGACGAATGAGACAACATCCAATGAGCAGACCAAGCGCGAGAGGTACGTGAGTCGGCGTCGATACCTCGCAGCTGCCGGTATGGCTGTCGGAGCGAGCGTGCTCGCCGGATGCAGCCAACTTGAAGGAGGCAATCCAACGGACGGCACGCAGACACAGACACAAACGGGGACAGAAAGCGGACAGCGACCGGGATATCATACCTACGACGCTGATTCGTTGAAGGAGAAATATTCGGGATTGAAAATTTTCTCAGGGAGTCCTCCGAACGGCGAAACGGAACGCACGGACAAATATACGGAGTTCAAGACCAGTGTCGAGGATAGTTACATCAGGAGTCATTACGACTCGCCGAAGCTCACTGAGAGCGAGCACACCATCTCGTTGACCGGGAAGATTCAGGAGCAAACGGATCTTTCGATCGCGTCACTCAAATCTGATTTCTCGACGGAGACCGTCGCGCACACGATGCAGTGCGCCGGCAATGGTCGCGGCTACTTCGAGCCACAGGTCGCTGGCAGTCAGTGGACGTTCGGTGCCATGGGAACTGCGTTCTATCGAGGAACGCCCGTAAGCGAGGTGCTCGACCAATTTGGAGTAGAGAGCGACGGATATCTCGCCGTGATGGGTGCCGATGCACCCGAGGGAGAGGACGTGTTCGCACGCTCGATTCCGCTGTCAAAGGTCAGAAAAGACACGATTCTTGCGTACGAGCGTAACGGCGAGCCACTCACCGCAGAGCACGGCTTTCCGGTTCGGCTCATCGTACCCGGTTGGTACGGCTGCAACAGCGTCAAATGGGTCAACCGGATGCACGTGATGGATACGATGCTGTATGGTGAAAAGTGGGAAGAGGGAGATCAGCGCCTCTACACCCACTGGCAACAGTACTCCTACCGGATCCTTCCGGCGCAAGACTCCGAAGCGAAACAGTACAAGACGATCGACACCTTTGACACTGAGGCACAGATGACCTCCGATCAGGTCAAACACCCCTACATGTACGAGATGCTAACGAAATCCTTCGTTACCTCGCCGATCGATGGGGCCACAGTCAGTCCGAATTCAGAGGGAACGATCGATGTTCTCGGTGTTGCGTGGGCGGGCGAAGATGAGGTGAAGCAAGTTGAAGTCTCAACCGACGGCGGCAAGACGTTCTCGGAGGCCGAATTCGCGGGACCGCATCCCGGACCGACCGCGTGGCGGATGTTCAGATACGAGTGGGATGTCACACCAGGTGAGTATACGCTCGTCTCGCGAGCGACCGACGAAAACGGTCGGAGCCAACCGGCGACGATTTCGAAGCCCGATGAGAATCTCCGCCAGATCCAGAACGGGAAGTATCCGTGGAACAGGAAAGGATACGGCAATAATGCATACATGCCCGAAGCAGTCACGGTGACGGTCACGAACGGGTGACGACATAATCGAAGCGTTACCAGTGCAGTTCGAGCCATCTTTCAGAGATTGATGATCCAGTAGCTCCACGTGAAACAGAGCGCCACTTGGAAAGCATCTCGTCGTTATGCTGAATCTATCGAGATGTAGTTCGACGTTATAGTCCAAGGAACGCTTCGGCGTTCTCCCAGAGGAGTTTTCGCTGGACTTCTTTCGAGTAATCTGTGTGGGTTTCGAACTGCTGGAGCCAGCGATCCGGGTGGATCATCGGGTAGTCTGTTCCGAACATCACTTTGTCCTTCAGGATTGATCCCGCGTACTGGAGCACCTGTTCGTCGATGTATTTTGGGAGCCAGCCCGAGAGATCCATGTAGACGTTGCCCTTCTGTTGGCAGATGGCGAGTTGCTCTTTTTCCCACGGGAACGCGGGGTGTGCGAGGAGAATGTCGAGATCCGGATGACGCGCAGCAAGATCATCGACGAGCATCGGGTCGCCGTACTTCAGTTGGAGACCACGACCACCGGGCGCTCCCGCGCCGAGCGTCGAGCTTCCGCCGTGGAAAACAACAGGGACACCGAGCTCCTCGATGGTGCTAAAGAGCGCTTCGTGTTCGGGATCGCTCGGGTCGAATCCCTGCGCGATCTGCTGGAACTTGAATCCGGAAAGATCGAGATCCTCGATACAACGCTCTGCTTCCTCGATTGCAGTATCCTTGAGTGGATCGACACCGCCGAATGCGACGAAAAAGTCGGGGTGTGCATCGCGCACCTCGGCAACGTAGTCGTTTGGAACGGGCGGATTTCCGGTGTTCGTCTCTGCGTCCCAGCCGAGGAGAATGGCGCGACCAACGCCCACTTCGTGATACTCCTCGATCATCGCCTCATAGTCCCACGTTTCGAGATCGGTTCCGAATTTTTTGGCGGCGTCGCGCATTATCTCCCCGCCAGCGTCTTCTAAGAATTCGCTTGTCGGCTGGTGAGCGTGGGTGTCGATGGCGCGCGGTTCGTCCTCCTCAGACAGTACGTCGAGTACCATACACGCATCCGGACGCCCAGCGGTGAAAAATGTGCGCGCAACGATCATCGAACGCAGGCGTGCTGACACAGCGCACGATTTCGACGGTGTGTGTCTGGAGAGCTTCGAGCGACATAGACCACTATATTCGAACAGTAATCACGCATTCTGCCACTCATTAGCCAGAAGCCCGTAGCGATGAACATCGACGTGGTCACCGTCAATGAAAGCTTCCTCGCGGAGGAGACCTTCCTCCTCGAAGCCAACCTTTTCTAGAACCCGCCTCGATGCGGGGTTCGTCGTAAAACAGTGGGCGTAGACCTTGTTGAGTCGTCGCTCGTTGAATGCGTAGCCACACAGTGTTGCCAGTGCATCCGTCGCGTACCCATTCCCCCACTGTTCGGGCGCAATCATGTAGCCAACCTCGACCACGCCCCAGATCTCGTTTGGGGGCTTGAGACTGATACACCCGACCCGTTCGCCATCGGCACAAATGAGGAGATGAACGCTGTCATCATCTCCGAGCGAGCCAACCCAATCTCGCTCTTGCTCTCGGTTTTTCGGCTCGACAGCGGCAAGGGAGGTTCGGACGCGCGAATCGTTAATGAGCTGCTGTAGAAACTCGATGTCCTCTTCCTCGATCGTCCGAAGTTCTACGATATCACCGTCGCAGAACGTTGGTCCCGGCATACCCTCTCGCAGACAGTCAACCGTATTAAACCCCAACTGATTTATGATAATAACAAGCACGGGTGACACTCACAGTCATTCGGTTGTTCCGATCGACGAAGACACGGAGAGAGCGACGCGGTTTTCGTAGTGAGTCTCGTTGTGATTTCTCCAGTAATATAAGTACGGAGTGTT
The DNA here is from genome assembly GCF_025913575.1 of Halocatena marina. Lineage (NCBI taxonomy): Archaea > Methanobacteriati > Methanobacteriota > Halobacteria > Halobacteriales > Natronomonadaceae > Halocatena > Halocatena marina. Next base: position 100,520 of record NZ_CP109785.1, on the reverse strand, counting down.
GTGCTTAGACGCTCAATCACGACCAACGACAACACGTAAGAGCCTCCATGGGTAATTTTTGAATAACATGGCCACGGACGTCAAGCCGACCCGGAAGAACCTCATGGCGATCGAGGAGCGCATCAAACTCTCCGAGCGCGGGCACGACACGCTCGAAAAGAAACGCGATGGGCTTATCATGGAGTTCATGGACATTCTCGATCAGGCCCAAGACGTGCGTTCAGATCTCGATACGGCCTACGAGAGCGCCCAGCGCAAAATCAATATGGCGCGCGCGATGGACGGCGATATCGCGGTGCGCGGTGCGGCCGCTGCGTTGAAAGAACATCCCGAGATCACGACCCAGTCGAAAAACATCATGGGTGTGGTCGTTCCACAGATCGAATCCTCGAAGGTGAAGAAATCACTCGATGAGCGCGGCTACGGTGTCGTCGGTACGAGTGCTCGCATCGACGAGGCCGCAGAAGCCTACGAGGATCTCCTCGCACAGATTATTCTCGCTGCAGAGGTCGAAACGGCGATGAAGAAGATGCTCGAAGAGATCGAAACGACCAAGCGACGGGTCAACGCACTTGAGTTCAAGCTTCTTCCGGACCTCTACGAGAGTGAAGAGTACATCGAACAAAAGCTCGAAGAACAAGAGCGCGAAGAGATCTTCAGACTGAAAAAGATCAAAAACAAGAAGGAGGCTGAAGAGAAGGAAGCCGAGGCGCGTGAATCATCCGAATCCGGAAGTGAGGAGCCCGAACGCGAGAAAGCACCCGCTGCCGACTGAGATTTGATACCGTTTTCACGCTGCTTCACTAATCGGGCGTATGACCTGTCCAGACTGTGATTCGCCACTCGTTCCATTCTTCGTTCCCACCGAACTACGAGAGTACGCTCCCGATTCACAGCGAACGCTTGCGATCTGTACTCAGTGTCTCTCGTTGCATCCGACGAACCAACCCGAGTTGGATGCTGCGTCTGATCCAGCGTTCGAGCGAATCAGTGAGTCGTTCCCGACGGGTGAGGCGGCGGTACCGATGGCGCTCGTCCTCGGTCTTCTGAAGTCACTTGCGCTCAATCGCTCCGAAATTGAACATTTGCTCGAACGTGTTGAACGAGCGGGTGCTGATCCGTTGTTGGTCATCGATCGAGTGGGGCGGCAAGGAAGTACCCAGCCCCAGTGGGACGCCGCACGACGACGACACCAGCTAGAACAGTTTTTGGATTAAATCTTAAATCAGATACCGCGCCCACGTGCGGTGTGTTCGTCTCGATTCCCGATTTACTCAGGTTCGTTACCGTTCCCGTTTTCGCGTGGGCTGCCTATCAGGATGTTCGAACCCGACGGGTACCGAACTGTGTCTGGGTTCCACTCGTCGCCGTTGGTCTCATCACCCTAACGCTGGACGGCCGGTCGGTTATCGCTCTCTCGTCACCAGAGATTCAGTCGCTGTTTTTTCTTCGCGTCGGAGTGAGCCTCGGAGTGGTTGCCCCGTTGGGATACGCTGTCTGGCGACTGGGTGGCTTTGGCGGTGCGGATGCAAAGGCAATCGTGACGCTCGCGGTGGTTTTTCCGACGTATCCCGAGGTGTACGTTCGATGGACCGCAATCCCGCTCGAACCATCCGCAGTTGGCGTGTTCTCGCTCACGATCCTCACGAATACAGCACTCATTTCGGCTGCCATTCCACTCGTGCTCGCTGGCCGGAACGCTATCAACGGTCGGTGTCAACCGACGATGTTCGTCGGATGGCCGGTCTCCGTCGACAGAGTGGCGAACGTGCATGGACAACTCCTCCAGAAAGATGGAACACAGGACAGTGACAGCGACGGACTCGATATCGATGCAGTTCGAATGTATCTGCGCTGGCGAGGATCGACGCTGGAGGCAGTGCGTCAGTCACCGGCCACACACCGTGATCCAACGAGTATTCCGACGACACCGAACGATCCCGGCGACGGCTCAGTAGCTGAGTACGACGAGCGACTGATCAGTAGTCAGCTGTATAGCGAGACTCGGCGAGCCGATCGACAGCGAATCGACGACCGGGAGATCGATGCGGCTGCGTCCGACGCGTGGGGGGTGGCTGCCTTTTTTGCGGATATCGACGGCGATGCGTACGGATCCACACCTGCGCAGTTGCGCGCTGGGTTGGAGCTGCTCAGTTCCAGCGAGACCGAGTCGGTGTGGGTCTCTCCCGGTATTCCGTTTCTCGTCGTGGTGTTTTTCGGGCTACTAACCGCACTCACCTACGGCGATCTTCTCGCCTCACTGTTGCAGCTGATCGGGATCGTGTGATCATCTTGTTACAACGGGGGATCCGACCCCTACGACGACGATTCACTACAAAGGAGAAGATCGACCATCTATACTGAGAGAAACACTTGTTAAAGTAAATAGATTACAGGCCATCTGGCAGTGAGACCCTCGCTGTGAATCGAGTCAGCTCTCGTGATCCAACGGGATCGCTTGATAGTCTATCACATTCACTTCCACTCGGCTGTGCGAAGGTACTTATCCGGAGATGCACAACGAGGATGCGATGGCTCGCGCGGAGAACACCGAAATCATCGATAGCTTCGAGGAGTTCTACCGCACCTACTACCGCAACGAGATTGGTGAACTCGCACGCAAGTATCCCAACGATAAGCGCTCGCTCTACGTCTCTTGGAACGATCTCTATCGCTACGACCAATCGCTCGCCGAGGATCTTCGCACGCAACCCGAGCAGTTCCGCGAGTACGCAGAGGAAGCGTTACGGTTGTATGATCTCCCGGTGGACGTGAGTCTCGGGCAGGCTCACGTTCGTACGTACGATCTTCCGGAAACGACCGAAATACGAGAGATTCGCGCACATCACTGCGGCCAGCTGGTGAGCCTCCGGGGAATCATCCGAAAAGCGACGGACGTCCGTCCGAAGATTCAGGAGGCAGCTTTCGAATGCCAGCGTTGTGGGTCGCTAACGCGTATTCCACAAACGGGCGGTGACTTTCACCAACCACACGAATGTCAGGGCTGTGAGCGACAGGGTCCGTTCCGCATCAATTTTGACCAATCTGAATTCATCGATGCACAAAAGATCCGCGTTCAGGAGAGTCCAGAAGGACTGCGCGGGGGTGAACGTCCACAAAATATCGACATCCATATCGAAGATGACATCACTGGCGAGGTTACTGCAGGCGACACCGTTCGAGTGACGGGCGTGTTACACCTCGACCAACAGGAATCCCACGGGGAAAAATCGACCATGTTTGATATCTACATGGAAGGGATTACGGTCGAGATCGAAGACGACCGGTTCGAGGACATGACGATCACCGAGGAGGACAAAAAGCGAATCATCTCATTGTCGGATGAAAACGACATCTACGATCAGATGGTTGCCTCGATGGCCCCGTCGATCTACGGTTACGACGACGAGAAGTTGGCCATCATCCTCCAGTTGTTCTCTGGCGTTACAAAGAACCTTCCGGACGGTTCGCGCATCCGGGGAGATATGCATATCCTCTTGATCGGTGACCCGGGGACAGGAAAGTGTGTCTCGGGAGAGACCAGCGTCCGGCTCGCCGACGGATCACAAGCACCGATCCGTGAGCTGGTCGAATCACGCCTCGATGACCCAGAACCGATCGACGACGGCGTCTATCAATCCTGTGAGTTTTGGCTGCCATCGCTCGATAGCGACGGAACATTAACACAGAAACGAGCGACCAAAGTTTGGAAGCGCACAGCACCGGAGCAGATGTACCACATCGAGACAGCGCGCGGATACGAGCTCGAAGTGACACCCTCACACCCACTGTTCGTGGATTCAGATGGTCAATTTACGCCAGTACGAGCCGAGTCACTCGCTGTTGGCGATCCAATCGCAGTTGCCGATGGATATCGGGAACAAAATCAAAATCAGACTCAAAGTCAGAGTCTGGATCAAGAGCAGCGGATCTCGATACACTCCACGACTGCGACGGCGACCGACGGGGGCACAGACACAAAGAGTGCAGAGACGTCTGTATCACACGCTGCACCAGCGGTTGTCTCTGATCGCATTGAAGCAATTACAATCACCGAGCCGGACGAGGAGTGGGTGTACGACCTCGAAGTTGCGGGAACGCACACGTATCTCTCGAATGATGTTGTTTCGCACAACTCTCAGCTCTTACAGTACGTCAGAAACATCGCGCCGCGTTCGGTGTACACAGCAGGAAAAGGTTCGTCTGCAGCAGGGATTACCGCTGCTGCGGTTCGAGACGACTTCAGCGAGGGCCAGCAGTGGTCGCTTGAGGCGGGGGCACTCGTGCTCGCCGATCAGGGCGTCGCCGCAGTCGACGAGCTCGATAAAATGCGGTGTGTGACCGGCGATACGCTCGTTCTGACAGGGCAGGGAACGGTTCCGATCCGTGAACTCGCATGCGACGCTGCATCCGAGGGAAAAGAAGCGTCTCACTACGAAAACGGACGGACGATACGCGGCATGAACAAAGAGGTGTGGACGATGGATGACGACGGTCGAATTGTCCGTCGCTCTATCGAGGCGGTCCACGAGTACGACGCTCCAACGCAACTGCACGAGATCACACTCGAATCGGGAGAATCGCTCACGACAACGGCCGATCACCCGTTTTTCGTTCTCAAAAACGACGAACGGACTGAGAAACCCGCTGCGGATCTCGCTCGTAACGACCTCGTTGCCGTCCCGAATCCAGTCACAGATGGTGGCACAAAGCTGAACGTCTTGCACGCACCGCTCGAACGTCGTGATTACAGCGGAAAAGACGTCTCGTACAGGAAAGTCGAACGAACGCGAAGTATCGACGATCACGCGTACGAATCAGTCTACGACCTCACTGTCGAAGGGACACACAACTTCGTTGCCAACGGGATGATCGTGCACAACTCCGAAGACCGGTCGGCGATGCACGAAGCACTCGAACAGCAGGAGATCAGCATCAGCAAGGCAGGAATTAACGCAACCCTCAAATCGAGATGTTCGCTGCTCGGTGCAGCCAACCCGAAATACGGTCGGTTCGATGAGTACGAATCAATCCCAGAACAGATCGATCTCGAACCGGCGCTCATCTCCCGATTCGACATCATTTTCACAGTGACTGACAAGCCCAACCCGGAGAAGGACAAGGAACTCGCCGAACACATCGTCAACACGAACTACGCGGGGGAGCTTCACACCCACCGGACTGAGACCAGCACGTCGAACGTTTCACAGGAAGAGGTAGACAGTGTCACCGAGGACGTAGAGCCGTCGATCGACGCTGATCTGTTGCGTAAATACATCGCCTACGCGAAACGGAGTTGTTTCCCAATGATGACTGAGGAAGCAAAAACCTCAATCGAGGATTTCTACGTGGATCTGCGCTCACAGGGCACAGACGGTGACGCGCCGGTGCCAGTGACGGCCCGCAAGCTCGAAGCGTTGGTTCGCTTAGCGGAGGCAAGCGCCCGGGTACGGCTGTCTGATACCGTCGAGAAAGAAGATGTCGATCGTATCCTCGAAGTCGTGACTGCGTCGCTCGAAGACATTGGGATGGATCCCGAAACCGGCGAATTCGATGCTGATGTCATCGAGACCGGAACGTCGAAGAGCCAGCGCGATCGCATCCGCAACATCAAGGGAATCATCTCCGAAATCGAGCAAGAGTACGACGACGGTGCACCAATCGAAGAAATACTCGATTATGCGGAAACGGTGGGGATGGAACGTTCGAAGGCCGAACACGAAATCGAGAAACTACGGCGACAGGGAGATGTCTACGAGCCGAACACTGGCAATCTCCGAACCGTATAGATGGATCGTATATCAGCACTCAGGAACGTCGAGGAAGCATTATCCGAGTTCGAAGCGGGCGAAATCGATCTTGTGACGATGGAAGTGCGTGTTCGAGCGATCCTTCGCTCCTATGCGACAGAATTCGAAGAGCAGCAGACCTATGAGGCGAGTGGCCCACCGGCTGTCGATGGCTTAGTCGTCGTCGCAGAGTCAGTGCAGGATGCACGCAAACAGATCCAGGAGCTTATTTCAGACGACACCAAGCGATTCGACGTCGAACGTGTTGACTGACTTATTATTGACGGCATGGGCAGGCCGGTACTGAATATCCCTGATCAATCAAATAGAATTAAATATCAAGTTGCGCCAGCAATGGTATGCTTTTGGTCGTCACGTATTCGGCGTCGGCGCGGGGCAGCCTGCGGAACGTCAGGCGCTCACACGAGGAGTGTGTCGTTCGATCGTTTGGTCGGTCGGCGCTACTCGAAGCAACCGAACTTGAGGCCTTTCTCGCGCTTCGTCTCCGAGAAAAGCATCCAGAAGACGTACAGATCGAGGTAACGAGACCACTCAACGAATTCATCGAAGTGCCAGAACACGTCCGAGAGGCGGTACAGGCCTATGAAACGCGAGAGCACGCCTGTACGCCATACTCTGCGTTCGCTGCAGGAACAGATCTTCCAGATGTAAAGACAATGGCAAAGAGAGAGCTGTGAGAATCGAATCGAACGGACGCGTCTGGTGTGGCCGGGCGATCGATCTCTCGAACACCTCGCTCGTCGCTGAACAAATAGTGCAAGCAATTAGAGACGAAGGCAAACGTGAAAGTAAGAGAGAGGATAGAATTGAGGTCACCGTCGAGTGCGCTCGTCCGGGAGTACTCCACGAGCACGTTGGATGGATTACGGCTGGGATGAATCTTCGTCTACGAACGGCGCTTGCAGCGGTTGCTCGATCTCGTGGCTGGTCTGCGCCACAGGACGACGAGCAAGAACGCATATTGAACCAGATCAGCGCTCTTCCGACAGCGACAGTGGACACGATCCCGGCACGCAAGCGATTGGCCGCCACACAAGACGAAATCGAACAACAGCGAGAGTACGTCGCCCGGCTGCACGGACAAGTAGAGGCCCTCCGCGAAACGGGGACAGAGAGTGAACCCGCACAGGAGGCGCTCGCTGCGCTCGAACGCGCGATTCGTGAACTGAGCGAACTTGAAACAGAACGCGCAGCAGCCGAACACGCACTCGAACAGAAGCGAGAACGTCAGCGACGGCTCAACGACATTCGAGATGAACGGCTCGCGCTCGAAGATCGGGCGGCGAACGTCGCCAGAGCCGCCCGCGAACACCTTGTTGTGCAGCTTGAGGATGAGTTCGAGCGGACGATCGAAACGGTTCCGGGCGCGATTAGATTTGGATTCAACGACCACGATGACGACGACGATAATCCTGTGACGGCGGCGCTCGCAATGGCTCAACTGGGAGTGCTCGAAGCCCCAGTCGTACTCGAGTGCGAGCGGTTCGTGAGCGCTCAGGCAGCAGCTGAATGGATGGACGCACCGGCGATTCTCCTCTGAAACGGTATACAATGTTACACATTCGAGTCTTCAATCAGGGAGGAGAGGACAGAACAGAGTCATCCGTGCACTCGTTGGCTGTGAACCGCTCGTATAGTTGCGCACAGACGCACGCAGAGTTCAGTCGTTGATGAGATCGTGGTATGTCGACCGAAGCGTTACAGGTGTCACTCCCGCTACATCAGCAGTTTCACACTGGGTGATATCGTGACCGGCCTCGTCTGCAGCAGTGTACAGACAGGCAGCGGCGACACCACTCGGATTCCGTCCAGACACGAACCCACGGTCGTGGGCCATCGCGGTCAGTTCGCGTGCACGCCGCTCGACAGAAGGAGATAGCTCAAGTTCACACGCAAAGCGCGCGAGATATTCGCTCGGATCGATCGGGCCGGTGGATAACCCGAGTTCGCGGTTGAGTGCGTCGTAGGCCGTTTTCAATTCTGCTTCGGAAGCACGGGCAACACCCACAATTTCACCGAGCGTCCGTGACATCGAATCCGTCCGGCAGGTAGCGTAGATGGCAGCCGCCGCGAACCCTTCAAGAGAGCGACCACGGAGCAGGTCAGCTTTCTGTGCGGATTCGAAGAGGACGCATGCACGATCACGAATTGACTCTGGGAGCTGGAGGGTACTCGTGAGCCGCCGGATCTCAGTGAACGCGTACACTTGATTGCGTTCTGCTTTCGTCGATATCTGTGCACGGCTGTGTTGGCGGCGCATTCGTGCGATCCGTCGGCGCTTTCGACCCTTTAATCGCGTCGAATAACCGATCTCTGTCGACAACCCTCGATCGTGACGCGAACGAGTCAGTGGAGCCCCCGTCCGAGCCGGATTCGTGTCGTCGTCGTCGAACGACCGCCACTCTGGACCGTGATCGATCGGATTCTCACCGAGAATCAGTCCACATCGCTCACATATGTTTTCCGTTCCGTCTACTCGCACTCGACCATCGCATTCAGGACAGCACTGAACTGTGGAGCTCATCACATGTCAAACTGGGTCCGGCTCACCCTTTAAAAACAACCACGACAACGGTCGAAGCGACTGAATCGATGGATAGAGCCTACCGGTGACCGGTATCTTCCGGTTCGAGTGGTCGAAAATGAACTAACTAAAAACAAATCTTTAAGTTAATATGATCCAACATTGATAGAGTGGGATTATCTGACATTGCCGCTGGAGTGGAGGTGACGACAGAACAGTGCAAGCGATCCATTGCAGCAGTTGATGCGACCAATGATTCACTCACCGACCGATTGGCAGCGTTTGCAGACGAACTTCCGTGTCGCGTCGAGGAGGCAACGACGCTCATCGAGGCGTATGCTGACGGAGCAAGCGTCGGGCAGAGTTCCCGCACAGCAGGTCTTGCTCCAATCACGGGTGCAAAAACGCTGCACCTACTCGGTGAACCGATCGCAGCAACCACACCAATGGATCGGACGATCGTCCGCGAGTGGTTGAATGCCGAGTGTACGCGGACCGAGGCACTTTCCCTCTCGAATGTGGGAGAGACGGAGTTCGCGCTCGCAGCGTTCGTCGAGACGCACGACCCGATACCGGGGGCGCGCGAGGCACTCGAATCTGTGTTCGCGCTCGATTCGAGCCCGACTGTTTCAAAGCGTGATGCGCTCGCAGAGACGATGAGCGACACGAGCGAGTTGTTCTAACCCAATACTCGAAGTTTTCAGACTCATTCCGAGTCGAAACTCAAGAAAAAAGACCACCGGTCTGGAGTTCAACACCGAGGTCGGTATCGAGCACCGTCTCGACAGCATCAGCAACTGCAGTCGTAAATTGCCCGCCTCCCCGGATCGTGGTGGGAACGGAGTTCGGGTCCGTCACGTCGGGCGTCGGAAGGATACCATCTGCATCCAACGTCTCCTCCGTCGCATTCGTTCGAATTGTCCAGAACGTCGAGATACCGATATCGGTCAGTCGATCACAGAGACGGGAAATTCCATCGGAACCGCGTTGATCCGCTGGCGCGACCAGTGCAACCCGCTCGACGCTCGTTACCGCCGCGATGGCCTGATTCGCCGCAACCGGCGGGGTATCGACGAGAACGTGATCGAACGAACGCACCGCCTCCTCAATCCGCTCCTCGAAACGCTGGGCTGCTTCGGGCGTTTTCGCTCGCGCGAGTCGTTCGAACGGTGCGTGGGCGGGACAACAAGCGAGCCGTCCCGAACGATCGGAAAGATCGAAGTCAACAAGTCCAGATTCGAGTGGAGAATCGTTGAGTACAAGAGCAGTCATATCGCACGTGATGCGACCACGGACGTGATCAGAAAGTCCTTGGGTTGCGTACGCCGCGTCTAAAATCGCAACCGATCGACCGTCGCGGGCTAGTATTGAGCCGAATTCGAGACACGTTCGAGTCGTACCAGCCCCACCGACTGCCCCGAGCACTGCTATGCTTCGCATAGACCGGGTGGTCTCCTCTTCGATTAAAAATTCGTGGGACAGACTCAGAGACCAGATCACACGATGAGAACGTGAGATCAGGAATGAGATTGGTCCGGGATCTCATCCTCCTGCTAATAGTATCACTCCAATAATCACCATTACGACACCGACAACTCGTGTTAGCGCAACGTTCCACCCAGCTGGTTCGACATCTGAGAACCGCCGCCTGCTCCCGATTGAGTCCATCTGTTCGTTGAAACGAGCTAACTTGTATGGCCAAATCGTCCCAATCAATCCGAAAAGGACGATTATAATCCCAATTGGATTTCCCATGAAAAATACACTTACTGCTGCAGCATATGCTTTCTGTGAACCAACAACAATAGAATTCATTCCGTAATATGTGGAATAGAATCGAGAATGATCTCGAACCCGTAGTGTTTTACTCGATGCCGCGCCACAGAAATGGTATGACTGCGGAGGGAATCGTCGGCGAGTATCTCGCGTTGAAACGCGAGTCAGAAGCCGACTTGCTGGCGATGCAGATGGGTGATTTCTACGAATTCTTTCACGAGGACGCGGTGACGGTCGGTCAGGAACTCGATTTGAAGGTTTCAGAACGGTCGAGCGGTGGGAAGACGTACAAGATGGCAGGTGTTCCGGTGGACGATCTCACGCCCTACGTGAGTGGACTGGTCGAGCGCGGCTACCGGGTCGCTGTTGCGGACCAACACGAAACCGAGAACGGCCATGAGCGCTCGATAACGCGGGTCGTAACTCCGGGGACGCTACTCGAAACGACGACAGAAGACGCACAGTATCTCGCGGCCATCGTCGAAGGAGGCTCTGAAGGACGGACAGATGAGGACGAATACGGTCTCGCGTTCGTCGATATCACGACCGGTCAGTTCCACGTTACAACGGTCTCCGAAGAGGATAGTGTGCTCACCGAGTGCTATCGGTTCACCCCGACAGAGGTTCTCCCGGGACCCGACGTCCGTGGAAACGACCGTCTCCTCGAACGACTGCACGAGCGTGTCGAAACGAACAGCACACTGCACGCAACAGCTGCCTTCGAACCCGGACGGGCGCGACACACCGTGCGCGAGCAGTTCGGGGAGATCGAAGCGAGCGTCGGTCTCGAAAACGAAGCGGCAATCCGGGCGGCTGGGGCTTCGCTATCGTACATCGAAGAGACAGGGATGGGCGCACTCGCGGCCGTGACGCGGCTACAGCGCTATCAGGCGGACGACCACGTCGAGTTGGATGCGACGACGCAACGAAATCTCGAGCTGGCCGAGACGATGACTGGGTCCGGGAAATCACTGTTCGAGACGATCGACCACACAGTGACAAGCGCCGGTGGGAGACTCCTGAAGGAGTGGCTCACCCGACCGCGACGATCTCGTGGCGAGCTTGAACGCCGTCAGGCGTGTATTGCTGCGCTCTGTGAGACCGCAATGGTCCGCGAGGAACTGCGCGAGTTGCTCGGAAACGTCTCTGATCTCGAACGACTCGCCAGTCGATCAGTCTCGGGAAGCGCGGACGCACATGATCTCCTCCGAATGCGGGACACGCTCGCACTGTTGCCACAAGTAGGCGAGCGCATCGAACGGACAAATCGGCTGGCTGGGTCGCCGCTTTCAGACATCATTACGCGCCCGGACCGCACGGCAGCAGCAGATCTCCACACTGCGCTCGAAGACGCACTCGCCGAAGACCCACCGCAGACGCTCACCCAAGGGGGACTGATCCGGAAAGGGTTCGACGACGAACTCGATGCACTCATCGAGGAACACGAGGGAGCCACTGAATGGATCGAGACACTCGCAGAACGCGAACAGAACCGTCACAACATCGGACGACTCACGGTCGATCGCAACAAGACCGACGGCTACTACATTCAGGTGCCAAAATCGGAGACAGCGAACGTTCCAGAGGAGTACGAGGGAATCAAGACGCTCAAAAACTCCCAGCGGTACGTCACCGACGACCTCCGCGAACACGAACGCGACATCCTCCGCCTCGAAGAGCAACGCGGTGAGTTGGAGTACGAACTCTTCGAAGAACTGCGAACACAGGCAGCCGAACAGGCGAGCCTGCTACAGGACGTGGGACGGGCACTCGCAGAGCTCGATACGCTGATGGGTCTCGCTGTCCACGCCGTGCGCCACGACTGGACGCAGCCGACACTCACAGCCCCCGGTCCGATCGATATCGAAACCGGCCGCCATCCCGTCGTGGAAACACAGACCGAGTTCGTCCCGAACGATCTGTCGATGACCGAGGATTGGCGCTTTCTCGTCGTGACGGGACCGAACATGAGCGGGAAATCAACGTATATGCGACAGACAGCGTTGATCGTCCTTCTCGCCCAGATCGGGAGCTTTATCCCCGCACACAGCGCGACAATCGGTCTCGTCGACGGAATCTACACTCGCGTCGGTGCGCTCGATGAACTCGCGCAGGGCCGTTCGACGTTCATGGTCGAAATGCAAGAGCTATCGAACATCCTCCATTCAGCGACAGAGGACTCACTCGTCATTCTCGACGAGGTCGGCCGTGGCACCGCGACCTACGATGGGATATCCATCGCGTGGGCCGCAACGGAGTATCTTCACAACCAGATCAAATCGAAAACGCTGTTCGCCACACACTATCACGAGCTGACCGATCTCGCGGATCGACTTCCGGGCGTTCACAACGTCCACATGGCCGCCGAGGACCGAGATGGGGATGTGACGTTCCTCTGGACGATCGACGACGGCCCTGCTGATCGGTCGTACGGAGTCCACGTCGCCGAATTGGCGAGCGTACCAGAGCCGGTTGTGGATCGTGCTCGGACCGTCCTCAGGCGGCTCCGTGAGGACAAGGCCATTAACGTGCGCGGTGGTGAGAGCACGGGCGATGATACACAACAGGTCGTCTTCGACCTCGGGTCGGGACAGTTCCGCCGGACAAGCGCAGACGGTGGCGACGATGCGTCGTTGGACCCGGACAAAAAGGCGGTGCTGGAGGCGTTAGAGGGTGTAAACGTAAACGAAGAATCGCCCGTCGACTTGATGGGAAAAGTGAAGCAGTGGCAAGAGCAGTTAGAGGAGTAGCCTGACGTCCGTTGACAGCAATGGGGACAACGAAGCCAAATAACGTCAGAGTAGCGATCGCGTGATGTCCGTTTCGTTTTTTGAGCTCAGAGATCATGCTCATCCCGGTCAGCATTGGATTGATACGTCCTTCCCCCGTGTATGCGTCCAATGGCTACTGGTGACTGTGTGAGGAGGCTGTCGACGTTCGCTCGTGAGTCGAACACGCTCTCACACTCGCCGTGGGGTACACGAATCGAAGGACGGAATTTGAGGAGGCGGATGATCGATGAGTGACGAACAGGACGAGCGCATTCACGAACTCGATGATCGGACGATCGAGCGCATCGCTGCTGGGGAGGTGGTCGAACGTCCTGCGTCTGCGGTCAAGGAACTCATCGAGAACAGTCTCGATGCAGACGCATCACGCGTGACAGTCGCTGTCGAAGCAGGGGGAACAGAGCGAATTCAGGTGAGCGATGACGGCACCGGAATGACGGAAGCGGACGCAAAACGGGCGGTCGAGAAGCATACGACCAGCAAGATCGACGACATCAACGATCTCGAAGCAGGTGTCCGGACGCTCGGATTTCGAGGCGAGGCGCTACACGCAATCAGCGCGGTGTCGCGGGTGACAGTAACGACAAAGCCACGTGATGGGACCCGAGGCACCGAAGTTCGTATCGAAGGCGGCGAACGGACACACGTTGGTCCAGCGGGCTGTCCTGAGGGAACGACCGTCGAGGTGACGGACCTCTTCTACAACGTTCCTGCGCGGCGCAAATATCTGAAGCAAGAGAGCACCGAATTCGATCACATCCAGCGCGTCGTGACTGGCTATGCGCTTTCGAATCCCGGCGTGTCGTTCACCCTCGAACACGACGGACGGGAGCGCTTTTCGACGAGCGGACGGGGAGATCTGCAAGGAACAGTGATGGCCGTCTACGGCCGCGAGGTGGCGAGCGCGATGATCGATCTCTCCGATGATGACCTTCCCGATGGACCACTCACTGAGATCGAGGGGCTGGTGAGTCATCCAGAGACGAACCGCGCAAGCCGTGAGTACTGCACGGCATTTGTCAACGGACGGTACGTCACAGCGCGAGCAGTGCGCGAGGCGATTATCGAGGCGTACGGATCGCAACTCGCGCCGGATCGATATCCGTTCGCTGTCGTTGTGCTGGATCTCGATCCGGAACAGGTCGACGTGAACGTCCATCCCAGAAAGCTAGAGGTGCGCTTTGCAGACGAAACCAAAGCGAGAGAGCAAGTTCGATACGCGGTCGAAAATGCGCTGCTGGACGCTGGATTAATTCGTTCGAGTGCACCACGCGGACGATCAGCACCCAAACAGACCGAACTCGAACCAGGTCAGGAATCGACAGATGAGGATCTGGATCGAGAGCAATCGTCTGACAGCACCACGGGAGAATCAACCGACAGAGACGAGAAAGGTGGGAGGGAGAAGAGAACGGACGAGAACGAATCAGATCCCAAACGGAGCCAAGAAAGTGCACCGACAGTATCCGAGACTGAAACCGTACCGTCTGAGACCGAGCCGTCCGAGATCGAACCGAGTAGACAAAGCGCCGGGCAGAACGCGCCGGTGACCGAGCAGGAAGGAAACGAGTCAGGAGAAGCTGAAAGAACAGAGGCAACGGGTACGAGCACGGACGTCAGAACAAACCAACAAGCACAATCAACGGAGAGCAGGACCAGTACCGAGAGTGATCCCCACATCAGTACCAGTATTGAGAGTGGCTCTACCGAGGACAGTGACAGCTTTGAGCAGGAGCGTCGATTTCGTCGTTCGACGACCCAGACGCGACTGGGCGACGATGCACCGGAACCGACATCGGAGTTCGATCGTCTCCCATCATTGCGCGTACTTGGCCAGATTCACGACACGTATCTCATCGCAGAGACAGACGACGGACTGGTGCTCATCGACCAGCACGCGGCCGACGAACGAGTCAATTACGAGCGATTGAAGCGAGAGTTTGCAGAGGAAACGACCGCACAGGCACTCGCAGAGCCAGTACGCCTCGAACTCACAGCACGAGAGGCGACCCTCTTCGAGGAGTACGTGGACGCGCTTGCCCAACTCGGATTTCACGCATCACTCGTTGAGGAGCGGGTCGCTGAGGTTCGGACTGTCCCCGGTCTGCTCGCAGGGTCTGTCGGACCGACGCTCGTCCGCGATCTCTTAACGGCGTTCGTCACCGGCGACAGCGCGAGCACAGTCGAGGCAGCGGCTGATGACCTCCTCTCGGATCTTGCTTGCTACCCTTCAATCACGGGGAACACGTCACTGACTGAAGGATCGATCATCGATCTCCTCCGCACGCTCGATGACTGTGAGAACCCATACGCCTGCCCACACGGCCGACCGGTCATTATCGAGATTAGCCAGCGAGAACTGGAAGAACGATTCGAACGCGACTACCCGGGCCACGACGGACGACGAGAGTAATACCCGCACCCGCATCTGAATCTGAATCTGAATCTGAGTACGTCTCCTCTATCGAGTTTCGCGTTGTTGCTGGGCTATCGCTGCTCGTCTGATAGGACGCACGTGGCCACAGCTACGAAATCGAATAGCCACCGTCGATGATGAGATCGTGGCCGGTGATGTACGATGCTTCGTCGCTCGCTAAAAAGCAGATCGCTGCTGCGACCTCATCAGGGTTCCCAAGCCGTTTCAATGGATACTGCGCTTCCATGCGCTTGCGTGCCGCAGCTGGGTCATCGTGTGTTTCGAAAAACTGTTTGCCAATTCCAGCGTCGATGAAGCCTGGACAAACTGCGTTGATACGCACACCGCTTGGACCACTTTCGGCAGCCACAGCGCGCGTGAAATTGATCACTGCACCCTTCGTAAGCGAATAGACCGCCTGTGATGGGAGTCCGATCACGCCTGCAAGTGATGCGACGTTGACAATCGAACCGTAGCCTTGCGATTTCATTATCGGTAAAGCCGCGTGGCATCCGTTCCAGACGCCGTTGATGTTGACGGAGACCACCAGATCACGAACGTCTTCGTCAATCTCTTCGATCTTCGCCGAGGGATGACCGATGCCAGCGTTGTTCACAAGCACATCGAGACCGTACTCGTTGGCTGTCGCTGTCACAAGATCGTGGAACTGATCGACATTAGTTACATCGAGCGTGTGATAAACGGCGTCGTTCTCTGCTTCGTCGAGTGATTCTACAGTCCGCTCAGCTGCAGCGCTATCTATGTCCGTCACGATGACGCGTGCACCCATCTCAGCACATTTTCGTGCGGTCTCGCTACCGATTCCACCGCCTGCTCCAGTGATGAAGACTGTCTTATCATCTAATCTCATACAAGAGTCACAGATATGTGAACGGTCTGAATTGCCATAAGGAAAATGGAACCCTGCATAATAGAATGAAAAGCGCGGTGTGAACTTACCGAGAAAATCGGACTGTCGGAATCCAGAAACTACTCGGAGGGCTCCGTCTATTGTTCGTTCTGTTCGTTGATTTTGGTTTCTTCTGCGATCACGGTCGAGATGCGGGTGCCATCCACCTTATCGACGTGCAAAACGTAGCCGTCTAGTTCAACCCTGTCATCGGGTTCGGGTGCGCGTCCTAACTGATCGAGGACCAATCCTCCTGTCGTTTCGAAACTCTTGCTCTCGAAGTCAGCATCGAGAGTTGTGTTGAGGCGTTGGATCGGGACGCGCCCATCGATGGTGTAACCACCGGTATCGCGGCTATCGATCGATGGCTCCTC
Source organism: Halocatena marina (assembly GCF_025913575.1). Lineage (NCBI taxonomy): Archaea > Methanobacteriati > Methanobacteriota > Halobacteria > Halobacteriales > Natronomonadaceae > Halocatena > Halocatena marina. Next base: position 83,921 of record NZ_CP109785.1, on the reverse strand, counting down.
CTCTTCGGTGTCAAATTCGTCTCTGATTTCGCCGACGATCTTCTCGAGAATGTCTTCGACAGTCACGATTCCCTCGAATGATCCCCACTCATCGAACACCATAGCCATCTGAACCTCTCGTTCTTGAAGATCAGCCAAGAGATCGTCGATATGTCGGTTCTCTGGGACTGTGAGAACATCGCGAAGGAGATCACGGGCTGTAATCGGCGCTCCTTCGTCTGCAACAGCGGCCCGCAGCATATCTTCAACGTGAACAGAGCCGAGAACTTGCTCGCCGTCGTCCCGGTTCAGAACCGGATAGCACGTGTGATTCTGCTCAGCAGTCTCCGCGAGGAGCGTCTCCAACGGCATATCTGCGGAGAAGGTCTCTACGTCCGGTCGAGGAGTCATGATTTCCCGGGCAGAGGTATCGTTTAGTTCGAAGACGCCCTCGATCATCTCCTCTTCGTCTGCTTCGACCATTCCCTGCTCGCGCGACCGCGCGATGAGCGCCCGAATATCCTCCTCGGTGTGTGTTTCTTCCGTCTCGGACGCTGGTGGATAACCAAGCATTCGCGTGAAGGCGTTGGCAGTGCCGTTGAAGAAAATCACACCCGGCATGAAGAGATAGTAGAAGAACTTCATCGGTGGCGCGACGAGGAACGAAATCGTTTCGGCGTCCTGAATGGAGAACGTCTTCGGAGCGAGTTCGCCGAAAGTCACGTGCAAGAACGTGATAAGCGAAAAGCCGATCGCAACAGCAACGATATGGACGCTTTCCGAAGCTAACGTCGGTTCCAACACTGGGCTGATGAGTGCTGCCACGGCCGGCCCGCCGATCCACCCAAGTCCAAGTGAGGAAATAGTGATTCCGAGCTGACAGACTGCGAGGTAGTCATCGAGGTTATCGACAGCTTCCTTGACCACCGTCGCGGAGGGTTTACCCTCCTCGACACGTGCTCGTATCTGGTTTGGGCGAACGCGCACGAATGCGAACTCCGCTGCCACGAACAACCCGTTGAGGAACACGAGAAAGAGCGCAACGAGAAGACTGACAACGGAGATGATCGGAGCGCTCACAGACAGCCTCTGCGTCGAATGGTCGCATCGTTCGACGGCGGTTCAACACTTCTAGATCCATCTGATCTCAGGTCAGAGATCGAAGACGCATCGGACGTACTGTGGAGACAGAATCGGGTGTTATGGATACGAGCGTCCACGTTCCCCGAGATCTGGTCTGGAGAATCGAGACAAACATCGAGAGGAACAGACATCGCACGTCTGAACTGTCGCCCACCGACCCGGCGAAGGATCGCTTGAATCAGTGCTGTTTCCATTCTCGCTCCCGATTTCCCCCCATCCCAAGATATCCCAGCAGTAACTGTAGCATCGAAGACATCCATCGATTATCTCCCTTCGCCGTAGCTCATGTAGGGCAATGAAACTAACGAGTCGTGTCGGTTTCTGGGACTAGATTGGTCCAGAATCACGGAAAAACCACTCACGAGGTTCACGGCTGTTCGGGGAGTTCGATGGTGAGGGCTTCTTCTGGAACATTCGTCGTACGAACGTATCGATGGGAGTTTCGTTCGATGTGAAAAGCCTCGATAGTAATGACGAGCCGCCGATTGTCGACTGTCGCACGCATAACGGGACCGACGTTCGTTACTACGACGTACGGTGGTGCTGCGACCGGCTCGGTCGTGAGGGAGCTATTCAGCTGGTTGACTGCGCCCGCGAGAACGCTGGGGAGTTGTTTGATGACATTTGATCGCTCAAGCTGTTCACAAAGTAGGTCTGCAGGACCATCAGCAACTGAGAATCCGTCGGGACGAGATGCAGCAGTCGCGTCTGCACACGTCAATACTGTCTGAATGAGTCTGGGATGGTCGTTCAGAAGATACGCAGAAATTCGCGTTCGCATCCACTCGATGTCGCTCATCAGTTACTCGTCGATCCAGCGGCGCAGTTGTTTGGCCCGAGTTCGAGTTCGAAGGCTTCATCCTCGGCTACTTCTGTCCCGCAGTTGATGTCAATGATCCGTTCGTAGTTGTTCGGCCGGGGCGGCATGTCATTGAGAACGCTGTCAACGAACGCTGCTTCGGTCATATCAAAGACAGAGAGGTCACGGACGTCACCGAGACGGGCGATGTGTGGTCGTTCTGTGTTCGAAGGATCGTAGTGGCCCGGCACAATGCGTGTTTCGTCGTCGAATCGCGCGAACCGATCGGTGAGCGTCCGGTAGAGTGTGCGTGCAGCGTCCCGAACGTCAGCAGCATCGGCTTCGAGATCGGGACGTGGGACGTGTTCGATGAAAAGCCCATCACCAGTTAAAAGCAGATCAAGATCTGCCACGTACAACGCGGTCATCCCGCTCGTGTGACCCGGTGCGGCGATTGGTTCGATAGACGTTGTTCCGACGGTGATGGGTTCTCCAGCATCAACTGTCGATACACGCTCGACGCCCCGCATCGCTGTTTTCGTGGAGACGATCGGTTCGACGCTTTCGCTCTGTTCGGCCAGCAGGGAGAGCCCGCTGATGTGGTCAGCGTGGAGGTGTGTATCAATAGCAGAGACGAGAGTTCCACCATGTTCAGCAGCGTCGGCTCGATACCGATCGACGAACGCTCGTAGTGGGTCGATAACGGCTGCTTCACCGTCGCTCACGAGGAGATACGATAGACAGCCACTTGACGGCCGGTCGTACTGGATCAGGACTGGCTCTGTGTCGAGTGTGAATCCCTCGTAGAGTTGTGCCCAACTGTGCATTCCACCAGTGAGGTTCACGGCTTCAATCCCTACTTGATGCAGCATCTCGACGACAGATGCACTTTCTTCTCCACGTGGACAGACGACTACGACTGGCTGATCGATGTCAGCAGCAAGCTCCTCGACAGAATTAGTCACTGAGGCACTGAGAAACCGCATATAGGGGATTTCGGTTCGATCCGCGCCCTCGATTCGCCACGCTTCGACCTCATCACGATTGCGAATATCGAGCAACGTTGGCTCATCAGTATCGAGCCATTGCCGAAGTTCCTCGGCGGTGATCGATCCAACAAGAGACCCCGAATCAGACGAAGAAGCAGCGTCAGAGTCCGAGTCAGGTTTTTCTTGATCCATGTTACAGAGTACGCAATGCGACTCCTATAACCACCGTGGCGTATTTCTTTTCAGAGGTATTTGATGGAGTATGGATGCCGATGCGTTCGTAGAGCAGGTAAATTCGGCGTGTGCAACGGAACTCGAGCGCCTCGGGAGCGAGAAAGCACTCATCGCCACGACGGATGCCGAACTCGAAACCACTCGCGTGCTTAAAGAAGCAATACTGGTCGAACAGCGTGCAAAAGCGACGTTCGAAGCGTGGGTTGTCGATGAATCAGACGAGAACGCGCGTGCGGCGTTCGAGCGGACCGCATCACAGGAAGATGATCACGCAGAACGGATCATCACTCGACTCAAAAACATTGATAGCGAGGAGTCGGAGTATTTGAACAACCACCCAGATCCAGAAGCCGACGCTGTACATCGGGAGCTTCGCGCGCTCGAAACGACACAAGAGCGCGTCGCGGCGGGCATGGTGGGACGGCCATTAGTGAGTTCGCGTACGCTCCTCCAGACAATCAACTTCTTCATCAACGAGGCAGACGAATCGACGGCGGATCTGTTCCGTACCATTCGTGCAGAGACTGATGCAGCCGTGATGGACGGTGCAATGCTACTCGAAACCGTTTGTGAAACAGATACGGAAAAACACCAAGCCGAGGCCGCAGCCATCAGTATCATCGAAACAGCCTACGAGGAGTACGCCCAGACGCTTGATGAGATGGGTCTGGATCCAAGACCACTCTGTTGATATCTATGGACGATTCCGATATGGATTCACTCGTACCGACGTTCTCTATAGCAGTCTACGACGATACATCGTGAGCGGTAAACACTTGCTGAACATTTCGTTAAACTAACATGGGTGCCAACTATTTCTGATATTATTAACTGACCATATGAGTTGCTAATTCGGATAGATCGCAAGGTTTCACCGTCCGTGAGTTTGTTTATATCTATCTATAAACAAATTGAAATCTGACTAATCCATCCGCAACACAGTATCTATCAATCGTTATGCCACCTAACAGATGGATCAAATTGGCCGGAATACAGCCAGCAAGCGCTGTTATCCATCGATATTCAATAATTGTAATGTGAATAAGCAGAGGAAGACCATCAACCAAAGAAAAGTGAATTGTCGTTGTGGTATCGGGTGAGAAGGCTTACAATCGATGGGATATGAGAGTACCGTAATGGGTGAAGACGACGGACGCAGGCCGTATGGTCAGCCACCGGACTCGGATGAGTCGTGGCAGACCCCATCTGACGAAGAAGATTCCGAAGATGGTGATTTCGTTTTCCCCGATGAGTCCGAGGAAGATTTCGTCTTTTCCGAAGAGGATGAAGAAAATGGTGTGAGCGGCGGTCCCCGTGGCAATCCAGATCCGAAGAATCGAAGCACCCAAGGGACAAACAGACGGACCGACCGCAACCGCTCAAGCAAACGGGGACATACTCCAAATTCGGGCACTTCCAGAGAAAGCACTGCTGACTCAACTGGTTCAAACAAACCATCTAGTCGTCGTGACCGATCGACCGGATCGAGCAGCTCCGATAAACCGTCCAGTCGACGAAATCGGTCCACTGGATCGAGCAGCTCTAACAAACCATCCAGTCGGCGTGACCGATCCACTGGATCAAGTAGCTCTAACAAACCATCCAGTCGGCGTGACCGATCCACTGGATCGAGCAGCTCCGATAAACCGTCCAGTCACAAAAATCGATCCACTGGATCAAGTAGCTCAAATAAACCGTCCAGTCGGCGTGACCGATCCACTGGAACGAGTAGCTCAAATAAACCGTCCAGTCGACGAAATCGGTCCACTGGATCAAGTGGCTCTAACAAACCATCCAGTCACAAAAATCGATCCACTGGAACGAGTAGCTCAAATAAACCGTCCAGTCGACGAAATCGGTCCACTGGATCAAGTGGCTCTAACAAACCATCCAGTCACAAAAATCGGTCCACTGGATCGAGCAGCTCAAATAAACCGTCCAGTCGACGAAATCGGTCCACTGGATCAAGTGGCTCTAACAAACCATCCAGTCACAAAAATCGGTCCACTGGATCGAGCAGCTCTAACAAACCATCCAGTCACAAAAATCGGTCCACTGGATCGAGCAGCTCTAACAAACCATCCAGTCACAAAAATCGGTCCACTGGATCGAGCAGCTCTAACAAACCGTCCAGTCACAAAAATCGATCCACTGGATCAAGTAGCTCTAACAAACCGTCCAGTCACAAAAATCGATCCACTGGATCAAGTAGCTCTAACAAACCGTCCAGTCGACGAAATCGGTCCACTGGATCGAGCAGTTCGAAGACAACGAACGAACCGTCTTCGAGTAAGCAGAGTTCGAAAAACGAGACTCAATGGGGACCTGGATCCGACGTTCCATGGAAACAAGATCCGTCGTCTGATTCGAAGACGGACACCAACAAACAGGAGAGCTCTCAGTCCGAGCCTGAACCTGCACCCGATCCAGCGCCGACGACCGCGGGAGCTTCAACTGATCATTCGAACTCCGACAAATCGGCGACCTCAGCTTCGGGAGCGGGAGGATCGTATAGATCGAATGAGGCACACACCCCGACAAAATCCGACGGGGGCACACTCACGCCGAAGAAGACCGAAACTGACGTGCCAAAACCGACGAGTAATGACGATGCACTCGTCCCGAGCGGGCCGACTGAGGATCAAGAAATGCCCCTCAGCGACCACATCGAAGAGATGGTCCGTCGGGTGCTGGTCGTCGTCGTGGTGATGGCTATTGTGAGTGCCATTGCCTTCCCGTTTGCCGATCGGCTCATCAACTTCATCTGGTATTCGATTCTCGATACAGCAAGTGCAGGCGTCGTTCGTCCACGAGTGTATCGTCCGCTCGCGCTCGTGCTTGCGCGCTTGAAGGTCGCAACGCTCGCTGGATTCGTTATCGCGCTCCCAGTGTTTGTCTATGAAACGTATCTGTTCATGCGGCCAGGGCTTTACCCACGAGAGCGACGCTACTACATTGCAGCAATTCCGACGAGCCTCATACTCGCAGGACTCGGTGTCGCGTTCGCCTTTCTGGTCGTCCTCCCACTCATCTTCATCTATTTCCTCGGCTATTCACAGGGAGCCGCCGAAATCGCATTCGGACTATCAGACACCTTCGGATTGATGCTCCTCCTGATGGGCTTTTTCGCGCTCATCTTCCAAATACCGCTGTTCATTATGCTCGGCGTTATGATGGGTGTCACAAGCAGAGAATGGCTCACCGACCGCCGACTGTACTTCTGGGGTGGCTTCCTTGGCCTTGCCTTCGTCACCAACCCCGACCCGACCGGAATGGCCCCGATCATCGTTGCCGGCTCGATGGTGGTCCTCTTCGAAGCAACGCTACTACTGCTCAAATGGACCGATAGAGGATAGGGTGAGACAAGTAGGGACGAATGGAGACACCCGAGCCACTCTGGTTCAACGGCTGATAGTCTCTGTCTGACTGATTCTCAATCACATTATATAGGAATAGATCACAATACAGACACAGCACCCTACAGTGTGCTTCACTACTGACTACTGATTACTGACTGATCTTGTTTGGTTACGCTGATGGCTCCATATGGAAGTGGCTCTGAAATCTGTGCTGACGACCAACAAGTGCTCTGAGGGAGCACACTGAAAGAAGCGCCCAGAGAATGTATTCGATGACGGACCACTGGACCTGTTCGAGGCTGTGATTCACCATACGAACCCAAGAAGATACCCAACGACATCTATTTCGTTAGACAGTCACACGCTCGATTTTCGCGCAAGCCACAGATAGTTCAATCCATACCGCTACTGAGCCGTACATACGCTCTATATGTAGTATGTACTAATACATTGTACTCTCCATCGAAATTATCTGTACGTAGCTAAATATTGATAGACATATCAGACATATATAGCTACTTTACCATCGTTGTAATGATCATAATTGATGACAGGCGTACCTGACATCCACGACACCCCATCGAGAAGAGAGTTTCTACTTGCATCCGGAGCTGCCGGAACTGTTCTCGTTGCAGGCTGTCTTAATAATGATAACAGCGGTAGTAATAGCACTGAAACAAAAGGCAGCGGAGACTCCACCGACGACATGGATAGCGGTAGTGGAGAAAGCACCACTGAAGGCGGAAGTAGCGGCCAGCTGTCGGGTACGATCGACATCGCTGGAAGTTCGACCGTATTCCCACTCGCGACTGCGATGGGCGAGCGGTTCAAAAAGGAGCACTCGCAGGTCAAGATCAACATCCAGTCAACTGGATCCGGTGGTGGCTTCGAGAATCACTTTTGTCCAGGACGGACCGATTTCAACAACGCTTCTCGACCGATCAAGGAAGAAGAGACGTCGAACTGCCAAGGCAACAACGTCAATCCAGTTGAGCTAAACGTTGCAACGGACGCGCTGACTGTCGTCGTTAACAAAGAAGCCAATTGGGTCGACTGCCTCACTGTCGAGCAGCTCAAAAAGATCTGGTCGGCCGAAACCAAGCCAAAGACCTGGAAGGATATCAACTCCGATTGGCCTGATGAAGACCTCGAACTGTACGGCCCAACCGACGCATCAGGTACGTACGACTACTTCATCGAGGCAATTCTCGGCGAAGAAGGTCCCGGTCACCGTCAGGACTACTCAGCGACCGAGCAAGACCGCCAGATCATCCAGGGCGTGAAAGGCTCGAAGAACGCAATTGGGTACCTCGGATTCGCGTACTACAGCGAGAACAAAGACGCGGTGAAAGCACTGGGTATCGACGACGGCAACGGCTGTGTCGATCCGTCACTTGAAACAGCAAAATCCGGCAAGTACACGCCACTTTCCCGTCCGCTGTTCACCTACCCATCGAAGGAGTCGCTGGCGGAGGAGCACGTCGCCGAATTCGCTAAGTTCTGGATCGAGAACGCGACTAACAAGAAGATCGTTGCCGACGAGGTTGGATACGTTCCCCTCGACAGCAGCCAGCAGGAAGAGCAGATGAAAAAGCTCGAATCAGCCATCAGCGAAGCCAAACAGGGTTGAGCCAGTCGGAAACGTAGAATGGTTAGTTATTTCAAAACCAAGCGGAACGACCGTGATTTGACATGAATGGAAGCGATATACAGACAGATCTGACGAGGAACACGGAAAATTCCGCTTCTGAGCTCCTAATGCGGTCGTTTTTCTTTCTCTGTGCATCACTGTCGATTCTGACGACGCTCAGTATTATCGTCCTCCTCGTTACCGAGGCGGCGAAGTTTTTCGAACTAACGGCCCCACTACTGGGCGTCGAAGGACCGACCGCCTCAATTGTCGATTTTCTCACAGGAAAGGAATGGATAATTAACAACGAACAGTTCGGCGTGCTTACCCTCGTCTCGGCAACGCTGATGATAACGATCGGCTCGGCAGCCATCGCAATGCCACTCGGTGTGGCGACAGCAATCTACTTGAGTGAATACGCACGCCCGCAGTTGCGGGCAGTACTGAAACCTGCTCTTGAGGTTCTCGCTGGCATTCCGACGGTCGTCTACGGATTCTTTGCGGTCATCTACATCACACCCGCACTAGAGATCGTCTTCCCCGACATCGGTACGTTCAATCTGCTATCAGCAAGCATCGTTGTCGGTATCATGATCATCCCGATGGTCGCTTCGATCAGTGAGGATGCGATGTCGGCGGTTCCTGACGAACTCCGGCAGGCTGGCTACGGAATGGGCGCGACGAAATTCGACGTCTCGACGGGAATCGTCGTACCAGCCGCACTCTCTGGAATCTTCTCATCCTTTATTCTTGCACTCTCTCGTGCGATCGGCGAGACGATGGCCGTGACCATCGCCGCGGGCGCGCAGGCGAACTATCTCAATCCGCTTGATCCGGCGTCTTATCTCGAAGGAGCGCTACCGATGACAGCCGCAATGGTGAGCTTACTGACGGGAGATACGACTGGTGGTGGTTTGGCGTATCGGAGTCTCTTCGCAATCGGTCTCACGTTGTTTGTCATTACACTCACAATGAACATCGTCAGCGATCTCATCGCACGACACTACAGGGAGGAGTACTGAGATGTCGATGGACACCAACACGGACACTGACGTCGACTCCGGGTACGCAGACGGGTTCGGTCACGTCAGTCGGACGGTCGGTACCATTTTCCGGTACGTGCTACTTGCCGCGACGCTATTCGGTCTCGTTGTACTGACAATTCTACTCATCTACGTCCTAAACGACGCGATTCAACCGACGACAGCCGATTCCGGTTGGCTTCTTACATTCTTTGTGACGTTCGTTCTCCCGACGATAATCGTCGGGAGCTATCTTTACTGGCGGAACGTGGACGCGTTCAAGTTCGGTGCGACCGTCGTCGGACTGTTTGTTGTTGCGCTCATGTTCGCCAGCGGATTTGCGATGATTTTCATCGATATCGTCCCACCGCTGATGTGGTTTGCCTACAGTATTGCGATCGCTGTCCCCACTGCGCTCGTCATCGGCATTGAACGGTTCGACCGACGTGTGCCATTCCTCACTCGACTCGGGATGACGGCAGGCCTGTTTTATTTCTCACTGTTCGGTCTTCCCGGTCCGGTCGGCTCTGAACTCGGTATCTCACAAGTAATTCCGAGCATTGCTACATTCGTTCAGGAGTTTCCGCTCGTCTTCACCGACTGGCTGATGATCACACTGACGCTTGGCCTTGCAGTCGCTGTAATCGTCGAACGATACGCTGTTCAGATTGGAGAGGAGCGTACGAAACTGGTTGCTGGAGGGCTTGCGCTTGGAGCGGTCATCGTGGCGGCATTCATCGGTCCACAGATCGGAATCGATCCGCTTCCAGCGACGGTGTTAGCGTCAGTGGCGGTCGTCCCGATCGGTGCGTACGTCGTCGGTTCTGCAATCACTCGCCCACAGGATCGAATCGGACTCTTGCTGACGGCTGTAATCTTCGGTGGCGTGCTGCTCGGTGCGTTCGTCGTCGAATTCGCGGGCTTTGCCGGACCACAATCGTGGGTCGACTGGCAGTTCCTCACCAGCCCGCACAGCGGCACAGCAGAAGACGCAGGACTGTACCAGGCGATTGGCGGATCGATCCTGCTGATGGTCACCGTCGTCGTGCTCTCGTTCCCGCTCGGAGTCGGTGCTGCCATCTACCTCGAAGAGTACGCCCCCGACAACCGTTTCACCCGCATTATCGATGTCAATATCTCTAATCTCGCAGGCGTGCCATCAGTCGTTTATGGACTGCTTGGACTCGGTATCTTCGTCACCTATCTCGGCCAGCCACCAGGGACAGTGCTGATCGGTGGGGCGACTCTATCGCTTCTGATTCTCCCGATCATCATCATTTCGGCGCGAGAAGCGATCCGGTCGGTTCCCAACGAGATGCGCCAAGCATCCTACGGAATGGGCGCAACCCGCGGACAAACCGTTCGGAACGTCGTGCTGCCGCGTGCGTTTCCCGGCATCCTCACGGGAACGATCCTCGCACTCGGGAGAGCCATTGGTGAAACCGCGCCGTTGATCATGATCGGCGCACCGAACGTCGTGTTCAGCCTCCCGACCGAACTATCCTCGAAGGTGAGCGCAATGCCGCTCCAAGTGTACGCGTGGGCGAGCTATTTCGCCAGTGAACCGTTCTATCAAAAGGCTGTTCCCGCCGGAGTAGTCGTGCTCGTCGCCGTTCTTCTGGCGATGAATTCTATCGCAATTCTCCTTCGAAATAGATACCAGAGAGAAAATTAAAAGATGACTAACGAAGAATTAGAACAAGAGCTCGTATCGAATACGGGTGACGCGAACGACGAGAGGTTGATCGAGACAGATGTCAGAGACGGTGTCGATGACGCAGGGGCAACCATGCAAGCCACACCAATCATCCGGACGGAGAACATCAACGTTTGGTACGACGACGATCAGGCGCTCAACGACATCACGATGGAGATTCCCAAACATCGTGTCACAGCGATGATCGGGCCATCCGGTTGTGGCAAATCGACGTTTCTTCGGTGTATTAACCGAATGAACGATCTCATCGATACCTGCCGAATCGAAGGACAGCTCCATCTTCAGGGAGTGAACGTATACGATGACAACATCGATCCCGTCGCATTGCGCCGACGTGTCGGGATGGTCTTTCAGAAACCAAATCCGTTTCCGAAAAGCATCTACGACAATGTCGCGTACGGTTTGGAGATACAGGACAAAAACGGCGACTACGATAAGATCGTCGAGCAGTCACTCAAACGTGCGGCGCTGTGGGATGAAGTCTCCGATCGATTGGACGAATCCGGACTCGAGCTTTCCGGTGGACAACAACAGCGTCTCTGTATTGCTCGCGCTATTGCCCCAGATCCCGAGGTGCTCTTGATGGATGAGCCCGCGAGTGCGCTCGATCCCGTTGCGACCTCGAAGATCGAGGACCTAATCGACAATTTAGCCGAAGAGTACACTGTGGTGATTGTCACTCACAACATGCAGCAAGCCGCTCGCATCTCCGATAAGACCGCCGTCTTCCTCACGGGGGGAGAGCTCGTCGAATTTGATAGTACCCAAAAGATCTTCGAGAATCCCGAAAGCCAGCGTGTCGAAGACTACATCACCGGTAAATTCGGCTAACTGTGAGACAGAACAACACTCAAAAGCAGCACGGACACCAGAGTGGCGATCCCTCTGTGATCCGACGTGCAGAATACAACTCCCAATAATGGAAACACGCAAAATTCAGCTGACGGGTGGATCGACGTTTACGGTGTCGCTGCCAAAACAGTGGGCAAAAGAGCATGGTCTCGAATCGGGAGCACGGATGTATCTCTACCCGCACAGCGACGGCTCGCTGTTGGTGCGTCCGAGTCCCACGCAAAACGGCAAGCGCGAGTCTCGCGTCAGCGTCGATCATCTCGACGAGGACGATATCTCTCGTACCGTCCGAGCGTTCTACGCTGCGGGTTTTGACTCGTTCACGCTCACCGCGGTTGGTGGGTTCGAGGTGTCACAGCGCAACGCAGTCACGATGGCAGCGAGCGGTCTCGTTGGTCTCGAAATCGTCTCGGAATCAGATGATGTGATCACGCTCCAGAGTTTGCTCAACACCAACGATGTCTCCATTCGCCAGACGGTGATCCAGCTTCAGCGCATCACGCTTGCGATGCACGAACGGGCCGTGACCGCCGTGATTGAGGATGATGAAGAGCTCGCTGCCCGCGTCTGTGAGCGTGACGACGAAGTCGATCGACTGTTCGGTATGGTGAGTCGCCACTATCAACGGGCGTTGTCCGACCTTCAGGAGATCGATCAACTCGGTATTGACCGTCCGACGATTGCTGATTACTATACGATTGCACGACAGCTCGAACGTGTTGCAGATCACGCAGAGAAGATAGCGACCATCTCATCTCGACTCGATGATCCACCACAGTCGATCATGGAGGAGATCGGTGCCGTTGCGCGCGAGGCGCGCGCCACAGTCAAAGACGCATCGAGCGTTCTTCTTGGCGGAACGGACATCGAGATGGCCTATCGAGCACTCGATGACCGCGATAACTTGGGGGATGACCTCGACCAACTCGACCGACGGCTGTACGACAGCGAAATTCCCGATCGGTATCTACTTGGTCTCCTCCTCGACAGCGTGCGACGAACGTCAGAATATGGTGGCAATATCGCAGAGACGCTGATTCAGGGGGCGGCGCGAAATAGAGAACTGTCGACGCGATAACGCACAATCCACACCGCGGTCTACATCTACAACCTCACTGAGCGAGGAATAACACAAACAGAACGAGCGATCATGATATACGTTATGATGCTTCTCTCGTCGACAACGCTTTTCTCAACATAGTGACTCCTAACCGTAGCTATGTCGTTCTGCACACCTCCTGCCATGACGCCTGGTGATAGTGTCGCAGTTATCGCACCATCGAGTGGCGGAGCACGGAATGCACCTCACGTTCTTGAACTCGCTCTCGATCGGCTCCGAACGGTGTTCGACCTCAACCCCATCGTGTATCCGACGGCTCGCCAGAGCGATGCGTTTCTCGCCGACAATCCACGAGCGCGTGCTGTGGACATTCACTCGGCATTCGAAGATCCCGAGATAACGGGGATCTTCGCAACGATCGGTGGATGGGATCAGCTACAAGTACTCGACTATCTCGACTCAACAGTCTTCTGTGAACACCCAACACGATTCTACGGAATGAGTGACAACTCAAATCTCTCGCTCGTCCTCTGGAACTGTGGGATTGTCTCGTACAACGGTGCGCAGTTGATGAACGAGCTCGCTGTTCCCGGCGAACTGCCAGCGTACACGGAGCGTTACTGTCGACGGGCGTTCTTCGAGGATGTCATTGGCGCGTTCGAACCGGCACCAGAATGGACGGACGAGCCGGCAGATTGGGACGATCCAGCGGCACTCGATTTTACTCCAGCGTACGAATCGAACCCCGGATGGCGGTGGGAAGGTAGCGATCGGTCCGTCACAGGCCGTCTCTGGGGTGGCAACCGAACCATCGTGGAGTGGCACTGCGCAACCGATCGGTATCTCCCTTCACCGGACGAGCTCGACGGTGCGGTGCTCGCCATCGAAACTGCAGAAAATCTCCCGAGCCCAGTGGACGTCGCAGCAACGCTCATGTGCCTCGGTGAACGGGGACTGCTCGAGCGCTTTGCAGCCGTGCTGGTTGGCCGTATCCCTGGACGGAGTTTCCTCGAAGAACCACCGCTCGAAACGCGAGAAGCCTACCGAGAGCGTGTTCGTAAAGCGATCACCGAACAAGTCGAACGATACAATCCCGATGCCCCTGTTGTTCTCGGTCTCGACTGGGGACACACAACACCCATCGCACCGCTTCCGATAGGACGTCTCGTGACAATCAACCCAGAGAGAGAAACGGTCATAACACATCAAGAGCGCTGAACTGCCTCAGAGCAGGATTTGGTTTGGATATAATCTCAGACCGTCCGACAATCAGCCAGTGTTACTCCCCGAAATCCTCTCTCACTTCTGCGAGGTAGTCTGTTCCACAATCGCCGACGAGTTCTGCGGGGACACCGACGACGGTGCAGTTCGGGGGAACGGATTCGAGGACGACCGATCCAGATCCGACACTTGATTTCCGCCCGATCGTGATCGGTCCGAGAAGCGTCGCATTCGCGCCGATAGTCACGTCGTCTTTGAGCGTCGGATGGCGTTTCTCTGGTTCGATAGAATCACCACCCAGCGTGACACCATGATATAACATTACGTCGTCGCCGATCTCTGCTGTTTCACCGATCACGACGCCAGCACCGTGATCGATGAAAAATCGGTCGCCGATCTCGGCACCAGGGTGGATCTCGACGCCGGTGAGAAATCGCGCCACGTGTGAGAGGAATCGTCCGGCGAGCAAGAAGTCCTCTTCCCAAAGAGCGTGCGCAATACGGTAGAGCCAGATCGCGTGCAGCCCAGGATAGCAGAGGAGAACCTCGGGAACGCTCTTGGCTGCCGGGTCTCTCGCAAATGCGGTCTCTATGTCCTCTCGAATCCGGTCGAACATCCTTATTTACCGTGTTAGTATTGGATGTATATAGCGCTACCGTCGCGTCCAATAGCATCGATACCAAATCAACACAAATCAACAATTGTTTATATTTCTTAGTCTTCTTCGCTGGTTTAATGTAGAATGTAACTCGGGATTTCGACGGAGGCCGAGGACGAGGGAATTAAATGATCGGATGAATCGAACAATCAAATGAGTGAGGTGACACGGTCGTGGAATTATTTCTCATTCATTGTGATGTGATATGCTTACTCCGGCTCGTAGTTCACGGTCGTAGTCCACGAGTTGATTGTTCCATCCGTATCCTTTTCTGCGAGTTCGACGGACACTTGAAGCGGTCCGCGACCATACTTTTCGAACTTCGATCCGTCGAGAGTGATCGTGAAGACACCATTGGCAGTGTTCCTGAGTTCATTGGAATAGCCGTACACCTCGCCATTGATCTTGACAATGAAGTACGGTTTGTTCGCGGAACTGGTGTCCGCGTTGACCTCAAGATTGAAGTCGGAAACGTAGCCGTTTCCGTTCTCATCGGTCTTTTCTGTGATCCGCAGACCACCGGATGCTGCTGTCCTCGTCGCTGTCGATGTTGGCGTCGCCGTTGTTGTTGGTGTTGCCGTTGGCGTCGCTGTCGTGGTCGTTGTTGGTGTTGCCGTTGGCGTCGTGGTCGGCGTCGCTGTCGGCGTCGGTGTGTCAGTCTCCGACGAAGTCGGTTCCGACGTTGATGATTGCTGGTTTCCGCTCGTTGCAGGCTCATCAGTGTCGCTGTTAGTCTCATCTGATTGGGATGCGCCAAATAGATCTAGTGCTCCCCCTCCTCCGGCGGTGATGATAGCTCCAACCAGGAGAAAGAGGATGCCTGCAGCGATGAGTGCAACCTGCAATACTCGCTGACTGCGGTCATTCGTGCTTTCACGCCTTCGTTCGCGTCCCCGTCCTCGTGGACCTCGTCGTCGGCTCATTCGGTCTCGTTTTGGACTCATACCGTATGAGCACATCGTTGACGGCCGAGTCAAAATAGCCGTCTACTTTGTCGATGACAATCAGCCGCGAACCCGATATGTTCGGGCGTAGGCAACTGATTGCAATCGAATACGAGCGCTCGTACGATTGAGTGTTTTTGTATTTTTGTTGTCGTTCGCGTTTCGTCTCGACTGCACCGTGAGTTCTGTCGTGGGTATACAGTTGATGTCCGGTCACTTTGACCGCTGTTTTCATGGGCCCTGCCGGATTTGAACCAGCGATCAATCCGTTATGAGCGGATCGCTTTGACCAGGCTAAGCTAAGGGCCCTCAGTTTCCTTTTTCGACCATCCCTCTTTAGTTTGCCGGGTATGTTCCAAAACAGTTCAAACAGACATCAATAATTGTTACCGATGGTCGCCGAACTACACGATTGCGCTTTAGAGCCGCTGAACATTCCCTACTCAGTTTTCGGGTGCAGAACTGCTGTCTCGCATTTGATAGAGCACTAATCCAATCATAGACATGACCTCAGTCTCGTCCTGATTGTAGACGGTGGTGCGGGAGTGAACGAGTCCGAGATTATCGTCCCACGGTTCTTTATCTACCACTTCGGTCTTCACAGAGAGCGTATCATCGGGACGGACGGGCTGTCTCCAACGCAGATCATCGACTCCGATTGCACCTGTTGCACTCGAATCGCGGATGACATTTTCGACGAGCATACGCATCGTGACCGCAGCGGTGTGCCAGCCACTGGCAATGAGTCCACCGAACATCGACTGCTCTGCAGCGTCTTCGTCTACGTGGAACGGTTGCGGATCGTACTGCTCGGCGAACGAAACGAGTTCCTCTTTTTCGACCGTATATCCACCGAACTCTCGCGTATCACCAATCGAAAGGTCCTCATAGAACTCCAGAGGCATGATCAACAGTGTGTGGACAGAAGGGATAACACTGCTGACTACGGGTCCACAGTACGGTTGCCGCCGGCGTTTTGACCACTCGGGAAGAACAGATCATATGGACAAGACTGGGAGAGAGACAGCGGAGATGGATCTGGCCGCACATCTCCGAGCGGGCGCTGCAATCTACAACGCCGGTGAGTACCACGCTGCACACGATGCGTGGGAAGAACTGTGGCTTGAGATGGACGACGGGCCCGATCGTGATCTTCTACAGGGCTTGATTCAGTTCACCGCTGCCGTCTACCATGCTGATCAACGAAACTGGGCGGGCACCACAGGACTCGCAACGAGTGCGCACAGATATCTAGCCGATCTCGGTGCGGCCCGTCACGGCGTTGCACTCGAATCCATTCGTGATTATCTCGTCGTTCTCGGTCGTGATCCAGAGGTCATCGAGCGTCGACGACCGATCCGGATAGTACTGGACGGTGAGCCGGTCATCGTCGATGAACTCCCATTCGAGTCGGTGGCGATCGCCGCACGCGTCCTCGCAGCAGAATACGACTACAATGAGGATCAGATCGAACGAGCAATCGAGTACGCGACAGCCGATCTCGCAGCAGAAAAGGTAACAAGCCCGTTCGTCACGTTGCTAATCGACTTCGTGCGTGGAGAGCGTGGAATTGTTCGCCAACGGTTATCAGAACACATTGGACGCCGCAATCACAAAGAATCAGATGTCGAGGGACTATTCGAAACGGATTCGGACAACTAGTTCGAGGCACTGTCACAATATTTTTAGCTGCGTTAAAGACCGCGGCACGCTGATCTGTTGTCAATGCACGAGGTGTATGAGAATCGCGTTCGATTCGCCGAGACTGACCAGCAAGGTGTCGTGTTCTACGGCGAGTACGTCACCTACCAAGACGAAGCAACGTCCGCATTTCTGCGGGAGATTGGCTATGACTACACAACGCTGATCGAGAACGAGTGGGATATTCACGTCGCACACGTCGATCTCGATTATCGCTCACCAGCGTTCTTCGAAAATGTGATCGTCAATTCACTCCGCGTTGAATCAATCGGCCACTCCAGCATAACGTTCGACTATCAGGCGAGGCGCTCGATGGACGACACTGTGCTCGTCGAAGGTCACGTGACCCACGTTGCAGTCGATGATACCGGAACACCGACCCGTATTCCTGATACGTTCCGCGATGCCGTCATCGCGTTTCAGGATGAGCCACCCGAATCAGCTTGACAGCGTCACTCGGCGAACCAATCAGGGCAGCTTCTCAAACGGTCGCAAAACGACCGAGCACGAAATGGATTGTTTCACACAAAGAGCGCTACCGAGTGTCGTGCTGTTCGATCAGTGGATAGCAACACTCAGCAAAGTGATTCAATCGGTGTAATCAGCGGAGTTGTCCTGCGGATCGTAGCCAAGCACCTCGTGAGCACGGTCGATCGAGTAGTACTTTCGGTCGTTGTCCGAGATGCCGTAGATGATTTCGTAATCGACATCGGAGGTAATACAACAGTCGAACAAGTGGGCACAGTCCCGATAAGAGAGCCACATTGCCTGCCCGCGCTCGTAATCGATTGGTGGATGATCCTTTGTGAGATTGCCGATGCGGAGACAGACAACGCCGATATCGTACTCATCGTGGAAGAACCGTCCGATGATCTCACCGGTGGCTTTGCTAATGCCGTATCGATTCGATGGCCGAGGGAGTTCTGTTCCATCGAGTTGGAAATCGCTGCTCGTGCGGTATATATCGGGCTTGCGCTCGGTTTCGTAGTGGCCAACAACGTGATTCGAGGACGCAAAGATAACCTTCTCAACCCCAGCATCGATGGCTGCCTCGAAAACAGTGTGAGTCCCGTCGATGTTGTTCGTGATGACACTATCCCATCCTGCCTCAGGACGTGGATCACCAGCGAGGTGAATGACGACATCGACGTCTTCCATCGCCTCGCGGATGGCATCCTTGTCGGTGATATCGGCGACAACGTACTCGTGATCAGACTGATGGTTGTCTTTACCTGTCGGTGGCTCGCGATCTATCAACCGCCAATCATAGTCTTGACCGAGTCCGCCGAGGATAGCGCTTCCAACGCGACCTGCGGCACCTGTGAGCAGCACCGACGTGACCATTCACGAGTCGAAAAGAGCGAGGGGAGTAATAATCGTGCGGTTTGGACAAAGCTCCAGACCATTTGGGTCGTATGATGATGTCAAACGCAGTAGGAGAACGCACAAGATCATCTAGATGTATCTACTGAGGTGAGAGTTCGCACAGAAGATATCCGCTGAAGATAGCAAGAACAGCGAACGGAAGAGAGCACTGCGTTGGATTAGTTTGTCACGAGCCGAGCAAACGCCAGCGAGCCAGAGACGTTTTCGATGTATGCCTCAACGACGTCGCCCTCCGCCGCACCGGGGACGAAAACCGTATATCCACCCCGTTCGGCAACACCGTCGCCCTTGCGGCCCGTACTGACGATTTCGAGCGTGTAGGTTTGACCCTCTTCGATCGCATCACGCTGTTTGGTCTGTTGGGTGCCGCGGCGGCGCTTTGAGACGGGACGGAACGCACCACAAGCATCACACCTGAGCATCGGTGTTCCGTCTTCAGTCACGAGTCGAGTATCGGGCAGTCCACACTCCGCACAGAGGACGTACGCTTCGACGTACGCATCGGTGGCCGCATCGAAATCCGTACCGGAGAACGTCCCGTTGTACCGCCCGACACCGTCTGTGAGCTTTCCGTTCGTTCCGAGATCACGCTGGATAAATCGGTGGAGATGGTCCGGGGTTCGGGAGATAGTATCAGCAATATCCTCAAGATTCGTTAAGCGTGTGAATGCACCGTCTTTCTGTGCCGTGGCATCCGGCACTTCGAGACGCTTGCCGTCCGATTGGATATCTGGCACTGCATCCATGGCTCTATCGAGGCTCGATTCGTAATCCATATCTGATAGTTGGGGCTTGAGCCGTAAACCCGTTGCGAGATACGGTTCGACATGGTCTAGGATTGAGCCGAATCGGGCGGCATTTAATTGCGGGAACGTGATATCACAGATATGGACCCGACAGACCGCGAAACGGCCTGTTTCGAAGCAGGAGTGAAATTCGGTGCACTGTATCATCAGTTCGCCGGTGCTCCAGTCAGTCCGAAGAGTGCCGCGAGTCTCGAAACTGCTATTGAGGAGACAATCGAGAACCAGCCGTACTGTGAGGAAGTTTCAGTCGATATCCACACCGACGAGCTCGAAACAACACGGGGGTACACCGAACTCACAGGAGAGTACATGGATGTTGTCATGCGGATCGAGTACGAAGACTGCATTGTCCATGCCGAGATGGCGATGGAAGACGGCTACCCTCTCATGCGCGTCGTCGATATCGTCGGTGAGTAGTGGTAGTGAACGGGGAGGATCTGAGATGAGCACAGTTGGGTGTGTCACGTGCGAATGAGGAGGTTCGACCGACGCGCGGTGCAGATTTCACTTTCAGTTTTGGGCGGGTATTTATACCCCATGACGAAGAATCACACGCCATGAGCCAGACGGCCCTCGATGACGACGAACTCTTTGGAGAGGCAGCGAACGAGATCCGCACCGACGTAGAGTCGAGCCTCGAAACGGCCCGAGAAGCACTCCCGGAAGCCGATGATATCTGGACCGCCGAGGCTGAAAACACCCTCGGAGTCCTCAATTCCCTCCATTCCGTGCTCGATACAGGCGATGCCGCAGAACACCTCCGAGACGCCAAAAAGTGGTATACGATGGGCGAACGAGCGGACGCCTTCGAAGACGCCGACGATCTGCGAGAAAAGATCGAAGAACTCGAAGAGATCATGGACGATATCTCAACCGCTCACGAACAAGTGGGCGATCTCGCAAGCACAGTTCCAGAGCTCCGAGGTATGCTCGACTCGATCGAACAAAAGGACGAGGACGAGGAGGACACAGAGGAGTAGCATCGACTGTAACGTGCCGTGAAGTGAACCACGGTACTGTCGTGTGAATACTGATACCACGGGGTACAGACGAACTGGTGGGTTCTACGATGATCGGATCGATACTCGTGGATACGAATACGTCAAAGAGTTGGGTTGAAGACACGTCTTCGAAAAGAGCAATTTATAGACAGTCGAGATTCCTCTGTCGGTTGCGTTCATCACTCGACATTCTCGTCCACTTATTGTGCGTGCGATCACAGCAGGAGCGTGAGCGCAGACCCTTCCGTTGTGCGTTTTATACAGCACTCACCGGTGCTCTGGCTGGGTAAGATTGCGCGCAGCAACGGTTTCTAACAGATCGACGAGAGCCGTCGTAATTTCCTCAAGCAGCTCTTCACCGTATGCAGCGTCTCCTTCGGACGGATCGCCGACAACGCCATTTTCGGTGAACTCGGCAGAGTCGTACGCGAGATTCGTCCCCGACTGCCAGACTCCCCATCGGTCAACAGCACCGGCACTGGCATCCTCAACTCTGTCTTCACGAATAAGATCCGGGTGGAGGTGACGAACGAGCGCTGTTTCGAGCGCTCCGCCGTGTCCCATCTCGTCTGAAACTGCGTTGAACCACGTAAATGGCGCCACAAAGGCAGCGTCGTGACGAGTGATCGTCGCACAACACTCACGAAGGGCAGCAACATTTCCACCATGACCGTTGACGACCACGACGCGGTTGAAACCGTGGTGTGTGAGACTCTGGATGGTCTCACGGACGTACCGACGGAACGTTTCTTCGGTTACCCACAGTGTCCCAGTGAACTGACGATGTTCTTCTGCGACCCCGACCGGAATCGTCGGCCCAACGACCACATCGCCGTCGTAGCGGTCTGCACCGACAGCGGCGATTCCCGACGCAATGAGTGCGTCTGTCCCGAGCGGCGCGTGCGGTCCGTGTTGTTCCGTCGATCCAACGGGAAGAAGCGCCATATCCGTCTCCATGTCGGATTCTGTTTCGGCAGCGACATCGGTCCACGGGATCTCCGAGAGGTGCATATCCGGCAAACGGATCTCAGCGTCTTGAATCATCGGTGCGTTCATTTTTCCAACCGAGTGAGCACCCCAACCGGTGAATCGAGCGTGAATTAGTCGTCTGCGCCAGTGCGGGCCTGTCGGTTGGCTGCTCGATCGATGAATTCCTGTGGCAGTTCGTCGATCTCACCCGCCTGAACGCCCCAAAGATGCGCATAAAGCCCATCATTTTCGATGAGTTCCTCGTGTGGGCCATGCTCAACGATGGAGCCACCTTCGAGGACAATGATCTGATCGGCGTCTTTGATCGTCGAGAGGCGATGCGCGATGGCGAACGTCGTCCGGTCGGCGGTGAGCCGGTCGAGACTGCGCTGGATGAGCATCTCGGTTTCGGTGTCGACATCGCTGGTCGCTTCATCGAGTACGAGAATAGCGGGGTCTTTGAGAACCGCCCGCGCGATGGAGAGCCGCTGGCGCTGTCCGCCCGACAGCTTGACACCGCGTTCACCGACCATCGTGTCGTAGCCGTCCGGAAGGTTCATGATGAAATCGTGTGCCTCTGCGGCTTTGGCGGCCTCAGTGATCTCTTCGTCGCTCGCGTCGAACGTTCCATACGAAATGTTCTCGCGGACCGATCCGTAGAACAGGAACGTGTCCTGACTGACGTATCCAATGCGTTGACGAAGACTCTCGATGGTCACATCACGGATATCTTGCCCATCGATTCGGATCGCACCAGCATCAACGTCGTACATCCGGAGTAGAAGTTTCAGCACGGTCGATTTACCGGCACCCGTTGGTCCGACGAGCGCAACCGTCTCGCCACCCTCGACGGTGAACGAGACGTCCGTGATGATCTCCTCCTCGTCGTACCCGAACGTCACGTCGTCGTACTCGACGCGGTCTTCAGTCACGACTAACTCGTCTGCAGCCTGCGCTTCCTGAATCTGGTTCGGTTCGTCCATCAATCCGAAGATGCGTGCAGCCGACGC
Source organism: Halocatena marina (assembly GCF_025913575.1). NCBI lineage: Archaea > Methanobacteriati > Methanobacteriota > Halobacteria > Halobacteriales > Natronomonadaceae > Halocatena > Halocatena marina. The sequence goes on along the minus strand of NZ_CP109785.1, from coordinate 61,441 downwards.
GTACGCGCGCTGGTACATGTTGATTATCTGACCGAACTGTGCCATCGGCCAGATGAACCGTTGGGTAAAGAGGATGAATATGACGAAGTCACCGGCGGTGAGTTCACCGGTGAACGGACCGGGGGCAGCACCTGTCGCTTGGTATGTGAACACCCAGAATCCGCCGACCACGAACGTGAGAACAAATCCAATTCCGGCAATTACGCGGAGACCAGGGAAAAACTTGATACGCGTCTCGATGGCGTCCCAGTTCGCGTCGAGATACGTTTGTGAGACGCCATCGACGCGGTCGGATTCGTACCCTTCGGTATGCGAGGTTTTGATGACCTGAATTCCTCCTAAATTATTTTCCAGTCGAGAGTTGACCCGACCGACTGAGGAACGAACTGCTGCGTACTTTGGTTGGATCGTTTGGACGAACTTGTAGGTGAACAGAGCGATGAGTGGCACGGGCAACAGCGCGATGAGCGCGAGTTGCCAATTTTTAGAAAACAGGATGACTGCGATTCCGACGACCATCACCAGTAGTCTGAACATGGAGTTCATCCCGTCGTTGAGAAAATTCTCGAGACGATTCACGTCGTTCGAGAGGACGGACATCAGCTCACCGGTCTGTTTATCGGCGAAGAAATCCATGTTCAGCCGCTGCATTTTGTCGTAGGTGTCCGTGCGGAGATCGTGTTGGATGTGTTGGGCAAACGAGTTCCATCCCCAGTTGCGCATCCAGTGGAAAGCCGCCCCGCCGAAGAATGCGACGGCGATAATGCTCGTCAGTAGCACGAGTTGGTCGGACTTCGTCGTCGGTAACCACTCGTGTGGCACGATCCAGAGTCCGAACGCCTTTTTATTAGAGAAGATAGAATCGACCGCGAGCCCGAGTAACAGAGGCGGAAGCAGATCAAGCACCCGAGCGACAATGCTGGAAACGAGTCCACCAACGAACGCGGGTTTGTTCCGGCTCCCGTACTCCAAGAACAGCCGTCGCATCGGATTCTCAGCCTTTTCCCGTTGCTCCTCGAACGGGTCGTCTTCGTCGGCGGAATAGTCCATTGTTGCATCGACAAGTGCATCCAGCAAAAGACTTGGTAAGGATTGTGAACTAGTAGCACTCGATAGGCTAAGCAGGGAAATTCGGGCCGTATACGGAGAGTCTGTGTTTCGTATTCCACAGAGTCCTCACCACGAGAGCATGATCTGTACGTTTTGTTTTTGAGCGATAGTACTTGTTCAGACTAAGTTCTCGCTGTAGATTTCGAAGGAATCTCGCCTGGTCGTGTGAGGAATGAAGTCTTCACACTAACGCGTGCTACAGCAATCGTGTCTCGTTCTCGGGATTGATACCGACTTGTGCGAGATCTCGTCGAATTCGCTCGCGCAGTGGGTCGGGGACTGCCTCCCGTGGAACGGGAACAGCGGCGTTGCCCTCGTTGACTTTCCAGTAGAGAATGGACTCTCTCGCCTCGTAGAATTCGATGCTATAGCGTTCGTTCTCGCCTTCGTAGTGAACGCGGGCGGCGTATCCTTCTGAATGCCAGCCATCCAGTTGTGCGAGGCTGTTCGCGTCGCCCATCAGTGTTGCCCCTCGATGACGACCCGGTCACCCGCTTCGATACCGTGTCTTGTTGTCCAGTTGTGATTCACTTCCAGCACGTACTGTCCGTGGCCGGGATATTGGTACTCATTTCCATCCGCGTCCTCGGGTGGTTCGGGTGCGTGGTGTATTTTCGTGATACGCCCGTCTGCCCCGATGTAAACGATATCGATTCCGAAGTCCATTCCGCGCATGACGTAGGTGTGGTCCCCGGGCGCGTCGTACGTAAACAGCATGCCTTCGTTTTTTGGCAGCTGTGTGGTGTTGCTCAGTCCTGTATAGCGCTTCCACTGGGTGTCGGCGATTCGAGCGTCAACGTGACCGAGTTGCGTCTCATTTTCGTCGTAAATCGTTACGCTGGTGCGCTCGTACTTGTCCTCAGCAGGAGCTGGTACCGCAACAAACCCAGTTGCGACGAGTACAAGCACGATGAGCATCCCGACGAGCACCACTCCAATGGCGCTCGTGACGCGTCGAGAGACCATTCACCTCCTTCTTGGATGAGGACCAACTAAGATGTCCCGGACCGGGAGGCGTTGCTGGAGGATGACTCGCGTGTTCGATGCTCCGTTGAGCGAGGAAAAAGGTACGGTAGGGCAGGGCATTTCAGCCGCGTGGCGAACGAAAAGTGTTATTCGGATCGAGAATGTGTGTAGGGATACGGGTCCGTGGTCTAGTGGTTTATGACGCGTCCCTTACAAGGACGAGATCGGTGGTTCGACTCCGCCCGGACCCATTATTTTTGTTTCATTCCTGATTCGATCGAGTTCAATCCATCTTCGTCTGCCGATCTGGCCCGACAATTTCGAAACCCTTTTTCAAGTGCTCGTCGTTGCTCTGAATGAGCCGCCTTAGCTCAGACTGGGAGAGCACTCGACTGAAGATCGAGCTGTCCCCGGTTCAAATCCGGGAGGCGGCATTCGAGTTTTACGCGACGTTGTATTTGAGTAGTCTCTGTACTCGACCGAAGGTGAGCTGTCCCGTTCCCGCGAGCACCGCTCGCCAGAAGTTCAAATCTGGAGAATAAGGATTGTATTCTAATATAGACATAACGCAACGAGCCGTCGGTGTCTTGTGTCGTGCAACCATCGACGATGCTTCTCTGACAAGCGGACGATCTCCCCATCGACGCTACACATCAGAGTCCCAGTGAGACATCTCGTTTCTGCGTTCGTTCTCGCTGGTTCGTCTGTTCCAGTGATTCGGAGAGATCTTCTTCGGGTTTGTGCTTGGTATGTGCGTCGGGAGTGTCGATCGCATAGAGGAAGTCTTGGTGTGCGCCAGGGGTGTCTCGGAGGCGGTGACACAACGTTTCACTCGTTTCGGCGGTGTCCACGGCCTCGTCAGCGGCGTCTTCGGCCGCTAAGAGCTGTTTGTCGATGACGATTCCTCTCTTGTCACGTTTTTTGGCTGCGGGGGAATGTTGAACGGCTCGTGGGACCTCCTCGACCTTGCGGGGCCCATCGACCTCGTCGGGTGAAGGAACGTCTGCTAGCGGGTGCTCGATCCCCCCGAATCGGTTTGGAAGGTTCGCCCGGAGCCGCGTGTGCAGTGGGAGCCGCTTGTAGGCATCTTCTGCCCGTTTGGCGCTGAAAAACGCCTCCCGGTTCCGGTTCACGTCTGCTCTGGTCGTCACGTGTTCGTCTCGATCGGCTTGTACGCTCTTCTTGAGCTGATCGTGCGCGTCTGGCGTTGGATCGAGCGTCTGTCGGAGATCCTCAACGGATTCGCCGTTCGCAATCGCTTCGTCCACGACCTCCTCGGTCGACTCGACCATCATCGGTGCGGCGTCGGCTACCCACGCGGGCGTTTCTTCAGGCAAGTGGTCTGGGGTGAGTGCCACGATCTGTTCCGGCGAGACGTCGTGTTCTCGGCAGTAGTACTTCAGCGCGGCCACATCAGCGGCGCTCGTCGTTTCGAGATCGGTCGTTGGTTTTGGCCGGGTCGCCTCTGTGTCTAGGTCGGTCCGGAGTGTTCCGTGACCCGGCGTCCAGTAGACATCGATCTCTTGGTCGTGCAGTCGCTTGAGAGTCGCATCGTGGGGATGGGCGTCGTGCTGGTTCTCGCTCGTGTGCTTATTGTGTAGACCACTCGAAATTACGGTTATATCTGGATCGACTCGATCGAGAAACTCACCACTAGTCGCGTTGTTCGAGCCGTGGTGGGCGAGCACGAGAATATCAGCATCGAGATTCACATCGCTTTCCTCGCTGTCGTGCTGGTGCATCACCTGACTTTCGCCGTTGAGTCCGCCGGTGTCCTCGACATCGCCCATAAACAACACCGACTGCTCACCCTCCGTTTTGAAGGCGAGGCTGTTTGCGTTGGCTCCAGTCGCTTTGAGTGTATTCTTCCGTCCGGTTGCAGGGCTGGTGAATTCGAGTTCTCCCGGGTCATTGGGTGGAGCAACGACCTGACCGACCCAGCCCGGTGAGAGGGATTCGCCTTCTGAGACCTGTGTAATGCTCTCAATATCGTGTTTTTTCAACCCACGAGCATATGCATCGTTGACAGTCGCTTTCACGCCTCTGGGTGGTTTTCCGGTCTCTCGATCACGTATTGCATACCGCTTTTCGTCAGGCTCGATGACGTGCTGTATCTCATAGCCGTGATCATACAATGTCTCAATACCATCTGAATGGTCGTAATGAAGATGCGTAACAGCAAACGTTTCGACCGGGATTTTTCCTGTCTCCGTCTCGGGCGTTGTCCGTCTGTCTACGATGGTATCGAGTTCATCGCCGACGTCTGTTGTATCGGCATCGATCAGATTGAGCGTCCCGTCTTCAGTGATAATTGCATGTGCGTCTGCCTGCCCGACATTCAGTGTGTAGATCTCTCGTCGTCCATTAGCCAACGGCTCACCGGCCATCCCTACTTATCTCTCATCTCTTCGAGCCACTCACGCGACTCTTCAAAATCCTCCCATTTCTGGTCTGTGAGTTCTTTGTCATACTGTAGTGCGACGAGTTCACCGTCCTCGAATTCCGGTCGGTATTGATCTCCGGGTTCTGCCTCGTCTGGTAGTTCTTCCACATTCCAGTGTAAATATCCCTGAAAATTACTATCTTCAAACACCTTTAATGTTGCAATACCGTCTTCGAGATCGTGGTATGAAATCCGACGCTCTGTCATTATCTGTAACTTATATCAGCGTGGAACTTAATTATACCGTGGCTGAGACACCCGATGAGCTGAAATAATTATTTGAATAGATCAAGACAGACGCGACATCTCGTTCATGTATCCTTCCCAAGACGGAGACTTTTATGCCAGAGAACTTCGGTGACGACGTGAGTACAGGGCAGTATAGCTGAGCTTCTGTTGATACTCGATAAGCGTCTTCGCAGCACCAGTATACAGGACCTCCTCGTTCTGTTCATCGCACTTCTTGAGTTCCGGTCGGAGTAGCTTGACTGTCTCATGAAGATCCTGCTCACCTGCACCGAACGCCTGAACAATGCACAGTTGGGCTACGGAGTCGAAGAAGAAGAGTTCTCCAAACGTTTATTATCAAATATCACACACCAATTCGTATGGGTTCTACGACCAAATTGGAGATGAATTCTACGGCAGAGACAGTAACCTTTGGACGCACGCTCGTGGACGGAGAGCCGATCGACGATGGATTGACCTTCCCGAAAGACAGCCCAACAGTGGAGTTGCTGGCAACGGCGACCACGCCGCTGTTCTCGAATCCACAGTTAGGCGAGTACGGAGCGGGTCTCGTGACTCCAGAGGAAACCGACGGTGCATACACACGGGGACTGGGAATTTTCCCACCTGGGGCAGACGGGCCAGCAGAACACGTCCACCCGAACTACGATGAGACGTTCGAAGTCGTCGAAGGCGAGTTCGTCATCCAACTGCCGGGCGAATCTCGGACACTCACTGCTGGCGAGAGCGTGACCGTAGAGACAGGGACACCACACGCGTTCCGAAACGAGTCAGAGTCGTACGCGTCCTGCATCATCGAGGCCCGTCCAGCGGGTCGGTTGGGAGATGTTATCGCCCTGCTGTTTGGCCTCGCACACGACGGAAAACTCACAGAGTCGGGCCGGCCCTCGTTCTTACAAGCGATGGTGATGGCAGACGAGATGGGTGACGATACGGTCTTCACGTCGCCACCACCAGTCGTACAGAACGTGCTGGCAACGGTATTCAGTCCGATCGGTCGTCTTTTGGGATACCGAGCGACGTATCCAGAGTATGAAGACGAAGCCTTCTGGAATGCACGCGTCGAACAATTGCCAGACCTCTCATAATATCCACGATACATGACGTTCTCATTATTACCACGCGTTCCTCGCGTCGTGACTGACTCACACTATGTATTCAGCACAGCTCTCAATACACGACGATTATTTGATATGGACAGTCGATGCCTACGCCGTGACCTTTCCTGATTGCCATACGATTGGGTGAGGATACTGAACCGAAAGATGGCCAGCGGAAAAGCGCAGGGATATGTATGGTGATTACCCCGTTGTTGGCACCTCTATCAGAGATATTCCCATCAAAAATGTCTCCTCGATACGCTTTCTATGTCATTTCACCGTAGATTGATCCATACGATACTCGCCCCACCATGGACGCATCCGACACACTCGAAAACAGAGTACACTATCACTCCTCCGTTTGAGTGACCCCGAGTGCGGCGGCTATTTGTCTCGCAAAGCCGGCCTCAACAACAACCGTCACCAGAATAACGAGAAAGACGGTGCCGAGCAAGATATCAGCACCTGACGAATCCGTCGGGGGAGGACCCGTTTGGAGTCGGATAGCAAACAGAGTAGCGACCGACGCAGGAATAATCCCGCGAGGACTGACGAAACTGATGAACAGCCGTTCACGGATGGAGAACTCGCCACTGGTTGTCGAGAGGAAGACGACCAGCGGACGGAGGAGAAACATCAAAACCGCAACGACCGCGAGTCCAGCGACGCCGAGCGCGAGGAGTTCCGAGAATTCGAGCAACGCTGCGAGTGTAATGAAAACGAACGAGAGAACGAGCAGCGTCACGTCTTGCTTGAATTGTCCAATACTCTCTTGATGAGGGAGATTGAGGTTCCCGAGAGCGAATCCCGCAATAGCTGCAGCCACAATACCTGCTTCCGAAAACACTGAATCCGCGATTGCGAACGCGACGATCGCTCCTGCCAGCGTGAATAACCGAGCTGTCTGTGGCGCTTCCTGAGCCGGGAGTTTGACATGTGTAAGGAAATACCAGATAACGCTCGCGACCACGAGGCCAATGATAATTCCAAGTCCGAGGCGTTCTACGAACAGGAAAATAAATCCTTCTGGTGAGAGTTCCTGAACAGTCATCGCTTTGAATAGGACAATAGCGAGAATCGATGCAGTGACGTCATTGACAATCCCTTCCATTTCGAGGGTTGTTGCAATTTCCTCGCGGACAGACACGACCGCGAAAATCGGTGTAATAACCGTTGGACCGGTTGCGATCAGTAATGCAGCGACGAGAAAGGCAATGTCCCAATCCGACCCCAACAGGAACCGAACTGTCAGGGCGGTCCCGAAAAACGTCAGCGCTGCGCCGATTGTAATCAGCCATCCGACGGCCCGTGGAGCGTTGCGGACAGACTCAAATTCGAATCGAAACGTTCCATCGAAAATGATGATAGCGACGCTCACTCCGACGATGGTCGAGAGCGTTCCACCGAACGTGTCGGTCGTGATGATACCGAGTCCTTCGGGACCAATAGCGACGCCCGCAACGATAAGAAACAGCACGCTGGGAACACGATACTTCGTGGCGAGAAACTGAGCTATGACACCGAGTCCAACAATGGCTGCGACGAGTGCAACGAGATCGAGATCAACATGAATAGACACTGGTTCATCAGCCTCCTCTACTGCGAAGTCCCGCATGACACTTGCCTGAAAAACCGACGAGCAACCGACGCTGACTGAATTTCTCGGCGAGCACAACACAATTTAAGACAGCCATCGACAAAACCCCTCTTCACGTTATCCAACAGCAAGTTCACCGAGCGTTTCGATTCGAAAGCCACGCAGACCACTCAAAACATTCAGAGACTGTCGGCCGTTGAAGCCGCTTTACACTACGATTCTATTCCGAGCACCTCACTGGGACCGTCCCATTCGTCGATCAATAATCCGTATCGCTCGACGTCAACGTACGTTCCGGTGGCGTACTGGGATTCGCGGGCAGTTCCTTCGTGAACGAATCCGAGCCGTTCACAAAGCCGTTTAGAGGCCTCGTTCGGTGCCATCGTGACTGCCGACATTCGATGTAGCCGGAGGTCCTGAAATCCGTATTCGATGAGGTAGGCGCTCGCTTCGAGAGCGTATCCCTTACCCCACGCCTTCGGATGGAACCAAACACCGAAGTTCGCATAGCCGTCTCGTTCGATAATAGGAGACAGCGCTACTGTCCCGACTGGTTCTCCAGCAAATTCGCCTTCGTTGGGGATGACAAGAAGCGACGGGTCGTCGTTCTCTTTCGACCAGAGCTCCTCTCGGTACTGTTCTTCGTTGTACGGCGTTCTGAACACGCTGATGTATCGGCGTATCTTTGGATGATTCACCCCGTCTTGAAGAAATTCAATATCGTCTTCCTCGGCTGGCTTGAGATCGAGGCGGTCGCAGTTGATGAATGTTGATCGTGACATAGGTCTCACTAATCGATGACTAAGTACCAATACGACAACAGTCCAAGCTGACAACCCCACACGCGGATGTGGCTGGCAATCAACTCAGTAGCAGAATGAAAGGGTCATCAGTCAGCTCTGTGGCTAACTGTCACTTCAAGTTATTTAATTCCTTGGGTTCAGAAGGTGGCTGACGTAATAACAGCCAGCGTTTAGTCGACGTGCACATCCTCAACCGTCACAGAGACATCGTCCATGACGATCGATATTGAGCAAACCTCGTACGTTTGTCCGTTATGCGTGATCGTGAGACCGTCGATCACCATCGAAGCGTCATGAACCGTGTACGTCCGTTCTTCGATGTGGACAGACGGGAGATCGGAGCCGCTGAGATGCACATCACTCACAGTCACGTGTACATCGGAGATCTCGATCTCTTGTGAGCCGATCTGCTTGACCTCCGAATCCGTACTTGAATGTTCCGTCCCATCTCCCGCAACGACACCCACCGTTCCGAGCGTTACAAGGACGATTATCACCACCACAGCAGCCCGTAGGACGTTTGATCGAATACCCATACTCCTTTATTGGAGATGCGGCAATAAATCCCTTTAGGAAAAAATTCATATATGTAATTAATTCACGCTACCCCAATCGGATCAGATAAATGCAAGCATGATTCACTCAAAATCTGCTTCTTCGGCCGCAGTATTGCAAGACTGTTAGTGCGAACAGAGTACAGTGTATTCACATCTCGGTATCCTCAAACAGACATAGTGCAGTCGATTTGTAGTTCCCCATCACCGCTGAAAGATGGTTTCGTATGCTTCGTTGGCTGTTGTCGTCACCGCGTCCTCCGGTTTATGATCCTTCCACCTAATAACTCATAGGAATATTGTGATTGGGAAGATAACTCATATTTGTCTCGGGAAGTGAGAGCGGGGTATGGATTCGAATCCGTTCCAGCAGGTAGTCGGCTACTGGGAGGAAGTTATAGAGGATATGGAGATAACGGCAGCCGAGTACCGTGAGGCTGGCTGGGATGTCGTCGAACTCCACCCGGGCGATGTAGCAGTACTCGATGAAGAACAGTATGGCTTCGACGTGCTCGTTCCTGATGACGAATTCGACCAGCTAGAGGCGGCTATCTCCAATGCCACGCTCAACGATACCGAGATATATCGTGCCGAACAGGACGGATTCATCTTCGCTCTCGCGGTCATCTTCGATAGTGACAACGAAATTGCTGTCTGTTACCCACTCTATTACAGCAGTGAGAACACAATCGAACTCCGCAAACAAGTCGAGCAGACGAATCAGCTCGATACAATCATACGGACCCTTTCGAACGAGCGTGCGATCACGATCAGTCACGACGACCCTGTTTCATTCTTCCCGGAACATCCCGGTTCAAACTGAAAGCGCGACGTGATTTTTACGAATCGTTCTGCTCTTCGAGTTCTTCCTCACGAAGCTCAGCGCTTGCTTTGCGTACTTCACGCATCACATTCGATACGCGCTCTTCAGCTTCGAGTTCAGTTTCGACCGAGATGTCGACACCCTCAATCTCCAATAAGAACTTCGCAACCTCGGTCGATTCGTACATAATGTCATCGAGCTCTTCGGCGGTGAAGAAGTCACACATCGCGCCGTAGAGGAACGTTGCCCCCGCTGTGCGGATCTTTTCCTCGAACGCCGCTCTGGCCTGATTGACAGCCTGTGGAGAGTAGGTATCCTCCATGAACGGAACGAGGTCTGGGAGGTTGTTCCCGATTTTCGTCATTTCGACACCAGTCTCAGTACGGAAATCAGCACACAACCGTGCGAGTGCCCACTCACGGGCCGTGATGTACGTACGATCACGTAAGAACTGATTGGCCCGCTCGTAACGAGTCCCATCGATTTTCTTGAACCGGTCGTACTGGCGGACGTCGTCCGGAACGTCACTCGTCGACGCCGAATGCTCCCCAGACGACTCATCGCCCTCATCCTGATCAGATGAACGACCGGTATTACCGTCAACATCATTATCATCCACGTCGCTATCGATGTCATCATCCATAGCGTTACCAACGTCATCACCATCTACGTCATCATCAGTATCGCTATCGAACGTGGTTTGGTTGGTCGTTGATTCGGGGGTTTGGTGCTCCTCTTCGTCGATTTCCTCGGTTTCAGGGGGAGTGGACGAGAAGCCCCCGCCTACGGAATCGTCGGCCATATCCCCACTGTGTTTCGGCGGTGAAAAAGAGTATCGCCGAGAGGCTTTTGGTTTGGGCGATCGACCGCTATCTATGAAACTACTTGTTGGGGTCGATCGGAGCGACAGAGCACTCGCAGTACTTGAAGCGGCGGACAAGCGTGCCAAAGCAACTGAGAACGATCTCACTGTCGCTGTCGTCGAATACGAGGATGGTCCTCCAATCGATCGTCTCGAACAGGACGTTCGTGGATGTCTCTCTGAGCTCTCGTCCGATGCCAAGGTGCGTTCGCTCACGGGGCACGCAGGGAGTCAGCTCGTCGATTTCGCCGAACGCAAAAACTTCGATCAGATCATCATCGACGGTGGAAAAACGAGTCCACTCGGAAAGATACAACTAAATGATGTTGCAGAGTTCGTCCTCCTGAACGCACCAATGACGGTGACACTGGTACGATGACACGCGTGTACCCCTCTGAACCAGCCGGGTCGTTCGAGCCACCACCAAAAACGTTTGAAGATCGTTCTGGTCGTACTATCGAGGTCAGCGAGTACACTGACGACGATGTCGATACCTTCGTCGAGATGTATCTCGCGTTCGATCCACAGGACCGAGCACAGGGCATTCCCCCGACGAACGAAGTCCAAATCCGCGACTGGCTCGACAGTATCTTGACCGACGATACTGTCAATGTCACTGCTCAAACGAACGACCGGCTTGTTGGTCACGCGATGCTCGTTTCAGACGGTGAAGACGAATACGAGCTCGCTATTTTCGTGTTGGACGAATATCAAGAATCGGGGATTGGGACGAAACTCATTACCGCGCTTCTCGGTGCCGGTCAGCGTCGGGGCGTCGAACTGGTTTGGCTCACCGTCGAGCGCTGGAACACCGCCGCGCGAGCGCTGTATCGAAAGGTCGGATTCGAGTCGAGCAAGACAGAAAGCTTCGAGCTTGAGATGGCGCTCAGATTATAGTCACCTGTTCTGGTTGCGAACCGATGTCGCCGCGATCGTCACAGAACCGTGAAAGCGGACAAGTTTCATATTGGCAGCGTTGTGGAGTCTCGCATATCCGCGTTCAAGCCCTGTTTTTACGGTGTATCGGCTCAGTACGAGCCGTGACCCCGACGGAGCAGTCGACGGGTAGCAACCAAGACCTTCTTTGAGCCGCACCTCCAGACGTTCGTATGAACGAGTCGCTCATTGACGACGACCGGCTTCCGCTTGCGCGAAAGTCGATCCTCCCAGGCACGGGATTTTTCATCCCCGACGACGGTGATTCTGGACCGAGTCCAGAGCAGGTAAGCGCTCTCGCACGAGCTGAAACGGTCGTTATCGCTGACAGCGATGCCGACGGGCTTGGGTGCGCCGCGCTCATCCGCGAGGCACACGACGACATCGCTCCACCAGCGATCGACCCCACCGAGACAATCGACATCCCAGATGGGGACGTTGCACTCGTACCCGCCAAGCCACACAGCCTCACTGACGCCCAACAACGAGTGACCGAGTACGCCCCCGAAGGCGTCACCGTCTATCTCTGTGATCTCTGTCCGGACCGCGACAGTGACATCGAACCGCTCCCAGATCTCGTTGCGCACGCCTCGGATGTCTACTGGTTCGATCACCACCAGTGGGGCAAAGAGTACGAACGCCGGGTGCGCGAGGCTGATGTCGAACTCATTGTCGGTGATTCCGATGAGGAATGCTCGACCGATGTTGCACTGCGGGGTCTCGATCACCCATTCGATCCGCGATTCGAAGAGCTCGCAGCAGTAACGCGCGATCACGACCTCTGGATACGTGACGATTCACGGAGCGGCGATCTCGCTGACTTCGCCAACTGGGTCGCCCCCGAAACATACGTTGCGACCGTCCGTGTACACGGCGCTGATCTCCCCGAACCCGTACAGTCGTACATCAAAGAACGACGGATCGAAAAGCAGCGGCTCATCGAGCAAGCTGTCGAGCGCGCCGAAATGCGAGATATCGAGATACGGACTGCAACAGAGACCGAAGCAGCAGAAGACAACTCCACCACGACCGACGAAAGTAGGGAAATCACTGTCGGGTTCACATACGGCCGATGCTCGCAAAACGAAGTCGCAGAAATGCTGCGCGAAAAGGGAGCCGACGCTGCTGTCATCGTCAAACCGAGTGGAAGCGCAAGCATCCGTGGAACAGAGACATTCAAGCGGTGTCACGAAGTCGCCGCAGGAGTCGGTGGCGGCGGTCATCCGAAAGCATCGGGATGCAAACCGAACATCTACGATGACATGCTCGATTACGCCCACCACTGGACAACTCGAGGCGCGACCACAAAACAGGTTATCCTCGACTCGTTCCGATCACTACCAGCCGAAACCCCGGAGTGAGGAGCGCTTCGCTGGACGATAATGATGACGGTGACAGTGATTACTCATCGAGTACCCACCGATCTGAATACGTTGTGTTGCAGGTACAGGCAGCGTACGCGTGGATAACGTCACCATCACCGTAGATCCCACCAACTTCATCATTCTGCTCTTCAGCAAACGCGAGGAGAAAACGGACCTGATGTTCCGAATCAGGTTCATCAGGATGCTTGCTCGGACAGTCACCACTAGTGCAGTCTGTCGAAATCGTCCCCTCCGTGTCCATCGCTGCTCCCGCAAACGTCATCGGCTGGACCCCAACCGCACGCTCGAAGACGCTACGACCACGATCACCAGCGAGCACGAGCACAAGACCATCGCTTACGGGTTCGCCGTGATCTGCGAGGGAATCGAGATTCGAGACCGATGACTCACTCAAATAGATGAGCACGTCCTCAGGGCGCTCACACGAAAGGAATTCCCGGCGTTGTGAATCCATACGAAACGTACCTGCCGAGAACAGAAAAGTCGCCCTACTCAATCCGATCAAACCGATCAAATCTACTTTGATTTGGTTTGATCTGATTCGATACAGTACAATTCGTGTCGATTCTATTCGAGATTGTTCGCGATATCGGAGAGAGAGCTGTTTGGTTTCGGGATATCGGTGTACACCGCTCGTTCTCCCGGTAATCGAACCCCATAGAGATGGTTCGGTTCGACGACGTCGACGTGGACGGACCGGCCAAATTCGAGATCGTTCGTCTCGAACCACTCGTGAAGGCGGTTTACACTTGTGTCTTCACCTTCGCCTTCACCCGCTCGGGCGAGTCTGGCGTTATCGCGCACGCTACGGATCTCTGGTGTGTCGTGGTACTTCCGATTGATACGAGCGTGGTACTGTTGCCCGTCCAAAACGAAGTGGACGATTGTTTCGGGAAATAGCTCCGGATCGTTGGGAAGGACGAGCTTCGGCTGGTCCATCCGACCCACACGATCGAGCGTCGCGCGGACAGATTCGACCGTCGGATGATCGTGAGGGATGCGGTCGGCCACAGCTATCTTAGTCCTGCTCGAGCAGTTCAGAAATCGACTGACTGCCCCGTCCGACGACCTTCGCGTTGATCTGGCGGGTCTCGGAACCGATCTCTCGACCGCGCACCGTTACACGCTTTCGCTCACCATCATTCGTCGGCTTGAATCCGACACCGCCCGTGAGCAGAACGGACTTCAAACTCGACCCAGCAACGTCCGGACGCATCGGACGTCCGGCGTTGTCTGATCCGCCTGTGACCTCGACAGAATATCCGTCAAGCCCGAGCGAATCAACTGCGACTTCATCACCAATCTCGCGCCCGATGAATCGATTCGCTGACTGTCCTTCGATTTCGAACTGATGGGTCATGCCGTCCTCTGGATCGGCGACATCAACCTGAAACTCGGCCATATCTGCTGTGAATCGGTCGGCAGTCAAAAACGTACTGAAACCGTCTCCCCCATCGATCGGAAATAAGCCCTGTTCACCGCCCAAATCGTTCAGAATGTCTACTGGTTCGTCAACATACATATATAACAATCAATAATTGTGTTCGTGATGACGCCTTCAGAAGGCTTTTGATCAAATAGAGCATGAGTTTAACTCATGGGCTCGCGCGACCGGGATGACCGGGATCCGTTCGACGACATATTCAGTGAACTCAGTCGGATGATGGACGAGATGATGGGAGACAACTTCGAGATGCGGGTACAGAGTGGTGACTCCGGCTTTGGGAACGATGTTCATATCACCACTCAACAAGACGACGATCGTGTATTCGTCGTTGCAGACCTTCCTGGGGTCGAAAAGAGTGCCATTGACATCAAGTGCGATGGAAAATCGCTCACGATCAGTGCGGCAACCGACCACCGAGAGTACGAAGAGCAACTCCGCCTCCCTGTCCACGTCGACGAACACTCCGCCAAAGCCACGTTCAACAACAGTATTCTCGAAATCACATTCGAGCGCGACGATTCGTCAGCGAATATCAATCTCGAATAGGCCTCGAATGTATCGTGGGGAACTCACGAACCACGAGATGCCTCGAATCCATCTTCCCACCGGAATGCGCCGTTTCGTTGTACCACTTCCCCATCGATTTCGACAGTAGCATCTTCACTCATGTCTGTGATCAGATCGACGTGGACAGCACTCTGATTCCCTGATTCATCCGCTGGAAGACAGGACTGATAGGCACGACCAACCGCCAGATGGATGGTATTACCCATTTTTTCGTCGAAGAGGATATTGTCCGTAAATCGATCGATGCCGCGATTCATACCGATGCCGAGCTCACCGAGTCGTTTTGCCCCGTCGTCAGTCGTGAGGATATCTTCCAGCACGTCTTCGTTTGTGTCCGCAGAGTACTCGACAACTGACCCGTTCTCGAACGTGAGGCAGACATTTCGCAGGCGCTTTCCCTGATACGTCATCGGCACGTCGAACAGCACCGTTCCGTCGGTGTCTGTTGGTGCGGTGAACACCTCTCCCGATGGAAGATTGTGAGAATCATATCGTACGGAGGCAGCGCTGTTCACAGCGGTACGGTCCTCGATAGCCATGGTAATATCCGTCTCAGGTTCTGCGTTCGTCGTTGCTGTCTTCCTGATTCGAACCTCACTTCCCGCATCGAGGAGTTCCTTCAGTCGCTGCATCTCGACTGCGAGAGACTCCCAGTCTCTAATGATCGCATCGTAGACAAAGTCCTGATACTCCTCGAAGGCCATTCCGGCCTGCTGGGCGAGCGCCCTCGTGGGATGGATCGTCGAAACCCAGTCTGTTGTGAGTCGCGCCTCTCGAATGTCCTGCATGGCCGTGCTGTATGCTTGTCGGGTCTCGCCTGAAACGTCCGCTGTTGCGCTCGCGTTACGTCCGCCGCGCAGCGACAGCACACTATCTGCGTTCTCGTACAGCGCTCGCTCGTGGTCTGGATCGGTTTCGAACTCGGTCCCGCGGTGTCCTCGCAGGTACGCACGCTTGATCTCTCCTGATGCGTACAGCGTTAGGAGATTCGCATTCCGTTCGCCCAGTCGGTCGGCAACTGCAACCGCGAGCTCGTGGGCGCCCTCATCGACGACCATCACAACGTTGTCACCAGATTCGATGCAGGCGCTCCACTCGACCAGAATACGAGCATGCTCGTGGATTCGCTCGTCCATATACGATCGTTCCAAGGCGAGCACTAAACACTGAGCGATCGGGCACTCGTATACCGCGCTGCTATCATTTCCACACCGTCCCTCCGGATGGTGTATTTTCGGACGTCTACTCGTCCAACAGTACACGCACGCTCTCGTTTGTAGATCGCGTGCACGAGCTCGCGTCTTTCGAATCGCCAGAGTCCACTCTTCTCGATATCTTCCCGGCGGGATTCAAGACACTCCCACGATATAGCGGTATCATGGCAGGAACGTCATCGCAACCTCGATCACGACCGCGACCGCGACGAAGCGTGCTGTTCTCTCCGGGTGATCAGCCAACACTCATGCGGAAGGCACCTCGAACGGGCGCTGACGTTGTGGTGTTCGATCTCGAAGACGCCGTTGCGCCGACGAATAAACAGGCTGGCCGGGAAGCAGTTGCCGAGGTACTGACCGATCCAGCGTTCGATCCAGACTGTGAGGTTTGTGTGCGCGTGGCTGGACACGATGATCTCGCGTTTCTCGCTGACGACTCGGCCCGTCTCGACAGCACAATGCTCCCGAAGACCGAATCCGCTGCGGACGTGAACGACTTCTCGGCGCTTCTCACAGAACGAGATGTTGATGTTCCTGTACTCGCGCTCTGTGAGACTGCTGCTGGCGTGCTCCACGCCGAAGAGATCGCCGCTGCCTCCGCAACGACTGCGATCGCGTTCGGCGCAGAAGATCTCTCGGCAGACATCGGTGCGAATCGAACGGAGGACGGAACAGAAGTCCTCTACGCCCGCGAGCACGTCGTTCTCGCGGCGAGTGCAGCCGGTGTGGACGCTATCGATACTGTCTTTACTGATATCGGAGACACCGATCGACTCGCTGATGAGACCGCCTTCGCCCGTGATCTCGGCTACGATGGGAAGATGGCGATCCATCCGGAACAGGTTCCGGTGATAAACGACGCGTTCACGCCGACTGACGAGCAGATCGAGTGGGCGCGGCGAGTACTCGCTGCACGTGACGAACACGATGGCGGTGTCTTTCGTGTCGATGATGAAATGATCGATGCGCCGCTTATTTCTCGCGCAAAGAACATCCTCGAACGCATCGACTACGAGTAAATCACTGGTGAATAATATTATGATATAGTGTACCAAGGATGTTGTGCATTACCATGTTAACGTTCGCTAAATCATGTAACTATTGGTACCAGAGTTTGTGACCTCCGACACGCTTAACATCTGACTTACCCACGTGAGAATATGCCTGCAGAGGCGAATCCCTTTTCGAGTCTCCAAGAGCAATTAGACCTCGCGTCGGCGTACATGGATGACATGGACGTTCCCAACGGGGTTTTTGAGCGTCTGAAGCATCCTGAGCGCGTTCTAGAGGCGAACCTGACAGTCGAGATGGACGACGGTCGGCTAGAAGTGTTCAAGGCATTTCGATCGCAGTTCAATGGTGATCGAGGACCGTACAAGGGTGGTATCCGCTATCACCCGAACGTATCCCGGGACGAAGTGAAAGCACTCTCGGGATGGATGGTTTACAAATGTGCGGTCGTAGACATTCCGTACGGCGGTGGGAAAGGTGGAATCGTCATCGATCCACAGGAGTATTCCACAGCGGAGTTAGAGCGTATCACGCGTTCGTTTGCAAAGGAACTCCGTCCTTTCATCGGTGAAGACCGCGACATACCGGCACCGGACGTGAACACCGGCCAGCGAGAGATGAACTGGATCAAAAACACGTACGAGACGCTCGAAAACACGACCGAACCGGGCGTTATTACCGGGAAAGCCCTCGATAGCGGTGGTAGTGCAGGACGTGTCGAGGCGACTGGTCGTTCGACAATGCTCACGGCCCGTGAGGCGTTTTCGTATCTGGATCGAGAGATGAACGGAGCAACCGTCGCCGTGCAGGGGTACGGCAACGCGGGATCGATTGCCGCCCAACTCCTGCAGGACGAACTCGGCGCGACTATCGTCGCCGTGTCTGATTCCAGTGGTGCCATCTACAATCCGGATGGGATCGATGCAGACGCAGCTAAGGACCGTAAATACAAGACCGGATCAGTCACGGATTACGAGGGAGCAACCGAAGAGATCACGAACGAGGAGCTACTGACGCTCGATGTCGATCTCCTCGTGCCTGCGGCGCTCGAAAACGCGATCGACGCCGAGATCGCCCTCGACGTGCAAGCAGATGTGATCGCAGAGGCAGCGAACGGTCCGATCACCCCCGATGCGGACGATCTCCTCTCGGAGCGAGACGTCGTGGTCCTTCCGGATATTCTCACCAACGCTGGTGGCGTTACTGTCTCATACTTCGAGTGGGTACAAAACCGCCAGCGCTTCTACTGGACCGAAGAGCGTGTCAACAACGAACTTGAACGAGTCATCACTGAAGCGTTCGACAGCCTCGTCTCTGCATACGAGGACAGAGATCTTCCAACCTTCCGAACCGCTGCTTACGTCGTCGCTATCGAACGTGTCGCAAGCGCGTTCGAGCAGGCTGGAAGTTGGCCGTGAATCACGGTCTCTGAACTACCGCTACGATTCGCTGACCCATCCTATCATTGGAGGGCTAATCTGCTTATATGACTTTAATTTTACAATTAGACGAATTTGTACTTTCGCTCTCCCATCCGACCCCAGCCGTCGAAGACAAACTCATCTGACGGTGTCGTGAACTCTTCGACATCCTCGGATTTGATGTCGTGATTGTGGATGTCGTGAATACGCTCGTACTCTTCGAAGGTGATGTCGTGGCGTGCATCGAGATGTTCATCGATGTCGAACGCAGCGATTTCCTCCTTCCACCCATCCTGAACGGTTTCCGTGTGGATCTCCGCCTGTGCGCCACTTCCGTATGATGCAACAAGCAGACGGTCTCCGGTCAGCTCGCGGTCCTGTTCGAGTGCGTGTTTGAGTGCGCTTGCACGCGCGACGTGAACCGATCCAGTGTACCAGTTGCCGACGTATCGCGATATATTGAGCGTCGGTTCGATTACTTGTTCGTACCACTCCTGATAGCGCGTTGTCTCCTTCAGCGCGTCTGTGTATTCGCTCACAGCGTCCAGATACGTTTGGTCGTCATCGAACGCCTCTGGCCGGGGCTGACGGCCAATCTCGGCGGCGAGTTCCTCTTCGACACCGGTGTCACGAATCACGTGCCGGTATCCCAACAGCCCGGCTTTCCTGACCATCCCCGGGAACGGGGTGTGGAAGGGGATAAAGGCGAAATCGTCCGGGTGAGTGTCACCCGCGACAGACTCATAATCCTGAAGCGCTTCCCGCATTCGGGAGAGATACACCTGCACGCTGCGTTTTCCGTCCACACTCGGGAACTGCTGATTCGGCTTCAAGAAATCCGTTTCGTCAGCGCTTCCGTATCCCTGTTCAGGGCTCAGTTCGACGAGCGATGGGTCTTCACTGATGAGCATCGCCACGGCTCCAGCACCTTGTGTCGCTTCTCCCGCGTCACCACGAGCATAGAGAGCCGTGTCCGTTGCGATGACGAGCGCCGACCGACCACGGTGACGACCCGCACGAATCCAGTTGTACGCATCATCGAGGCTCTGTGTTCCTGCAATGCAGGCGAACTTCCGCTCACCTTTGTTAGCGTGGTGGAACGTCGTCTCGAAAACTTGCTCTAAGCAGCCTGCAATATACGTCGAGACTGGCTTTGAATTGTCGAATGCGCTTTCTGTTGCAACATCAATCCGCCCGATATCGGCCGGCGTGCGGCCCGTTCGTTTCATCAATCGATGGGCCGCGTTTGCTCCCATCGTAACGATGTCTTCGTACGAGTCCGGGAATGAACTCGTATACAATCCGAGACCCTTCCGATACTTATCCGGGTCATCACCCATCTCTGGAGCAAACGTTTCTCCAAGATCAAGACACAACTTACCAGTATGAATTTCGATCGCGTCGATGCCGACACCAACCATGACGGTCGAATGGTTCGTCTACTATAAGTTTTTGACGAAATTATGTTCGTCATTTGTCGATATATTATGAAAATTAACGACGATAGCGAAAGCGGGCGTGACGGGATTCGAACCCGCGATCTAGAGGTTAGGAACCTCTCGCCCTGTCCACTAGGCCACACGCCCCGGCAAGAAATTCGCTGGGAGAAGAAAAACGGTTACGAATAGACGTGCACCCTGTTGACGATAAGTGTAGTCTGTTCATCATTTATCGAAAGCGAGAGCACCCCGTCTCGGTGGGCACACTTTGTAGCCAAGGACGATTAGTTCACCGCGCAGCGTAATACGCTATCGTCGGTCGCGTTCTCTACTCGTCGCGGGGGAACCCCAATCATTGCCACCCGATTGCTGGCGCTGATTCTGAGATCGTTGGGGTTCGTTCTGTGGACGACGTCCCTGGTTTTGGTTTTGATTTTGATTTGGCGGCTGGTTCTGATTCGGCGGTTGGTTTTGGCCCTGTGAATGCTGGGGCTGATTCTGCTCGAACTCGCTCTGTTCGAACGAATCGCCGCTGTCACCGACCGAATCATCTCGAATCTCGCTGAGTTCCTCCTCGATTTCTTCACGTCCTTTCTTGAACTCTCCCATGGCTTGCCCGCTGGAGCGTGCCAGTTTCGGAAGCTTGTTTGCTCCGAACAGCAGGACCACAATGAGCAGGATAACGATCATTTCCGGCCCACCGGGGAGGCCCGGGAACAGGGGTACGAAGCTGGTTGGCATCTCTACCAGAGGGTTATGAACTCCAGACTATAGGCCTTTTGCTCGGCGGAGTTGGGTTTCCGGTTGCGCGCCAAGTAGATCTGCTAGAGATATTTACCTCCATCACCTGTAGCCAAGCGCGATGCCTGACTCTGGCGACACTGCACCTGATTTCACTGCACCGCTCGCAAACGGAGATGTCGACTCGTTTACCCTCTCTGACGCACTCGAAGACGGACCTGTCGTTCTCGCGTTTTTCCCTGGGGCGTTCACGAGCGTTTGTTCCCACGAGATGTCCGCCTTCGACGACCGGCTCGATGAATTCACCGACGCTGGCGTGCGCGTATACGGGGTAAGCGTTGACTCGCCGTTTGCACAGAACGCCTTCCGAGACGAACTCGGTCTAAACTTCGATCTCGTCAGTGACTCGAACAGCGAGCTAATCGACCAATACGACGTTTCGATGGACTTCGAACAGCTCGGCGTATACAACGTGGCCAAGCGGTCTGTCTTCGTAATCGATACAGACGGTGAGGTCACCTACAAGTGGGTCAGCGACGACCCTGGTGTCGAACCCGACTACGACGAAGTCGCAGAGGCTGCACAGGCGGCTTAAGTCACTGATCGAAGACACTTCGATCACTAGATATCAGTTGGTGAAAACGAATTTTTTTCGCGCTGGCGACCGCAGACGGAGTATGGAAGCCGACCTGCGGGACAACGGTGGCCGTACGTACGACCCGGACGCGGACCACTCGTTCCCCGATAAACGAGTGAACGCGATACTCGATTACGTCGACGACGACGAAGAGATATCGGCCTACCTCGAAGCGCAGAACGTCAACCCAGTCACTCGAAAGGGATACAACGACCACGGAAAAAAGCATATCAGCATCGTCCGCAATCGTGCGCTCTGTCTGTACGATCTCCTGAAAGCGGGCGGCGTCGAGTTCAACGGCGCGAGACAGCATGATCTCGACGAGGCCGACGAAGCGGTTATCATCGCGCTCGCTGCTGTGCTCCACGACATCGGACACGTCGTCCACCGCGATAGACATCCATACTACTCCATCCCGCTTGCTGCCGATATTCTCGATCGTGTGTTGGGTGAGTTTTACGAAATCCCTGAACTCGTCCGAATGAAAGGCGAAATTCTGCACGCGATCCTCTGTCACCATACCGAAGAACAACCGCTCACCGTCGAAGCAGGCGTCTTGCGAGTCGCCGATGCGCTTGACATGGAACGTGGCCGATCGCGTATGCCCTATAATCAGGGCGGCCGTGGCATCGATACCCTTTCGAGTCAAGCTATCGCACAAGTGGCGCTCCTCGAAGGAGACGAGTATCCTGTCCTCGTCGAGATCACGATGACCGACGCTGCTGGCGTCTATCAGGTAGACGAGCTCCTGAAAGCGAAGCTTAATGAATCACGTATCGAAGAATACATTCGAATTATCGCCATGAATACCCGCGAAGACGCGCTTCTCGAACGTATCGAACTGTAACTGCAGTCTGTGGTGAAATAACCTACAGCTCGAAGCTCGATGCTCGAATATTCGGAGACAGTCACAAGCCACCGGGGAGCTTGCTACGGCATGGTCAGTATTATTCAACAGAAATTCCGAATGCGAACTGTCAAGAGCGTACTGCGTACGTCGTCGATTGATTTCAGTGCACATATCAATACGTAAGCTAGACGACTCATACGAGTGACAGAGACTGTCTCGTCCAATCTCCGAAGACATCTATTGATGGTTCTCTCCATACATGTCAGATGAGCATTTTTTGATTCGGCTGGAACCCGTTGTACTCGTCGGAATTGGTGGATTCGCGGGATCGAATTTGCGATATTTCGTCGCGGGGTTACTACCGGGGCCACCGGGAACGCTCGTTGCCAACGCAGTCGGTAGTTTCGTGCTCGGATTCATTCTGTACGAAGCGATGTACAGCGGGCTCCTATCGAGCAAGACGCACTGGGTCGCCGCGACAGGATTTCTCTCTTCGTTTACCACATACAGCACGTTCGCACTCCAGACAGCACTCGTTTCTGCACCGATTTTGATGCTCGCCAACGTCCTCGCTAACTACGCCCTCGGATTCGGTGCTGTCCTCCTCGGACGAGAATTCGCACGGATAGTTGAGGTGCAGTAGCGTGACGACGATCGAACCCGCACACATCGTGGGAACTGGCGGTGCACTCGGTGCACTCTTGCGGTATGCCGTCAGTGAATGGATCGATACCGAGAGATTTCCTGCTGGAACGCTCATCGTGAACGTCGTCGGGAGCTTCGTGCTGGCGATCCTCACATTGACCAGTGCGAGCGAGCAACTGTTGTTGCTCCTCGGAACCGGCGCGTGTGGGTCGTTCACGACGTTTTCCTCGTTTTCGTACGAGACGATACGTCTCTGGGAGTCAGATGATCGAACCCACGCAGTGCTCAATGCCGTTGGGAATCTCACTGGAGCCGGCGTGGCGATCGGATTCGCGTGGATACTCGTCCACTTCGTTTGGTGACTGTGAGTGTGACCTGATGGCATTGTGGGACTATCAGTTGCCCAGAGCAGCGTTTACGAGCGTTCGCTCTCCTTTCCGGAGCAGTGTCGAGGCGGCACTTTCTGAGCAGTCGAGCTCCGATGCAACGTCACTGAGGGCAGTCTTGCGCGGTACTTCATAATAGCCAAGATCACGCGCAACTGTTAGAGCCTCGAACTGACGATGAGTGAGTCGACCTGCAAGCGATGCAATCGAGTGGCGATGTTCGCCGACACGCGTGACATTCACCGTGATCTCGTCTGGAACGCGATTCATAGTCCGACTGAGTGCCTCCTCGTCACCAAGGATCGTTAGCTGAAGCGTTCCATCGTCTGTGTAAACGATAGGAGGGACGAGGATTGCACGACGATCGATAGCAGACCAGAGCCTCCGGTCGACCGCGCGAACATCCATCTCGGCGTAGATGTAGAACGTATCGTCATCGACGACAGTGAAGTCGGACCGATGGACAACGTCGAGATCGTCGACCGCCGTCTGGATGGGATCCATTTCACCGATAACGAGCGACAGAAAGCAAACTACATCGGTTTCCTCGTGAATCTGCCACGAAAGCAGCTCCTCGCGTACCACCGCAGCTGTCGATACGGACGCTGGCACGGGCAGTTGCATCGATTCGGGAAGTCCCAGAACGAGGTCGATCGATCGCACAGTACGACTGTTTTTACTTAAAAAAGTTCAGTGTTTCGCGGCAATACCGACGGGCTATCATCGTCAATGCACGATTGATGAACGATACGACAGACTGCACGACGGAGTGGACCGATGAAGGGGACGGGAGGCGTTGTGAGGAGAGAAAAGCGAGTGACCGATCGAATGGCACGCACCCGCCCGGCCCGAAGGTCCTTCCGGTGGTCGGTAATACGATTGCCTTTCTTCGAGACGGTTTAGAATTTTCAGCATCACTTCACGAATACGGTGATGTTGTCGCGTACAACGCGATTGGGAGAACGTTTGTCGTCGTCTACGATCCGGAACTGATCGAGTCGGTTCTGGTTTCGCGCAACGATGTCTTCTGGAAGGGACAGATCGAAATGGAGTTTGGGGACGTGTTCGCCTCAAACGGTATCGCGTTCGCCGAAGGAGAGCAGTGGCAGCGCCAGCGCTCTGGCCTCCAACCTGTGTTCACCCCCAACCGCATCCGAACGTACGCAGATACAATCGTGGCTGAAACCGCAGCCACCGCGGACTCGTGGGAGAAGGAAGGTACGATCGACCTTCGAAAAGCGTGCTCGAAACTCACGCTCTCAATTCTTGCGTCCACTGTGTTCAATATCGATCTCGATGGACACCGCCGCGGTACCGTCGTTCGAAACGCTGTCGATGCTATCGCAGATCGAGTGGACATTACCGGAGCAATGACACTGATCCCGGAGTGGGCACCACGGACGCCAACCGAGCGACGATTCGATCGCGCGATGGCTGATCTAGACGAGCTTATCGAGACGTTGATTGCTGAACGAGACGATAGGCCTGATGCGCACGACGACCTTTTGGCAGTACTGTTGGATACCGATTTTGGGGATGCGATGGACAAGTCGATGGTACGAGATCAGCTCGTCACCTTCTTATTCGCCGGTCACGAGACGACAGCACTCGCACTCACGTACGCGCTCTGGCTGCTCTCGGATCACCCGGCTACTCGGAGGCGCCTCGAACGGGAACTGAACGCGGTATGCGGTAGCTCCCGTCCGACAGCCACCGACCTTGACTCGCTCGACTATACCGAACACGTCATCAAAGAGACGCTCAGGCTCTATCCTCCTGTTTACATCATTTATCGTCAGCCGCGCCAGCAAACCACACTCGGTGGGTATCGAATCTCTTCCGATGCGACGCTGCAGCTTGCAACGTACGATGTCCAACGAGATCCACGCTGGTGGGACGATCCCAATTCGTTCACTCCCGAGCGCTGGACAGAGACCACCAGTCGTCCTGAATACGCATATCTCCCGTTCGGCGGTGGACCGCGCCACTGCATTGGGATGCGGTTTGCGATGACTGAACTGAAACTCGCACTCGCGACGCTTACACAGCGTGCCAAACTCGATCGCGTAACCGAATCCATCGATCCATCACCATCCGTGCTGCTCGACCCAGGACGAGTGAATATGCGCGTTCATCCACGTGACAACCGATAAAGATAAAAACTGAGATACATCTCGAGCACGCGGATGATACAGGAAAGCTATGACATAAAATGGTGGCAAGGACGGGCTGTGCGTCGATCGCATTCATTTGATGGTCACCTCCATTCTTTCCGGAATTGACGGGTTTAAAGGGATCTCTATCGAAATTTCGTGTGTTGTGTCTCGCGGCTCACTATCACTGCTCAGAAATCGTGAGTTCCTCGCGTTATCGGGAACTGCGTTCGCCCGTGCGCAGGCGTACTCAACGATCCTCATCGCACTCGCGCTGTACGCCGATCAGTTCGGTACGACGAGCAGCGTTGAGGGATTGTTTGGGACGTCGATCGCGATCGCACAGCTCGTCATCGTTCTTCCACTTGGGCGATACATAGACACCCACAACGCAAAACGGGTGCTCGTCGTCGGGTTGTTAATCAATGTCCTCGTGTTCATTGGCTACGGGCAGGTCGGATCAGTCGCAGATGTCCTCCTTATACGCGTTTTTCAGGGATTCGGTGCGAGCATCCTCTGGATTACTGGATCGGCAGTCGTCGGAAGCGTCTCTCCGGATGATGAGCGAGGGCAGTGGCTCGGGACGTACAATCAGGTAGGGGCGTTCTCCTCGCTTGCGGGCGATGTCATCGGTGGGATGCTCCTCACGGTATATGGCTTTCAGGAGACCTACGCCGTCCTGACCGCAATCACGCTCCTCGCTACCGTTGGGGCGTTCTTGTTCATCCGCGATAACCCCGGAGGGAAGAAAGACCCCGAACAGGCAACCGGCTTAGAGACGTTTCGGAAACTTCTCGACCGGTCGGCAATCCGCGCACTCGTCGTCTTTCGCCTCGGCCTCTCGTTCGGAAAGATGGCGATCATCATTTTCGTCCCGATCTACGCCCGGACGGCGTTTGGAATGGCACCAGTCCTCGTTGGCGGTATTCTCGCTGGTGGAAAACTCACGAAGGCACTGACGCAGGGGATCGTTGGCGGCTACACGGATCGGGTTGGGCACAAACACTACTTCGTCATTAGCGGGGCGCTCATCTACGCGCTCGGGACGGCGATGATTCCGCTTGCTGGCTACGCTGACCTCATTGCCGATCCCGTTTCAATTGCCCCGGCTGCACTCGTCCCGTTCGCACTTCCGGAAGGCACCTCCAGCATCACCCTCGTGCCGGCGTTTTTCGTTCTCTTCGTGGCATACGGTATCTGCGGAATCGCCGATAGTATCCGGCTCCCAGCCAGCATGGCGCTGTTCGTCGAGGAAGGCGAGCACTTCGATGCAGTCGCCGGGAGCCTCTCTCTGCGTTCAATTGCGTGGAAAATCGGGCAAGTTCTCGGTCCGGTTACCGTCGGCGTCATCTGGGACGCGACGAGCGTTTCTGTCGCGTTTCTCACCGCGGCGGGATTCATCGTGGTCGCCACGCTCACGTTCGTAGCGATGTATCACGTCGAACCGGCCCCAGAAGTACAACCGAGTGTGGCCGACGACTGACGAATCGTCTTTGTACAGTACGTACGCTCCGTCTGTCTATATTACTAAAACTGAATGTGTGCGGAGAAGGTGTATGGGTATGCACCGACCGGGAGTTGAACCCGGGCTATGGGCTTGGAAGGCCCATGTCCTGCCGCTAGACCACCGGTGCTTTCCGGCAACGCTTTCATCGCATCCACGCGTTTCGAGTCGTGAATCGTGAGTCCATCAACGCGTAGATCGATTCACGCTGGCTGTGTCTGCGACTGAGGAGGCGGCCACTAATAAGTATGATCATCGACAGTCGTCAGACCAGCCAGTGCGTTGGCTTCCTACTGGTTGTTCGTTTCGACGACGGCATAGCAGTTCCCTTCGCTGACGAACACCTCTTCGACAGTGAGTGCGCTGTCACGAACGTCTGCCTCGAACTCGTCTGGATCGTAGATGTGGTAGAATCGTTCGACGATTTCGCCGTCGGGGAGCGTCCAGTCGACTGTCGTGTCGAATCCGTCTGTCGCATCGAACGTGCGGTGTTCGGTGCTCCACGCGCTCACGAGGGCTCGACCGGTCGGTGTAAGCACGCGGCTGAGTTCGTCGAGGCTCTGTCTCCGTAACGCGCGCGATGGAAGGTGATGAATCGTTGCGATGTAGACCGCGAGATCGACGCGCTCCGATCGAATGGGGAGTTCGGCCGCATCGGCTTGCACCAGAGCAGCCTGACGTTCGGTGCGATCACGGGCTTCTTCGAGCACATGTCGACTCAAATCGGCACAGACGACTGTTTCGGCTCGTTCTGCGAGCAGTTGGGCGTGACGCCCGTTCCCACAGCCGAGATCGAGCGCGACCGACCGATCAGATTCACTCTCGATGAACTGTTCGACATCGGGCCACGCGTACGCCCGGGTCTGAGCGAAGTGTTCCGCGATACGATCGTAGGTCTCGCGCACGTCCCGACGGCTCATGACCGATCATACGGGTGAACTGTGATGAGTGTGCGGATTCACGTCTCTGAACAATTCATCAAACAGGAAATATGAACGATTAAATATCCAGTCCGTTCATAATCGGAAAGATGTCTCGATTGGCCCTCCGCTTCGTGGTACTCCTCGCAGTCGTTCTCGCTGGCTGTAACGGTCTCCCCGCTGGATCATCGGACAATTCAACGATTACTCCGGCGGACGTACCGACCGATTCGACAATAGAGACCTCGAGCGGACAGCTTGCACCGGGCGTGTTTCCCGTCGGGGTTGATGCGAGCACGTTGGCACACGCCCACGCCCGCGCGCTCAACTCGACGACGTTCACGATTCAAACGAATCGAACGTATCGCTATCCCAACGGTACCGTGAGAGAATGGATTTCGAGTGAAACAATCGTTGAGAGCGTCTCTTCACCTCAGTTCAAAATATACTCTCGCACCAATTTTTCACCGTCGTTCAGGGACGATAGTGAAACGAGAATGGTCACGTACGAACAATGGTACACGGCTGATCACTGGTATCAGCGGCAGATATTCGCCAACAATACGACGACTTATCGGGCGAACCCGCCAAGTCCCGTCGATTCGTTCCAGTGGAGCAGGGGATGGATGATCGAAAACACGCTCACTGATGTCGAAGCACAAGTGACCCCCCACGATCGAAACGGCTCGACCTACTACCGGATCGAGGGGCCGGTTTCTTCGGAGTACGCCGTTTCATCATCCGACAACCAGAATAACGCAACCCAATGGCTTCTCGTCGATTCAAATGGGCTCGTTCACGAACACCACATGAATACGACACTCTCGGGGCCGAACGTGACGACACAGCGGATACATCTCTCCACTTCGTACAACGATATTCATTCAGCGACTATCCCACGACCATCGTGGGTCGATACGGCTCGCAAACGAACTAACGCCATGAATCAGACAGAATCAGACGACAAGCGCAACTCAACGAGAACGACATCGCAGTAGGACGATAGTCACAGAATCCGTTTTCCGAGCGCGCTTGCGGTGAGTTCGACCGCGAGTTCTGCGGTCTGGTTGTGTTGATCGAGGATGGGATTCACTTCGACGAGTTCGAGCGAGCGGAGATTCGCGTCCGCGATGACCTCCATAGCGGCGTGGGCCTCGCGGTAGGTGACACCACCACGGACAGGGGTACCGACGCCGGGGGCTTCCTGTGGATCGAGCCAGTCGAGATCAAGGCTAACGTGGACGCCATCGGCAGCGTTTGCGATGGACAGTGCTTCCTCGGTGACGGCAGTCGCACCCCGTTCGTCGATATCGCTCATGGTGAACACCGTGACGTCGCTGTCGCGCAGTGCTTTGCGTTCGCTTGCATCGAGGCTTCGAACCCCGACGAGTGCGATGTTTTCTGGATTGATTGGCGCAGTTGTCCAGTCAACGTCGGAGAACGCTCCGCGACCGAGGAGAGCAGCGAGGGGCATCCCGTGAACATTCCCACTCGGAGTCGTCGCTGGGGTGTTGAAATCACCGTGAGCGTCGAACCACACGACGCCAATGTCACCGTCGCGCGCACTCCCGCGAACAGAACCGATGGCGATCGAATGATCGCCGCCAAGCACGAGCGGAAATGTGCCATCAGCGAGTGTCTCGGCAACGGTCTCTTCTAACTGAACACACAGCTCGCGCACTTCGGCGAGGTATTTCGCTCGCCCTGTCGACGGTTCAATACTGTCTGGGTCACCGAGTTCGGGGTGAACAACGTCCAGATCACCAATGTCGGTGGCACCGTAATCAAGCGCATCGAACGCATCAGCCAGTCCTGCATACCGAATGGCTGACGGCCCCATGTCAACTCCTCGTCGGTCTGCTCCGAGATCCATCGGAACACCAATAACACGAATCGATCGTGGCATGGCTCACGCTATCCCCGGTGGTACTATAGCAAACTCGATCTCTCTATTTCCTAGTCTGCTCTCTTTTTGCTCTCCATGCGTCGTTGGTAACTCACGTACGGTTTACAGACTCGCTGAATACCCTCGTCGAAGCTGATCTGTGGCTTTCAGCCGATTGCTTCGATCATCGTCGTGCTGTCAGCGAGCCTGTCGTGGACGCAGCCATCGAATGGTGTTTCGCTGTACGCCGATTCGATCCGATGAATCCTGCACCACCGGTCAAGAGAACGCGTTGTCCCTTCGTGGTTCAAACGTTTCGTATCGTATCCGAGGTATACCGGTATCAATCGAACCGGACCATTGTTTCAATCCCCCTTCATTGTCGTAATATCCATGGCCTGAACTGTTCGTACTGTCTATGATTTTATTCGAATTCGTCAATATTGAGTACAACGCAAATCGATCGCGCACGCACACAGAGAATGGAGAAAGCTCACCGCGAGACTTATCAGAGGCCGTATCAAAGGATCCAGCATGTCGTCAATCGAGCTCACGACCAGTCAGAAGGACATCCTTCGAGAGCTGATTAACCTGTACAGTCAGAGTGAACGGGCCGTAAAAGGCGAAGACATCGCCAACGGCGTCGACCGAAATCCGGGAACAATCCGAAATCAAATGCAGAGCCTCAAAGCGCTTCAACTCGTCGAAGGCGTTCCCGGACCAAAAGGTGGCTATAAACCGACCGCTAACGCCTACGAAGCCCTTGGCGTTCAGGACCTTGACGAACCAGCGAACGTACCACTGACGCACAACGGCGAACACATCGAGGACGCAAACGTGCAGGAAATCGATCTCACGAGCGTCCACCATCCAGATCTGTGTCGAGCAGAGGTTCGTCTTCACGGCTCGATCAAAAACTTCCACGACGGTGACGAAATCATCGTTGGACCGACTCCTCGATCGAAACTCCAAATCGAAGGCGTCGTAGACGGCAAAGACGAGACAGACAACGTACTCATCATCTCGACAACGATGATGGAAGCGCCAGTTGAGGCTCCAGACCACTAGACCACTGAGCTAACGACAACGACCGTCTCTCGCGCTTTGGGATCGGTCATCATCTCGAAACGCCAATCGATGGCACTGATCGATCGGTCCGGGGAGTTCTATTGATATCCCTCCCACAATTTTTCTGCACCAATCAGCGTTCATACTGGAGTCGTCGGCTCTGTTCAAGGGACTTAGGCCATCAGTGAGTGCCATGTTCACAGGATGAACGCAGAAAGGCGTTCCAAAGCCTTTGTATCGCAGGAAATCGGATCTCGTTACATGACAGAGAACGTTGTCATCCTCGGCTCTGGGTATGGCGGTGCGGGTGCTATCAAGAGTTTGGAGCAAGAGGTTGGCAATCGGGCGGATATTACGTGGATCTCGAACGTCGATCACCATCTCGTATTGCACGAAGTACATCGCTGTATCCGCAACCCGGAGGTCAGCGAGAAGGTCTCGATTCCAGTTAACGAGATTAAGAAGCCAAGTACGCGGTTCGTGCAAGGAACAGTGACTGGTCTCGACTGTGATGAGCGGACGGTTCACCTTGAGGATGGTCAGTCAGTCGACTACGATTACTGTGTTGTCGCCATCGGGTCACGGACTGCGTTTTTCGGTATCGATGGGCTAAAAGAGCACTCGTACACGCTGAAGAACCTTGACGACGCGCTGTCGATCCACGACGAGATTAAATCAGCTGCAAGGGAAGCCTCTCGTACTGACCCCGCAAAGATTGTTGTCGGTGGGGCCGGACTTTCGGGAATCCAGAGTGCGGGAGAGATCGCTGAGTTCCGCAAACAGTACCGCGCACCACTCGACATCCACCTCGTCGAAGGGTTGGATAACGTCTTCCCACCGGGAGACCCCGAGGTACAAGGCAAGCTCACGAAGATGCTTAATGAGCGTGGCATCGAGATCATGACGGGCGAGTTCATCACCTCCGTTGACGAGGATACCGTGTACATCGGCGATGACACGGAACTTGATTACGACATACTGATCTGGACTGGCGGGATCACCGGCCAAGACTGTACAGAAGATATCGATCTCGGGAAAGATGACCGGAGCCACCGGCTCCACGCTTCCTCGACGTTCCAAACGAGCGACGATCGGGTGTTCGCTCTCGGCGATACGGCACTCATTGATCAGACCGGCGGCGATCCCGCGCCACCGACCGCACAAGCAGCGTGGCAAGCAGCCGAAGTCATCGGAGAGAACATTCGACGGTCGATGCGCAACCAACCGCTCACGTCGTGGACCTACGAAGACAAAGGAACGCTGATCTCCATTGGAGATGCAGCTGTCGCGCACAACGTTGTTGGTGTGCCCATGGACACGTTCGGTGGCCGAGCGGCTGAAACGCTGAAGAAAGTCATTGCTACTCGCTGGATCAACAGTATCACCGGACTCGGCCGCGCCGCGAAAGCGTGGCCCGATATGTGAACGAGCCGCGATAGTGACTCCCTTCGAGTGAGCTAATTCGAATCCTGCAAACGTACCCTCCGACGCGGATATATACGCACAGTCGGCACCGCGTCTGGCGGCGTTGCCGTTTGATGTTATTTCTTCGTGATCCGATCGATGATGACCGACTTTGAGGGGTCAAAAATACTGATTACTAGATCACTGGGTTAATGCACGGATCGATGGGATCAGATCGAGCGCTGCTCCAGCTAGTACAAAGCCAAGAATGACGATACTACCGCCAAGAGCGGATCCACCGGTGGACGACGCATCAAAAAGACGTTGGGCACCAATTGATACGAATAGAAGCGCAAATCCGAGGAGCAAGACAGTACCCAGTACGTCCATCAACGCGTCCTTGACAGCGGTTCGGACGACGATGTAGAGTTCTCGCTGATTAATTCCAATGGTTCCTCCGCCATCAGGCTCCTTCTCAATATTAGTATCCACATCCATACAAATAAGAACAGAGACGAGACTATAAAGATTCAAACGGTCAAATTATTGTCTTATCTGTATCATTCGGAAAATCCGTCCACCAATCGCGTTCTGATTTCGAGAAGGTTAGCATCTGAGTGAATTGCTGGCCGAGTCAGCCCACACACTGTCAATATTCATATATTTCAAATTGTCTTAGTCCAACAGAGACGTCTGTACAATCATCACCAATATATCAAATGAGGAGTACCATGGAATATGGATCAGCCGGTGTGGCACGAAGATGAGGCGTTTTGGGAGACAGTGCAGGACTTTGTTTTCCCACCAGAAACAATTGAGCAGGCACCTGAGCAGATCGAACAACTGCTTTCGTTACTCGATCTCACAGCAGATGCGCAGATAGCGGACGTACCGTGTGGCATCGGACGGCACGCTGTCGAACTCGCAAAGCGTGGCTTTTGCGTGACGGGAGTCGATGCCACCGCTCCGTTTCTGGCGAAGGCAAAAGAACGCGCACGAGACGAGGAAGTTTCAGTCGAGTTCGTTCACGAGGACATGCGGACGTTCCAACGGCCAGAGTCATTCGATGCGATACTCAATCTATACACCTCATTCGGCTATTTCGAGCAACGGGACGACGATGAGCGCACGGCACTGCAGTTTTACGAATCCCTGAAACCGGGTGGAACGCTCGTCATGAGTCTCGCGAGTAAGGAGATTCTCGCCAGAATATTTGAGGAGCGAACGTGGGAGGAACGCGACGGGGCATACATGCTCGAAGAACACGAGATCAGTGACGATTGGAGCTGGGTCGACAATCGGTGGATTATCGTCGATGATGGCGAAGTTCGAGAGTTTACCGTCTCACACCGATTGTATTCTGCGTTCGAGCTGTCTGAACTGCTACGAAGCGTCGGATTCGATACCGTCGATGTCTACGGGAATTTCGAGAAAGACGACTACGATGAGAATTCTGAGCGGCTGGTCGTAGTGGCTCAGAAGAAGTGAAAAATGCCAAAGCACGGGACTAGACTCATCCTAAACTAGTCGACACCGATCAACTCCAGCTTCAGATAGTAGCTACTGAGACTCGACGCGGAGGGGACTCTCACATGAGTTTGAACCAGCAACACCCAGTTCCTGAGCCTCGAATGGTCGTGCTTCCTTCCGACACTCCTCATACACAGTTTCGGCCCATTCGCGGGCCTCGGGAGTGGCAGTGTCGATCACAGCCTCAAGTTGGGCAGTTTCGGGATCGTGTCCACAGATACCGATACAGTCGTCCATAATATTGAGTCCACATCGATTGTCGTCTGGAAGAGCGTCGTGCAGAAAGACGGTGCAGTTGTCACACTCGAAGGCTTGGGCTATGAGATCAGGATTCCAGTCGACGATTGCTTTGAGGATTGGAAGTGAGTAGATATACTCCATCTCCATCCCCTCGATCACCCGCCGGCAAAACACCTCAAGGTTTCCCGACTTGTAGACCGTTGTTCCAAGCCCACGAATGGATTCAGTCGATTCAAGGAGGTGAGTGACACGCTCAACAGGCGTATACGGATAGTTCGGACCGGGATACGCAACGACAGCGTCCTCGAAGTATTCGACGGTGAACTCATCCATCTCTTGAGGCAGCCATTGCCAGACCTCACGAAGTGTTTCACCCGTTTCCATTCCCTCGCGCAGTTCGAAGAACCGATCAGTCACAAACTCGCCCAATGGCGTGAGCTCGTAGTGTGGACCATCGCGCATAATCCACGAGCGGTTCTCGAAATCTCGAACAACGCGTCCAATCGTTGGGTCTGAAGCCCCCGTTGTAGCACACAGATCACGCCGATCGTGTCGTTTTTCGGAGAGGGCTTCCAACGTCATGACACGGTGTTCTGACCGCGCCAGGAACTCGATCGCCTGAATCGCGGAATCCATGTTATGTCTTCTCATACGCAGTATAAAGTTCTTCGTCTGGACAAAAAATATCGACAGGAGAGAAGACACCGGAGCTCAGCAATAATATACCCAAAATTTGTGCCCGTTTGGACAGTGGACGATGCTGTGGTCGCCGAATGCAGCGACGTATGAACTCACTGTCGGGTCGACTTCCCGATCCGGTATCGAGGCGGTCACCAGTTGCTCACAGTGAGGACACGCAACCTTCGTAACCAGCTCCTGGTTCTGATCCTGATCCGGTGGTGTTGCGGTGGACAATCCCATTACGCACTCTCGCTCATTTTTTCCAGCATATGTTCGATGACTGCAGCGTGCTCGTCCTGCGGGCTGAACATGATGATCTCAGCGTTGTCGTTCGCTTTGACCGTATGACCCGGCGGCCAGTAGAAGAGATCGCCGGTTTCAGTCACTTCTTCGCTTCCATCAGAATAGCTGGCGGTGAGCGTCCCTTCTAGGACGTACCCCCAGTGTGGGCACTGACAGAGATCATTCTCAAGACCCTCTAAGAGCGGTGTGATATCTGTCCCGGCAGCGAGCGTAAAGTATTCTCCACTGAGTTCTCCGTACTCGCTTGCGTCACCGAAACCCATCTGCTGGCGGGCAATTGCGTCGGGTGTATCAACTCTGACTGGGACGTCTTGTTTATCTTGTTTCATTTTATTCACCTATTACTAAGAGACAGACTGAATTACCACACACCAGCCCATATCAAGACCTATCACGGTCGATATCACAGTGGATGCGCCGTTGATTGATTGGGCCATTTGCATGGGTTGCCTCTTAGTAGTATGACTATTGGTCCCAGAGGAAGTGTAATTAACTAGTGAAAATTTTCACCGAGTGAATATCTTAATAATTTTCAATTATATACAATTATAAATATTTATAGAAATATGATGGTTAGCTTCTTGGTGGATAAGTTGTGATTTCCTCATCGAGATACCTCAACAGTAGGTATCCCGAACAGTAGCGACCATCACTCTTCGACAGAAGCTGCTGGATCGTCTGATCAGACGATTCCGATGTGGTGATCAGATAGAATCGATACTGAGCCCCGCGTGCCAGCGATCCGCGCCTGCGTTTTGTTTGACTTCGTCCATCTGATTAAGGAGCGCAACTGCGAGGGAAGCCGTTTTCGCAGCCCGTGATTGGCCTTCAACGCGGAATTCGTCGGTCGTTCGGTTAGCGTAGACCGTGCAAACCGCTCCTGCACGAAGACCGTAGACGTTTCCGAGCGTGCAGATGGCGCTTGCCTCCATCTCGAAGTTCTTCACGTTGGCGTTCAGCAACTCCTCGTAGAGCGCTTGCCCATCCGGCGATTGATAGCCGCCGAATCCCTCGCGTCCCTGTCCAGCATAGAAACTATCGGTGCTCGCAGTCAATCCGACGTGATAATCGTATTCGAGTCGTTCGGCGGCCGCGACGAGCGCAGTAACGACCTCGTAGTCGGCAACAGCAGGATACGAGTCTCGAACGTAGGCTGCGCTGGTTCCTTCCAATCTCACACCACCGCTCGTGATGACGAGATCACCGATCTCGATATCCGGTTGGATGGCCCCGCAGGAACCGACTCGAATGAACGTATCGCAGCCGACGGCTGCGAGTTCCTCGACGGCAATCGCAGCAGAAGGACTACCGATTCCTGTCGACGTGACCGAGATGGGTACGTCGTCGTACGTGCCGGTGACGGTACGGTACTCGCGGTGGTTCGCCACCTCTTCGGCCTCGTCCCAGGTGTCGATGATTTTCTCAACACGCTCTGTGTCGCCCGGCAGTAGAACGGTTTCGGCAACGTCGTTCGGTCCGACTTCGATGTGGTACTCTGTCTCCGTCTCGTCAGTCATACGTCTCGTCTATCCATCGCTGGTCAAATACTCTGTTGTCTGCCTTCGACAGAGCAGCCGTTCGCGTTACTCGGATGCCGCTTCGAGCATCCCGCGTGAAATCGTCTCCGGCAGTAGCTCGCCAAGCGTGTATTCATTCACGTGATCGCCGTCGTCACAGAGCACGAGAAGGTCGTCATCACAGAATTCAGCAAGTGTCTGTCGACACATCCCACACGGGGTGACACCGTCGCGTGCACTCGACGAGACTGCAATCCGAACGAACTCGCGGTGGCCGCTCGCGACTGCCTCAGAGATGGCCACCTCTTCGGCGTGCAACGAGTTCGAGTAGTTAGCAACCTCAATGTTACAACCCGTGAAAACGGTCCCATCAGTGGTTTCGAGTGCTGCACCGACCCGATACTCGGAGTACGGAACGTACGCTGCCGCAAGCGCAGAACGGGCCTGCTCGATGAGATCGTGCTCGTCTCCATCATCGTCAGAGTCGGGATCAGAATGGGAATCGTCCATACTGCTGTGAAATGGCCGATTGAGTAAAGTAGCCGTCGGATGTGTGGTTGGCAATTCAACAATACCCTGTCTGTGTCCCCCGCGTGGATGACCGAATCATAGAGACACCAAATCAGTCCTCTCCAGAGTCGTAATGTTCGCCTGCTGCGCTGGGGATTCGGGTTCGGCCGACGAACGCGAGCACAACGATGACGGTAATATAGGGGATCGTCTGGATGAGCGAGTCGGGAACAGCATAGCCCGGGACGGATTGGAGTCGGATTTGGAGTGCTTGGAGACCGGCGAACAGCGTCGTCGAGAAGAACGCACCGACCGGATTATAGTTGCCGAACAGATACGCGACGATAGCGATGAATCCTCGGCCACCGATCATCGTCTGGCCGTTGCCGACGAACTGAGAGAGACCGATAGAGAAACTCGCACCCCCCATTCCAGCGAGCACGCCAGAGAGGAGAACACTCACATAGCGAACCCGTCTGACGCTCACGCCAACGGTGGCGAGCGCCTCGGGGTTCTCACCGCTCGCGTTCACCCACCGACCGAACGACGTCCGATTGAGGACGTACCACGAGAGCGCAACCGCGATGAACAACAGATACACCGGGAACGTAGCGCTGAATAGCGCACCGAAGAACGGGATTTCGGACAGTACTGGAATCGTGAACCGCCCAAAACTCCCCGAACCATCGACGTTAACGCTCCCGTAGATGACCGTCGAGAGAAACGGCGCGAGACCGAGTGCGACGAGCCAGACGGCGAGTCCAGCGATGATCTGATCGGCGCGAAATTCGATACAGATGACTGCAAACAGTCCTGCGAGGAGTGTACTCGCAAGAACGCCAGCAACAAAACCAAGCCAGATACTCCCGGTGAGGTTCGTCCCATAGATCGCCACGAACGCAGCAATGATCAGGTGCCCTTCGATCCCGATATTGATGATACCGCTCTTTTCGGCGAAGATACCACCGAGCGCGGCGAATGCGATCGGTACTGACAATCGTAATGTCGAACTCAGCGCGCTCTTACTCGTGACGATCGAGAGGAGAATACCAGCGATGGAATCGGGAAAGACGATTCCGGCGACGACGATAACAGCTACTCCGACAGCGATGAGGCCAGCGATGCGTCGTCGTCCCGAACCGATTTGAAGCGACGACAACAGATCACTCATCGATCTGCCCTCCATCGGTTGCGGCGGGACGTGGTTCATCGATCGAAAAGATCCGCCTGCCGAACAGTCGGAAGAACTCTGGCATAGCGACGAAGAGAATGATCAGTCCACGGAGGACGCCGATGAGCTGCGGTGGCACCGATGTCGAGGTATCGATAACGATCGAACCGCTCTTGATGATGCCGAACAGCGGCGCGGCAAACAACACCCCAATTGGGTTGTTACCAGCGAGAATGGCCACCGTAATACCATCGAATCCGTACGCTGGAATCCCGTCTTGGAAGTTCCCGAGAATCATTAGAACGTACATCGCGCCGCCGAGGCCACCGAGCGCCCCTGAGAGCGTCAGACTCCTAACGATCGTGCGCCGGGTATCGACACCAGCGTACTCAGCGGCATCGGGTTGCAGACCGCTCGTTCGGAGATCGTATCCGAACGAAGTCTGTTCCAGTAGATAATAGATCCCAACCGCGAACACGAGTGCAATAGCGAATGCAATCAGCGAGAAGCTCGTTCGCGGATCGAACACCACCGACGGGATGAGTGCAAACGCGGGGAGATCCGCCGTCTCGATGACCGAGCTATTCGGTTTGTTGAAATGAACAGAAACGAGATAAAACGCAATCTGTGCTGCAACGAAATTGAGCATAATCGTCGTAATCACCTCGTTCGCGTCGGCGTAGGCTTTGAGAATTCCGGGAATTGCACCGTATAATCCACCGAACAACGCGCCGATGAACAGCCCGATGGGGACGAGGACAAACGTTCCGACGATCCCCGACGGGACAAACGGAACGACAGCAAGCACACCAAGTGCGCTTGCGAGTGCACCGGCAATGAGCTGCCCTTGTGTTCCGATGTTGAACACTCCAGCACGGAACGCAAGCGCAACCGACAATCCGGTGAACACGAGAACCGTCGTCTCACGGAGCGTGATTGCCATCGCCGGGTTGAACGGACTCCAGCCACGACGGAAGGGAGCGGCGAACTCTCCCTGAAACGGACGAAAGAGCGGGTTCATCGGATCGCCGAGTGCACCGAAGAACAGCCGATCGTACACCATAACCGGATCGTAACAGAAACCGACGCCAAAGTACGTCGCGGCTGCTGTTGTACACGTTGTCATCCGTCCCGAAGCGAGAATGAGAACCGTCCCGACGAGCATCGAGAGAACGAGCGCAGCGAGACTAATCGACAACCGCTCTACAGCAGAGGATCGGGCAAGACGCTCAAGGACGCTCTGGATCCGTCCTCGTTCTCCAGATCCCGTTTCGTCACTCACTCCGTTCGTGTTCGTATTTTCGTCCAGATTACTTTGTTCGCTCTCACTCTCACTCTCGTTCTCGTTCTCGTTCTCGTTTCCATCACCGTTTTGACCGTCACGTTCGCTCATTTCCCATCACCATCCGCAGTGACCGCAGTAGAACTCTGGGTCGAATCGGGCTGTTCGCCCGCCATCAGCAGTCCGATCTCCTCTTCGGTGACAGTCGCTGGATCGACAGTATCCATGATCTCGCCCCCGTACATCACCGCCAGTCGATCGGACAGGCCCTGTACCTCCTCCAATTTCGAGGAGACGAGAAGCACCGCGACGCCTTGTGAACGGAGTTCAAGCAGTTGATCGTGGATGAATTCGGTCGAGCCGATATCGACACCCCGAGTTGGATGTGTCGCAACGACGAGCGATGGATCACGAGCGAACTCGCGGCCAACGATAAACTTCTGCTGGTTGCCACCAGAGAGCGACGTCGCCCCCGCCTCCGGAACAGGCGGCCGCACATCGTATGCATCGATTATCGTCTCCGCGTGCTCACGGGTCTGTGCCCAGTCGATCCGACCACCGCTGGCGAACGGTTCGCTGTGTTGACTCCCGAGCAGTCCGTTAGCAACGAGATCAAAGTCCATGACCAACCCTCGTTCATGTCTGTCCTCGGGAATATAGGCCATCCCGCGTTCAATCCGGTCGCGGCGTGATTCGTGCGTGATCTCTTGGCCGTCGAACGCGACGGTTCCGGACTGGGGATGACGAAGTCCGGTAATTGCTTCGATTAACTCCGCCTGACCGTTCCCATCGACGCCCGCGATCCCGAACACCTCACCGCCACGGACTGAAAATGAAACGTCAGAGACGGCTTCGACGCCGCGTTCGTCGTCAACCGTAAGATCATCAACGGCAAGAACGACATCACCGGGGTCGTTCGATGGCGCTGTGACCTCCAGCAACACCTCCCGACCGACCATCATTTCGGCGAGGTCCTCGCGGCTGGTCTCATCGGCCCCGACGGTACCGACGTTCTGCCCGTCTCGAAGAACGGTGATCTCATCGGCTGCGTGCATCGCTTCGCCGAGTTTGTGTGTGATAAAAATGATCGTCTTTCCCTGTTCTGTCAGTTCATCAAACACAGAGAATAGTTCATCGACCTCCTGCGGTGTCAACACCGCCGTCGGTTCATCGAGGATGAGTATCTCGGTACCACGATAGAGCGCTTTCAGAATTTCTGCGCGTTGTTGGACACCGACGCTCACCTCCTCAATCCGGTCGTCCGGATCGACCGTGAGACCGAATCGGTCACAGAGATCGAGAACATCTTGGCGTGCCTGCTCACGATCGATCGCCAGCCCGCCCCACTTTCGTGGTTCGGCACCAAGAGTCACGTTTTCCGTGATAGTCATGGGATCGACGAGCATGAAATGCTGGTGGATCATCCCGATCCCGGCATCGATGGCGTCTCGTGGAGAGCCGAATGAACGCTCTGTTTCATCAATGACAATACGACCCGCTGAGGGTTCGTACAATCCGTAGAGAACGTTCATGAGAGTCGTCTTCCCTGCACCATTCTCCCCGAGAAGCGCATGGACGGTCCCCCGTTCGACGTTCAGGGTAACGTCGTCGTTCGCGATAACTCCTGGAAAGCGTTTCGTGATCCTGTCGAGATGAACGGCTGTTGTCATCTGTCGATCGGCCGTTGACGAAGATTCATAATAATCGAGCTATTAAATATTGACCAAATTATACGTCCGACGGTTTCGTCGGGACGGTAATCGATCCTGAAGTGATTTTCTTTTTCGATGCATCGAGCTTCGATTTGACATCGTCCGGAATCTCCGAACCGAGCGTCTTACCGTACACTGTTTCGACGCCACCTTGTTTCAGACCGAGTGTCGTCGTCGAGCCTCCCTCGAACGACCCGTCGACAACGTGTTTGATGGAATCGTGGACAGCGATGTCGACGTGTTTGACCATACTTGCGAGGATGTAATCAGCGTAGCTCGACTTCGTTTTCGATTGGTCGCTGTCAACACCGATGGCGTATCGGTTGACCTCCTTTGCAGCTTTGAAGACGCCGGTTCCGGTATTCCCCGACGCGTGGTATATGATGTCTGCACCCCCGTTGTACTGGCTCAATGCTGTCTCCTTTCCGCGCGCGACGTCGTTGAACGACCCCACGTAGTTAGTGATGACGTTGATATCCTTGCCCGCGTGCTTGACACCAGCCTTGTAGCCAGCTTCGAACTTCTTGATGAGAGGAATTTTTTCGCCGCCGATGAATCCGACCGTCGTTGCGTCGTTGGTCGAAGCCTTCCCTGCCGAGAGCTTCGTTGTCGTGAGTAGCCCCGCAAGATGACCGACCTGAAACGACCCTTCCTCCTCTCGGAACTGATAGCTTTCGACATTCTTTGCATCGACCATCTGATCGACGATTAAGAACTTCTGTTCTGGGAACTGCGATGCGTTATCCGATAACGCGTCCTGTTGAAGAGCACCGATACAGGAGACCAAATCGTAGTTTGGAGATGTCGATTGTGCGTACTGTCGCTGTATCTGTCCGAAGTCAGACACTTCCTCCGGTTGCGAATGTTCGGATGTAACGTTCAGTTCCTGCTTTGCCTTCTCCAGACCCTCACGTGCCTGATCGTTGAACGACCCGTCACCGAGGCCACCGGTTGCATACACCATTGCGACGTTCGTCGACCCATTCTCACCGCTGGTCCCCTCGGTGGTGCCGTTGGTTC
Source organism: Halocatena marina (assembly GCF_025913575.1). NCBI lineage: Archaea > Methanobacteriati > Methanobacteriota > Halobacteria > Halobacteriales > Natronomonadaceae > Halocatena > Halocatena marina. Next base: position 19,355 of record NZ_CP109785.1, on the reverse strand, counting down.
CACCACCGTTACCGTCCTCTGTCGGACCACCAGTACACCCCGCGAGTCCTGCGATTCCCGTGACCCCGACTGCCTTCAGAAAGGTACGTCTGTTCATGACTATGGAACACTATGTTCCCTTCGCAACTTTATAATGATAAAATCATCGCTTTGACGGTCCTTGGCCATCCGTCCGCAGACATCCGTCAGCATCAGTCACAGCCTGTTCTACGGTATCAGTGACTGCTGAAACTAGTTCATCGACAGTCGCACTTTCTGCGTACACGCGGACGTATGGCTCCGTTCCACTCGGACGGATGAGTGTCCATGATCCGTCATCGAAGTCGAGACGGACGCCGTACTCGGTATCGACCACTGCGTTGGGGAATCGTCGTGGGAGTACTTCCTGGACCCGCTTTAGCACCATCGGCTTGCATTCGTCAGGACATTCGATGCTCTCTTTTCGGTACGGTCGTTCGGTGACAGGATGGCGAAGAGCAGCGAGTCCATCGCGTTCGCTTTCGGCCTGTGGATCGACTGGTTCCTCTTCGGCATTGGCAACGAGCACAGAGAGGACCGCAGCGCTTGCGACCCCATCGATCCATGGGCCAAACGCAGGGTGAATATGCTTCCACGGTTCGCCAGCAAAGACAACCGTCCCGCCCTCACTCTGTACTGTTTTGATACCGTCGTGGAGGTAGCCAAGACGAGTTCGTTCGACACGACCACCAGCCTCTTTGACGCGCTCGTCGATGCGTCCGGAGGCGTTCGGCGTTGTCACGACCACTGGATCGTCCTCATCGCTCGCACGCACGTAGTGTTCTGCAAGAATAGCAAGCACGGTGTCTTCGTGGACGACCTCCCCATCGCCGTCGACGATAACGATTCTATCTGCGTCGCCGTCGTGTCCGATTCCCACGACAGGGTCGTCGTGGTCGTCGACGAATGCGCGGAGGTCAGACAGCGTCGATGGGGTGGGTTTGCTTGGCCGACCGGGGAAGTGGCCATCGACGTTCGCATTCAACGCGACGACGTGTGCGCCGAGTTCGCGCAGTACTTGGGGCGTTGCAAGCGATGCCATTCCGTTGGCACAGTCGACAACGACGGAGAGTCCATCGAGATCGGACGCAGAATCAGCACCAGCTGCGAATGCACGGGCGTACTCGACGACCGCTGATCGGTAGACAGAGAGCAGCTCGACGCGTTCGGTCGTCCCCCAATCATCCCACGGCGCTGGTTCCGTACCGCGCTCGACTCGTCCTTCGATCCGCGCTTCGGTCTCGGCGTCGAACTCCTCACCGTTGGCAAACAGTTTGATTCCATTGTCCTGCGGTGGATTGTGGCTCGCGGTGAGCATCACGCCGTGGCGGTCGCGGGAGGCATACGCGAGTGCTGGCGTGGGGAGTTGTTCGGCGCGCAACACCCGTGCACCGCCACTCGTTACCCCTGCCTCGATAGCACCAGCGAGCGCCGTCCCTGTTTCACGTCCATCCCGACCGACGACAACCTCCTCCGCGTCCAATCCGATGGCACGACCGACGGCAAGCGCCAATGCTGGTGTGACGCTCCTACGGGCGTCGCCCCGGATTCCCGCGGTTCCGAACAGGCCCATACGGGCTATCAGAATGGCCGATACTTACGTTCATTGCAAGAGATCACCCCACCATCACAGTAGAGAGTTATCACTGCACACTATCGTCGCTGACGACGAAATTGTGGCTGAGCGCCCCTCTTACCACCGTTCACTGCCGTATTTGCAAGCTTCAGATGAGTATGTTCGAGTATAGTCGGAACTTGGTGGGAGTGGGACGGTCACACGGAATGTACTGTGCGTACTTAAAAGATGGACGTCATAGTTCGACGCCACTGGGGATGAGACTGTGTTGGCGGAGAAGGTCACCCTCGGTGTTGTAGACGAGGAAAATGTCCCGATCGCACGAAAGCATCTCGTGATCGTTGACCGTGACGCTGAACTGATAGCGGCCATCGGCATTGTTGTCATCGTTCTCCCGAGCAGCGCTGACGAGCTGATCAATCATACCAGCATCAGCGTTACATTCGAGGACGAAATCTCCGGTGATGCGATTTGTAACAGCGAGAACTCCTGATCCCCCTACAGTCAGTGCATCATCGTGAAGTCGGTACGTGACATCCAATTGTTCGGTGTCGAGCGTCATACCAGCCTCGTCAGTCAGTCGATCCTCAAACGACTTCGCTGGCCCGTCAAAGCTAACGGTGATTTGGGGCTTCGTTTCGTCTCCCGTGGTGACATCGAGCGTGAAATAATCTCGCCTCATCCGTATCAAGCTATGTGATCAGATGCAATGAACGTAACGCCGGTTCTGTTTCATTGATACACCCAATACTAATTTATTTCACACCCCTCAATATTTCCTATCTATATTGATTCTAAAAATATTTGCAGAGGCGTGAATCGAGATTCCACAAGACAATTCAGTTATGTATAATTTAATCATAATATATCATCTACAATTATATAGATACAGTCATATGAAATGATGAGAGATCATGAGTACGTCGAGTGGGAAGAAGAACGCTCAAGCGGAAGTCGAGTCTTAGTCAATAAACAGTAATCGTATACTGAGAGACGTTGAGTCGACTACTGAAATTAAGATCAGTGGCACACTGAAATAGACTATGTTATGACACTAACCCAAACTGTATGATATCACACCGTGACACGTCGTGAGGTCAGTCCCTGGCGTCAATCAAGAGGAATAACGTCAACGCTCGCAACACAGTCGTCATCGTCCGGGCACATCACGCGAACACCCATCGTGTTTCGTCCTTGCGACGATATTTCACTCGCGTGAGTTCGCATGATCTGTCCATTTTCGCTCATCAAGATGAGATCATCGTGTTCTCGGACGGCTTCAAGCGCGACCACAGGCCCATTTCGCTCAGTCGTCTTGATGTCGACGAGTCCCTTGCCGTACCGAGACTGCGAACGGTACTCTTCGATTGGCGTGCGCTTTCCGTAGCCATTTCTCGTGACGGTCAATAGCGCGCTTTCATCATCATCGCTGACGGCGACCAGACCCGCAACTCGGTCGCCCTCGCAGAGTTTGATACCGTTGACGCCCCGTGCGCTCCGACCCATCGATCGAGCTTCTTTCTCGTCGAACCGAATTGCCCGACCGTATTCGGTACCGATGATCACGTCTTTCGTGCCGTTAGTGACGGTCACGTCGACGAGTTCGTCTCCCTCTTCGAGTTTGACTGCTCGGATTCCCGTTGAAAGGATGTTGTTGAACGCATCCGATGGGGTACGTTTGACGTACCCACCTCGGGTAACCATCGTCAGAGATTCATCGCCGTTGAACTCGTCGGTATTGACGATAGCCGTAACGTCCTCATCAGCGTCGAGTTCGAGGACGTTTACCGCCGACTTGCCACGCGCCGTCCGACTCATTTCCGGGAGGTTGTAGGTCTTCAGTTGGTAGACCTGCCCCTTGTTGGAAAAGCAGAGGAGGTAATCGTGAGAGTTGGCTTGGAAAACGGCACTCACTCGGTCGCCGTCTTTCAGTCCTGTTCCGATGATTCCTTTTCCGCCCCGGTGTTGAGCATCGAACGTTGACAGTGGCATTCGTTTCACGTAGTTCGATTCGGTCAACACGACGACAGACTCTTCTTCGGGAATCAGATCCTCGTGAGTGACCGTTCCGACGTCTTCGATAATACTCGTCCGGCGGTCGTCGTTGTAGCGTGTTTTGAGCTCGTGTAGCTCTGATTTGATGACACCAAGCAGCTCGCTTCGATCACCGAGAATCGTTTGGAGACGCTCGATCTCTTCGGTGAGTGTCTCGTACTCGTCCTCAATCTCCACCGTTTCCAGCGATGTGAGGCTCCCGAGTTGCATTCGAACGATGTGATTCGCTTGGCGCTCGGTGAAACCGAACTCGTCCTGAAGATCTTCTTTTGCCGCCGAGCGATCATCGGCATCGCGGATCAGTTCGACCACGTTGTCGACGTTATCGAGGGCCAACAGTCGCCCTTCGAGAACGTGCGCCCGTTCCTGAGCGTTGTCCAACTCGTGTTGGGTCCGGCGACGGACGACCTCACAGCGGTGATCGAGGAACTCCTCAAGCAGTTCCTTCAGGTTCAGGATTCGTGGTTGGCCGTCCACGAGTGCGAGGGTGATGATGCTGAAGGTTCGTTCGAGATGGTGTTTCAGCAACTGATTCTTAACGAGATCGGGATTCGCACCACGTTTGAGTTCGATGACGATGCGGATCCCCTCGCGGTCGGATTCGTCCCGAAGATCTCTGATACCTTGTATGGTTCCCTCGTTCACGTCGTCTGCGATGCGCTCGATGCGTCGCGCCTTGTTCTCGTGATAAGGGAGTTCTGTGACGATGATCCGTTCTTCGTCTTCTTCGATTTCCATTTCGGCGCGGACCCGGAGCTTCCCGCGACCTGTCGTGTACGCGTCGTAGATCCCGGCTCGACCGACGATGTTCGCACCCGTCGGGAAGTCGGGACCCTTCACGTAGTCCATGAGATCGGCGATCGCACAGTCCGGGTTGTCGATGAGATGGATGACGCTGTCGACGACTTCTCCGAGATTGTGGGGCGGGATGTTCGTGCTCATCCCGACGGCGATCCCTGAGGAGCCGTTTAACAGAAGATTCGGGAGTGCAGCGGGGAGCACCGCCGGCTCCGTGAGTCGGTCGTCGTAGTTCGACCCGAAGTCGACGGTGTCTTGCTCGATGTCCGTCAGCAACTCCTCAGCAAGCGAACTCATCCGGGCTTCTGTATACCGCATTGCTGCCGGTGGATCACCATCGACCGAGCCGAAGTTACCCTGCCCATCGACGAGCGGGTACCGCAGCGAGAACTCCTGTGCCATCCGGGCGAGCGCATCATAGATCGAATCATCGCCGTGGGGGTGATATTTCCCCATCGTGTCACCGACGATGTTCGATGACTTTCGGTGGGCCGCGTTCGAACTCACGCCCGCCTCGTGCATTGCGTACAGAATCCGCTTTTGAACGGGTTTGAGACCGTCGCGGACGTCGGGGAGCGCGCGACCGACGATGACGCTCATCGCGTAGTCGATGTAGCTCTGTTCCATCTCCTCCTCGACGCGAACCGATTTGACGCGGTCTGCATCGGCAACCGGTGGATTGTCAGGAAGGTCAGAACTCATCGATCACGGCCCCCCATACCGAGAGAATCACCGCTAGTCGTCTGCCAGTCCGGCGTCGAAACGCATCGATGTGGATTGAATAATGTCGTCATGTAGTTAGTATAGTGTACTCGATCGAACGGTACCGAATCAGATGTCGACCCATTCGGCGTCGTTCGAATGTTCCTTGATGAACTGCTTTCTCGGTCCGACTGAATCACCCATCAACACGGAGAACATCCGGTCTGCTGCGGCAGCGTCCTCGATAGTGATCTGTTTGAGAATTCGATTCTCGGGATTCATCGTCGTTTTCCACAGCTGCTTGGGATTCATCTCGCCGAGTCCCTTGAAACGCTGAACCTGATCCGGATTACCACCACAAACGTCTTCGATGATCCGCTCGCGCTCTTTCTCAGTCATCGCATCGTGTGTCTCACCGTTATACCGGATTCGGTACAGTGGCGGTTGGGCAGCGTACACGTATCCTGCTTCGAGCAACGGCGTCATGTGACGATAGAGGAACGTGAGATAGAGCGTACGGATGTGCGCTCCATCGACATCAGCGTCACTCATGATGATGATTTTCTGATACCGCGCTTCATCAATATCGAACTCTTCTCCGATCCCGGTACCGATGGCGGTAATGAGGCTACGGATCTTCTCGTTTTCGAGAACACGATCGAGTCGGTGTTTCTCAGCATTGAGGATCTTCCCGAACAGGGGGAGGATAGCCTGAAACTCCGGATTGCGGGCCTGTTTTGCGCTTCCACCTGCGGAATCACCCTCGACGACGAACAGCTCTGCCTTCGATGGGTCACGCGTCTGGCAATCCGCTAGTTTGCCCGGGAGAGATGTCGTTTCGAGCGCGCTTTTCCGTCGTGTGAGCTCCTCTGCCTTTTTCGCGGCGAGGCGCGCCTTTGCCGCTTCAAGCGCTTTGGAGACGATCGACGACGCCGTTTTCGGGTGTTCTTCGAGATACGTCCCGAACTCCTCGTGGACGGCACTTTCGACGATTCCTCTGACCTCGCTGTTGCCGAGTTTCGTCTTCGTCTGTCCTTCGAACTGTGGATCGGGGTGTTTGACCGAGATGACCGCAGTCAACCCTTCGCGGATATCTTCACCTTTGAGGTTGCCGTCGATGCTGTCCACGTGCCCATTCGAATTGGCGTAGTCGTTGACGACGCGCGTAAGCGCCGTTTTGAAGCCAGTGAGATGGGTACCTCCCTCTCGGGTGTTGATGTTGTTCGCGAACGCGTGGATCGACCCTTGGACGCCGTCGGTCGCCTGTATCGCAACCTCGACTTGGATATCTTGTTCTTCGGTTTCAAAGTAGATGATATCCTCGTGGAGCACTGTTCGTGTCTCGTTGAGGTATGTGACGAACTCACGAATGCCCCCTTCGTAGGTGAACGTCTCTTCTCGGTCATCCGGTTCGCTATGGATGGTGATTTCGACGCCGGGGTTGAGAAATGCGAGTTCACGAAGTCGGTTTTCGAGCGTCGAATAGACGAACTCAACGGTCTCGAAAATTTCGTCATCGGGCCAAAACCTAATCTCCGAGCCGGTTTCTTCGCCCGGTTCGAGATCACGGATCCGCTCAAAGGACTCTACCTCGGGTTCGCCGTGGTCGAAGCGATGCTCCCAGACACCGCCGTCGTATTTGACCTCGACTTCGAGCCATTTCGAGAGTGCATTGACAACGCTCACGCCGACGCCGTGAAGCCCACCCGACACCTGATAGGATTTATTATCGAATTTACCGCCAGCGTGCAGGACGGTCATGATCACTTCGAGTGCCGGACGTTCGTACTCCGGATGTTCGTCGACTGGGATGCCCCGACCGTCGTCTGTAACGGTGACAGAGCCATCGTCGTGTATTGTGACTTCGATCGTGTCACAGTACCCAGCGAGCGCTTCGTCGATCGCGTTGTCGACGACTTCGTAGACAAGATGATGGAGTCCACGAGAATCGGTCGACCCGATATACATCGCGGGGCGTTTCCTGACGGCCTCGAGCCCTTCGAGAACCTGAATATTGGCTGCCCCGTATTCTGAATTCTGCGACATAAACTGCTTACCACTGCTAACAGCGTTTCACGCATAAAACCCTCGCACGCGCGCGAGAAAATGTGTTTGAGTATATGATTGTATGCAGACCATAACCGGACGGTTGCGATATACAACTGTGACACACCTTCACTTTCACTCTGGTGCCGCGGCAGTTTTAACCGAGGGTGCAGTACGGCCGAATACCATGACATCGTACCAATCGGAGCTCGGCGGGCGTGAGAGCGTCGCCGAGGAGTTGGCAGAGAGCCAACGATCTATCTCCATTGCCGAATTTTTCGAGAAAAACAAGCATATGCTTGGCTTTGACAGCGGTGCCAGGGGACTGGTCACAGCTGTCAAAGAAGCAGTAGACAACGCGCTCGATGCGACCGAGGAGGCGGGTATTCTTCCAGATCTTTATATCGAAATCACAGAAGAGGGCGATTACTACCGCCTCGTCGTTGAAGACAATGGCCCGGGCATCACGAAAGAGCAAATTCCAAAGGTGTTCGGTAAATTGCTGTACGGCTCTCGGTTTCACGTTCGTGAACAGAAGCGCGGACAGCAGGGTATTGGGATTTCGGCTGCTGTTCTCTACTCACAACTCACGAGCGGAAAGCCCGCGATGATCACGTCTCGGACCGAACGAGATGCTGCGGCTGAGTACTTCGAACTCATTATCGATACAGACACGAACGAACCGGAGATTTCGGTCGAGACGACGACCACGTGGGAGCGTCCGCACGGGACGCGGATCGAACTGGAGATGGAAGCGAATATGCGCGCCCGCCAGCAGCTACACGATTACATCAAGCACACGGCGGTTGTCAACCCCCACGCTCGCATCGAGTTCAAGGAGCCACGAGAACAGCTGAAGTTCGAGCGAGTGACCGATCAGCTTCCGGCTGAAACGGAAGAGATCCGGCCCCACCCACACGGCGTTGAGCTTGGATCCCTCATCAAAATGCTCGGAGAGACGGATTCATACTCAATTTCAGGATTTCTACAAGCCGAGTTCACGCGGGTCGGCCAGAAGACAGCAGCCTCCGTCACCGATGCCTTCCGAGATCGTCACTTCGGGAGAGAGCTATCGTGGCAACCGCTACACGCACAGCGCCACGCTCGTGAAGGCGAACAAGAAACTGGACGCGAAGGTGTATCCGAAAAGACAAACGGCGCACTCGTCGTCGAGGAGCTGGATATCGAGACAGTCGTCACAGATGCGGTGGCGAACAAGAGCGCAGATGCGACCGCCACATTTGCAACACGGGTTGCTGAGGCCGTCACAGAGCGTGATCGTATCGCCCATCACGAACTCATCGAGATCGTAGCAGAGACTGGAGAACAGATGAAAGCCGACTCGGGGGTGACGTTCGGCAAGACGGTTCAGAAAAACACTGTCGTAGCTGTATGGGATACGATTACAGAAAACTGTGCGGCTGATCTCGCTCAGCTCATTGACGACGCCACGACGAGCCGCAAAGGAATGGCGGCGATCGAGGGAATGGCTCGCCGTATCACTACAAAGCTCGACACTGTAGAACGGCACCGAATCACGCGAGAGATGCTGTCGGAGTACGTCAACCGTGCAGCCGAACAGACGAAAGAGCGTGATGGTGAAACGTTCGGAGAGACGGCACAGAACAACGTAACAGAGGCCATCTGGTCGACCTGTCGGACCGTTCCGGACGACCCTCCGGCAGTGCGCAAAGTCAGTACGGATCGAGATATCGCAAGCGAACTACTGGAGGCAATGCGTGAAACAGACATTCTCGCGCCACCAACAGACTGTCTCGCTCCGATCACGAACGAGCTGGTTGAAGAAGGACTGCGAAAGGAGTTCGACGCCGATTTCTACGCTGCGGCGACGCGGGATGCAGAGGTCCATGGTGGTGACCCATTCATTGTCGAGGCAGGTATCGCCTACGGGGGCGAGCTGTCCGCCGACGGCCGAATTGATATGCTCCGCTTTGCTAATCGAGTCCCACTGGTCTATCAGCGCGGAGCCTGTGCCACATCCGATGTGATCCAAGAGATCAACTGGCGGAACTACGGGCTCGATCAACCCGGCGGAACCGGGATGCCGAACGGGCCTGCCGTCGTGATGATGCACGTCGCCTCGACGAACGTTCCGTTTACGAGTGAGTCGAAAGACGCCATCGCAAACGTCCCCGCCATCGAAAACGAGATCGAACTCGCGCTCCGAGAGGCAGCGCGCGATCTCAAGCGCTATCTCAAAAAGCGCCGCTCACTCGAACGACGCCAGCGCAAACGGAACGTTATCGCCGACATCCTCCCGGCGATGGCCGATAAGCTCACAGAGATGACCGACCGTGATCCACTCGCTGTCGAAGACTCACTTGCACGGATCATGAACAACGTCCTCATCGAGCGAACCGTCGAGAACGGAGGTGTTCGACTCGCCGTAACGAACCACAGTGATCGTGTTGCAGACCTCAACCTAACCGATATCGTGAGCGTCGATCCCGGTGACGTCGAAGGTGCGACCGTCGTCGAGATGGATGGAGAGTGGTTCGTCAAGTGGGCCCCAAGCGTTGGAAGCGGCGAAGAAGCTGCCTTACTGTACGACGTGAACGGGGACGCCTCATTCGACATTTCTGTCGAAGGAATCGAAGCCGAGAAACTCTCGCTTAACGCCTAATCATCATGAGTACGAATACAGATTCCGACGCTGATGCCCGCGACCGACTTCTCGATCTCGCGGCCGAGTTCTACGACCAGTTCGCTTCCGGGGACGTTCCTTCGATGCAGATTCCCACTCGAACGAAATCGAACATCGAATACGACGAAGAGCACGGTGTGTGGGTCTACGGTGATCGACACTCGACGCGCTCTGCCAACAACGTTTCCGGCGCGAAGAAGCTCCTCAAAGCAATCTACGTCATCGACTTTCTCGCACAGCAACTGGACCAGGATCGTTCGTCGACCCTGCGTGAGTTGTACTACTTGAGCGAGTCGTGGGATCTCGATGCGGCCCAATTCTCGGATCAAGACGAGTCGAACCAGCTCATCGAGGACCTCGAAATTGTCTCGGACGTTACGCGTGAGGACTTCCATATGCGGCCAGAAGAGTCCGGTGCGACGCTGATGGGACCACTCCACCTCCGAGAACAGACGCGCCGCGGCGAACGCGATATTCACTGTCAGGAAGACGTTGGCGCAGGGGGCTATCAGATTCCGAACAATCCAGATACGATCGAATTCCTCGATCACAGCGCCGATTTCGTCCTTTGTGTCGAGACCGGCGGAATGCGCGATCGGCTCGTCGAGAATGGATTCGACGAAGCGTTCAACACCATCGTCGTCCATCTCAAGGGCCAGCCTGCTCGTGCGACGCGACGAATCACTCGCCGCCTCCGCGACGAACTCGATTTACCCGTAGTGGTCTTTACTGACGGCGACCCGTGGTCGTACCGGATCTTCGCCTCGGTCGCCTACGGGAGTATTAAGAGTGCGCATCTCTCTGAGTATCTGGCGACACCGCAGGCACAGTTCATCGGTATCCAACCGACCGATATTGTCGAGTACGATCTCCCGACGGATCCGCTTTCGAAGTCCGATGTGAACGCACTCCAGAGCGAACTCGACGATCCACGTTTTCAGTCGGATTACTGGATCGAACAGATCGAACGCCAACTCGACATCGAGAAAAAGGCAGAGCAGCAGGCGCTCGCATCGCGCGGTCTCGATTTCGTCACGGACACATACCTACCTGAACGACTGTCTGATATGGGCGTGTTGTAGCGCTACGCTTCATCCAGCACGACGGGGATGCCCCGACGTGCAACATCTGCGGCGAACGCACTCGAATCTGTTTCGAGCGCATCGAACGTATTGTAGTGAATCGGGAGCACGAGGTCCGGGTCGAACCGAGCTGCGAGATCGGCAGCCTCGCGCCGGTCCATCGTGAAACTCCCTCCGATCGGTGGCACAAACACAGAGAGCGACGTCGATTCGGATGTGGACGTCGAAACGCCAAGATTCTCGTATTCATCAAGAACATCGCTGTCTCCCGGCCAGAAGATGGATCGTCCGTCGAGTGTGAGAAGATAGCCACACCCGAACCCTTCGGGGTGGAACGGCGATCCATCAGCGTTGGTGTGGGGTCCCTCGGGGTCGTTGTAGGCTGGAACCGCCCGAACGCTTCCACTGTCTAGATCCAGCTGTTCGTCGGTTTCGATTCGGGTCACATCGTGGGGGAGTTCATCAACTGCGAGCACATCGCGGTCGATACTGCCCGCATCGACTCCGTCGTAGATGACGACAGTCGCGTCTTCGTGTGCAACACGCTGGATTCCGTCGGCGTCGTAGTGGTGGTTGTGCGTCACGCAGACGAGGTCGCCGTCTTTGAGATCGTAATCGGTCCCGGGAGGATGTGCGATATCGTCAGTGTCGGGTATCCACTCCCCGGTGAGAACGCCGTACCGTCCGGGGTCGAGATACGCAACGAATCCATCAGGTGTCTCGATTCGGAGCGTGGCGTATCCTAACCAATCAAACGTAACGTCATCGTGAGTGACCGTCATGCACAGCCGTAGGTGTGATGGGGTGAAAACACTATCTCCATTTTACTCTCCACGTGTTCGGGGTCGTTCGATTTTAGCTGTTCGAGACAATATCCCACGAAAAACGTCCTTTCAAAGGTGCTACTGGCAGGCCTGACTGAGGTTCCGTTCGACGATCGTCTTGTATGCCCCAGATCCATCTAAGTACGCAGACGCGACTACTTCGTACCGGCTGGGCGATTCTCCCTCGTACTGTTTGATCGAATCGTTCTCGGAAGCATTCGCTATCGTCTGGTTCACCTGCGAGCTATTCAGCTCGTAAATTGGCGCGACGACGAGATGGGTACGCGATAACGACGAATCGTTGATGTGGTCGACTCCATACCACGAATCATTGCACCGAAACTGAACATACGTATCCAGATGTCCGTGCGCCGGCTCCTTTGTCGTCCACGAAACGGCCGCGTGTGTGCTGTTGATGCGCTCTACGGTCACCTCGGGAGTCCCTGGTCCGTTCAGTTTATCTATCGTCGCCAGCGCTCCCATCGGTCCGGTCACAATCACGATCCCAATGAGAATACCAACAATGACGCCTTTTTTCTGCATGCGCGCACTCAATTCGCAACATACTAAAATATATCTGAATTTATTTATTTCTCTTCTGAACCATATATAATTCGACGGCGGATATGCGTCGCGCCGCTCGTCTCGTCGAATCTCACTCCCAGAGGTCGTAGAGGTCGTCTTCGACGGGAGAAGCGAGTGTCTCCTCATCGAGAAGGACGCGTCCATCGTCGTCAGGAGCAGCGTTCACTCGGCCGATAACGGTCGCAGGAATTCCGTTGTCAGCGAGCGCCGCGAGCGCCGCCTCCCGCTCGGCTTCAGGGATCGTAGCGAGGAGTGCGCCCGAGCCAAAGATCCTGAGGGGATCGACTTCCATGGCGGCACAGAGCGTTTTGGTTTCTGGCCGAACAGGAATAGCGCCCCGTTCGACGGCGAATTCGACGGACGATGAGACGGCCAGCTCGACGAGACCAGCGAGGACGCCGCCTTCGGTCGGGTCGTGCATCGCTGTCGCGTGTGACGTGAGAACCGACGCCGCATCGAGGATGCTTATTTTCTCGAAGAGGTCCGTCGCGTTCGAGAGAACGCGTTCTTCGACCTGTCCGTCGAGTTCTTCGTGGAAATCTGAGGCCAGAATAGCGGTTCCCTCGATTCCGGCCTCACCAGTGAGGAGAATGAGATCACCGGGAGCAGCTCCCGAGGTGGGAACGTACCGGTCTGTCGTTCCAATACACGTCATCGACAGCAGCGGACGGGACAGCTCTGCAGAGTACTCTGCGTGACCACCGACGACCTGCACGCCCAGTTCAGTCGCGGCCTCGTCGATCTGGTGTGTGATCCGATCGAGTGTCCGTTCGCCGTCCTCCGGAAGAATGCAGACGTTCGTCAGCCAGCGAGGGGTGCCGCCAGACGCCGCAACGTCGTTGCACGCGACCATCACACCCAGCGTGCCGACGCGGTCGACCGCGAGCGAAATCGGGTCGGAGTTGACGACCAGCGTCTCCTCGCCCACCTGAATCGCCGCCGTGTCTTCACCGTATTCGGGGCCCTGAATCACCGCCGGATCCGCGCTGCCGAGTCTCGTAAAGACCAGCCGTTCTAAATCTGTTGCAGAAACTTTCCCAACCATGTTCACGTGTCGCTGTCTACGAGGCCGGAGACGTATATCCGACCGGTTCGACGATTGTGACGACGTTCATCGGTTCGCCATCTCGTCCCACAGTTCTCGCGCATCCCCGGCGCATTGGGCGTGATGGTGGTTGTGCCAGACGGGCACCTCGTCGATAGGCCAATAACGAACGTCTCGTCCCTCGTGAGACACTTCGAGGTCGCCACCGTTGACAGCACACAGGTAGACGTGTACCACCAGCCCGTGCGGGCCGTACTCGCCGGGGGCTCGCGTGTAAATTCCGATCAGATCGACCGGCTCGACAGTGAGTCCAGTCTCTTCGCGTGTTTCTCGAACTGCGGTTTCGCGCGGCGATTCGTTCGGTTCGGTGTATCCACCCGGAAGACACCACGTTTCATCGTCCGCGCGCAACTGCAAGAGAATTCGACCATCGTCGTCAAAGATGGCGGCATCACCGCTTACTTTCGGCGTGACGTATCCGAGTTCATCGGCAAATCGATCCCGAACCTCCCTAGTGGGCATATCGACCGATCGACCGTACCACTCACTGACTAGTTCTAATATCCGTTCGTATCGCTCCGTATCGTACGGATCATCCGCGTACCGGAGACCGACCTTTGCCATGATCCGAAGCTCGTCGAGCAAGGCGAGAAACTCGTCTGCAGAATCATCCGTCATTCTGGCCTCTGACTGACGAACTGTTACTCCGACTGGGCGATCCGTTCTGCGATCTCGTCGAGTTCGTTGTCGTCCAAATCGGGTTGTTGGCCAGCGATAGCGTGGATCGGTCCGCCGCCGTCGTTTTCGAATCGGGGAACGATGTGGCCGTGAACGTGTTGGACTTCCTGCCCTGCGGCGGGACCATTGTTGAACGCGACGGTCGTCCCGTCCGCATCGACCGCGCGTTCGACCTGCGGGACGAGTTGGTAGAGTCGGTCGAGAACGTCGTGTGCGAGATCTGCGGGAAGATCATTCAGCCGTTCGTGGTGGGCCTTCGGGATGACGAGTGTGTGTCCAGGTGCGAGTGGGTTCGCATCGAGAAACGCGAACACTGTGTCGTCTTCGTAAACTGTTCGACTGGGGATCTCACCGGCGACGATACGACAGAAAATGCAGTCCTCGCTCATACCGGCTCATCTACCGCCCACTGCAAGAAGCTTTCCCGATCAGCTGCCGTGACAGACAACTGTGCAATTTGGGCGGCAGTACTATCCGCACGCCCACCGCATATACGGACGATGTACGAGTACCTCCTGACAGTGGATGGAGATGAAGCGCGGGCGCGGGCACAGGCCGAAACTATCGCCGACCAGCCCGAAAGCGCAGCGAACATCCACACAACGATCCTCCACGTGTTCACTGAAAACGACGAAACGTCCGTCCAAGAGATCACAGCTGCGACGCTGGCGCGTGACATCCTCACGGACGCTGGGATCGCTGTCGATCTCGACGAAACGGTTGGTGATCCGACGACAGCCATCCTCGAAAAAGCAGAGCAGGTCGATGCGAACCGGATCTGCGTGTCGGGGAAAAAGCGTACGCCAACGGGAAAGGTCATCTTCGGGAGCGTCACACAGGGCATCATCCTCAGCACGCAGCGGCCGGTGTTGGTCTGTAGCGCGGACGACTAATCGACGATGACGACGTTCGTCTCAGTAACTGACGCACACGTCCATTTGCTTCCGGAAAGATTGTTGCGGGCGATCCGTCGCGCGCTCACCGAACAGGCAGGCTGGCGGTTCCCGCATCCAACTGTACAGGATGAGATCGAAGAGACGCTCGAAACGGCGGGTATCGAGCGCTACTTCGCGCTTCCATACGCCCACAAACCCGGCATGGCAGACGATCTCAACGAGTGGGTCCTCGATCGATCCACGAACTCCGAGATGGCCGTCCCGTTCGCTACAGTCCACGCTGACGATAGCGTGGCAAGCGTCGTCGAACGCGCTTTCGAAGCTGGTGCACGGGGGCTGAAATTCCAGTGTCCTGTACAAAAATGTGGACCGACCGATCCACGGCTCGATCCCGCGTTCGAACTGGCTGCGGAGTACGACCGCCCGATCGTATTCCACGCGGGAACCGCCCCGATATACGAAGGTAACCCACACGTCGGTGTGGATCAGTTCGCGCAGTTCCTCGCGTCATACCCCGAGATTCGTGCCTCCTGTGCCCACATGGGGACGTTCGAGCACGAGGCGTACATCGATCTCGTCCGCGAACACGACAACGCGTTCCTCGACACCAGTTTTGTCATGTCGAGTGCCATCGGTGAGTACATCGATTTCGACCCGGCGACGATCTCCAATGCCGTGTTCGAAGATCTCTCTGGGTCGATCATGTACGGCTCTGATTATCCGAACATTCCGCACAGCTACCGAGCAGAAAGAGAGCTCCTCCTCGAACGTGATCTCCCGAACGAGGTGTACGAAGACCTCTTTTGGCGGTCTGCAACGCGGTTTCTCGGTCAGTCCGAAGGAGAGTGATCCTTCTCTCTGTGAATAGCGAGCCATCACACACTATCTGAATTACCCATTATAATTTATTTATCCGAATTTTTATTACACATTTGTTCAATTAAAACACAATTAGTATCCGATAGCTACCAGAATACCCAGTAGCCTCCCGCTCGATAGATGACGACATGGACGCCGCAGCCGAGATCACGCTGACAGATGAGCGGATCATTGTTATCGGCGATTCTGCGGTCGGTATTACTACTGCACAGGCGGTAGCCGATCACGGAGGGCAGGCAGTCCTCACGAAACGACCGGGCAGACAGCCGTCGATCGAACCGAGAGACGAACGAACAGAGGACGAAAAACACGCGACCAGAGACGAGAGAGAGAGCAGCGACACCGACAACACTGCCAGCACCAATTGGGGTGTTTCAGATGATGAGACCGAATCAGTTGCCACCGATCGAGAGCAGATCGAGACGTACGACCTCGACAGCACGGACGAGGCGGCGGTTGAGGCGTTCTTCGACGAGATCGGTGCGTTCGATCACCTGGTTTGTACCACAAAGCACGTCCCGACAGGTGGACCGGTGGAGACCGACACCGAAGCACTTCGTGACGTGTTTGCGGTGGCGTTCTGGGAGTCGTACTACGCCGCAAAGTACAGCGCAAAACATCTCGGTGAGGGGAGCTCGATCACATTTGTTTCGGGAAACACCGCGACGAAACCCTCGGTCCAATTCTTCGCCAAAGGGATGGCGAACGCGGCTATCGAAACACTGACAAAATATCTCGCGGTCGAGATCGGACCGGTCCGGGTGAACGCGGTCAGTCCCGGTCGGATCGATGCGCTCGGAGTGACTGAAGACACACAACAGTCACTGGCCGATTCCCTGCCAGCAAAGCGGATTGGAAATCCAGATGACATCGCCGATGCGATCCTATTTGCTATAACGAATCCGCATACGACGGGAACCGTGATTCGTGTCGATGGCGGAGATCTCCTCGTATAACTGTGACCTTGGATGGTCGTTCGGTTTTTACGCTTTTCACGACGATTCGGCTGCTTCGATTGCATCCCGTATCGCGTCGAGATACGATTCACGAGTGAATCCCAATCGGAAGAGCCACACCGCTTGGTACGATGGGTGGAGAATCGGGAGGACAGGAACAGCGAGCTTTGGGCACGTAATCGGTTCAAGGATCGTGTCGAGGAATCCGTCGATCGTTTTCTCCTCGACGGCGAGCAACGCCTGCGTTGCGTGCTTTCCGGTCGTAATGACACACTGCGGACGGATCTGTTTGATCTCCCGAACGAGATGAGAGCGGCAGTTCGTGCGCTCTTCGCTTGTCGGCTCGCGGTTCGATCCCGCGCCGTCGCTCGGGAAACACTTGACCGCGTTCGTGTAATACACCCCAGAATAGCCGATTTCGGCCATCATATCCCGGATCTTCCGTCCAGAATGGCGAGTCGTGTAGGCCATCCCAGTCCAGTTACCGCCCTGCCACTGCTCGGCGTCGGGGGTTCCCGCACCGGGAGCTTCCCCGACCACCACGAGGTCCGCATTGTTCGGTCCAACACCCCACGAGATGCACTCGCGCGATTCGACGAGCGCCGAACAGCGCGTACACGACTCTGCGATCGCGTTTTTCGAATCGGGATTGGGGAACTCGGCCATGAACTGACTACTCGACACCGTGCTGTGAGTTTGTCGGCTGCGTGCTGTCTCGGGTAACTGGATGAGCGAGTGTTGAAATACGATGATGAGACATTGTGTTCGCTATGAAGAACGTTACGACCCGAATGACAGAGGACGAGCTCGATCTAATCGATCGGCTCACGACAGTCCAAGACGGTAGTCGAAGTGAGAGCATTCGACGAGCCATTCGTCGTGGTGCCCGCGGAGAACTCATTCGGATCGCCCTCCAGCGCTATCAGAAGGGCGAGATTGGAATGCGCGGAGCGGCCGAACTCGCTGGTGTGACCCTCTCCGAGATACTGCACGAGGCGAACGAGCGTGGCGTACTGTCGAATTACGACGAGACAGATCTCTCACATGACGTGGCCGCACTTCGATGAGGCTGAATCACCAGTTCGAACATGAATTCAGATGGAAAGAATAACATTTTATAGCGTTAATTAGGGTTGTATGATTGGCCCCACCATTACGGCGAATATTCATTTGAGTTATTTCGTACCGTTACAAGCAACCCTTGGCTTGGCAGCCATCGCTTTGTACTTCGTGTTTCAAATCATCTACCTCTTGTACAAAATACGATACAGGCTGCGGGAGATTGCTTCGTC
This sequence comes from Halocatena marina, assembly GCF_025913575.1. Classification (NCBI taxonomy): domain Archaea; kingdom Methanobacteriati; phylum Methanobacteriota; class Halobacteria; order Halobacteriales; family Natronomonadaceae; genus Halocatena; species Halocatena marina. The sequence goes on along the minus strand of NZ_CP109785.1, from coordinate 1,198 downwards.
TCTCCATCGAATCGAGAGACAGCTCGAAGAACAAAGCGAGTAAACTACCTCACCCTGCTCGCTCGCGGGATCCCCCGCTCGCTCCCTGAGGGTGGGGCTTTGATGTGGACTTCCGGCAATCAGTCCCCGCAATCTGCCGGTGACTCTCGCCGTTCACCGTCCCACCATTCACACGCACGTCTACTGGTGTGCTCACTGAACGAGTTCAGTAGCATGCCACAAATCTTCGATTTGTGAGCACGTCTCCGCTCCCCGGCTTGGGCGAGGAACGGAGTCTGTGTGTCCGCTTCCGGGCGTACCGGAGCCCGATATTTTTCGCTGTGGCCAGAACGCGAGCGTTCTGGCTGCCCGCCAGATGTGATCTGGCGACCGCGTTGTAGTCTGCATTGACCTCGTAGCCGCACTTCTGGCAGTGGAAGTGTTCGCCGTCGCGGTTGCGTTCGTGGGTGAATCCACAGTCCAGCCGCGAACAGCGTTGGGACGTGTGATTCGGTGCAACCTGCTTCGCTTGGACGCCGCATTCCAGAGCCTTGTATTCGACGTACTCGAACAGTCGCCGGAACGCCCACACGTGGTGCCACGTCGCCTGTGGAAGCCGCTCGCGGATATCGGTTAACTCGGCACTCATTGAGGAAGGAGGCTCGGCCTTGCGATTAAGCTGAAAAGGGAGATTACCAAGTTCTGCTGTTGTTCCCGGTTTTCAGGCGGTGTGAAGATCAGTACGGTGTATTCGTCCGACAGTGTTACCGACAGCTTCGACTGCCTGACCGATTCGCCTTTACACCCGGCGGTCAGTAGAGCGACTATGAGCGATATCGACGACGATTTGGACACTGATCCAGATTCACAGTTGAATCTGTCATCGGAGCTGTTCGCCGAGACGGCGGACCAATACGATCCTCACGCAGTTGAGGATCGTGTCCACGAGTACTGGCAGGCAGTCGATGCCTACGATCAGACGAAACAGCATCGAGCGGGCGAAGAGTCGTTTTTCTTCGTGGATGGGCCTCCGTACACGTCGGGCGCAGCGCACATGGGGACGACGTGGAACAAGTCGCTGAAAGACGCGTACGTCCGGTATCTGCGGATGTGTGGCTACGACGTGACCGACCGCCCCGGGTACGACATGCACGGGTTGCCGATCGAAACGAAAGTGGAAGAACGGCTTGGCTTCGAGAACAAGAAAGACATCGAGTCA